>NZ_JBFRCF010000002.1:0-619390 GCF_040965655.1 Paraburkholderia sp. EG286B | reverse complement strand
CGGAATGGAAGAACTAGGTGTACGACAAGTAGGGCGGGACACGTGAAATCCTGTCTGAAGATGGGGGGACCATCCTCCAAGGCTAAATACTCGTGATCGACCGATAGTGAACCAGTACCGTGAGGGAAAGGCGAAAAGAACCCCGGGAGGGGAGTGAAACAGATCCTGAAACCGCATGCATACAAACAGTCGGAGCCTCGCAAGGGGTGACGGCGTACCTTTTGTATAATGGGTCAGCGACTTACATTCAGTGGCAAGCTTAACCGAATAGGGCAGGCGTAGCGAAAGCGAGTCCGAACAGGGCGTCCAGTCGCTGGGTGTAGACCCGAAACCAGGTGATCTATCCATGGCCAGGTTGAAGGCACGGTAACACGTGCTGGAGGACCGAACCCACTAACGTTGAAAAGTTAGGGGATGAGCTGTGGATAGGGGTGAAAGGCTAAACAAACCTGGAAATAGCTGGTTCTCTCCGAAAACTATTTAGGTAGTGCCTCGTGTATCACCTTCGGGGGTAGAGCACTGTCATGGTTGATGGGTCCATTGCGGATTACGTCGCCATAGCAAACTCCGAATACCGAAGAGTGCAATCACGGGAGACAGACATCGGGTGCTAACGTCCGGTGTCAAGAGGGAAACAACCCAGACCGCCAGCTAAGGTCCCCAAATATGGCTAAGTGGGAAACGAAGTGGGAAGGCTAAAACAGTCAGGAGGTTGGCTTAGAAGCAGCCACCCTTTAAAGAAAGCGTAATAGCTCACTGATCGAGTCGTCCTGCGCGGAAGATGTAACGGGGCTAAGTCATATACCGAAGCTGCGGATGCATATTTATATGCATGGTAGGAGAGCGTTCCGTAAGCCTGCGAAGGTGCGTTGAAAAGCGTGCTGGAGGTATCGGAAGTGCGAATGCTGACATGAGTAGCGATAAAGGGGGTGAAAGGCCCCCTCGCCGTAAGCCCAAGGTTTCCTACGCAACGTTCATCGGCGTAGGGTGAGTCGGCCCCTAAGGCGAGGCAGAAATGCGTAGCTGATGGGAAGCAGGTCAATATTCCTGCACCATTGTGAAATGCGATGGGGGGACGGATCGCGGAAGGTTGTCCGGGTGTTGGAAGTCCCGGTCCTTGCATTGGAGAAGGCGCTTTGGCAAATCCGGGCGCGGGATTCAAGGGTGCGAGGCCATTCACCTAGGTGAAGAAGCAACTGGAAGTGGTTCCAAGAAAAGCCTCTAAGCTTCAGTTTCACAGTGACCGTACCGCAAACCGACACAGGTGGGCGAGATGAGTATTCTAAGGCGCTTGAGAGAACTCGGGAGAAGGAACTCGGCAAATTGGTACCGTAACTTCGGGATAAGGTACGCCCTGGTAGCTTGATGCGCCTGCGCGCAGAGGGTGAAGGGGTTGCAATAAACTGGTGGCTGCGACTGTTTAATAAAAACACAGCACTCTGCAAACACGAAAGTGGACGTATAGGGTGTGACGCCTGCCCGGTGCCGGAAGATTAAATGATGGGGTGCAAGCTCTTGATTGAAGTCCCGGTAAACGGCGGCCGTAACTATAACGGTCCTAAGGTAGCGAAATTCCTTGTCGGGTAAGTTCCGACCTGCACGAATGGCGTAACGATGGCCACACTGTCTCCTCCCGAGACTCAGCGAAGTTGAAGTGTTTGTGATGATGCAATCTCCCCGCGGCTAGACGGAAAGACCCCATGAACCTTTACTGTAGCTTTGCATTGGACTTTGAACCGGTTTGTGTAGGATAGGTGGGAGGCTGTGAAGTGTGGACGCCAGTCTGCATGGAGCCGTCCTTGAAATACCACCCTGATCTGTTTGAGGTTCTAACCTTGGTCCGTGATCCGGATCGGGGACAGTGCATGGTAGGCAGTTTGACTGGGGCGGTCTCCTCCCAAAGGGTAACGGAGGAGTACGAAGGTACGCTAGGTACGGTCGGAAATCGTGCTGATAGTGCAATGGCATAAGCGTGCTTGACTGTGAGACCCACAAGTCGAACAGGTGCGAAAGCAGGTCATAGTGATCCGGTGGTTCTGTATGGAAGGGCCATCGCTCAACGGATAAAAGGTACTCTGGGGATAACAGGCTGATACCGCCCAAGAGTTCATATCGACGGCGGTGTTTGGCACCTCGATGTCGGCTCATCTCATCCTGGGGCTGTAGCCGGTCCCAAGGGTATGGCTGTTCGCCATTTAAAGAGGTACGTGAGCTGGGTTTAAAACGTCGTGAGACAGTTTGGTCCCTATCTGCCGTGGGCGCTGGAAGTTTGAGGGGGCCTGCTCCTAGTACGAGAGGACCGGAGTGGACGAACCTCTGGTGTACCGGTTGTGACGCCAGTCGCATCGCCGGGTAGCTATGTTCGGAAGAGATAACCGCTGAAAGCATCTAAGCGGGAAACTCGCCCCAAGATGAGACTTCCCCGGGGACTTGATCCCCTTGAAGGGTCGTTCGAGACCAGGACGTTGATAGGTCAGGTGTGGAAGCGCAGTAATGCGTTAAGCTAACTGATACTAATTGCCCGTAAGGCTTGATCCTATAACAGGTGTGTTTCGCGATGATCGTTAGTGCTTCAGCACTTACGAGCATCCTGCTCCCGAAGGGAGTGACGCACGGTTGAGATCACGTGTTGTGCCTGAAACAACACAACCCCAATTCAGCAACACCTCTTTACGCTTCTTCCCGATTGGCTGTGGCGCAGAATCCTGCGACGCAGCAACCCGTCATGCCTGATGACCATAGCGAGCTGGTCCCACCCCTTCCCATCCCGAACAGGACCGTGAAACAGCTCCACGCCGATGATAGTGCGGATTGCCCGTGTGAAAGTAGGTAATCGTCAGGCTCCTTATGCAGTACGTCCAGAACCCCGGTGGCTCCGAAAGAGCACCGGGGTTCTGGCGTTTGGGCGCTGGAAAATAAAAGGCTAGCTGCTCGTTCAATGAACGACGCAGCAAAACCACCTCACGGCCAGCTCGACTGGCCGTGGTGAGATTCAGGCAAGGGGCGCGCCGACGCGGTCCCGGCGCTGGGTTCAGTGCCTGCGGCGAACCCGGTCGAGCACGTGATGCTCGGCCAGCCAGTGATGCATCATGCCTTCGCCGTCGTGCTCTTTCCGGTAGGCGCGCGATTCGAAGATCGATAGCCCAAGCAGAACCAGCAGACCCACAGCAAGACCGATCAGACCCGCAATAGTTTCGGCATCCATGGCAGCCTCCTGTCGATTGCAGCCATGTTCGTATCTTAGAACAGTGTCGCTACGGAAAAAATAGCGACTTCAGCCGCTTCGCCAGCCGGCTGGAGCGCCGCTCGGATCACCATTCAGAAAGGATTTCAGGCGATGTACCGTGTTTATCTGGCCCTTGCAATGGCCGTATTGCTTTCGGCGTGTGCCGACAACGCAACGACTCACCGCCACGGCACCCCGCCGCAGGATCCACCCGACTACCATGGTGTGCCGACCGACGACCGGCCGCCGATGATGATCGACAACCCGCCGCCTGCAAAGTAAGAGCGCCGACGCCGGGCGCGAGCGCTGTCAGCGCAGCTGCACAGACACAGGTACGATCGCGCCGCTGATGCGCGGCAGCAAGGGCGAGAGCGTCAGGCCGCGCGCGGCCATGAAGACGAGCAGGGCGATCCACAACCCGTGATTGCCGAGCGGCCCGACCAGCGCCCATGACGCGCACAGAAACACAGCCAGCGACACCGCCATGGCTTGCATGAGTTCGCGCGTGCGCGTCGCGCCGATGAATACGCCGTCCAGCAAAAAGCCCCAAACGGAGATGAGCGGCGAAAGCGCGGCCCATGGGAGGAATGCCTGAGCGGCGGCACGCACCGACGGCTGGTCGGTTAGCTGCCTGATGATCCACGGTCCGCAGGCCCAATAAACCAGAGAAAAACTGAAGGCTCCCAGCGCTGCCCAGAACAGGTTGAACTTCACGGCCTGGCGAAACGCATTGCGATTACCTGCGCCGATCGCCGCGCCTACAAGCGCCTCGGCTGCATGGGCGAACCCGTCGAGACCGTAGGCCATGAAGGTCTGGAAGTTGAGGAGCAGGGCGTTCGCGGCAAGGATCGCGTCGCCTTGCTTCGCGCCCAGATGCGCGAACCATCCAAACGAGCCCAGCAGGCAAAGCGTCCGCAGAAAGATATCGCGATTGATCGCGACGAGTCGTTTGAGCGCCGCCGGTTCGAGCACAGTTTGCAACGCGAGCGGCGCGAGCCCGCGAGGACGAAGCCTCCACAGCACGCAGGCGCCGAAGACAAAACCAAGCGTATCGGCCGTAGCCGTCGCTGCGCCGATCCCGGCGATGCCCCACTGCAGCCCGTACACATAGGCGAGCACCGCAACGACGTTCGTCAGATTGATGAAGATCTGCGAAAGCAGAGCAATGCGCACGCGCTGGGTACCGAGCAGATATCCGAGCACGACGTAGTTCGCCAAAGCGAAAGGCGCAGAGCCGATACGCGCAAGGCAGTAGACCCCGGCGTTGCGCTGCACGTCTGCGCTGCCGCCAATGGCCGCGAGCGTGTAGTGGATCAAGGGCGATTGAATCAGCAGGATCGCGGCGCCGATCGCGAATGCCAGCAGCAGGGCGCGCACGACATTCGCGCGCAATGCGGGGAGGTTGCGGGCGCCGTAGGCCTGTGCGACGAGTCCCGTCGTCCCCATGCGCAGGAAGCCGAAACCCCAAAACACGAAGTTGAAGAACAGGCCGCCTAGTGCGACGCCGCCAAGATCGGCCGCGCTGCCGAGGTGGCCTGCCACAGCCGTATCGACGGCGCCAAGGATGGGCTGCGTGAGATTGGCGAGGACGATGGGAAACGCGAGCGTCAGCACGCGTCGATGCCAGCCTCGCTGCTCGGGCAGAGCCTCCGCGCCGCTCAAGCCCGTTCCTGCACGCACACCCAGGGCGAGACGACGACCGCCCACAACTCCGGCTTGCGCGCAGAGTAATCGGCTGCGGTTTCTGCCGGCATACGGCCGACGAGGCCCGAAGACAGCCATTGCATGACGACCGCACTGTCGTCGTTGGCGATGGCCTCCGCCACGCTGACGAGGTCGAGGTCGCGCGCCACGCTCAGCAACTTGCCTTGCGCGAAGAAACGTTCGAGATCCTGCCAGTCGATCTTGGCGGTTTCGCCGAGCAGCCTGGCGTACGTTGGACTGGGATTGGCGTCTTCGATAGTCATGGTGATTGGATTTTCGTTGCGGCCGATACTATAAACGATAGTCTGCCTGCAGACCGGCGGCCGATGGCGAACGCCGGATCCGCGGTATTAATCACATTAATAAGTCGATATCCAGGCTTGCGGCGCCAAAATACAGACAATAAGCCACATTAAATCAGCAAACATCTGAGCTAAGCACGCTGCGAATTGGTGTTTCAAATTTGTACACCACACCGGATAAATGCAATGTTGCGTGCGCTTGCACACTCAAGCCGGCCGCCTCGAAAATGCGAAAAATACCATGCTTTAAACCGACGATTCTGGCTTGCAAATCCCCTCGACAAAACCATGTTCTTTAGCCTGATCGGCCCGTCCAGCAAGCCTTTGCGCCGATTGATGACTTGTCGATGTGTGTCACTGAAGCGTCCGGTCTTATGGGCCGCAGCAGTTGATTCTGCGTCCTCATTCGTTGCTGAAAAGTGATGCGACACATAATCCGTGCGCCGTAGCACATTTTCGCGCTAATTAAGTGATTGCGCCGCAGGAAGCGCGTTGATAGATTGCGACTCGGCGCATGGTAAACCGGTCCTTTGCCGATATGCGCCAAACCCCCGTTAGCCCGGCGCCATGCCGGGCTTTTTTTCGTCCATTGATTTGGCAGGCCGCAGTGGCCCGTCTCAACGTGCGGGAAGTTCGCGAGTCGGATCGATCGAGCGTCCCTGGTATCGCAGCTCGAAATGCAGCATGACGCGATCGTTGTCGCTGCTGCCCATTTCCGCGATCTTCTGCCCTTGCGCGACGCTCTGGCCTTCCTTCACGAACAACGCCTGATTGTGCGCATAGGCCGTCAGGTAATCGCCGCTGTGCTTGATGATCAGCAAGTTACCGTAGCCGCGCAGACCATTGCCGGCATAGACCACGGTGCCGGGCGCCGCGGCGACGATGGGGGTGCCTGCCGCATTGGCGATGTCGATGCCCTTCGAGTTGCGGCCGTCAAAGTTGCGGATGACCTGGCCGCTGGTCGGCCAGACGAGCGAAATCGACGGGGCAGCCGCCGCCGAAGGTGCGGACGAAGGCGCGGATGCCGTATCGGTTGTGTCGGCGCTCTCGCGCGGGGCAGTCGCTGCGCTACGCGGCGCGGTGCGGGCGCTCGCGGTGCCGGCGGGCGGCTCTACGCGCAGGACCTGGCCGACTTCGATGGCGTCGGGGTTCGACAGATTGTTCCAGCGCACGATGTTCTGCACGGACTGGCGATTGCTGCGTGCGATCTTGTACAGGGTGTCGCCGCGTTCCACGCGATAAAAGCCGGGGCCGACCGGAGCCGATCCGCACGCCGCGAGCAGCGCAACGAGCGCCGCACATGCAATCCGTCTGATTCCTGGTGCCAACATTGAACCTCGCATGACCTTGCCTCGACGGACCACGGTCCGCCGCGCTGGCAAAACGCCTGATTTTAGCGGGTTTGCCAGCGCAACTGGGGTTTTGCCTGATGAATGCCTGACGCGGGCCCCAGCATCCAGACCGGCGCCGGCCCGGCACGGCGCCGGTGCGCGCGATCAGCCGCCGAGCGTCTCGACGCCGATACGCAGCGTCGCCGTCTCCGTTTGACCCGGTGCGAGCCAGCGCAGGCCGAGCCCGTTGTGGATCGCATCGGGCAGACCGAGCCAGGGTTCGACGCAGTAGAAGTCGGAGTCCGCGGCTTCCGTCCACGTCGTGACGGCGTACCAGGGAAGCGAGCCGGGCCGGTTCAGATCGATCGTCACTGCGCGGCCGAGTCCCGGCGCTACGAGGCGCACCGGCGAGGCGGGCGGCGTTGGCTCGAGCACATGGAAGCGGTCGATGATGCTTGCGTCGTCGAGCCTGTATTGCGCTTTGCCGGGTTCGGGCGCACTGATCGAACCGTCCGCGAGTTGATGACGGCGCTGGCTCGCCGGCAGGTCGAGCGTCGTCTGCGCGCGCTGGGCGTGGGGCAAGGCGAAGTAAAAATGATGGCCCGCGTACCAGGGAAGCGGATCCTGGCCGGTATTGGTCGCCGCGAGCGTCACGTCGAGCGTATGCGCGTCGGCCAGCCGGTAGACCGCCTCGAAGCGAAAGGAGAACGGGTAGCCAGCGCGGGTGGCGTCGGAGTCGACGAGCGTCATCTTCAGGCCGTGCCCATCGTCGTCGACCTGCGCCGCGAACGGCAGATCGCGCGCGAAGCCATGCATCGGCAGATCGCGAACCACGCCCTGGGCGTCGCGCCAGCGCCCGATCTGGCCGTCGACGCGATGGCGGCCAAGGAAGGGGAAGAGCAGCGGATTGCCGCCGCGCACGCGTGCCGGCTCGGCCCAGTTCGCATTTTCCGGCCACACGATGACCGGCTGGCCGCCGACGAGCCACGAGAGCAAACGGCCGCCGGCCCACGGCGCGAAGCGCAGCGTCGAGGCACCACGGGTGAGGGTGAGGATGTCCTGTTCTGGATGGGCGTTCATGGGCGGGCCTGGAGTGGGTGGAAGGAGCGTGGCGCGGATGCGCCGGGCAGAGGCGGATTTTGCGCCGCTTTCTCATGCGTGAAAACCCTCGTCGGGAAAGCGTGGGTGTCGTCGACGGAGGAGAGTCAGCATAATCCGCATGACCGTGCGGTAGCGCACAGAGCATTTTCGCAGGAGACCTCCCCATGGACCTCGCAATGGCAATGAGCATGGCTCTGTTCAGCCTCTTTGTCGGTAGCAGCGCGTATTTCTTCTACAAGATGGCGCGCTGATCACGCCACGTTCCGTCCCCCTAGTTTGATTCCCGCGAGCGCGACACGCGCGTTCGCGCCAGGATCCTTGCATTCGCAGCCAATTTTGTTGCGACGCAGTAACTTTTCTGACAAATCCATCTTCAAGCTTGGCGCTGCAATACGGCCCAGGCATAATCGGTGCGCTTTGCCGCACCGGCTCCGCAACGGTCCGGCCCCTTACACCACCATTACGAGGATCCGCGCGTGAGTCTCTGGTTTCTATTCTTCCTGAGCGTGTTGCAAGGCGTCACCGAACTGTTTCCCGTGAGCAGCCTCGGTCATACGCTGCTCGTACCGGCACTGTTCGGCATGCATATCGACAAGCACGCGCCGCAATTGCTGCCGTTCCTCGTCGCATTGCACCTGGGGACCGCAGTTGCGCTGCTCTGGTATTTCCGCGAGCGCTGGGTCGCACTGATCAGCGGCTTCTTTGCCTCGCTGGGCGGTCGCAAGAACGACGACGGGCACATGATGTGGGCGCTCATCATCGGTACGATTCCGACGGGTATCGTTGGCCTTGTGCTCGAAAAGCGCATCGAAGCCATCTTTCACGATCTGCGTATCGTCGCGGCGGCGTTGATGGTCAATGGCGTGCTGCTCTGGTTCGGCGATCGCATCCAGCGCGCGCGTGCACATCGTCCGCCCGAGAAACTCACGTTCCGCCAGGCGTTTCTCGTCGGCCTCGCGCAGATCGGCGCGCTCATTCCCGGCTTTTCGCGCAGCGGGCTCACGATGATCGCCGGCAATGCAGCGGGCCTCACGGCAGAAAAGGCGGCAGAGTTCTCGTTCCTGCTCGGCACGCCGATCATCTTCGCGGCTGGCGTGCTTGAACTGCCCAAGCTGTTTCACGCGCGAGATCAGTTGATGACTGCGGCCGTTGGCGGCGTGCTCACGGGTATTGCGGCCTGGCTGAGCGTGAAGTTCCTGATGAGCTACTTCGAGGGACGCGGGCGCCTCGCGTCGTTCGGTGCGTATTGCCTGATCGCCGGTGCGATTTTCCTCGGCTGGTTCGCGTTGCATCAGCAGCCGGTTTGATTCTGGCGCCAGGCGCCCTGGCAAGTGCGATGAGCGAGGCGCGACCGCGTGAGACGATCGCGGTATAATCCAGCCCCGTCTTGGCGAGGCCCGCTTGCGGCCTTGCCCACGTTCACGCGACAGTAGCTCAGCTGGATAGAGCATCGGCCTTCTAAGCCGAGGGTCGGGGGTTCGAGCCCCTCCTGTCGCGCCATAGACTACAGGCTGGAAGCCACGCCAGATAAGGGAATGCCCCGTCCGGTAAGGTTCTCCGGCCTGTTTTGTTTTCAGCGTGTGTCAGCGAAGTGTGTCAATCAGCCGTGGGATAATCCTTGGAATGGATATGCCCGCTTCGCTTCCTTCTGGAGTCCGCCTTCGCGGCTCTACCTACCAACTCCGCATTGGAGTTCCTGACGACATCCGGCATCTCTGGCCGCGCCGCGCTGATGGATCACTAGCCATCGACGCATACCGCGCGAGTCTCAAGACATCCAATCGCAACGAAGCCGCCGCACGCGCTCACGCCATCATTGCGGACTATCATCGCCAGTTCGAAGACATCCGCGCTCGCAATGCCCCGGCTCCCTTCGTGACGATCACGGCACCGCTTGCCGATCAATTCGCCGCTGAGGCTCGCCGTCTGGTTCTCCAGGCCGAGGAGAGCAACACGTTCTACACCACACCTGTGGAGAAGCGACCCGCTGGGTACGTGCGCTACTTCATTCCCGACACGAAGCAGGAAATCCGTGACGATTTCGCAAGCGCAGGACTCGAAGCGGTCTCTGCGATGCGCGAGGGCAGCACAGACCTGGCCCAGCGATACGGCGAGATCGTTGCGCACGCATGGGGGCTGCGAGTGGACTGGGCCGCTCCCGATGGTCGATCTTGTCTGATCCGCATCACCAGGGCGCTTGTCGGCGCATGGAAGGATGTCGAGCGCCGGGAGCAGGGCGACCCCATCGAGACGCCGGAACCCGCAGCGCCGCCCGTGCCGTCCCAAGCGGTCACGAAGCCGCCGAAGCTGTCCGACGTCATCCCATCGTGGATCAATCGCAACTCCCCCAAGCAGGACGCCATAGGGCGAACGAGACGGGCGGTGGCGCTGTTCGAGCAGGTCACCCAGGGCATACCCGTACCTGAGCTTCGCAAGGCGCACGGGGCCGCATTTGTCGCCTGGTTGCTTGATCCGTCCCGAGAGTTCGGCAGGAAGACCGCCGGGAACATCGCCGCCGCTGTAACGGCTGTGGTGAATGTGGCCGTCAAGGATGACTTGATCGACCGGAACCCGCTGGACCTGAGTTTCGACAAGACCATTGGGAGCGAGCGCCGGGAGCCGTGGACCGATGAGGAATTGAAGCTGATGCTAGGTAGTCCGCTGTTCTCCGACCAGATGGCAACCGTGCCACGCTGGGCCAACGTGGACCCCGAGGACGGCAGGGCGCTTCTGTCGATCCTGATGCACACAGGGGCGAGACTGGGCGAGGTCGGGCAGCTACGCTGCGAAGACTTCGTGACGCGCTCCGGGCTGCTGTGCATCCGATTCACCGCCGAGGCAGGCACGCTCAAGACTGCCGAATCTGAGCGGACTGTGCCGCTTCCGTCGCATCTCCTGGACGATCCGTGGTTCGCTGGCTGGCTCCAGGGAGTACAGGGGCGCACGGGCCAGGCGCTGCCGTCGCTGAATGGCCGAGTGAAGGGTGTATCCGATGTCGGCGCACGGTGGTTCGCGCAGTACCGCGAGGCCACTGGATTGCCCGCTGGAAAGCTGAAAGGCTCCCATCGGTTCCGGCATTGGCTGCGCACTGCGCTGGCTGAGGTCGGAGTGAACACCGAGACGGCGGATGCGATCACGGGACACGCTGCGACCGGCAGTAGTGGCCGAAGGGTCTACACGGCGACGGCGAGTCTGCCGACGATGAAGGCCGCATTGGACGCCGTGAAGTGGCCGTGACCTATATATGATTTTCGATATGATGATAGCCGATATTCATAACCCAGAAGAATACCGCATAGGGTAGATGACCCCGTTCGAGGGTCCATTCTCTATATCGATTTGGTTATAAAGAATGGCTGTAACTACACCGAAAAAAAAATATACCACATGGTAAGAGAGAACCGCCGCAGACGTCCGGCGACCGGTTCCGACACCTTCCAACCTGCCGTTCAATCGGCGGGCTGGTTTTGAGCGCGTATGTCCCAAGGGGGCGACATACAAAATGCCCTCAAAACTGGCTGGTTTGGGGGGTAAGGGGGGCACCTAGGATTCCTGGTGTCTCTCTGAGACTCTAAGAGACGTCCTTAAGACTCTAAGGATCGTCGCTTCGCTCCTCTTTGTTTCTGTAGAAGTTCTTCCCTAAGACTTCACCGTGATTCACTGGACTCCAGGACTTCACGGTGACCGTCCCTGGCTACCGCCACTCCAATCCCAATCTTGTCCGTCTCTGAGACGGCACGGGCCGAACCTTGAGCAGACAACGTGTATCCGCGAGGATCACGGGCGAACCGTCATTGATCGCTGTTGACGTCTGCACGAGGTTCGACCTGTGCCGTCTGGCACACGCCCCGGCAATCCTGCCGAGGTGACATAACAAGGCACCTCCCCCGCCGACGCGAAGATTCGAGACGCGCGAGGTACGGCCCTTGTGTTGGGAAGAGGTCTCGCGCCCAGTCGGACTATCCAACCGACTCGCGAACCGGCGAACCGTGCGGCCTGAGAATCGCACATCACGCGGCAACGTCGAGAGACGCCCCGCACCATCCTACCCATTCCCAGAAGCTACCGGACAGCGCACCGGCCCCGTGAGATGCGCGTGTACCGCGAGGACCGCGAGGCGTTCATGGTTCCGCCCGTCAACATCTCGCCGCGCCTGTGTGCGCTGCCCGATAGCTTTCCTGGCTGTCCTATCCAATTCCCTTTTGACGAGGAAAAATCATGCAAGAAATCGAGATCAAGAACACGAGCCCTGAACTCTTGGCCCTGGCTCGCGCGAAGCGAGCGAAGGTCTGTAGCTGCTGCCATACGCTGAAGCCGCTTGAGGAGTTCGGCATCGAGCCGAACGGGTTCCTGGGGACCGTCGCGAAGTGCCGCACATGCGTCGATACCCGCGAGGCAGAACGCGCCGCCGCGCTGGCCCTGGACCCCGATGCGCCCCGCAAGATGAGCAAGGGGTCTCCGATCAAGGTCGCACAGCTACAGATGCGCGTGGGCGTCGTCTCCAGCTACCCGGAATACAAGGCGCTGCGAGGCGTGGCCGTGGATGTCCCATGCGAATTCCCGGCACCGGCTCCCATGGACATCGAGACGAATGCACAGGCCGTCCTGGAGGTCACGAAGACCGCCGAGGCGGTCCCGATGTTTGCCCGTGGTCCTGGTTCGTTCGGACGCACGCATACGGCTCCTGCTGCCGCTATCGACCTGGCGGCGGGACTGATGCGCCAGGGGTTCGCACCGGCTGACGTAGCGACGTTCCTGGCGGAATACGAGCGAGCGCGGGCCGCGTAAAGGTTGCGGTGGAGGAGGAGCCTGCCGTGTGTCTCTGAGACGCACTCACTCCCCATAGGAGGCCCGTGGATCACTGCGGGTTCTCCTCCCCCTTGGGGGTCGCCATGAGGCCCGAGCCGCCTAGAAAATCACGCGAAAATCCGCGACACCTTTTCGGGTTCCGCGCGACGTCAATTTCCCCCGTGTCTCCCGCCAAGCCGTCCAGGCGGGCAAGTGAGAATCCCTGTCATGAATGAATCGACCTGGGCCACGCGCTGGCCTGTCCGCTGCCGTCGCTGGCTCGCTGCCCGTCTCGCTGCTGCCGTCCTGTACGGCGCGAGCGTGGCCCGTGCTGCCGTCTGGATCGCGCGGCTGTAAGTGGTGTCGCTAGGGTATACCGGCGTGACACCTTAGCCTGGTATCAAGTAAAGGTGTCTTTTGAGTTGACCGTATTTTGACACCCTGGTAGAGTTCGACACCTGAACTCACTGACACCAAGGCGACACCATGCGGAATCTCTACTACGGACGTATCTCCACCGTTGACGGTCAATCGAGCGCGAGCCAATACGCTGACGCTGAGAAGCAAGGCGTGGCCCAGGTGGACACGTTCATTGATGAAGGTGTGAGCGGGTATCACGTAGCGCCTGCCGACCGTGCCGAGTGGCAGAAGGTTGAGCATGACTTGCGGCATGGTGGCGTGCTGTATGTGCGCTGGCTGGATCGCATCTCGCGCCGGTACGATGAACTGCATTCGACCATGCAACGTCTGATGTCGCGAGGCGTCAAGGTGGTCTGCACGATGAACGGCATGACGTTCGATGGCGCGGACACCAACCCCATGACTAAGGCCGCGCGTGACGCCGTTCTAGCGTTCATGTGCGCCCAGGGCGAGGCGGATTACAAGAACCGTCGCGAGATGGCAGACCGTGGAATCGAGATCGCCAAGGCCGCAGGGAAGTACAAGGGCCGCGCGAAGTCCATCAACGATGCAGAGATCGCCCAGGCCGTGGCCGATGGCGCGAAGTGGGCGGATGTCATGGAACGCTACGGCGTGAGTAAGTCCGCAGTAGCGCGAGCCGTCCGGGCCGCCAAGGCCGCCGCAGAATCAGCCTGATCCCGAACACCAACCAATCCCCCGAGGGCCGCCATGCGCGGCTCTTGTCGTTTCTGAGGTCGCACACGCCCGCACCTGGTCGCGTGGATGCACCAACGTTTTTTGCGAAAGGACATCCCATGCCGATCTATCCGCCCGCGAGGCCCGTGGACCCCCTGGAGACCGTCCTGTGTCTCCGCTGCCTGTCCTGGCTCCCGCCTTCGCTGTTCTACCGTGACCGATCCCGCGCACCCTGGACCCGTGGCGCTTATTCGTCCTGCTGCAAGGCATGCACGAAGCTGGAGAGGCGCGAGCGATACCAGGCCGATCCCGTGGCCGCTGCTGCCGCCCACAAGCGCCGCCGCCAGGCCCGCCGATCCCGTGAGCCGTCCGAAGCCGCCGAGGCTGTCCTGGGCCGTCTCCGCAAGCGCCAGGGACTCCCAGGTAAGTTTGAGCGCCAACGCATCAAGCGGACATCACCGAGACCCCGCGTGACGTTCGAGGAGCTTCTACAGTCCCGCCGTGACGCTCGCGCACTCCGCGCCAAGCTGGAGCAGCAACGCCGCGTCAATCGGCTCCAGGCAGAGCGAGACGCCGCCCAGGCTCGCGCCGAGCGTGCGCAAGACATCGAGCGGGCCAGAGACGCCGAGTGCGTGGCTCGTGTTCTCCGTGGCCGCGACGCCGAGCGCATGACCGCTGCCGAGTGCATGGCCGCCCTGATCGAGCTTCAGCAATCCCGGAATACCTGACTAGATCGAAAGGTTTTGTAAGTGTGCGCTGAATTCGTTTTGCCTGGAGAATCCAGGACTTACGAACGACCGTTCTAATCACCCAGGTTCGAGACCGCCTGTCAAGACTTGTACGGCCCGTGAGGTCTCCGGCATCCTGGCGGCTCGCTGGACACCACGAAGCGGCCCCGGCTCCTGTGCGAGCAATGCCGGTACTGGCTGCGCAAGCTTAGATGCACCGCTTCTGCTGTCCGCTTTTCCACACTCTGACGAGACCAATCATGACGAAATCCCGCACCCTCCCGAAGCGGCCCCGTAAGTCCTCCGGCCTGATCGCCTGGGAGGAGCAACGCGACGCCCTGACGCGTGTCACTGCCGACCTGAGCGCCGCCCTGATGATTCCGAAGCCTGCCGAGCGTAAGCAGTGGCTGGACTCCGCGTTTACTGCCGCCGACCTGTTCCCGTCTGATGACCTGGCCGAGCGTATCGCGAAGATCGGCAACGCCAAGCGTGTTAGCGTCGAGAAGCTGGCCGCGCTGCGCGACGAATGCGCCCAGGCACTGGCGCTGGTCGATAGCAAGCTGGTCCCCATGCTGTACGAACACATCAAGCTGGTCGAGGCATACCGCGCCGCCAAGGGCGCATGATCCCCCCCGCTACTGGTCGAAGTCCTGTTCGACCTGGCTCTAACCGCCGTGCCCGTCCTGCTGCTATGCGGGTTCACGGCGATCCTTTATCACGTCTGGGATTGATCCCGGACGCTCCCCGGACCTGACACCGAACCATCCGCCGCGCCTCCGTGCGTGGCATTCAATCAATCAGTTCTACCAGGTACACCATGCACACCAACCATCTCCGCCACGCTGCCGAGCAACGCTATAAGCGAGCACTCGCCGCCGCAGAATCCGCACCGCGCATCCGCGCAGCAAGCGACCGAATCAGCAAACTCACGCGCCTGTCCGCTGACGATCTGCCCGCAGCACTCCGCGCCGAGGCCGCGACGCTCGCCGCCGACCAAGGCCACCCGACGACCGTGAAGCTTCTTGGCGACATCGCCGGAATGCTCGAAGCCAATCACACGGACAGCAACGCCTGGGCCGCGCTGGACAACTACCGCCGCGACGTGAGCCGCGCCGCGAGTCGCGTGGAAGGCATCGACCCCGAACGTGAGCGCCCGAACCCGGCACCGGTCGCCGTGAATGGCTACGGCAAGACATTGCCGACCAAGATTCTCTATCAGGGTGAGCCGAGCGCCGCCGCAACCGAGGAGGCCGCAGAGTGATTCGCCTCATCGACACCCGCACCGGCCAAGCTGTCGCCGCAAGCGAAGTCCAACGACTGGCCGAGGCCCGCGCCGCTGGTGCGCTCCATTACGTCCAATGCGATCACGAGGGCTATCCGCTGAAGAACGCGCAGGGCATGTACGAGGCCGTGACCGATCCGGGCCGCCTGAGTATCGAAGCACAGCGCGAAGTCCTGGAGGATGTCCGCAAGTCGCCGCAACGCAGCTACTTCAACACCGCCGAGCAGACCGCCGAGAGCGTGGCCGCCAACCGTGCCGCGATGATCGAACGCTTTGGCTCGCAGTCCGTCGCGCCGTCGCATGCTGGCCCGAGGGTCGGCGACATCGTAGAGACCCCGCATGACTCGCTGCCGAGCTATGAGGGCGTCACGATCACCCGCGTAAAGCATCCGATGGCCGCGAGCTAACGCCGTGGCATTCCTGCACCGGGTCCGCTCCTTTCCGAAGGATGCGGATTCGCGCAACCCCTGGCGCTACGTGGGGCCGTCCGGCGAGACGCTTGGCTACTCCCTGCCGCGCGACGACCGCGAGGCCGTCTATCGGTTCGAGAAGTTCGGCGGCCCTGGCGTCTTTGTGAAGTACGAGGAGCCGCGCCACGGCGAGCTAGGACGATCGGACTGGGTTCGATGGCATCGCAAGCAAGCTGCCGCCCCGGTTGACACGAGACCCCCCGCGCCGTTCCAGGAGCCGCCAGAGACGCCCGCGCCGGTCGAGCGATATGCGACCCGCGAGGTATCCGCAACCCTGCCACGGGCCGCTTATGGCCTGCAATCGAGATTTCAGAGATGACCCAGACCCCCGAAGATATCCGCGCCGATCAACTGGCATACGGCAAGGAGCAATCCCAGGCCGCCCGCGAGCGCCGCGACGCTTTCCGCAGTCCGCTGTATCACGCGCTGAAGGGTGCGAAGCTGGAGCCGCGCCGGTTCTCCGACCTGGCCCAGTTCCACGAGGATGAATCGTGAGCCGCCGCCGTGAGCCTGAAGTCCTGCCGGTTACGGGCAAGCCGAGGGGCGGCCTGTTGACTGTCACCGAGCGGGCCGAGCGTGACCCGCACTACGCCGCCCAGGTCAAGGCGACTGCCGAGCGCATGACGCGCGAGCATCAAGCGGCCCAGGACCGCGAGCGCCAACGCGTGGCCGACATGCGAGCGACCAAGCGCCGAGGCGCGGAGATCGGATTTACCGTCCTGGACATCCTGGAGGGCCGCGCATGACGATCCACGCCCAGACGTTCGAGTGCATCACCTGTCACGAGTCGAAGCCGTTCGAGGCATTCTATGCTGATCGGTCACGCAGGGACGGCAAGCGCCGCGCGTGCAAACTCTGTGACCATGCGGCCCGCGCCGAGCGCAAACGCAACGTGACGGCTACCCGTGAGATCGCCAAGCATCTCGCGATGCACGCGGCCCGCAAGAGGTTGCGCGAGCAACTGGCCGCGACCCGTGATAACATCGCCGCTCCTGTGTCAATTTCCACGGCGGAATGATGACGCACACTTCAGCTAAATCATTGATATTGCTGGGTGTAGTGTGCGAGGGCTTGGGAGTTCGAGCCCCTCCTGTCGTGTCAGGTCAAACAAAAAGCCCGGCGTTCACCGCCGGGCTTTTTGCTTTTTCCTTCACCACGAATCCACCCCGCCTCAAACCCCTCACGCCACGAGCCGCAACGGCACTGGCTCCTCAGCCGCCTGCGCGAGAAAAACCATGCGGCGAAACTCGTTCGGGTTCGAAATGCCGGGAATCGGCGTAGCGATCAGGCCCCCGCCGCCCACGACGAGCGCGCCATAGTCGAATATCCGGCCGATCAGGCTTTGCTCGATCCGCACGCTCTCGATCTTCGCGAGCGTCAACTCCACCGTGTGACGACGCACGGCACCGAACCTGGCCACCACGCGCTTGTTGGTCACGGCGAATTCCGTCGTCCACCAGGCGAGCAGCGACGCGCCGAACAGTCCCAGCCCTGCGGCAAAAAAACTCACCGCTGCGAGCGGCGAGGTCCCCATGGTGCCGATGAGCACGCCCCAAATCATGAGCAAAAGGCTCAGTGTGATACGCGGACCCATCGCCCAGAAGCAGGGGTGTCCCTCGCAGACGATCCTTTCGCCTGGTAGGAGAGTCGATTCGACGTATTTCACAATGACCTCCGTCAATATTTGTGCAGTAATTAATCTGTAAGGTAGTGCATCTTTCGGCGCAGGATCCGTGGTCAAACGTCGCGGCTCAGGGCTCCGCCGGCGCATGGCGCGTGCAAGGGGCGATGAATCCGCGGCGCAATAAAAAGGGCAGCCCGAGGGCTGCCCGCAAAACCGGATGAGCAACATCCGGCAATCGATGATCCGATGGCTAGTCGCGCGCTTAGAGCTTGACGTCGAGCGCGTTGGTCAGGTCGCCCATCGGCTGGGCGCCGTTGCTCTTGAGCGCGGCGTCGCGGCTCGCGAGTCCCGGCAGCGTGGGCAGCGAGAAGCGGCGCGTGATGAGGCGCAGGATCGAGGTCGTGTCGTACTGCGTGTGGTCGACGTAACCCTTCTTCGCGTACGGCGAGATGACGAGCGCCGGAATGCGCGAGCCCGGACCCCAGCGGTCGCCCTTGGGCGGCGCAACGTGATCCCAGAAGCCGCCGTTTTCGTCGTAGGTGATGACCACGACCATGTTGTTCCACTGCGGGCTCTTCTGCAGATGCGCGATGACGTCAGCGATGTGCTGGTCGCCGCTCGCCACGTCCGTGTAGCCTGCGTGCTCGTTCAGGTTGCCCTGCGGCTTGTAGAACGCCACGGCAGGCAGCGCACCGGCGTCGATCGCCTTGATGAACTCCGTGCCGTCCATGCCGCCGTCGAGCAGGTGCTTCGCGCGCGCGCCGGTGCCCGGCGCGTAGTTCGCGAAGTAGTTGAACGGCTGGTGGTGCGGCTGGAAGTTCGGCGCCGTCATGTTCGCGCCGTAGATCACGCCCGAGGTGCTGTTCTGCGCCGCGCTCACGGCCGCGCCCCAGGCACCGCCGTACCACGCCCACGTCACGCCCGCGTTCGAAAGCAGATCGCCGATGTTCTGGGCCGTTTGCGCGGGCAGCGTGGAGGCGTTCGACGGGTCGGCCAGGTTCGTGTCGCCGCCCGAAGCCGCTGCATTGCCGCTCGGCTGATACGGCGGCTGCATCGTGTTGACCGCGTAGAAGTCCGGCGTCAGGTTGCCCGACTTCACGAATTTCGGAACGCCATCGAGCGCCGACTTCGGCGAGTTCGATGCGAGCGTGAGCGAGACGCCATCGGCGTCCACGGTCGAGATCGTCGGCTTGGCCGGGTTCGTGTCCGCGTTCGCGTAGTACGGCGTGCACGCGCAGATCAGCCACTGGTGATTCAGGAACGAGCCACCGAACGCGCCCATGAAGAAGTTGTCGGCGAGCGTGTATTGCTGGGCGAGCTTCCAGAGCGGCAGCTTTTCGGCGCTCGTCGTGTAGTGCCCCATCACGAGACCGCCGGAGTCGCCGTAGGCCGCGAACATGTCGTTCTTGCCGCCGTGGATCTGCATCTGGTTCTCGTAGAAGCGGTGATACAGGTCGCGCGTCGTGACCGAGAGCGGTACGTTGTAACCCTTCGCGTCGTCGATGGCGAACGGCGCATTCGGCATGTTCTCGGTCATCGCCGCGGTCACGACGGGCGTGACGCCCGTTTGCGTGAGACCGTTCCAGACGGTCGGCAGCGTGGCCAGCACGGAGCCGTCGCGATCGAGCTGCTGCGCGCTTTGCGCGCTCACGTTCTGCAGGCCATTGGCGTTCGGGAAGCTGCCGTACAGGTTGTCGAAGCTGCGGTTTTCCGCGTAGATCACGACGATGTTCTTCACCGACGAAAGGCCGGGCTTGCTGCTGTCGTTGCCGCCGCAAGCCGCGACGGCCAATACCGACGCCGCTACCGCGATCGGCGTGGCATAGAACCATTTTCTGTTGATCATTTTTCTCTCTCGCGTTGGGGGCCCGCATGGAGGCCGGCGCGAATGACACCGGTCTTCGGGCGAGGCGCAGTGTCGCAACGGATTTTGACAGCGATATGTAAAAAATTACATTTAGCTTTTCCAAAGCCTTTGATTGCATGACATCTGTCTTACGTCATGTCATTGGAGCGTCATATCCCTGACATACGCTTTCGCGACTTCGATGCGCGGCTGAGCGCATCGGCATTCGCACTGCAGCGGCGCGCGGCCACGCGCGCGCCGCGCTCAAGCTTCGGGGACCAGGCATGTTGCGTAGATTGGCGCGTCGTTCGGCGCGAACGGATGGTGAGACGCGGGCTCGATCGCACGGCGGCGCGCGCCGCCACGCGGGGCGCTTCGTGATGGCGGCCGGGCTGTCGTTGCTGCTGGCGGCATGCGACGGCAGCACGTCCGCTTCCGCCGACGCCGATGCGACGACTGGTGCATCCGGCAGCGCCTCGCGCGCGCACGACGCCAATGCGAACGCACGCGCCGTACAGGGCGTGAAGCTCATGAAGATCGCCGCGCCGGCGCAAGGCGGGCAGACGCGTGCCGAGGTCTATGCGCAGGTGCGCCGCATGACGGCGCTCGGCAAGCAGATGTTCTTCGACCCGTCGCTCTCGGGCTCGGGCAAGATGGCATGCGCGTCGTGCCACAGCCCGGACCACGCGTTCACGCCGACGAACTCGCTCGACGTGCAGATCGGCGGCGCCGACATGCGACGCCAGGGCATGCGCGCCGTGCCGACGCTCAAGTATCTGCAGGCAGTGCCGGCGTTCGCCGAGCACTATCACGACTCCGATGACGAAGGCGATGAAAGCGTCGATGCCGGTCCGACCGGCGGCCTCACGTGGGACGGCCGCGTCGATCGGGGCTCGGAGCAGGCGCGCATTCCGTTGCTCTCGACGTTCGAGATGGCGAGTTCGCCGCGCAAGGTCGCCGAAGCCGTGCGCGCGGCGCCCTACGCAGGGGCGTTTCGCGAGGCCTTCGGCGCGCGCGTCCTCGCTGACGACGACGCGACTTTCAAGGCAGTACTGAAGTCACTGGAAACCTTCGAGCAGTCGCCTGAAGTGTTCTATCCGTACACGAGCAAGTACGACGCGTACCTGGCCGGCAGGGCCACGCTCAGCGCCGCCGAACTGCGCGGGCTGCAGCTCTTCAACGACGAGAAGAAGGGCAATTGCGCGAGCTGCCATATCAGCCAGCGTGCAAAGGACGGCTCGCCTCCGCAGTTCAGCGATTTCGGTCTGATCGCCGTGGGTGTGCCGCGCAACCGCGCGCTCGCCGTGAATCACGACCGCAAGTTTTTCGATCTCGGCGCATGCGGCCCCGAGCGCACGGACCTCGATCACCGCGCGGAATTTTGCGGGCTCTTCCGTACGCCGACGCTGCGTAACGTTGCGCTCAAGAAGTCGTTCTTCCACAACGGCATCTATCACTCGCTCGAAGACGTGCTGCGTTTCTACGCGCGGCGCGACACGAATCCGGAGGAGTTCTATCCGGTGGTGAAGGGCCGGGTGCAGAAATTCGACGACCTGCCGAGTCGCTACTGGGTGAATCTCAACACGGATCCGCCGTTCGATCGCAAGCCCGGCGACGAGCCGGTGTTCAGCAACGCCGAAATCAAGGATGTGATTGCGTTTCTCGATACGCTTACCGACGGCTGGCAGCCGGGCCCGCATTGAGCATCAACTGAGTGTGAACTGGGCGCGCGGCGTCAGACGCCCGCGATCAGCAGGCAGGCACCGGTGAGTACGAGGAAGGACGCGAGCAAGCCGACCGTGCCGATGCGCACGGTGGCGTCCGGCCAGCGCGGTGGGCGCTCGGGACGGACTACGAAGTTCGGGCCGGGCGCCTGCGGTCGTGGCGCGAGCGTGTAGTGCGCGACGAACGCCATCAAGCCGATGCAGATGAGGGTCAGCAGAACTGCAAAGACCCTCAATGCGATGGCGTAGGTCATGTCAGGGATTGCCGATGGGCTGTAAGTGGGAGAGGGAGCCATCGTAGTGATCGGCCCTCTCCCTCACCATCGGATCAGTCTGAAAAGGACCCGGCGGCCCGCGCGCGTTCGGCCTTGCTGGGCGAGCCGAAAAAAGGGCGCGTGTTATGCTTTTCGTCGATTCGTTCAGTCCGCCGAGGAGAACACACAATGTCCAGCATGCCCCGAACCCGTCACACGCTGAGCGCCCTGGGCGCGGCGCTCCTTGTCGCCGTCGGCATGGGCAGCGCGCACGCCGCCAACCTGGGTTTCTTGAACAACACGCCCATGTCGTTTATGACCCAGGCCGACTACAACTCGCTCCAGAATGCCGTGCGCGATGCCGTCGAGCACAAGGCCGATGGCGAGAGCGCGTCATGGTCGAACGAAGGCTCGCGCAACGGCACGCGCATCACCTCGACCATCACGCCGTCGAATACGCAAAAGGAAGGCGAGAAGACCTGCCGCGATACCGAGGTCGTCATCAACGCGAAGGGCCAGTCGATGACACTGCGTCCGCACTTCTGCCGCACGGGCCAAGGCGCCTGGGTTTTCCAGAAGCAGCACTGAGCGCGCAGTGAACGGCAAGATCGTTTCGTGCGGCATCGTGCTGCTCGATCCTGAAGGCCGCGTGCTGCTCGCGCACGCAACCGGCACGAATCACTGGGACATTCCGAAGGGGCAGGGCGAGCTAGGCGAGAGCGAATCGCAGAGCGCGCGCCGCGAGATGGTCGAGGAGACCGGCATCGATGTCGCGGCGCCGCGCCTCGTCGATCTCGGTCGCTACGTGTACCGGCGCGATAAGGATCTGCATCTCTTTGCCGCGCGTGCGAGCGCCGATGAACTCGACCTCACGCGTTGCGTTTGCGTGTCGTTGTTTCCGCGCCGTGAGGACGGCGTGATGATTCCGGAAATGGACGCCTGGCGCTGGACCTTGCCCGGCGAAGTGGATCGCTACGCGAGCCGCAGTCTCGCGCGGCTCTTTAGCATGTCGCTCTCGCTCGCGGAACTGCATCGCAGACTGTGAGCCGGCGTTTCGATTGAGACGCGCCAGCCGCCAAAATGAAAAAAGCCCGCACGAATCCGTGCGGGCTTTTTGTTGCCGGCAAGCGCGGCGCGAGCCTTACTTGCCCCAGCTGTCGCGCAAACCGACGATGCGGTTGAATACCGGTGCACCCGGCTTCGAATCGTAGCGGTCGGCGACGAAGTAGCCATGGCGCTCGAATTGATAGCGGTCTTCCGGTGCGGCGTCGCGTGCGCCTGGTTCCAGATACGCTTGCACCACGCGCTTCGAATCCGGATTGAGCGCTTCGAGGAAGTCGCGGCCGCCCGCGTCGGGCTGCTCTTCGCGGAACAGGCGATCGTAGAGGCGCACTTCCGCCGGGCACGCATGCGGTGCGCTGACCCAGTGAATGTTGCCCTTGACCTTGTAGTTGTTCGCGCCTTCCGTGCCCGACTTGCTGTCCGGGAAGTAGTTGCAGTGCACGGCGATCACGTTGCCGTTCTCGTCCTTGTCCGCGCCCGTGCATTCGATCACGAAGCCATAGCGCAGACGCACCTTGTTGCCCGGGAACAGGCGGAAATAGCCCTTCGGCGGCGTCTCGTTGAAGTCTTCGCGCTCGATCCACAGCTCGCGCGAGATCGGGAACGTGCGCAGGCCGCGCTCCGGATGATGCGGATGCACGGGGGCCGTGCAGTCCTCGCTCTGGCCTTCGGGATAGTTGTCGATGATGAGCTTGAGCGGGTCGAGCACGGCGGCCGTGCGTGGCGCCTTGTCGTCGAGGTCGTCGCGCAGTGCACCTTCGAACACGCTCATGTCGATCCACGAATCGACCTTCGTCACGCCGATGCGCTCGCAGAAGAGCTGGATCGCTTCGGGCGTGAAGCCGCGGCGGCGCACGCCGACGATGGTCGGCATACGCGGGTCGTCCCAGCCTTCCACGTGGCCTTCGGTCACCAGTTGCAGCAGCTTGCGCTTGCTCGTGATCGCGTAGGTCAGGTTCAGGCGCGAAAACTCGATTTGCTGCGGCAGCGGGCGCGTGAACACGCCGGCGTCGGCCAGTTCGCTGAGCACCCAGTCATACAGCGGGCGATGGTCTTCGAACTCGAGCGTGCACAGCGAATGCGTGATGTTTTCCAGCGCGTCCGAGATGCAGTGCGTGTAGTCGTACATCGGGTACACGCACCACTTGTCGCCGGTGCGGTAGTGATGCGCGAAGCGGATGCGGTAGATCACCGGATCGCGCATGTTGAAGTTCGGCGACGCCATGTCGATCTTCGCGCGCAGCACATGGGCGCCTTCCTCGAATTCGCCCGCCTTCATGCGGCGGAAGAGGTCGAGGTTTTCGTCGACGGAGCGGTCGCGGAACGGCGAGTTCTTGCCGGCTTCGGTGGCCGAGCCGCGGTTCGCGCGCATCTCTTCCGGCGACTGGCTGTCCACGTAGGCCTTGCCGCGCTGGATCAGCAGTTCGGCGAACTCGTAGAGCTTGTCGTAGTAGTCGCTCGCGTAGAAGAGGTATTCCTGATCTTCCTTCTTCCACTCGAAGCCGAGCCATTCGACGGCGTCGATGATCGAGTTGACGTATTCGACATCTTCCTTCTCCGGGTTCGTGTCGTCGAAGCGCAGGTGGCACACGCCGCCGTAGCTTTTCGCGACGCCGAAGTTCAGGCAGATGCTCTTCGCGTGGCCGATGTGAAGGTAGCCATTCGGCTCCGGCGGGAAGCGCGTTTCGACGCGCTGCGCCCACTTGCCCGAGCGGTTGTCGTCGTCGATGATGTTGCGGATGAAATTGGATGCCGCAGGCGCGTCCGTGCGGTCGGCGTCTTTACGTTCGGTATTCATGCGAAAAGGGAGTCGTTCGAGGGCGCCCGTCAAAAGGATAAAAGCGCGTAACCGGGCACCCGATGGTGTCTTCCATTCTACCTGACGCGACCCGCCGTGCCAGTCCCGGTGCCGGATCGTCGCGCGGACCACAACAAGCGAGGGAAAAACGTGACGACGAGCGAAACGGCTGTGCTGGTGCTGCCGGGCTACATGGATTCGGGGCCGGGGCACTGGCAGACGCGCTGGGAAGCCGCGCACGCGGGCTTTGCACGGGTGCAGATGCCCGACTGGATGCACCCGGACTGCGAGGCGTGGTGCGCGACGCTGGAGGCTGCCGTACGACGCGCGCCGGCCGGCGTGCGCTTCGCCGCTCACAGCCTCGGCTGCCTGACCGTGGCGCACTGGGCCGCGCATCACGCGAGCGCGGCGACGCGCGCGAAGGTGGCCGGCGCGCTGCTGGTGGCGCTACCCGATCCGCACGGTCCCGAATTTCCGCGCGACGCGCGGGGCTTCGATCCGGTGCCGCTGGCGGCGCTCCCGTTTGCGAGCGTCGTCGTCGCCAGCAGCGACGATCCGTATGGCGGCGTGGCGTTTTCGCAGCGCTGCGCGCAGGCGTGGGGCAGCCGCTGGATCGAGATCGGCGCGCGCGGGCACATCAATGCCGACAGCGGGCTCGACGACTGGCCGCAGGGGCTGGCGTGGCTGATGTCGATGGAGAAACTGGGCGGCTGAGGCCAAGCGGCCGCCCCGGGGCCTTGCGGTTAGACCACGCCCTTGCTGCGCAACGCCGCCACTTGCTCATCGCCGTAGCCGAGCACTTCGCGCAGTACCGCATCGGTATGCTCGCCGAGCGTGGGCGGATGGCTCGCCACGCGCGGCGGCGTTTCGCTCATGCGGATGGGGTTGCCGACGAGCCGCGCCGTGCCGCCCGAAGGGTGGGGCACGTCCACCTGCAGCCCGCGCGCGATCACCTGCTCGTTCTCGAACACTTCCGCGAGGTTGTTGATCGGCCCGCACGGCACGCCCGCTGCTTCGAGCGCGCCGATCCAGTCGGCTTTCGTGCGCGTGCGGATCAGGTCGGCGACGATCGGCACGAGCGTGTCGCGATGGCGCACGCGCGCCGGATTGGTCGCGAAGCGCTCGTCGTCGGCAAGCCCGGGCTGGCCCGCCACCTCGACGAACTTGCGGAACTGCCCGTCGTTGCCGACGGCGAGGATGATCCAGCTGTCGCTCGTCTGGAACGCCTGATAGGGCACGATGTTGGGATGCGCGTTGCCCCAGCGCGCGGGCGGATTGCCGCTCGCCAGGTAGTTCGAATTCATGTTCGCGAGCATCGCCACCTGCACGTCGAGCAGCGCCATGTCGATGTACTGGCCCACGCCCGTGCGGTCGCGGTGCGCGAGCGCCGTCAGCACGGCAATGGTCGAATACATGCCGGTCATGAGGTCGGCGATCGCGACGCCGGCCTTCTGCGGGCCGCCGCCCGGCAGCGCGTCGCGCTCGCCGGTGATGCTCATGAAGCCGCCCATGCCCTGCACGATGAAGTCGTAGCCCGCGCGCGAGGCGTAGGGCCCGGTCTGGCCGAAGCCGGTGACCGAACAGTAAATGAGGTCGGGCTTTACCTCGCGCAGCGACTCATAGTCGAGGCCGTATCTCTTCAACTGGCCGGCCTTGTAGTTCTCCAGCACGACATCGCTTTGCGCAGCCAGCTCGCGCACGATGCGCTGCCCCTCGGGCGTGGCGATATCCACCGTCACCGAGCGCTTGTTGCGGTTCGCGGCGAGGTAGTAGGCGGCCTCGGCGGTGTCCGCGCCATCGGGCGTCTTCAGGTACGGAGGGCCCCAGTGGCGCGTGTCGTCGCCGGCGCCGGGGCGCTCCACCTTGATCACGTCGGCGCCGAAGTCGGCCAGGGTCTGTGCGCACCACGGTCCGGCGAGGACGCGGGTGAGATCGAGTACGCGGATATGGCTGAGAGCGCCCATGCTGTGTCTTCCAATGTCGTTCCAAGGCGGGCAGCGAGCGCGCGTGGTGCGCCGGCCGATGCCGCCCATGGTAAGCGAAAAGGCGCGGCATGGGCCAATATTCGGTACAAGGTTCCGCAGTGCGGAACAAAGCCACTCGGTCCGCCGTGTCACCGCGCGCCCTGTCGCGCCCATGCAAACCACGCCGGACGCGCCGCCGCGAGCGCGCGACGATCCCGTATAATCGTTCGATTCAGCACCGGGGTTTTCGTGAGCAACGTGGGCCCCGAGCGCGACCACGACAAAGACTCAGCACCGTACGCCCCAGGAAGGACCCAACGCACGCCATGAAAGCCGCCGACATCCGCGAGAAATTCCTCAAGTTCTTCGAATCGAAGGGCCACACGATCGTGCGCTCGTCGAGCCTCGTGCCGGGCAACGACCCGACACTGCTCTTCACCAACTCGGGCATGGTGCAGTTCAAGGACGTGTTCCTCGGCACCGAAAAGCGTCCGTACTCGCGCGCCACGACCGCGCAGCGCAGCGTGCGCGCAGGCGGCAAGCACAACGACCTCGAGAACGTCGGCTACACGGCGCGTCACCACACGTTCTTCGAGATGCTCGGCAACTTCTCGTTCGGCGACTACTTCAAGCGCGACGCGATCCACTACTGCTGGGAACTGCTGACCAAGGTCTACGCGCTGCCGGCGGACAAGCTCACGGTCACCGTCTACCAGGAAGACGACGAAGCCTTCGACATCTGGGCGAAGGAAATCGGCGTGCCGGTGGAGCGCATCATCCGCATCGGCGACAACAAGGGCGCGCGCTACGCCTCAGACAACTTCTGGCAGATGGCCGACACCGGTCCCTGTGGCCCGTGCTCGGAAGTGTTCTACGACCACGGCCCGGAAATCTGGGGCGGCCCCCCGGGATCGCCTGAAGAAGACGGCGACCGCTTCATCGAGATCTGGAATCTCGTGTTCATGCAGTTCAACCGCGACGCCCAGGGCAACATGACGCCGCTGCCCAAGCAGTGCGTCGATACGGGCATGGGTCTCGAGCGTCTCGCCGCGGTGCTGCAGCACGTGCACAGCAACTACGAGATCGACCTGTTCCAGAACCTCATCAAGGCGGCATCGCGCGAAACGAACACGCCCGACCTCACGAACAACTCGCTGAAGGTCATCGCCGACCATATCCGCGCGTGCTCGTTCCTGATCGTCGACGGCGTGATTCCCGGCAACGAAGGCCGCGGCTACGTGCTGCGCCGTATCGTGCGCCGCGCGATCCGCCACGGCTACAAGCTCGGCCAGAAGAGCGCGTTCTTCCACAAGCTGGTGGCGGATCTCGTCGCGGAAATGGGCGCGGCTTACCCGGAACTCGCCGAAGCGCAGCAGCGCGTGACCGACGTGCTGCGCCAGGAAGAAGAGCGCTTCTTCGAGACCATCGAGCACGGCATGTCGATTCTCGAAGCCGAACTGGCCGACCTCGAAGCCAAGGGCGGCAAGACGCTCTCGGGCGAACTCGCGTTCAAGCTGCACGACACCTACGGCTTCCCGCTCGACCTCACGGCCGACGTTTGCCGCGAACGCAACGTCACGGTCGACGAGCCGGCGTTCGACGAAGCGATGGCGCGTCAGCGCGAGCAGGCACGCGCGGCAGGCAAGTTCAAGATGACGCAGGGCCTCGAATACTCGGGCGCCAAGACGACGTTCCACGGCTACGAGGAAATCGCGTTCGACGACGCGAAGGTCGTCGCGCTCTACGTGGACGGCGCTTCGGTTACCGAAGTGAAGACGGGCCAGGACGCCGTGGTCGTGCTCGACCACACGCCGTTCTACGCGGAATCGGGCGGCCAGGTGGGCGACCAGGGCGTGATCTCGAACGCGAGCATCCGTTTCGCCGTGGCCGACACGCTCAAGGTCCAGGCCGATGTGAGCGGCCACCACGGCACGCTCGAGCAGGGCACGCTCAAGGTCGGCGACGTCGTGAAGGCGGAAATCGACGCCATCCTGCGCGCCCGCACGGCGCGCAACCACTCGGCCACGCACCTGATGCACAAGGCGCTGCGTGAAGTGCTCGGTTCGCACGTGCAGCAGAAGGGCTCGCTCGTCGACGCGGATAAAACCCGCTTCGATTTCGCGCACAACGCGCCGATGACGGACGACGAGATCCGCCGCGTCGAGCAGATCGTCAACGCGGAAGTACTCGCGAACGCGCCCGGCATCGTGCGCGTGATGTCGTACGACGACGCCGTGAAGGGCGGCGCGATGGCGCTGTTCGGCGAGAAGTACGGCGACGAAGTGCGCGTGCTCGACCTCGGGTTCTCGCGCGAGCTGTGCGGCGGCACGCACGTCACGCGCAGCGGCGACATCGGCTTCTTCAAGATCGTGATGGAAGGCGGCGTGGCCGCGGGCATCCGCCGCGTGGAAGCGATCACGGGCGACAACGCCGTGCGCTTCGTGCAGGAGCTCGATGCGCGCGTGAACGCGGCAGCGGCGGCGCTCAAGGCGCAACCGTCGGAACTGACGCAGCGTATCGCGCAGGTGCAGGACCAGGTGAAGTCGCTCGAGAAGGAACTGGGCGCGCTCAAGTCGAAGCTCGCTTCGAGCCAGGGCGACGAACTCGTGGGGCAGGCCATCGAAGTGAACGGTGTGCATGTGCTGGCCGCGACGCTCGATGGTGCCGATTCGAAGACGCTGCGCGAGACCGTGGACAAGCTCAAGGACAAGCTCAAGAGCGCGGCGATCGTGCTGGCGGCTGTCGACGGCGGCAAGGTCAGCCTGATCGCTGGCGTGACCGCCGAGGCGAGCAAGAAGGTCAAGGCCGGCGAACTCGTGAACTTCGTCGCCCAGCAGGTCGGCGGCAAGGGCGGCGGCCGTCCCGACATGGCGCAGGCAGGCGGCACCGAGCCGGCCAACCTGCCGGCCGCGCTCGCCGGCGTGAAGGGCTGGGTCGAAGCGAAGCTGTAATACGACGCGTCGCGGCGTGAACGCCGCTTCGCGACGAAGAAGGGCTGTCCGTGAGGGCAGCCCTTTTTGTTTCCCGCGCGCCTTATAAGGCGTGAAGGCCTGCGGGCGTGGCTGCCGCGTCAGCCGCGAATCGCAATGCCGTGCTGCCCGTGCGTTGCGCATCCTCCAGCAGCGCTTCTTTCAACGCGCCGAGCGCAGGCGAATAGTGGCCACGCCGCCAGGCGAGCAGCGTGTCGATCTGACCGAGCTTGCCAAGCGAATGAATCGTGACGTCGTCGGCACTGCGTGGCAGTTCGAGCACCGAGCGCGGCGCGACGGCCACACCCGCGCCCGCCGCCACGCACGCAATGATCGCGTGATACGAGCCCAGTTCCAGCACGCGTGACGGCCGGATGCCATGCTCCACATACCAGCGCTCGACATAGGCGCGATACGCGCAGCTGCGTTCGAACGCGACGAGCGTGGAGAGCGCGATATCGCTGGGCTGTCGGATCGGCCGGTGGCCGCGCGGCGTGATCATCACCAGTTCTTCGCGATAGACCGGCACGTGCTCGAATACCTCGGGGTCCGGCACCCCGGCGAGCGGCGTGGCGATCAGCGCCGCATCGATTGCGTATTCGCGCAGGCGCTCGATCATCGTGCCGGTCGTGCCCGTTTCCAGTTCGAGCGTGACCTCGGGCCACGTCTGGTGATAGTGCGCGAGCGGGCCGGGCAGACGGCTTGCCGCGGCGCTCTCCATGGTGCCCAGGCGCAGGCGTCCCGCCGGGCGCCCGGCCTTGAGCGCATGGCGCGCTTCGTCGGCGAGCGCGAGCAGACGCTCGGCGTAGGGCAGCAGGGTTTCGCCAGCGGGCGTGAGAATCAGGCGGCGGCCCTCGCGCGTGAAGAGCGGCGTGCCGAGCTGATCTTCGAGCTGCTTGATGCGCGTCGTCACGTTCGACTGCACGCGGTTGAGCTTGGCGGCGGCCCGCGTCACGCCGTTTTCCCGTACGACCGCCCGGAAAATCGCCAGTTCGGCGAGGTCCATAGTTCTCTCCTCGGGATGCATCGATTCATGATAATTCATTTTTAGTGAACGATGGAATCGCCTACGATGGTAGGCAGTTGCTTAATCCGCTGATCTCATGAACGACTACGTCCCCGGCACCGTCCACGTTTCCGAACCCCGCCCGCATGCCGGGCGACGTGCGGCGTTGGCCTGCATGGTGTCCCTTGCCGTTGCGCTGGGCGTCGGGCGCTTCGCCTTTACGCCGCTCCTGCCGCTGATGCTGCACGGCGGCGCGCTCGACCTGCGTCACGGCGGCTGGCTCGCCTCGCTGAACTACGCGGGCTACTTCGTGGGCGCGATCAGCTGCGCCGCGCTGCGCATGGCGCCCGCGAGGATCGTGCGTGCGGGCCTCGTGGTCACCGTGCTCCTCACGCTCGCGATGGGCCTCACCCAGCAGTTCTGGATCTGGGCCGTGGTGCGCTTCGTGGCGGGCGCGGTGAGCGCGTGGACCTTCGTGTTCGCCTCGCAGTGGGGCCTGCGGCGGCTCGCGCAGCTCGGCGCGAACGAGTGGGGCGGCGTGATCTACACCGGTCCCGGCGTCGGCATCATTGCGACCGGACTGTTCGTGAGCGCGGCCGGCGGTCTCGGCGCGCGCACGGGCTGGATTGGCTTCGGGCTGATCAGCGCGCTGCTCGCCGCCGTCGTCTGGTCGACGTTTGGCGAAGACAGGCGCGCGCTCGCGCCGCGCCCCGCCGCGCGTGCTGCGGCAAACGCCGCGCACGCGGAGCGCGACGGCCGCCGCGCCGACGCCTTCTGGCTCGTGCTGCTCTACGGCGTGCCGGGTTTCGGCTACATCATCACGGCGACGTTCCTGCCCGTGATCGCACGCCATGCGCTGCCCGGCTCGGCGTGGCCCGACCTGTTCTGGCCGATGCTCGGCGCGGCGCTGATCGCCGGCGCGCTGCTGGCTGCGCGGCTTCCGCTGCATTGGGACAACCGCCTGATGCTGGCGGGCGCCTACGTGCTGCAGGCCGTGGGCATCGCGCTTGGCATCATCTGGCCCAACGCCGCGGGCTTCTCGTTCGGCAGCGTGTTGATCGGCCTGCCGTTCACGGCGATCACGCTCTTCGCGATGCGCGAGGCGCGTCTGCTGCGCGGCGAGCATGCCGCCGCGCTGATGGGCTATGCGACGGCCGCCTATGGCGTCGGGCAGATCGCGGGGCCGCTCGTGGCCGCGCCGCTCGCGGCGTCGACGGGCTCGTTCTCGCCTTCGCTGTGGCTCGCGGCGGGTGCGCTCGTGGCCGGCGCAATCGGGCTCGTCTGGCGGGCCTGGCATACGCGCGAGGCCGCACGCGGACGTTGATAGCACACTAGAATGGACGCTTTCGCGCAAGCCGCGAGCGTGTCCACCGGGTCGCGCGGCTGGTTCCCAGCGCCATCGACCCCTGCCTTTTCCCCCATGAGCGAATACCAGTTTTGCCCGCGCTGCGCCACGCGTCTGACCGAGCGCGCCGATCCCGCCCACGAAGGCGGCCGTGTGCGTCTCGCCTGCCCGGACCACGCCTGTGGCTACGTCCACTGGAACAATCCGCTGCCCGTCGTGGCGGCGATCGTCGAGTACGAGGGCCGCATTTTGCTGGCCCGTAACGCGGCCTGGCCCGAAGGCATGTTCGCGCTCATCACCGGCTTTCTCGAAAACGGCGAAACCCCAGAGGAGGGCATCGCGCGCGAGGTGCACGAGGAAACCGCGCTGCGCGCCGAGAGCGTCGAACTGATTGGTGTGTACGAGTTCATCCGCAAGAACGAACTCATCATCGCGTATCACGTGAAGGCGTCGGGCACGATCGCGCTCTCGCCGGAACTGCTCGAATACCGCCTCGTCGAGCCCGCGAAGCTGCGGCCGTGGCGCGCGGGCACGGGCCAGGCGCTCGGCGAATGGATGCGCCGGCGCGGCCTGCCGTTCGAGTTCGTCGAGCGTCCGGGCCAGTGATGGCCGCGCGCCGAGCGACGCTTTCCCGCTACGCCCTCCCTGGATCTCCTCGATGAACCGACCCGTCACCGTCGCCCGCTCCGGGTATCGTCATTTCCTGCCGATCGGCACGCGCTGGATGGACAACGATGTCTACGGCCACGTGAACAACGTCGTCTACTACAGCTACTTCGACACCGTGGTGAACGAGTATCTGATTCGCGCGGGCGCGCTCGACATCGAGCACGGCATGACCATCGGGCTCGTCGTCGAAACGCAGTGCAACTACTTCGCGCCGCTCGTGTTTCCGGAGCGCGTGGAGGCGGGGCTGCGCGTGGCTCGCCTCGGGTCGTCGAGCGTGCGCTACGAGGTCGGGCTCTTTCGCGAAGGCGAGGACGTGCCCGCGGCGCAGGGTCATTTCGTGCATGTCTACGTCGATCGGGCGACGCGCCGGCCCGTGAGCGCGTTGCCCGATGCGCTGTGCGCGGCGCTCGAGCCGCTCGTCGTCGGCTAGACGCGGTCGGCCAGACGCGGTCGGCCAGACGCGCCTCAGCGCCTCAACGCCTCAACGCCTCAACGCCTCAACGCGCCACGCTCACGCGTTCGAGCGCCGTCATCGGGCCGAGTTGCGCGAGCGTCTGCAACTGAGCCGCATTGCGCACGAAGAACGAGCCGGCAAAGCCGAGCGAGTTCACCGAAATCCCTTCGACACATTCCGTCGTGCGGGGCACCACCAGCATCCACTGGCGCGTGACGAGCAGGTTGTAGGGCGCGCCCTGATGCGCGACGCCGCCCACGTCGACAGCGGGCACGCCCGCCGCGTCCAGCAGCGCGCGATAGCAGCCGAGTGCGACATGCGCGGCATCTTCCGCCGTGCCGGCCTCGGGGCCGAGATCGAGACGCGCGAATGCATGGCGAAACGCGAGCCCCGGCACGATCGCGATGGGAGGCGCGCCGTGGACCGCCTGCGCACCGCCGAGCAGCGCTTCGAGCGGCGCCGCGTGAGGCGCATCGCCTGCGAGCGGCAGCGGCACCATCTGCAAATGCTTGTGCGGCTGGCTCGCGCCCGCGGCTGCGCCGCCGTTGTAGAACCCGAGTCCGTCGATCTCGCGCAGCACCGCGATCAGTGCGGCGAAGTCCGCCGCGTCGAGCAGCGCCTCCTGCGGCTCGTAGCGGCGCGTCACGATCAGCAGATGCCGGTCGATCACATTGAACTTGTTGAGCAGCGCAACGTGAGTGGGCGAGAGGTCGCCGACGAAAAGATCGGGCTCGTAAGGCAGGAACGCATCGCGCGGGGGCTGCGGAACAGACGCAGTCGAAGTCTGCGGCGTGAGCCGCGCCGCCTCCTTGCGCGCGAGATTCGCGGCCACGCGCACGGAGAAGCGCATGCCGCCATCGTCGATGAAGGTATGCGCCGTCTCGATGGGATGGAGCGCGCCGCAGGCGAGCGCGTGCGCCGTCTGCCGCTCGATTGCCGCGCCCAGCGTTCCCATCGGCGCTCAGGCCTTGTAGCCGATGGCGCGCAACAGGTCCTTGCGCCAGCGTACGTCGTCCTCGGCCTCGACGCCCAGCGGTGGCATGCCGTCCACCACGCCGACGATGCCGCGCCCCTGATCCGTCTCAGCGATCAGCACCTGCGTGGGGTTCGCGGTGGCGCAGAAGATGCGGCAGACCTCGGGCACGGCCTTGATCGTGTTGAGCACGTTGATGGGGAAGAAGCCGTCGCCGAGAAAGACGATGAAGCAGTGACCCGCCGCGATGCGCAACGCGTTTTGCGTCGCCATCTCGATGAGCGCGTCCTGGGTGCCGGAGCGCCGCACGAGCCGCTTGCCCGACGCCTCGCAGAACGCGAGGCCGAACTGGATGCCCGGCACCGTGCCGTAGAGCGCCTCGTGCAGATCCTCGACGGATTTGATGAAGTGGGTCTGGCCGAGGATGAAGTTGGTGGCTTCGGGTTTTTCGATCTCTACCGTGGACAGTTGCATGGCGAACCTCGTGCGCGGGCGTCTCGAAAGCGCCGCCTTGCGCCGGGCCGAAGGGGCTCGCTGGCGGGCCGGAGGCGGCGGCCAACCACAAGCCTAGTACGAAGTCGCGGCGAGGCAAAGCGTGTGCAGGCGCACAACGAAAACGGCCGGAGCCCCGAGGGGCGTCCGGCCGTTTTGCCGAGCGACGCGTGCGCCGCTGCGCTTATGCGGTTTTCTTCGCGCGCTTGCCTTCCACGTCGGGCAGCAGCACGGTGAGGACGCCGATGAGCGGCAGGAACGAGCAGACCTTGTAGACGAAGCCGATGCTGGTCGCGTCCGCCAACTGGCCGAGCACCGCTGCGCCGATGCCGCCGAGGCCGAACGCGAAGCCGAAGAAGAGACCCGCGACCATGCCCACCTTGCCGGGAATCAGCTCCTGCGCGTACACGAGGATGGCCGAGAACGCCGAGGCCAGCACCACGCCGATGATCACCGTGAGCACGCCGGTCCAGAACAGGTTGGCGTAAGGCAGCAGCAGCGTGAACGGCGCCACGCCGAGAATCGAGACCCAGATCACATACTTGCGGCCGATGCGGTCACCCACCGGGCCGCCGATGATCGTGCCGGCGGCAACCGCGGCGAGGAACACGAACAGATGGATCTGCGCGGCCTGCACGGAGAGGTGAAAGCGGTCGATCAGATAGAACGTGAAGTAGCTGTTGATGCTCGCGAGGTAGAAGTACTTCGAGAACACGAGCAGCACGAGCACGCCCATGGCGGTCGCCACCCGCTTGCGCGAGAGCGTGACGTGCGCCACCTCGGCGCGCTTTTTCTTCATCGCCGGATGGGCCTTGTACCAGCGGCCGATCTGCGTGAGCACGACCATGCCGACGAGCGCCGCCGCCGAAAACCACGCAATGCTGCGCTGGCCGTGCGGAATGACGATCACGGCGGCGAGCAGCGGCCCGAGCGACGTGCCCGCGTTGCCGCCCACCTGGAACAGCGACTGCGCGAGGCCGTGACGCCCGCCCGACGCCATGCGCGCCACGCGCGACGACTCGGGATGGAACACCGACGAACCGCAGCCCACCAGGGCGGCCGCCACGAGCAGCACGCCGAAAGTCGGCGCGACCGACATCAGCAGCAGGCCGCACAGCGTGAAACCCATGCCGACGGGCAGCGAGTACGGCAGCGGCCGCTTGTCGGTGAAGAAGCCCACCAGCGGCTGCAGCATCGACGCCGTGATCTGGTAGGTGAGGGTGATGAGACCGATCTGCGTGAACGACAGCGAGAAGTTGTCCTTGAGCATCGGGTAGATGGCGAGGATCAGCGACTGGATCATGTCGTTGAGCAGGTGCGAGAAGCTGATCGCACCCAGCACCGAGTAGACGGTGCGTTGCACCGCGCCTGCGGCGGGGGCAGAAGCGGCCGCGGACGAACCCGCGGCGGCGCCCGGCAGGGCGCGCTTGTCGAGACTGGTTTCCATGTTGTCGGTAGCAGCAGAGAGTATTCAGCGGGCACCACGCCTGGCGGGCAGCGGCGGCGGCATGAAAGGACATGTATAAGAGTTATGAGCGCAGTGTAATGTGTCTTGCTCGAACCGGACGGACAAGATTTGTCGAGAATCGGACATGAGCGACGCACCGTTGCCCTGCGGCCCTATGCCGCAAGGGCGGGAGCCAATACACAAAATTCATGCGGGATTTTTGGCAATTCATTTTGGCCGTGTATAAACCGCCGATGTGCGCGCCCACGAGGCGTGCATTACGGGGCCGGAATACGAGCCGCAGCCGCGCGCGAAGGCGTTAAAGAATGCGCGGCGGTGTGCCGTAGACCGGGGTTGAGGCGTAGCGCAAATCAAGAACGATGGCGCTGAGCCTGACAACAATGCTGGAGACCAAAATGAAAGCAGTATCGCAAGGCGGCGGCCACGCAGGGTTTGCGCCGCAGGATCCGGCAAGCGGCGCGGCGAACGCGCAGCAACGCAAAACGGGACGGGCTGGCGCGGCGACGCGCAGCTCGCGGCTTTCCGTGAAGGCCACACTGCGCCTCGCCTTCGCGTTGGTGTTGATCGGCACGCTCGCCATCGGCGCGATTTCGCTCGCGCAAATCAGCCGTCTCAACGGCTCGACGCAATCGATCTACGAACAAGGCTACGTGGCGAGCCGTGCGGCCGAGGAAGCGCGCGGCCACGTGCTGCGCGCGAGCCGCGCGCAGAAAATGCTGCTCACCGCGACCACGGCGCGCGAGCGCGACGAACTGGGCCAGGACATCGACAAGGATCTCGGCGCGCTGGAGCGCGGCATGAGCCAGCTGCAGCAATACGCACAGGAGCAGGGCGGCGACGCGCTCGCCCTGCAAAAGAAGCTCGCCGATGCGACCACGGCGTGGAGCGGCCATCTGCGCGACTTCGTGACGCTCGTGAAGCAGCAGCCGCTCGATCTCTCGCAGATGAGCTGGCAGGTGGGCACGCAGGACGTCTCGCTACTCGTGGAGACCGGCAAGCTCGAAACGCTCGTCAACGACCTCGTCGCGCAGCGCGGCACGGCCGCGAAGGCGACCCTCGCGAAGGCCGAGTTCATCTTCAAGTCGTCGTTCGTGATGATGGCCGTGGCGACGGTGGCCATGTTCGTGCTCGCCTTCTTCGTGAGCGAATGGGTCGTGCGCCGCATTGCGCGGCAACTCGGTGGCGAGCCCGCGCACGCCAAGGCCATCGCGGCACGTATCGCGGCCGGCGATCTCGCCCAGCCCGTCACGGTTCACGCCCGCGACGCGGCGAGCATGCTGGGCGCGCTGCGCGACATGCAGAAGGGTCTCTCGACCACGGTGGCCGAGATCGCGGCCAGCGCCGAGGCGATCGCCTCCGCCTCGGGCGAAATCTCGACCGGCAATCTCGATCTGTCGCGCCGCACCGAAGAACAGGCCATGGCGCTCGAGCGCACGGCGAGCAGCATGGAGCAGCTCACGTCCACGGTGCGCCTGAACGCCGAGAACGCGGAGCAGGCCAGCACGCTGGCGGGCAACGCCTCGGCAATCGCGGAGAAAGGCGGCTCGGTAGTGGGGCGCGTGGTCGCGACGATGCAGGAGATCAACGACAGCGCGAAGAGCATCGCGGACATCATCGGCGTCATCGAGGGCATCGCGTTCCAGACCAACATTCTCGCGCTCAATGCCGCCGTGGAAGCGGCGCGTGCGGGCGAGGACGGGCGCGGCTTCGCCGTGGTGGCGGGCGAGGTGCGCAGCCTCGCGCAGCGCAGCGCGGCGGCGGCCAAGGAGATCAAGGCGCTGATCGGCGCATCGGTCGAGCGCGTATCGAATGGCTCGACGCTGGCGCAGGACGCGGGCTCGACGATGGACGAAGTCGTGAAGGCCGTGCGGCGCGTGAACGACATCATCGGCGAAATTTCGGCCGCTTCGCGCGAGCAGCGCTCGGGTATCGAAGAGATCAGCCGCGCGGTCACGCAGATGGACGCCGGCACGCAGCAGAACGCGGCGCTCGTGGAAGAGGCGACCGCCGCGGCACAATCGCTCGACGATCAGGCGAAGGTGCTCAAGCGGCTGGTGGGGAAATTCCGGCTGGCTTGACGCCGTTGCCGTTCGTCGCTCGTTGCGGGCACGATGAAAAACGCCGCGTGGTTCTACACGCGGCGTTTTTTTTTGGGCGCGTCACTTCGCGTCGCGCTCGATGATCCACTCGTGCGCCGGGTCGTTGTGGAAGTGCCATTCGCGCGTGGGGCCCGCCATCACGTTCAGGTAGTACGAGTCGTAGCCATACGGGACGACGACCGGGTGATAGCCGCGCGGCACCATCACGACGTCGTGATTTTCCACGGCCATCGTTTCGTCCAGATCGCGCGCGTCGGTGTACACGCGCTGGAACGCGAAACCCTGCTGCGGATTGAGCCGGTGATAGTAGGTTTCTTCGAGCGCGCTTTCGTGCGGCAAGCGGTCGGCGTCGTGCTTGTGCGGCGGGTAGCTCGACGAATGGCCCGACGGCGTGCGCACCTCGACCACGAGCAGCGATTCCGCGGGCGCGTCTTGCGGCAGGATATCGCAGACGTAGCGCGTATTCGCGCCCTTGCCGCGCGTGGAGCGCTTCATCTGCGCGGGCTCGATGAGGCGAACGGGCAGCGTGCCTTTGGCGGGCGCACTCGCCACGCCCACTTCGGCGTTGCGTCTGGCGTGCACGGTCGCTTTCACGCCGGGCGGCACATAAAGGGCATACGGCGCGGCGTCTTCGAAGACGCTGTCGCGCGAGCCGAGGCTCGACCAGCGCTCGCCGCCTGCCTCGATATCCACCGCTCCCGAAAGCACGACGATACAGCTCTCGCGATCGGGCTCACTCACGTAGACGAGTTCATCCGCTTCGAGCCGGTATGCGGCGAAGCCGACGTAGCGCCAGCCCGCGGTGTCGGGCGTGACGCGCGCGATCGTCTGGCCTTCGCGCGCGGCCTTGACCAGCAGAGTCATGCTGCCTCCTTCGATTGGGTGTCCGTCGCATCGACGAGCGTGCGCAGCGTACGGTAACCCTTTTGCGCATACTCATACGACGGTGCGATTACGGGGTCCTGCTCGGCTTCGACGACGAGCCAGCCGCGATAGCCGTGACGCTTCAGGCGCGCGATGATCGCGGGAAAATCGACGGCGCCGTCGCCCGGCACGGTGAACGCGCCTGCGAGCACGGCGTCGAGAAAGCTCCAGTTGCGGTTGCGAGCGAGTTTCATGACGGCGGGGCGCACGTCCTTGCAGTGCACGTGGCATACGCGTGCAATGTGCTTGTCGAGTTCGGCGACGGGGTCGCCGCCTGCAAACGTCATATGGCCCGCGTCGAACAGCAGGCCCACGGCGTCGCTCGTGCGCGCCATCAGCTTGTCGACGTCGGCGGGCGTTTCGACATAGGCGCCCATGTGATGGTGGTACGCGAGCCGCACGCCGCGCGAGAGCGTATGGCGCGCGAAGGCGTCCACGCGCGCGGCGTAGTCGTCCCACTGCTTGTCGCTGAAAAAGCGCGGGCGCTGATAGAGCGGTCGCGGCGCGCCCTGGATCGAATCGGCGACCTCGCCATAGACCATCACCGTTGCGCCGTTCTGTGCGAGCAGGTCCAGATGCTTCTCGACCGCGGCGATCTCTTCCTCGACGCCGCGCCGCGCGAGCATGCCCGAGTACCAGCCGGAGACGAGCGACAGATCGTATTGCGCGAGGAGCGCCTTGAGCGCCTGCGGCTCGCGCGGAAACTTGTTGCCTAGCTCGAAGCCCTCGTAGCCGATCTCGCGTCCCTCGGTCAGCGCCTGCGAGAGCGGTGTCTCGCCGCCGAGCGAGGGCAGGTCGTCGTTCATCCACGACAGCGGGTTGATGCCGATACGTACTTCAAATGCGCTCATGTGCGCTCCTCGATGTCTGTGTCGTCAGAGGCGTTATGCGTTGCCGGGTTCGTCGTCGCCGGCGGGCGCGTCTTCGCCGGCTTGCGCGCGTCCGCTGCGCTGCGCGACCTGTTCTTCATAGCGCTCGCGCGCCTCGCGCACGGCAGGGCGCGTGGACACCTCCGGCACGGCGACTTCCCACCACCAGCCGCCTTCCTCGGTCGTGCGCGCGGGGTCGGTGTCGATGGAGACCACGTAAGTGCGCGACGAAGCACGCGCGCGTTGCATCGCCGCTTCGAGTTCCGCAACGTTCGCCACGTGTTCGGCCTGCGCGCCGAGCGAGCGCGCATGCGAGGCGAAGTCGATGCGCGGCGCACCGAGCGGCCCTTGCGCGCAGTCGTCGAACAGGTTGTTGAACGGCGCGCCGCCGCAAGCCTGCTGCAACCGGTTGATGCAGCCATAGCCGCGGTTGTCGAGCACGACGACGATGAGCTTCGCGCCCAGCATGACCGAGGTGGCGATCTCGCTGTTCATCATCAGATAGCTGCCGTCGCCCACCATCACGATGACCTCGCGATCGGGCCGCGCAAGCTTCGCGCCCAGGCCGCCCGCGATCTCGTAGCCCATGCACGAGTAGCCGTATTCGACGTGATAGGCGCCGGGCTGGCCCGCGCGCCAGAGCTTGTGCAGCTCGGCAGGCAGCGTGCCTGCCGCGCAGACGACGATGTCTTCGGTGTACGAACGGCTCGACGATCGCTGCACGGCGCCGATCACATCGGCGTCGTAGGGCAGGCGGTTGCGTTCCTGCGGCGCGTGCGTGAGGCGCTCGATGCTCGCGCGCCAGTCGCTGGCGAGGCGCTGGGCGCGCGCGGTCCAGTTCGCGTCGGCGCGCCAGTTGATCAGTTCGTCGTTGAGCGCGGCGAGCGCCTGGCGCGCGTCGGCCTGCACGGCGAGGCCGTCGTGCTTGAGTGCGTCGAAGCCGTTGGCATTCACGCCGATCACGTGCGCGTTCGCAAAGAGCGAGTTCGAGCCGGTCGTGAAGTCCTGCAAACGCGTGCCCACGGCGAGCACGCAGTCGGCGTCGCGCGCGAGTTCGTTGGCGGCGGGCGAGCCCGTCACGCCGAGCGCGCCGACGTTGAGCGGATCGTCCCACGCGAGCGAGCCTTTGCCCGCCTGCGTTTCGGCCACGGGAATGCCGCGCGAGGCCGCGAGCGTCTGCAAGGCCTGCGAGGCGCGCGAATAGAGCACGCCGCCGCCCGCCACGATGAGCGGGCGCTTCGCGCGATGCAACTGCGTCAGCGCCGCATCGATCTCGGTCTGAATGGGCGCGGGTGCGTGGAACGTCACTAGGCGCGGCGTGAAGAAGCTCGCCGGGTAGTCCCACGCCATGGCCTGCACGTCCTGCGGCAGCGCGAGCGTGACCGGGCCGCAGAGCGCGGCGTCGGTGAGCACGCGCAGCGCGCGCGGCAGCGCCGTGAGCAGCTGCGCGGGATGCACGATGCGGTCGAAGTAGCGCGACACGGGGCGCAGCGCGTCGTTCGCGGAGAGGCCGCCGTCGTGCAGGTCCTCGATCTGCTGCAGCACCGGATCGGGTTCGCGCGAGACGAAAATGTCGCCGGGCAACAGCAGCACCGGCAAACGGTTCACGTGCGCCAGCGCGGCCGCCGTGACGAGATTCGTCGCGCCCGGACCAATCGAGGTCGTCACCGCCATCATGCGGCGGCGAAAGTGCGCCTTGGCATAAGCGATCGCGCTGTGCGCCATGGCCTGCTCGTTGTGCGCGCGCAGCGTGGGCAGTTCGTGCCGATACTGATAGAGCGCCTCGCCGATGCCGGCCACGTTGCCGTGACCGAAGATCGCGAACACGCCGCCGAATAGCGGCTCGGTGCGGCCGGAGCCGTCCTCGCTCGCCACGCGCTGTGCAGCGAGATAGCGCACGAGCGCCTGCGCCGCCGTGAGCCGCACGGTGCTCGCGTGCGCAGTGGGCGCGGCGTTCTGCGCGCTATCCTGCGCGGCGTAGTCGCCAGGAGCAATGCGTTGATTCATGCCGCCTTCTCCTCATGGTTGTCGTGCGCGCCTTGAGCCTCGGTGCGCGCGGCGCGCCACGCGCCGATCAGCGTTTCGAAGGCGCGGCGCGCGCGGGCGATCACTTCGTCGTCGCCGATTTCGCCTGAGAGCCAGGCGACGCTCGGCTCGTAGAAGATCGAGCGGCCCACCGTGAAGCCCCGGCACGTGTTCGAGGCGGCCGCCGCGCGGAAGCCCTCCACGAGCTGGTCGATCGGCGCGGAGAGCCCGAGCAGCACGACGCCGCGGCAATACGGGTCGCGCTCGGCGATCAGCGCGTCGATCTCGCGCCATTGCGCGGCGCCCGTCGGTTCGAGCTTCCACCACTCCGGATAGAGGCCGATGTTGTAGAGCCGCTTGAGCGCGCGATAGACCGTATCGGGTGCATTCGGCTTGCCGCCCAGTTTCGGCGGAATCACTTCGAGCAGCAGTTCGTGGCCGCTCGCCTGGGTGGCGTCGTAGAGCGCGCGCAGCTGCGCCTCCTGTTCGAGACGCTGCTCGATGGGCTCGTCGGGATGGAACTGCACGAGGCACTTGACTGTGTGGTCGATGGGCCAGGACGCGAGCGTCGTGCCGATCGAGCGGCCATGGTCGAACACGAGCGGCACGGAGCCCGGCAACTCGACCGGGCGACCGATCCACCAGCCGCGGCCGGTCGCGGCATTGAGAGCATCCTGGCCGTAGCGGTCGTCGATCAGGACACCGATGCGTCCCTGCAAACCGAGCGTGCGCTCGGTCTGCGCGACGGCCTCGACGAAGAGATTCTTCAGATACGAAATGCGCGCTTCGCTGACACCCGTCTGCTGTGCGAGATCGAAGAACTGGTTGCGATGATCGAACGCGAAGCCGAGCACTTCGTCGTGGCGCTTGCGCGCGGGGGTGACGCGATGCAGGCGCGCGAGCGTCGCGTCGCGGTCGGGGCGGCGCATGCGCACGGGGTCGGCGGCCGCTTCGCGCAGGAAGTAGTCGAGTTCCACGGGCGTGGGCATGGCGGGCGCGCAGCCATGCCGCGAGACGACGAGGGCGCCGCACGCGTTGGCCGAGCGTGCGCAGTCTTCGAGCGAGGCGTCGCGCAGCCAGCCCGAAAGAAAGCCGGAGGCGAAAGCGTCGCCTGCGCCGAGCACGTTGAGCACTTCGACTTCCACGCCGCGCTGCATCGGCAAATCGTCCATCGAGGCGGGCACCGCGCCTTCCACGATCTGGCAGCCGAGCGGCCCGCGCTTGACGAGCAGCGTCGCCCCCGTGACTTCGCGCACGCGCCTGAGCGCATCGACGAGCGATTCCTTGCCGCCTGCAATGCGGAACTCCTCCTCGGTGCCGATCACGAGATCGAAATGCGGCAGGATGCGCTGCAAATGCGCACTCACGCCTTCGCTCGCGACGAAGCGCGTCTCGCCGTCCGCCTTGCCCGTGAGGCCCCAGAGCACGGGACGGTAGTCGATGTCGAGCACGGTGCGCACGTTGTTGCGGCGCGCGTACTCGAGCGCCGTGAGGCTCGTGCGGTTCACCTGCTCGGTCGAGAAGTGCGTGCCGGTGATGAGCAGCGCTTTCGAGGAGGCGATGAAGGCTTCGTCGAAGTCGCCCGGATCGACGGCCATGTCGGCGCAGTTTTCGCGGTAGAAAATCAGCGGGAACGTGTCGCGGTCTTTCAGGCCCAGCAGCACGAGCGCCGTGAGGCGTTCGGGGTCCACGTGCACATGGCTCGTGTCGCAGCCTTCCTTCGTGAGCGTTTCGACGAGGAAGCGCCCCATATGGTCGTCGCCCACGCGCGTGAGCATGGCCGATTTCAGGCCAAGACGCGCGCAGCCGAAGGCGATGTTCGCCGAGGAGCCGCCCAGGTACTTCGCGAAGGTGGAGACGTCTTCGAGCCGCGCGCCCACCTGTTGGGCGTAGAGATCGACGCCCAGGCGTCCGAGGCAGACGATGTCGCGGCTGCGTCCGGCGGCGAAGCGGCCTGGAGTGGAACGCGGCGGGGTTGAGTGAGTCAGGGCCATGTGTATTCCTGTTGAGTGCTGTGCCGTGCGCTCGTGCTCAGATGGTCGCGCCGTCGAGTTCGGCGATCATCTTCTGCATCTCCGCGCCGCCCGCCATCATGTCGAGCACTTCGTTCTTGCTGATCGTGTCCTTCGTGTAGGTCCCGAGCGAGCGACCGCGGTTGAGCAGCGTGAACGAGTCGCCGATGGGGTAGGCGTGGTGCACGTTGTGGGTGATGAAGATCACCGAAATGCCCTTGGCGCGTGCAGCGTGAATCAGCTTGAGCACGTTGAAGCTCTGCTTCACGCCGAGCGCGGCGGTCGGCTCGTCGAGAATCAGCACGCGGGCGCCGAAGTGAATGGCGCGTGCGATCGCGAGGCACTGTTTCTCGCCGCCCGACATCGTGCCGATGGCCTGATGCGGGTCGCGCACGTTGATGCCCATGCCGGCGAGGCGATCCTTCGCGATCGCCGCGCTCGCATCGAGGTCCATCACGTTGATGAAGCCGAACAGCTTCTTTTGCGGCTCGCGGCCCATGAAGAAGTTGCGCGCGACCGAGAGCAGCGGCACGAGCGCGAGATCCTGATAGACGGTGGCGATGCCGAGGTCGAGCGCGTCTTTCGGCGAGTCGAACGTCACGGGCTTGCCGTCCACGAAATACTGGCCGGAGGTCGGCTGGTGCACGCCGGCGAGCGTCTTGATGAGCGTGGACTTGCCCGCGCCGTTGTCGCCGAGCAGGCAGTGCACCTCGCCGCGCTTCAGGCGCAGCGTGACGCCGTTCAGTGCGATGACCTTGCCGAAATACTTGCTGACGTTCTCGAGCGCGAGAATCGTGTCGCCGTCTGCGGTGGTTTGGGTATCGGACATTTGAGCCTCCGGCTTACGATTGCGCGACGCGGCGGCGCACATAGTGATTGAAGAGCACGGCAATGAGCAGCATCACGCCGAGGAACACGCGGAACCAGTCCGAATCGATGTTCGTGTAAGTGATGCCGATCTGCACGACGCCGAAGATGAGTGCGCCGAATGCCGCGCCGATCACCGAGCCATAGCCGCCCGTGAGCAGCGTGCCGCCGATCACCGCGGCGATGATCGCTTCGAATTCTTTCTGCAGGCCACGGTCGGCGGCGGCCGAACCGATGTCGCACACCTGCAGCACGGCGAACAGGCACGAGCAGAACGCGGTGAGCATGAACAGCGAGATCTTCACGCGCTTCACGGGCACGCCCACGTTCTTCGCGGCGTTGGCGTCGCCGCCCACGGCGAGAATCCAGTTGCCGTAGCGCGTCTTGGCGAGCACGAATGCGCCGATCGCGACGAGCGCGAACCACCAGAGAATCACCTTGGGCACGCCCGGTACGAGCGGCTGGCCGTTGTCGAGCATCCTGCCGATGCCGATATGCGCGAGCGCCACGAACAGGCCCTTGAACGCCGTGCCGTGAAAGAGCAGGTTGGTCACGAAGTCGGCCTTGGCCACGTCGCCCACACCCGAAACGATCGTGCGGTCGGCGAACATGATCGAGAGCGCAAGCGTCAGGCCGCGCAGGATGAAGAGGAACGCGAGCGTGACGATGAACGAAGGCAGCCGCGTGCGCATCACGAGGTAGCCGTTGAGCGCGCCGAGCGCGGTGCAGCCCACGAACGCGAACAGAATGGAAAGCGCGATGGGCCAGTGGAAGTACATCGTGGGGATCGCCACCATCATGCCGGCGAAGCCGATCATCGAGCCGATGGAGAGGTCGAACTCGCCGGCGATCATCAACAGGCACGCGCCGACACTCAGGATACCGAGGTAGGCGGCGACCTGGGACCAGTTCATCACGCCGTCGAGATCGAACATGCCCGAGCCGCCCGCGCCGATCGCAAAGACGGCGAAGACCAGCACGGCGCCGGATATTGCGGCGAATTCGGGGCGCCCGAGCAGATGGCCGAACCACGATTCGCGGCGCACGCGTTCGTCGCTGGCGCCTGGCTGCGGCGTGGGTGCGTCTTGCGCGCCGCTTTCCGGAGTGTGCGAGGGGAAGTGTTTGCCGGCTACACCCATGATGTCTCCTGTATCGACCAGAGTTGGTGCTTTAGCGCCTTACGCTGGTCCTCTGCAAGGCGATCGGCCGCGGCAGGCGCATTCACGTCTGCTTTGGCTCAAATGCCCGAGCGCATTCCCTGCAAGCCACTGCCTTGCAGTAGAAGCAACACGGTGAATGGCGCGCGGCGAGGCTGGCGAGAGGCGATGGGCATCGGAAGATGCTAGCCACCGCCGCGCGTGGCTGACGAAAAATGCTTAGCGATACTGACCTGCGTACTTCACGACCTTGTCGAGGTTGTCCTTGGTGATGAAGCCCGGACCCGAGCGGATGTTCTTCGGACCGTACGAGGGCTGCAGGCCATAGGTTTCGAGGCGCTGCTTGAACTTCGGATTCGCTTCGAGGATCTGGCGGATCTTCTGCGGGTCCGTGGTGTGCTCTTTCTTCACGATCGCGAGCACGGCCACGGGGATATAGCCCTGCAGGTACGGCTGCTGGTCGATCGCGAACTGTATGGTGCCCGCGCGGATCGCCTTGGCAATGTCATCCGAGAAGTCGAACGTGCAGAAGTAGATCTTGCCCGCGAGGCCCATCTGGTCGATCGCCTTGAGCGTAGCGGCCGCCGGCACCGGGCCGAGCGTGAGGATCGCGCCCGTGTTCGGATGGTTGCGCAGATACGCGCTCACCTTCGACTGGATTTCGGTCGGGTCCTGGCCGGAGTCGATCGTCGAGCTCTTGTAGTCCACGCCGAGCGCATCGGCAAAACCGCGGCAGCGTTCGAACGACACGGCGTTGGTCGCGAAGTGATTCACGCACAGGAACGACTTCACGCCCGCGGCCTTGGCCTTTTCGCCGGCTGCGTGACCCGCCACATATTCGGGCTGGCCCACGTGCATGATCGCGCCGAGCTTCTCGCTCTGTTCCTCGGTGCCCGAGTTGATCGTCACGAGCGGAATCTTCTTTTGCGTGACCTTGCCGATGGAGCTCTTGAGCACGTCGTAGTCGGCGATCGTGACGATCACGCCGTCGTAGTTGCGTGCGGCGGCCTGTTCGATCAGGCGCGACATGTCGGCGATATCGCCGTTGGGTGGATTGCGGTAGTCGGTCTCGACGTTCCAGTCTTCGTCGGCCTGCTTGATCGCGTTCTTGATCGTGTTCCACCACGAGTCGGAATCGGGCGCGTGGCTGATCAGCACGAAATGCGCGTCGGCAGCTTGCGCCGTTTGCGCGCTGAGCACGCTCGCACCTGTCAGGCCCGCTGCCAGCGCGAGCACTGCGGCCAACCTCCGGAGCATGGTCTTGCCCTTGCGTTGAGTCATTGTCTCCACCTTTCTCGGTCTGTCGTTCGTTCTTGGGGTGAATGCCGCAGCCGCGCTTTTGACATGCCGCTTGTTACCTGCATCAGCTGCCGCGCTCATCGACAAGAGTAGGACATCGCCTCGCGACTTGCAACGAAAATTTCATTGCAAATAAAAATGGAAAATCTGTTCCATTCGTGTGACACGCTGCCTATAATCGGCTCCGTCGGCATGCCGTGGAATCAAGGCCTGGTAAGGCTTTGCGGCAGTGCGGCAACCAGCCGGGGAAAACCATCATGGCGGATGACACAACCGACGCCGTAGCGGGCGTAGACGAATTGATGCAGCGCATCGCGCACGATTACGAGGCGCTGCCGCGTCAGCTGAAAAGCATCGCGACCTACATCGAGCAGCACCGCGCGAGCGTGATGATGGACCGCACGAGCGACATTGCCGCGAGCTGTGGCGTGCATCCTTCGGCGGTGGTGCGCTTTGCGCAGCGCTTCGGCTTCTCGGGCTTCTCCGACCTGCAGGCCGTGTTCCGCCAGGCCTATGCGGGGCAGGGCGCCTCGGCCACGAGCTATCAGCAGCGCATTCGCCAGCTGATCGACGCCAAGGAGGGCGAGGCGAGCCCGGACATGGGCGGCGCCGTGGCGCGCGAGTTCATCGGCGCGTGCCGCAGCGGGCTCGACGAACTCGAAGCCGGCCTCGACGGCGCGCAGTTCGACGAGGCCGTGAAGATGCTCGAGCAGGCGGACAACATCTACGTGATCGGCGTGCGCCGCTCGTTTCCGGTGGCGAGCTACATCGTCTATGCCCTGCAGCACACGCGCAAACGCGTGCATCTCGTCTCGGGGCTCGGCGGCATGTATCACGAACAGATTCGCGGCGTGAAGAAGGGCGACGTGGTGATCGCCATCAGCTTCGCGCCCTATGGCAAAGAAACGCAGTACTGCCTGCGCGTGGCGCAGCAGCATCACGCTAAAACACTTGTCATCACGGACAGCCAGCTCTCGCCGCTCGCGCGCCACGCGAACGCCCAGCTTTATGTGAAGGAGGGGAGTGCGTTCGCGTTCCGCTCGCTCACCAGCACCTTCTGCCTGTGCCAGGCGCTCTTCATTGCGCTTGCGTACCGGCTCGAACTCAACGTGGAAGAATCGACCGACACCGGAGGATACGATGACTAGTGCAGCAAGCGGCGCAGCGCAAACGCTGGATGTGGCGGTATTCGGCGCGGGGCGCATTGGCCGCATTCACGCGGGCAATCTCGCGCGCCAGCCCGGCGTGCGTCTGAAGTACGTGATCGATGTCAATCGCGAAGCCGCCGCCGCGCTCGCCGCACAGCACGGCGCGCAGGTCGTGGACGTCGACGCCGCGTTCGGCGACGCTTCGATCGGCGCCACGGTGATCTGCTCGAGCACCGATACGCACGCCGAACTGATCCTCAAGTCGGCCGCCGCGGGCAAGCATATCTTCTGCGAAAAGCCCGTCGACCTGACCATCGAGCGCGCACGCGCCTGTGCTGAAGCCGTTCAGCGCGCGGGCGTCGTGGCCATGATCGGCTTTCAGCGCCGCTACGATCCCACCTTCGCCGCGCTCAAGACGCGCCTCGACGCAGGCGAGATCGGCACGCCGGAAATGCTGATCGTCACGAGCCGCGATCCGGGCGCGCCGCCGGTGGAGTACATCAAGCACTCGGGCGGCATCTTCAAGGACATGCTGATCCACGACTTCGACATCTTCCGCTGGATTCTCGACGACGAGGCGCTGAGCGTGCACGCCACGGGCAGCTGCCTGTCCGACCCGGCGATTGCCGATGCGGGCGACATCGATTCGACGGCCGTGACGATCCGCACGAAGCGCGGTCGCCTTTGCCAGATCAACACGGCGCGGCGCGCGGCCTATGGCTACGACCAGCGCTTCGAGGTGCTCGGCAGCGAGGGCATGATGCAGGCGGGCAACATGAAGCCGACCGAAGTGGTGGCGTGGTCGAAGACCGCCGTCGCGCAGGACGTGCCGGAGGCGTTCTTCCTCGAGCGCTATCGCGCGGCCTACGCGCGCGAAATGGCGCACTTTCACGAAGCGGTGACGCAGGGCGTGCCGGTGCGCACGTCGGTCGCCGACGGCCTGAAGGCACTGGAGCTGGCCGAAGCCGCCTCGCTGTCGTGGCGCGAGGGCCGGGTGGTGACGCTGGGCGACTGAAACGGATCGAGCGCAAAAGAAGCGCAGATCAAGCGAGGAGAGCGAGGATGCAGGCAATCGATCGTGCCCAGCCGTTGCGCGTGGGCGTGGCGGGACTTGGGCGGTTGGGGCGGCGGCATGCGCAGAACCTGGCCTATCGCGTGCCGGGTGCAACGCTTGCGGCCGCGTGCAGTCCGCTCGAAGCGGATCTAGCGTGGGCGCGCGAGGCGCTGCCCGCCGCGCGGCTGTATGGCGAGTACGCCGACCTGCTGGCCGATCAATCGGTCGATGCGGTGTGGCTCGTCACGCCTTCGGCATTGCATGCCGAGCAGATCGTGCAGGCGCTCGAAGCGGGCAAGCACGTGTTCTGCGAGAAGCCGCTCTCGCTCGACGTGGCCGAATGCGAGCGGGTGGTCGATGTGTCGCGTCGTCATGCCGGCCGGCAGGTCACCATCGGCTTCATGCGCCGCTTCGATCCGAGTTATCAGGATGCCTACGCAAAAGTGCAGGCGGGCGCGATCGGCAAGCCGTTCCTGGTGCGCTCGCAGACCTGCGATCTCAACGATCCCGAAGGCTTTTTCGTGCGCTTTGCGCCGACTTCGGGCGGCATTTTTCTCGACTGCACGGTCCACGACATCGACGTCGCGCGCTGGCTGCTCGGCAAGCCGCGCGCCACGCGGGTGTACGCCGCGGGCGCGATCGCGCTGCACGAAGGCCTGCGCGAATCGGGCGACGTGGACAACGGCGTGGCGATCTGCGAGTTCGAGGGCGGGCGTCTCGCGATGTTTTACGCCTCGCGCACGATGGCGCACGGCAACGACACGTCGAGCGAGGTGATCGGCACGGCGGGCGCGCTGGCGATCGGCCGCATCCCGCGCGCGAATCGCGTCGATGTCTACGATTCGACGGGCGTGCGCAGCGTTTGCACGCCCACGTTCTTCGACCGCTTCGAAGAGGCGTTCCTGATCGAAGCGCAGGCGTTCGTCGCGGAAGTCGCGGCGCGCAAGGCGGGCGGCGCGCAGAAGGGGAGCCTCGGCGCGACGCTCGAAGACGCCCTGGAGGCCACGCGCATCGGCCAGGCGCTGCGCGAATCGCTGCATACGGGGGCGGCGGTCACGCTGTCAGCCGTGCCGTGATCGGGACGCAAGCGGGGGCTGGCGTGGCTGCGGTAAAATCGACGCTATTGCCAGCGCCGTCTCACGCCGTGACGGTGCGCCACCGAAGGATCCAACCCCGATGCAGATTCAGGTTCACAAGGAAGTGGATGCGCGCGGGCTGAACTGCCCGCTGCCGATCCTGCGCGCCAAGAAGGCGCTCGCCGACATGGAAAGCGGCCAGATCCTCAAGGTCCTCGCGACCGACCCCGGCTCGCAGCGCGATTTCGCCGCCTTCGCGAAGCAAACCGGCAACGAGATCGTGGAAAGCTCGCAGCAGGACAAGACGTTCGTGTTCCTGATGCGCCGGCGCTAAACGCATCGGCAGATAAGAAATGGCCCGCATGAGAATGCGGGCCATTTTCATTTGCGCACAGCGGAAGGTCTCAACCGGGGGCGCCTTAGCCTTCCAGCACCGGCTTGCGCGTACGCAGATACTCGTCGAAATCCGCGCCGACTTCCGGATGACGCAGCGCGAACTCCACCGTCGCCTTCAGGTAGCCGAGCTTGCTGCCGCAGTCGAAGCGCGTGCCGTGGTACTTGTAGGCGAGCACCTGTTCGTCGGCGAGCAGCGACTGGATCGCGTCGGTGAGCTGCAGCTCGCCGCCCGCGCCCGGCTTGATCGACTTCAGATGCTCGAAAATGCGCGGCTTGAGCACGTAGCGGCCGACCACGCCGAGGTTCGACGGTGCGACTTCCGGCGCCGGCTTCTCGACGATGCCCGAGAGCTTGACGATCGAGTCTTCCCACTCCTTGCCGTCGACAATGCCGTACGAGCGCGTTTCCGAGGGCGGGATCTCTTCCACGCCGAGTACCGAGCTATGGTAGTGGTCGAACACCTCGACCATCTGCTGCATGACGGGCGGCGTGCCGTAGAGCAAGTCGTCCGCGAGGATCACGGCGAACGGGTTGTCGCCCACGAGCTTTTCCGCGCACAGCACGGCGTGGCCAAGGCCGAGCGCCTCGGGCTGACGCACGTAGAAGCAGTCGACGTTGTTCGGCTTGATGTTGCGCACCAGTTCGAGCAGCTTGGCTTTGCCGCGCGCTTCGAGTTCGGCCTCGATCTCATACGACTTGTCGAAATGGTCCTCGATCGCGCGCTTGCTGCGCCCGGTCACGAAGATCATCTCGGTGATGCCCGCAGCCACGGCTTCTTCGACCGCGTACTGGATGAGCGGCTTGTCGACCACGGGCAGCATCTCCTTCGGGCTGGCTTTCGTGGCCGGAAGGAAGCGCGTGCCGAGGCCCGCTACCGGGAATACCGCTTTTGTCACTTTCAGCATGTCTTTTGTCCCTGTCCTGGTGCTCGTGTGACGCCGCGGGTGCGGCGCGACGCGTTACAGCCTTTGGCCGATATGGCGCTCAGGCCGGCAACCGCGTGAGTTGTGCGGTCAGCTTGTCCAGCGTTGCCTGGTATTCTGCCAGTCTTTTCTGCTCCTGCTCAACGACTGCGGGCGGTGCTTTTGCTACGAAACTCTCGTTTCCTAGCTTGGCCTTGCACTTCGTTACCTCATTGCCGAGGCGGGCGATTTCCTTCGACAGGCGTTCGCGTTCGGCGGCTACGTCGATCTCCACCTTCAGCACGAGCTTGTCCGTCCCTACGATAGCAACTGGCGCGCCTGCTGAGGCCGCGTCGAGCGTCGCTTCGTCGGCGATGATCTGGACCTCCGAAAGCTTTGCAAGCGCCTGCGCATAGGGCGCGAACGTCGCGAGGCGCCCGGCGTTGCCCGTGGCGAGCAGCGGCACCTTCGTGGCGGGCGAGAGGCCCATTTCGCCACGCAGGTTGCGGCACGCGTCGATCACGGCCTTCAGGTCGGCGGCCCACTGTTCCGCGGCTTCGTCGATCTTTTTGGCTTCCGCGACCGGGTAACGCTGCACCATGATCGATGCTGCGCCTTCGGCGGCACCCTCGGGGTACGCGTCGGTGAGCGACGCCACCTTCTGCCACAGCGCTTCGGTGATGAACGGAATCACCGGGTGCGCGAGGCGCAGCACCGTTTCCAGCACGCGCAGCAGCGTGCGGCGCGTGGCGCGCTGCTGCTCGGGCGTACCCGTCTGGATCTGCACCTTCGCCAGTTCCAGATACCAGTCACAGTATTCGTCCCAGACGAACTTGTATATGGCGTTGGCCACGTTGTCGAAGCGATAGTCCGCGAAGCCCTTCGCGACTTCGGCTTCCACGCGTTGCAGGAGCGAGACGATCCAGCGGTCGGCCTGCGAGAAGTCCGTGTAGCCACCGGGGCCGCAATCGCCCGGCTGGCATGCGCCCGGCTTGCTGAAACCGCAATCGTGGCCTTCGCAGTTCATCAGCACGAAGCGCGTGGCGTTCCAGAGCTTGTTGCAGAAGTTGCGATAGCCTTCGCAGCGCGCGAGGTCGAAGTTCACGTTGCGGCCGAGCGTGGCCATGGAAGCCATCGTGAAGCGCAGCGCGTCGGTGCCGAACGCGGGAATGCCCTCCGGGAACTCCTTGCGCGTCTTCTTTTCGATGGTCGCGGCCTGCTTGGGATTCATGAGGCCGGTGGTGCGCTTGGCGACCAGCGCTTCGAGGTCGATGCCATCGACGATATCGATCGGGTCGAGCGTGTTGCCCTTGCTCTTCGACATCTTCTGGCCTTCGGCGTCGCGCACGAGGCCGTGCACGTACACCGTGTCGAACGGCACCTTGCCGGTGAAGTGCGTGGTCATCATGACCATGCGCGCCACCCAGAAGAAGATGATGTCGAAGCCCGTGACCAGCACGGAAGAGGGCAGGAAGGCCTTCAGTTCAGGCGTCTCTGCAGGCCAGCCGAGCGACGAGAACGGCACGAGCGCCGACGAGAACCACGTGTCGAGCACGTCTTCGTCGCGCTTCAGTGCGCCCGTGTAGCCCTTGGCTTCGGCCTGCGCGCGTGCTTCTTCCTCGCTCTTCGCGACGAAGATCTCGCCGTTCTCGCCGTACCACGCCGGGATCTGGTGGCCCCACCAGAGCTGGCGCGAGATGCACCAGTCCTGGATGTTCTCGAGCCACTGGTAGTAGGTCGTGGTCCAGTTTTCCGGCACGAACTTGATCTGGCCGCTGCGCACCACGTCGAGCGAGGTTTCGGTGATCGACTTGCCGGGGTTGAAGGTGCCTTCGGGCGCGGGCTTCGTCATCGCGACGAACCACTGGTCCGTGAGCATCGGCTCGATCACGACGCCCGTGCGGTCGCCGCGCGGCACCATGAGCTTGTGCGGCTGCACCGAGTCGAGCAGGCCGAGTGCTTCAAAGTCGGCCACGACCTGCTTGCGCGCCTCGAAGCGGTCGAGGCCGCGGTATTTGGCGGGGGCGTTGTCGTTGACCTTCGCGTCGAGCGTGAGGATCTCGATCATCGGCAGGCCGTGGCGCAGGCCCACCTGGTAGTCGTTGAAGTCGTGCGCGGGCGTGACCTTCACGACGCCCGTGCCGAACTCGCGGTCCACGTATTCGTCGGCGATGATGGGGATCTCGCGGTCCGCGAGCGGCAGCTTCACGGTCTTGCCGATCAGGTGCGCGTAGCGCTCGTCTTCCGGGTGGACCATCACGGCCGTGTCGCCGAGCATGGTTTCCGGGCGCGTGGTCGCGACCGTGAGGTGGCCCGAGCCGTCCGTGAGCGGATAGCGCAGGTGCCACAGGTTGCCGTTTTCCTCTTCGCTCACGACTTCGAGATCCGAAACGGCGGTGCCCAGCACCGGGTCCCAGTTCACGAGGCGCTTGCCGCGGTAGATCAGGCCCTGTTCATAGAGGCGCACGAACACGTCGCGCACGGCGGTCGACATCTTGTCGTCCATCGTGAAGTACTCGCGCGACCAGTCGATCGAGGCGCCCAGGCGCCGCACCTGACCCGTGATGGTCGAACCCGACTGCTGCTTCCATTCCCACACGCGCTCGACGAACTTTTCGCGGCCCAGGTCGTGGCGCGAGATCTTCTGCGCGTCGAGCTGGCGTTCGACCACGATCTGCGTGGCGATGCCCGCGTGGTCCGTGCCCGGCACCCACAGCGTGTTGTCGCCGAGCATGCGGTGGTAGCGCGCGAGGCCGTCCATGATCGTCTGGTTGAACGCGTGCCCCATGTGCAGCGTGCCGGTGACGTTGGGCGGCGGCAACTGGATCGAGAAGTTGTTGCGGCCGGGCTCGAAGGTCGCGGCGGCGTAGCCTCGACGCTCCCATTCGGGGCCCCAGTGGGCCTCGATCGTCTGGGGCTCGAAGCTTTTCGCTAGCGTGCTGTCGCTCATGGGTGGAATCTGCCGAAAAAAGGATGCGGAAACGTTCGATTATAAGGGGAAGTCCTGCCGGAGCCGACGCGCCAGCCGAGCTGGTGCGCTGGGCGGGCCATGGTGCGAGCCGTCGTGCGGGCGTTCTGCGCGCGAGGCGTGCCGCTTGGGTCACCCAAGCCGCAGCGTGCGTGCGCACTTATAATGGCGGTCTGCCATTCAACGACGGCGCGCCTGTGCCGCGCGCCACGTCCCCGGGGTCCCGCCCTGGGGTCACGCTCCTTTTCAGCCCATGCCCGAACTGCTCGCGAACCTGAACCCCGAACAACTCGCCGCCGTCACGTTGCCCAACGAACCGGCGCTCATCCTGGCCGGGGCCGGCAGCGGCAAGACGCGCGTGCTGATCACGCGTATTGCGTGGCTGATCCAGCAGGGCATGGCCTCGCCCTCGACCATCCTCGCCGTGACCTTCACGAACAAGGCCGCGCGCGAAATGATGGGGCGCCTCCAGGCGCTCCTGCCCATCGACACGCGCGGCATGTGGATCGGCACGTTCCACGGCCTGTGCAACCGCATGCTGCGCGCGCATTTCCGCGACGCCGGCCTGCCGCAAACCTTCCAGATCCTCGACACCGCGGACCAGCTCTCGGCCATCAAGCGTCTGATGAAGGGCCTGAACGTCGACGACGAGAAGTACCCGCCCAAGAACCTGCAGTACTTCATCAACAACGCGAAGGAGCAGGGCCTGCGTCCGAAGGACGTCGACGTGAGCGACGACTTCAACCGCAAGTTCGTCGAACTCTACGAAGCGTACGACCAGCAGTGCCAGCGCGAAGGCGTGGTCGATTTCGCGGAGCTGCTGCTGCGCTGCTACGAGCTGCTCGCGTACAACCCGCCGCTGCGCGCGCACTATCAGGGGCGCTTTCGCGACATTCTGGTGGACGAGTTCCAGGACACCAACAAGCTCCAGTACGCGTGGCTCAAGCTGCTCGCGGGGCCGGGCAACGCGATCTTCGCGGTGGGCGACGACGACCAGTCGATCTACGCGTTCCGCGGCGCGAACGTCGGCAACATGCGCGACTTCGAGAACGAGTTCCGCGTGAAGCACATGATCAAGCTGGAGCAGAACTACCGTTCGCACGGCCATATTCTCGATGCGGCCAACTACCTGATCGCGCACAACTCGCGGCGTCTGGGCAAGAACCTGCGCACCGATGCGGGCCACGGCGAGCCGGTGCGCGTGTACGAAGCGGCCACCGACTCGCAGGAAGCGGGCTGGATCGTCGAGGAGATTCGCGCGCTCATCAACCAGGGGCTGGCGCGCAACGAGATCGCCATCCTCTATCGCAGCAACGCGCAGTCGCGCACGATCGAGCACACGCTCGTGAACGCGGGCGTACCGTACAAGGTGTATGGCGGCTTGCGCTTCTTCGAGCGTCAGGAAGTGAAGCATGCGCTCGCGTATCTGCGTCTGATCGACAATCCGAACGACGACACGGCGTTCGCGCGCGTCGTGAATTTCCCCACGCGCGGCATCGGCGCGCGTTCGATCGAGCAGCTGGCGGATGCCGCGCGCCTCTACAACTGCTCAATGGCCGCGGCCATTCCGTACGTCACGGGCAAGGCGGGCTCGAGCCTGGGTTCGTTCGCCAGTCTGGTCGCGAAGATGCGCGCCGAGACCGCGCAGATGAGCCTGCCGGAAACGGTCGAATACACCGTGCGCATGAGCGGTCTCGCCGAGTTCTATCAGAACGAGCGTGAAGGCCAGGACCGCCTCGAGAACTTGCAGGAACTCGTGACCGCGGCCACGGCGTTCGTGAGCGAAGAGGGCTATGGCCTCGACACGCCCGCGCGCTCGATCCCGCTGCGCCCGGGCGCGAGCGCGGTGCCCGAGATCGTCTCGCAGGACGGCGAGATCGAAGTGCTCGACGCGCCCACGATCACCGACCCAGCGCAGAACCCCGACGTCATGACGCCGCTCGCGGGCTTCCTCTCGCATGCGTCGCTCGAAGCCGGCGACAACCAGGCGCAGGCAGGCCAGGACGCCGTGCAGCTGATGACGGTGCACGCGGCGAAGGGCCTCGAATTCACGGCGGTCTTCATCACGGGTCTCGAAGAGGGCTTGTTCCCGCACGAGAACAGCGCGATGGAGGCCGACGGCCTCGAAGAAGAGCGCCGCCTGATGTACGTGGCGATCACGCGTGCGAAGGAGCGGCTCTATATCTCGTTCGCGCAGAGCCGCTTGCTGCACGGCCAGACGCGCTACAACGTGCGCTCGCGCTTTTTCGACGAACTGCCGCAGGAATCGCTCAAGTGGCTCACGCCCAAGGTCGAGGCGGGCGCGCGCTGGGGCGGGCGTTCCGACAACGCCGGCTGGGGCCGCGACTGGTTCGCGCGTCCGGGCGGCGGCAGTGGCGGCAGCGAAGGCGGCCGTCGCGAGCGCGACGCCTATATCGCCGACAAGAGCCCGGCGCCCGCGTTCGCCAACAAGCAGCGCGCCGCCGAGACGGGCTTCCGTGTGGGCCAGGGCGTGTTCCACACGAAGTTCGGCGAGGGCACGATCACGGCGCTCGAAGGCAGCGGCACCGACGCCAAGGCGCAGGTGCGCTTTAAGCGTCACGGCGAGAAATGGCTCGCGCTGGCGGTGGCCAAGCTGCAGCCGGTGGAGTGAGCACGCGCAAGCCTCAAACGACTCAGACGGAAATCATTCGAAGATGAACCTCTCGATCCAGGCGGGCGGCACGACCGCCCGTCCGCTCGGCGTACTCGCCGCGCTGCCCCAGGAACTCGGCGATCTGATCGCGGCCATGCAGGCCGAATCGGGTGTCGTGACCCGAACGTTCGGCCGGCGTGACTATCACCTCGGCACCGTGCACGGCGCGCCGTGCGTGGTGACGCTCGCGCGCGTCGGCAAGGTCGCGGCGGCCGCCACGGCCAGCGCGCTGATTCATGCGTTCGACGTGGAAGCGATCGTCTTTACGGGTGTCGCCGGCGGCGTGGGTTCGGGCGTCCACGTGGGCGACGTGGTGGTGGGCGAAACGCTGCTCCAGCACGACATGAACGCGGAGCCGCTGTTCCCGCGCCACGAGATCCCGCTGCTCGCGCGCTCGCGTTTCGATGCCGATCATGTGCTGGCGCAGGCGCTCGCCGCCGCCTGCGAGCGTTTCATCGCCGAGGAGGGGCCGGAGTTGACGGCGCGCTTCAAGGCCGCGCTGCCGCGCCTGGAGACCGCGCTGCCGCAGGTGCATCGCGGACTCGTGATCAGCGGCGATCAGTTCGTGGCGAGCGCGGCGGCCGTGGACGCGCTGCGCGCGCTGTTGCCCGACGCGCTCGCCGTCGAGATGGAAGGCGCCGCGATCGCCCAGGTCTGCCACGAGTACGACGTGCCGTGCGCGATCGTGCGCACGATTTCCGATACCGCCGACGAGCACGCGAGCACCTCGTTCTCGAGCTTCCTCACCGATATCGCGGGCACGTACTCGACAGGCATCCTCAAGCGCTTCCTGGCCGCCTACCGCCCGCTCGCACGCTGAGCGGGCGTACGCGCAGGCCTCAGCTGTCGCCTGCGCTGACCGCCTCGCGAATCGACTGCAGCGCCGAGGCATCCTCGATGGTCGGCAGGTCGCCCGGGTCGCGCCCTTCGGCGAGCGCCGCAATCGCGCGGCGCAGCAGCTTGCCGGAGCGCGTCTTGGGCAGCATCGGCACGAAGTGCACGCGCGCGGGCCGGCCGATCGCGCCGAGCTGGCGGTCCACCGTCGCGGCGAGCGAAGCCGCGAGCTTCTGTGCATCGGCGGGACTGGCGGCCGCATTCGCGTCGCGCAGCACGACGAACGCCAGCGCTGCCTGACCCTTCACCGCGTCGTTCACACCCACCACGGCCACTTCCGCGACTGCCGCATGCGACGAGATCGCCTCTTCGATCTCTCGCGTGCCGAGACGATGGCCGGCCACGTTGATCACGTCGTCGGTGCGGCCGAGGATCGTCACGTAGCCGTCGCTGTCCTGCACGCCCCAGTCGAAGGTCGAATACACCTGCTGGCCGGGCACGCTGTCCCAGTACGTTTTCACGAAGCGCGCGTCGTCGCCCCACACGGTCTGCATGCAGCCGGGCGGCAACGGGTAGCTGAGCGTGATCACGCCTTTCTCGCCCTGCGCGCAGGGCTCGCCCGTATGTTCGTTGCGCAGCACGAGGTCGTAGCCGTAGCAGGGCACGCCCGGCGAGCCGAGCTTTTGCGGCAGCGGATCGACGCCGCGCTGGATCGCCAGCATCGGCCAGCCGGTCTCGGTCTGCCAGTAGTTGTCGACGACGGGTTTGCCGAGTGCATCGGAGATCCATGCGGCCGTGGGCTCGTCGAGCGGTTCGCCCGCGAGAAAGAGCGTGCGCAGGCTCGACAGATCGGCGCAGTGCAGCAGCGCCGGGTCCTGCTTCTTGAGCACGCGTATGGCCGTCGGCGCCGTGAACATCAGGTTGATGCGGTGCTGCTCGACGAGGCGCCACCAGATGCCGCCGTCGGGGCGCACCGGCGTGCCTTCGTACATCACCGTGGTCATGCCCGCGAGCAGCGGCGCATAGATGATGTAGCTGTGACCCACCACCCAGCCGATGTCCGACGCCGTGAACATGGTGTCGCCGGCGCGTCCCTCGAAGATGTATTCCATCGATGCCGCGAGCGCCACCGCGTAGCCGCCTACGTCGCGCTGCACGCCCTTGGGTTTGCCCGTTGTGCCCGAGGTGTAGAGGATGTACGAAGGCTCGTTCGATTCGAGCCATTCGCAGGGAATCTGCACGTCGTAATGCTGCTCGCGCAGCGGCTCGTAGTCGACGAGATACGGCGCGTTCAGCCGCTCGGGCGCGAGCTGGCGGTCGATCAGCAGCACCTTGGGCGGCGCGTATTCGGCGCGCGCCATGGCTTCGTCCACGAGCGGCGTGTAGTCGATCACCTTGCCGCCACGCGCGCCGGCGTCGGCGGTCACGAGCAGCACGGGTTTCGCGTCGTCGATGCGCGCGGCGAGGCTCGGCGCGGCGAATCCGCCGAACACCACCGAGTGGATCGCGCCGAGGCGCGCGCAGGCGAGCATGGCGAACACGGCTTCGGGAATCATCGGCAGATAGATCAGCACGCGCTCGCCGCGCGCGACGCCGAGCGTGCGCATCACGGCGGCCATGCGGTTCACTTCGGCGTGCAGGTCGGCATAGGTGTAGCGGCGCTCGATGCCGGTCTCGGTCGAGACGTAGACGAGCGCGTTCTGCTGCGCGCGCGACGGGAGGTGACGGTCCACGGCGTTGAAGCACAGGTTCGTGCGGCCGCCGCGGAACCAGCGCGCGAACGGCGGGTTCGAGCGGTCGAGCACCTGGTCGAACGGCGTGTCCCAATGAATGCGCCCGGCCTCGCGGCGCCAGAAGTCGTCGGGGTTCGCCACCGACTCGCGGTGAAAATCGCGGTAACGCATGACTACCTTCCTCCCGTGCTGATGGTGCAGCCGTTGGCCGGATCTGGCGCAGTTTTTCAGGATAGTGCAGTGCAATGCGCGCGGGCAACGCGGGTTCTCCCGCGGATTTCCTCGCCGACTTCCTCATACGGGCGCATGCGGCGCGCCCGCCGGGCGCGTGGAAGGCCCGCGCAACCCCTGCGCGCGTTCAGCCGCCGATTTCGGGATGCTCGAGACGCGCCAGCGGCGCAGCCAGAGCCGGGCGGCATCGACAGTCGCATCGAGCTGCGCGCGCACCGTGCTCGACATGCCCGCGCCGTAACAGTCGCTGCCTTGTGGCTGCACGCCGATCAGCACGATCTCGCGCGGCGAGCGGCCGCTCAGTTGCGCGCAGGCGAGCGCGGCGGCGAAGCCCATGCCGGGCCGGCTCGGACGGCGCGTGTAGAGGTGTTCGGCGGCCGCATCGCCGGTGAGTACGCGCAGCGCGCCCGGCTCGAGGCCGAAATCGATGGCGCTGAATACGAGCAAACGCTGCGTGGATTCGACGACGGGCAGGAGTGCGCGGCCGCGCGTGCCGCCTTCCACGAGCTCGACCTGCGCGGGGCATTGCCAGGTCGCCTTCAGGCGCTCGAGCGCGAGCACGCCTACGCCCGCATCGCCCCATTGAACATTGCCGAGGCCGAGCACGACCACCCGCTGCGGCGCGAGGGCCTGGCGCTTCGCGAGCCCGGCCAGTGCGCGGCGCGCGAAGGCCCGCACCGCGCCGTCGTCGCGCGTCGTCCGCGGTATGGCGCCGATTTCGTGAGGACGGTGAAGGCGAAGGATCACGTTGATGGCTAATTGGAAGAGTGGGGAATAGGAATAATCCGAGTAATCCGACCAACTTCCGTTGATGTGTATCAATCGAGATAGGCTTTAACGTGATAAAGGCAATGTTTTGCAATGCTCATCGATTCGCTGTCGGCGCACTGTGCGGGCATCGCTAACACTCCGTGTGCGCACAGCAACAAAAAAGGGAACCCCAAACTGGCGTTCCCTGTTCGCGTGCGCTTTTGCGTAGCCCGGCTGGCAGTACGCGCCGTCACGGCTCCATCACGTGCCCGGTTTGACGACCACTGTGCAGGTCGTGCCCGCGGCGAGGACCATGTCGTCCGGCACCTTGTCGATGTGGATGCGTACCGGTACGCGCTGCGCGAGACGCACCCAGTTGAAGGTCGGGTTGACGTCGGCGAGCAGTTCGCGGCTTTGCGGATTGTCGCGGTCGTAGATGCCGCGCGAGATGCTCTCGACGTGGCCCTGGAGCGTGCCGCCGCTCATCAGCTTGATGTCGGCCTTGTTGCCCACCTTCACGTGCGGCAGCTTGGTTTCCTCGAAGTAGCCGTAGACCCAGAACGAATGACTGTCCACCACGGCAAGCTTGGCCTGGCCCGAGATCGCATAGTCGCCCTGGAACACCTGCAGGTTCGTGATGTAGCCGTCCACCGGCGAGACCACGCGCGTGCGCTCGAGGTTGAGCTTGGCGGCGTCGAGCGCGGCGATAGCCTGCTGGTACTGCGCCTGTGCCGAGTTCGCCGTATGCGAGGCGTTTTCGCGGTTTTCGGCCGAGACCACTTCGCTGTCCATGTCGGCGCGGCGGCGCGCGTCGTCCTGGCGCATCGTCAGCTCGGCCTTGCGCGCGGCGACGGCGGCCTCGGCCTGCTCCACGGCGATCTGATAGTGCGACGGATCGATCTGCATGAGCAGGTCGCCCTTGTGCACGAACTGGTTGTCCTTCACGGGCAGCTCGACCACGGCGCCCGAGACGTCGGGGGCGATGTTCACCACTTCGGCGCGCACGCGGCCGTCGCGGGTCCACGGCTCGTCCATGTAGTGAACCCACAGGACGCGCCCGACCAGAATGGCGACGACGAAGATGATGGCCGTCGCGATAAAGCCAATGAGGTTGCGGATTGTCATGATTCGGTTGATTCGTTCAGCGATGCATGCAGCGACGCATTTAGTGATAGACCGCGAGACCGAGCAGGCAGCACACGACCACGAGCAGGCTCACGCGAAAGAGGGACGGGTGCCACACGACCCGGTAGAGGCCGGTTCGGGCCAGTACGGAATCGAGCACCCAGGTGATCGCCGCGCCCAGAATGAAGAGCAGCACGATCGCCGGGATATAGGCGTCGAGAAACGCGACGTCACGAGGCATGGTTGGCTCCTTGGCTCGCGCCAGGATTCGCGCCTTCGTTGCCCGCATACGCCGCGAGCGGCGATTGCGGGTCGATGAGCGCGGTGCGGATGAAGTGCAGATGGCTCTGGATGCGCTGCAACTGGTGGCGCTCTTCACGCGGCGGCATGTCGCCACGCTCGGCAGCGCTCGTTGCAGCGGGCTTCCACATGCCCTGCAGCACGGTCTGGCTTGCGTCGATGGCACGCGCCGTTGCCGCGAGCGCGTCGCGGTAGCGCGCCTCGCCCGGGCGATCGAACAGCGCGCTCACGGCTTTGAGCGTCGCGGCGATCGCCACGCGCCACGCCGTTCCCCGCGCGTACTGCGGATGCGCGGGCAGCGCGGCCAGCTCGTGGCGCAGATCGAGCGCGGCGTTGCCCACTTCGAGCGTCGAGAAGAGCCAGCGCATCGTGTCGCGGCGTTGCGCGTCGTCGTTGCCGGCGATCGCCGAGAGCTGGAACATCAGGTCGCGCGCGCCGCTCTCGAAGCGGTTGCGCAGTCCTTTCAGGCGCGCGCGGCACGCGTGCACGGCGCCGCCGCGCAGGTCGTCGAGCAGACGCCGGCGCAGCCACGGCGTGGAAGGCGGCAGGAGCACGGCGAACGCCAGCGCCGAAACCGCCATCGACGCGATCAGCGCGAGCGCGTCGTTCATATAGCTGCTCGGGTTGTACTGCACGACGTTGTCCGGCCCCGCGAGAAAGCACAGGAAGATGCAGTAGCCCACGCCGCAGCCCGCGTACTTCGGACGCGTCGTGAGGAACACGCCGAACGCGAGCGCGGGGGCGAGCGCGACGCACAGCATGACGAAGCCGTCGATATGCGGAAACACGCCGAACGTGAGAATCATGCCGACGATCGACGCGAACACGGTGCCGAGCGCCATCTGCGTCGCCATGCGCGAGGGCTGCGGCGCGGACGAGGCGAGCGCGCAGGTCGCGGCGGCATTGAGCACGAGGTTCGTGCCACTCGGCCATGCGGTGGCGATCCAGAACGCGCCAAGCAGCGACATCACGATCGCAGCGCGCAGGCCCGCCACGCCCGCCGCGATCAGGTTCGTCTTCGGCACGTAGCGTGCGATCCACTTTTCGCGCGCGTGCGTGTCGACGGCGAGCGACGCATAGGTGGCCGTGTACTCGGTCATCTCGTGCACGAAGCGGTAGAACAGTTCCGTGGCGGTGTCGAAGTCGAGCAGGCGCGCATCGCCTTGTGCTTCGAGTTCGGCGCGCGTGGCGCGCACGCGCTTTGGCAACGCCAAGCGGTAGTCGTCGAGCTGCTTCGAGACGTGCGTCGCGTCGGCGGCCGTGAGCACCGGCTCGCCCGCTTTGGCGAACAGCGGAGCGATTTCGCGGAAGTACGGTTCGAGCGCAGCGACGGTGGCCGCGGAGCCATCGGCGCGCAGGCGGTTCATCAACTGATGCAGCGCGTGAAAGCGCGTGGAGACCGTCATGAACTCGGTGTTCAGACGCGCGAGGCGCCCCGAGCGCATGCGTGCGTCGGGCGACTCGAACACGGCCGTGCTGCGGCTCGCTTCGAAGCCCACGACGTCGGCGACGAAGCGCGCATGGCTCGCTTCGATGTGCGAACGATCGATACGTCCGGCCAGCGCCGCCGAAACGTAGTCGACGAACGACGAGAAACGGCGCCGCACGCTCGAGCGCAGCAGCTCGCCCGTAAACTGCGGAAACACCACGGCGCTGACGAAGCCCGAGCAAAGGATGCCGATCGAGATCTCGCCCACGCGTGTCATCGCCGACATGAACGCGCCGTCGGGATGCTGCGAGGCCGGAATGCCGATCAGCGCCGCCGTATAGCCCGCGAGCACGAAGCCGTACGAACGGAAGTTGCGGTTGCGCGCGGCGCCCGCGGTGCACAGGCCGACCCATAGCGCCGTCGAGACGATGAAGAGCTCCGGCTGCTGTGCGAACAGGCCGATCAGCGCGAGCATCACGACGAGGCCCACGAGCGTGCCGCACAACCGGTAGAAGCTCTTGGCGAACACGGGACCGCTTTGCGGCTGCATCACGATGAACACAGTGGTCATGGCCGTGCGCGGCTGCGGCAGATCGAGCTTCATGGCGACGCCGAGCGCAAGCAGCGCAGCGGCGATTGCCTTGAGGAGATAGATCCAGACGAGGCCGTCGGTCCGCGCCCAGTCGGCGAGCGCGGCGTAGAGGCTTTGGCCGCCCGGCTGCGAGGGTGAGGAGGTGGACGCTTGCATCGTCGGCTGCCTCAGTGCGCCGCGCCGGTTGCGCCGGCGTTGCCCGATGCGCTCGCATCGGCGGCGTCGGGTCCGGACGACGCATGCGAGCCGCGCGGCGCGAGCAGCGCCGCGGGCATGAGCGGCACGTCGCGCGTCTTCTTGCCATGCGCCGGGAGTTGCTCGGCGTCTGTCGGGCCCTTCGCGGCGGCATCGCTCGATGCGTCGATCATGCCGCCGCCCAGCGCCGCAACGAGCGTGGCGTGCGCGGCGAGCCGCTCGGCCTGGATGTGCGCGACGCCTTCCTGCGCGCGCAGCAGCTGCGTTTGCGCAATCAGCACGTTCACATAGTCGGTCAGGCCGCGGCGGAAGCCTTCCTGCGCGAGATCGTAGTTGCGCTGCGCGGCCGTGACAGAGCGGTGCGCGTCGTCTTCCTGCGTCGCGAGCGAGCGCATGCGCACCACCTGATCGGCGATTTCCTTGAGCGCGGTGACGATCGTCTGGTTGTACTGATCGACCGCGATGTCGTATGCGGCGGACTGCGCGCCGAGCTGCGCGCGCAGGCGTCCGCCGTCGAAGATCGGCAGCGAGAACGCGGGGCCTGCCGCATAGCTGCCGCTCATCGACTTGAGGAACTGGAACAGCGGGCCGGCCGCCGCGTAGCCGCCCATCGAGACGAGCAGGTTCACGTTCGGATAGAAGTCGGCCTTCGCGACGTCGATGCCGCGCGCCTGCGCGGCGACGAGCCAGCGCGCCGCGACCACGTCGGGGCGATAGCCGATCAACTGGGCGGGCAACGCCGAGGGCAGGCCCGCGGGCGCGGCGAGCGAAAGCGCAGGGCGCTCGATCGCTTCACCGGCACCCGGGCCCTTGCCCGCGAGCGCTGCGAGCTGGTTCTTGCCGAGTGCGATGGATTCTTCGAGCGCGTCGATCTGGCGCTCGTACTCGGGCAGCGGCGTTTGCGCCTGGCTCACTTCGAGCTGGGTGCCGATGCCGCCCGCCAGGCGCTTTTGCGCGAGCGTGAGAATGCGCTGCTGCTGGGCGAGCGTTTGCTTCGCAATGTCGAGCAGCGCGTAGTTCATCGACAACTCGATGTAGGTGCGCGTGACGTTGACTTCGAGTTCGAGCTGCGCCGCGCGCGCGTCGGCGGCGGTGGCGTGGGCCACGTCGAGCGCGCGCTCGGCGTTGTTCTTGTCCTGGCCCCAGAGGTCGAGGTGATACGACAGGCCGAGCGTGGCCGTGTTGTTCCACGTGTTCGCGCCCGCGAGCGGGCCCGGCCCGTAGTAGACGTTGTCGGACCATTGCTGGCGCTGGATGGACATGCTGCCGTTGATTTGCGGCAGGAGCCCGGCCTGGGCCACGCCCACCATCGAGCGCGCTTCGCGCACTCGCGCCTGGGCGGCGGCAAGCGAGGGGTTGCCGGCCACGGAGGCTTCGATCCAGGCGTTCAGTTGAGGGTCGTTATAGCCGCGCCACCAGTCGCTGGCGGGCCAGCCGGCGTCGGTGTCGGCTGCGCGGATCGCCGAGCCGGCGTCGAGTTGCGCGGCTTCGGCCTGCTTCGCTTGCGGTGCGATGCCCCCGGTACTGGCGCAGCCCGCGATTATCAACGAGAACGTAAGAACCGTGAGTGCGGCTAGTCCTTTCGGTACCGGAGACTGCACGATTTACTCCTTATCTTGACTATGAATCACTGTGCGTCATTATATTTTTTGCGCGATTGATGAATAACCGGTAAGGATGCAAGGCATTTTTACGAAACGTGAGACAATCGATCTTACGAAATATGAAACAATTCGTGTGTCAGATAGAGGATTGGTATGGATACGCTTCAAAACATGCGTGTATTCGTCCGGGTGGTGGAGGCGGGCAGCTTCACGGGCGCGGCGCAATACCTGAACACGACCACGGCTTACGCTTCGCGCGCGGTCTCCGACCTGGAGGCGCACCTGCGCACGCGCCTCCTGAACCGCACGACGCGCCGCATCGCGCTCACCGAGGCGGGCGAGCGCTACCTGCAGCGCTGCGAGCAGATCCTCGCCTACGTCGATCAGGCCGAAGCGGAAGCCGGCGACGCGCATGCGCGCCCCTCGGGCAAGCTCAAGGTCCACGCGATGACGAGCTTCGGCCAGCACTATGTGGTGCCGGCGGTGGGGCAGTATCAGAAGCTCTATCCGGACGTGCACGTGGAACTCACGCTCGCCCAGCGCATGCCGGACCTGCTCGACGAGGGCTATGACGTGGCCCTCGTGGTCGCGACCGATCTGCCGGATTCCGGTTTCGTCTCGCAGCGGCTCGCGAGTGCGTGCAGCATCGCGGTCGCCTCGCCGGCGTATCTGGAAAAGCGCGGCGTGCCGCAAAAGCCCGCCGATCTCGCGAACCACACCTGCCTGCAGATGGTGACGCCCGTGTTCCCGACCTCGCAGTGGCAGTTCACGGGCCCCGCAGGCGAGACCACGATCGACCTCGGCCCGGCGACCTTCCAGGTGAACGTAGCGGAGGCGATGGCGGTGGCCGTGCGCGAGGGCATGGGCGTGGGCCTGCTGCCGATCTATTCGGCGATCAGCGGTCTGCGCAGCGGCGAGCTGCAATGGATTCTGCCGGAGTACAAGTCGCAGGAGATGAACGTCTTTGCGGTGTACCCTTCGCGCCAGTATCTCGACGCGAAGATCCGCACATGGGTCGAACTGCTGCGCGAGAGCATGCCTGCGACGCTCGCGCGGGATCAGAACGAGCTGCGCCAGTTCGCGCGCACCTGAGCCCGTTGCGCTCGCAGCCGATCAACAGGTGCGCGCGGGCGGGCTGTGACAGCCTGTTACAGCTTGCGCAGATGGCAACACTTCCTTACGCCCGGCGGCGCGGCGGCTTGGTAAGGTAGCGGGACTGTTTTACGCAACCCTCTTCTTGCCAATACCGGGAACTCGAATGGATACGCATCTGATGATCGGCATCGCCGTGATGATGGGCCTGATCGGCATCGCGGCATCGCGCGATCTGCTGCGCATGCGCCGCGCGCAGCTGCAGCCCGTGACGCTGCGCGTGCGCCGCGACGACGCACGCCTGCGCTAAAGCTTCGGGCACGTTTGCCTCGCTAGATTTCCACCACCTTGTCCCACGCAAAGGCCGGATTCTCCGGCTGCCCCGTGCGGCGGTCGCGATAGCCGCGCGGATTGCACACCACGCGCGTGCCGTTGACCGTGTAGTCGAAGCACGTATGCGTGTGGCCATGTATCCATAGCGCGACCGGCGCACGCACGAGCGCGTCGAGATCGCTCACGAATCCCGCCGATACCCGATCCTCCGCGTAGCGCGGCGCCAGACTCCCTTTGTGCGGGGCGTGGTGCGTGACGACGATCGTCTCGCCCGCGAAGGGCTTCGCCAGTTCCGCTTCGAGCCATGCGCGCGAACGCGCGTGGAGTGCGAGCGAGTCGGCCGGCGTGAAGTCGCGGGCGAGCGCTTGCGGGCTGTCCGGCCAGGACACCTGGATCAGTCCGCGAAAGTCCAGCATCACGCGCATCGCCGCTGCGATGGAGGCCTCACGCGCGGCCTCGTCGGCGCCGAAGAGTGCGAAGTCCGCCCATAGCGTCGTGCCGAGCACGCGAAAGCGGCCCGCCGGATCGACGTACACGCCGTCGTTGAGAAAGTGCACGTTGTCGAGCGTGGAAGCGGCATCACGCATCGCCGTTTCCAGCGCGCCGAGGTCGCCGTCGTAGTACTCGTGATTGCCGGGCACGTACACCACCGGCACCTGCGGATCGAACGTTTCCGCCGCCCAGCGCAAGCCCAGCCCGTGATTGTGGATGTCGCCCGCGAGCACGACGAGATCGGCCTGCGCGTGCGGGATCGTGTCGGGCTCGTCGTTTTCCAGATGCAGGTCGGACAGCACGCGGATCTTCAACACGATGTCGGCTCCTTGCGTCCTGCGCGTTCAGCGCAGCACTTTCCCCGGATTCATCAGGTTCAGCGGATCGAGCGCGGTCTTGATCGCGCGCATCAGCGCGAGTTCGATCTCGCTCTTGTAGTGCATGTTCTCGTCGATCTTCAACTGCCCGAGGCCGTGTTCCGCACTGATCGTGCCGCGATGGCGATCCACGCTGTCGTAGACGATGCGGTTCAGCGTCTTCTCGTTGTCGGCGAGGAAGCGCTTCGGGTCGCCGCCTTCGGGCGCCTGCACGTTGTAGTGCAGATTGCCGTCGCCGAGATGACCGAAGGTGACCATGCGCGCGCCGGGCACCGCGCGGGCGATTTCGGCGTCGGTTTCCTCGATGAAATGACCAATGCGCGAGATCGGCACGCCGATATCGTGCTTGATGTTCAACCCTTCCTGCGCCTGCGCGAGCGGAATGTGCTCGCGGATATTCCAGAACGCCTGCGACTGCGCGAGGCTTTCCGCGACCACGGCGTCTTCCACGAGACCTTGCTCGAGCGCTTCTTCCATGAGCCGCTCGAAGAGGGCGCGCGCGTGTTCTTCGCTTTCGTTGTCCGACAGTTCGAGCAGCACGACCTGCGCGTGACGCTCCGCGAACGGATAACGCAGTTGCGGGAAATGACGGCCGACGAGCGCCATGCAGAAGTCCGACATCAGCTCGAAGCCCGTGAGCAGCGGCCCGGCGTAGCGCTGCGCGAGCGCGAGGAAGTCGAGCGCCGCATGCGCCGAGCCGAGGGCGGCGAGCGCGGTGACGCGCGCGGCCGGCAGCGGATGCAGCTTCATCACGGCGGCGGTGATGATGCCGAGCGTGCCTTCCGCGCCAATGAAGAGGTCGCGCAGATCGTAGCCGGTGTTGTCCTTGCGCAGCCCGCGCAGGCCGTCCCAGACCTCGCCTTGCGGCGTGACGACTTCGAGGCCGAGACACAGCTCGCGTGTGTTGCCATAGCGCAGCACGCCGGTACCGCCCGCGTTGGTCGAGAGATTGCCGCCGATCGTGCAGCTGCCTTCGGCCGCGAGCGAAAGCGGGAAGAGGCGGCCCGCATCTTTTGCGCGTGCCTGCACTTCGGCGAGGATCACTCCGGCTTCGACGGTGATCGTGTTGTTGTGCGGATCGATTTCGCGCACGCGGTTCAGGCGGCGCAGGCTCAGCACGGCCTGCTTGCCGGTCGCGTCCGGCGTCGCGCCGCCCGCGAGGCCCGTGTTGCCGCCTTGCGGCACGAGCGCCACGCGATGCTCGTGCGCGAGCTTCACGACGGTGGCGACTTCCTGCGCATCGGCCGGGCAGAGCACGGCGCAGGCCGCGCCCTGGTAGCGGCGGCGCCAGTCGGCGAGGTAGGGCGCGGAGTCGTGGGCGTCGGTCAGCACGTATTGCGCGCCGATGGCGGCGGCGCAGGCGTCGAGAAAGGCTTGGCAGGCGGTCGGGGTGGAGTCGGTCATGGTGTCTCGGATATTCGCGCCTGGGCTGGGCCGGCTCGCGGCGCGATTGTCATGAAGTCGCGAGGCTCAAATGGCTAGTTTGACACGGTGATAGCCTTCACGCAGCGCTCGTGGACAAGGCGGTTGCGGCGTGGAGGGAGTCGCTTAGGTGGACTCGGGTTTCGCGGGCTTCGCGGCCTTCGCGGCACGCTTTGCAGCGCGCTTGTACGGCGCGACATAGGCCAGCGCACACGCGAAGAAGCCGAGAGCCAGCGCGACTTCCATCCAGCCGAGCCGGTTGCCGGGCGCGGGGTCGGTCATGCCGCGCACGATGCCTTCCGCGAAGTAGAGCAGCACGAGCATCGCCGCCCATTGCAGCGTGTAGAGCCTGCGTCGCAGGACGCCGGGCAGGGCGATGGCGAGCGGCACGGCCTTGAGCACGAGCGCGCTGCCGCCGGGGCGCAGCGGTGCGAGCCGCCACTCCCACGCGATGCACAGCAGCGTGAGCGCGGCGAGCATCGCAAAAGCGCCGAGCGCGGCGCCGCGACGCTGGACGATGGGCTCGGTGACCTCGTTCACGCGGGTGTTCACAGCCGCTGGCCTTGCTCGGTGCCAGCGAGTGCGAGCGCCGCGCGCGCAAGGCGCACGCCCAGCGCGCTCGCGAGCGTCTTTTCATCGGCGCTCAAACCGTGGCCGCGCGCGTCCTGGCGCGCGTGATGCGAGGCGCCGTAGGGCGAGCCGCCGCCCTGCGTGGTCGTGAGCGCGCTTTCCGTGTAGGGGATGCCCACGAGCAGCATGCCGTGATGAAGCAGCGGCAGCATCATCGAGAGCAGCGTGCTCTCCTGGCCGCCGTGCAGGCTGCCCGTCGACGTGAACACGCAAGCGGGCTTGCCCGCGAGCGCACCCGACAGCCACTGCGGCGTGGTGCCGTCGAGAAAGTACTTGAGCGGCGCGGCCATGTTGCCAAAGCGCGTGGGCGAGCCGAGCGCGAGACCCGCGCATTCTTCGAGGTCGCGCAACTCGACGTAGGGCGGGCCGTCGGAGGGGATGTCGGGCGCGGTGGCCTCGCAGACCGTCGAGACGGGCGGCACCGTGCGCACGCGCGCTTCGGCGCCGGGAACACTGTCGATACCCTGGGCGATGGCGCGCGCGAGTTCGCGCGTTGCGCCATGCCGGCTGTAATAGAGCACAAGAATCGGTTTCATCGGGCCTCGTCGGTGGACGGGATATTATAGGGGTTGGGTCTGCCGCCGCAGCGGGGCACCGGCGAGCGACGCGCATGTCACGTGCAAATCATCGGCAAATAGGTACACTGCGTGCGCGCGGAATCGGCGGCAAAACGCGGCGTCAAGAGAGCGAAAGCGCGGCAATCAAGGTGTTCACGGTGGCGAGGAAAGCAGGCCAATGGATGTGCTGTCGAGGGTGAAGATCGATCTGGACATCGTGAAGCGGCTCGCGCGCTTCGCGGCGCGGCGCAGCCGCGAAGATCGCATTCCGCAGGTCGCGGGCAGCCTCACGTTCACCACGCTGCTCTCGCTCGTACCGCTCGCCACGGTCGCATTCGCGCTCTTTACCGCGTTCCCGATCTTCGCTTCGTTCCAGAATTCGCTGCAGGCCTTTCTCGCCGACCACCTGATGCCGGCGCAGATCAACAGCCAGATCTTCAAGTACCTGAACCAGTTCGCCTCGAAGGCCAAGGGCCTCACGACGATGGGCATGATCGTGCTCTTCGTCACGTCGGTCATGACGATGATGACCGTGGAGTCGGCCTTCAACCTGATCTGGCGCGTGCGCAAGGCGCGCCCGTTCGCGCAGCGCGTGCTCGTCTACTGGGCCATCCTCACGCTCGGGCCGATCCTGATCGGCGTGAGCCTGTCGATCTCCTCGTACGTGTTCACGCGCTCGGCCGTGATCGCGACCGAGCAGCATGTCTCGGGCATTCTCGACTGGATGCTGATCGGCGCCTCGCTGCCGCTGACGGCGCTCGCGTTCACGATGCTCTATGTGTATCTGCCGAACTGCCGGGTGCAGTGGCGCGACGCTCTGGTGGGCGGCATCGCCGCGGCGATCGCATTCGAGGCGGCCAAGCGCGGCTTTGGCTACTACGTGCGGCGCATTCCGACTTATACGGCGGTTTATGGTGCCTTCGCGGCCGCGCCGATGTTCCTGCTGTGGATGTATCTGAGCTGGTTCATCACGCTGGTGGGCGCAATGATCACCTCGGCGCTGCCCGAAATCCGCACCGGGCGCTTCGACAAGCCGCGCTTTCCGGGCAGCGATCTGCTCGACGCGCTCGAACTGCTCGCGGGTCTCGCCGATGCGCGGGAAGCGGGCGAGCCGGGCCGCACGATCGAACAGCTCGCAGTGTTGTTGCGGCGCGACCTGGCCACCGTTACGCGCCTGATCGACGGCCTCGAAGAGGATGAACTCGTGGGGCGTCTCGAGCAGGAGGAACGCGCGAAAACGCTGTTCCTGCTGCTCGGCAATCCCGCGCGCATTTCGGTGACGCGCATCTTCGACCGCTTCGCGATCGATCGCGAGGAACTCGCGTATCAGCTCAAGTCGAGCAGTATCGATGCGCACCTGCTGCTCGGTGCGCTCGACAACGACAAGCTCTCGATTTCACTCGCGTCGCTGCTCGCGACGCGGCGTTTCCCGGCGCTCACGGAGGAGCATCCGCCGGTGCTCCCGCATCCGGCGGCGTGACGATGCGGCGCGCCCATGACAGGCGCGCCCTCGCATCAGATTCGAATCAAAGAGAAATCTTGCCGCGGCAGATATCCGCGAACATGACCCAGTCGCCCATCAAGCTGTAGACGGGGTGACGGAAGGTGGCCGGGCGGTTCTTCTCGAACTTGAAATGGCCGAACCACGCGAAGCCGTAGCCGCACACGATGGCAAGCGGCAGCCAGAGCCAGTTGCCGGTGGCGATCGCCATGCAGACGAAGCCGATCACGCCAAGCGAGCCGATGAAATGCAGCCGCCGCGACATGAGATTGCTGTGCTCGCTCAGGTAGAACGGATAGAACTGCGCGAAGCTCGAAAAATGCTCGGTATGCGTGGTGGGTTGCATCGTCTCCTCCTTTCTGCGCAGGTACGCAGGGGATGGTTGATTCAGCCATTCTCCGGCGTTCCGAACGACCGTGCAACCAGGGTGGTCACAGCCTCAGCCGTTGCCCGCGCGCGGTGTTTGCTGCATTGCAAAATCGTAGAGCGCGTCGAGCGTCGCATCGGGCTGCTCGGTCATCAGCGCGTGGCCGGCGTCCAGCGTGACCGTGTCCACGGGTGTACCCGCTTGCGCGAAGGCCTCGGCGAGGGCGCGCGTGGCGCGCGGGGGCGTCATCGCGTCGCGTTTGCCGAGGATCAGGCGCACCGGGCAGCGGACTTTCGCGGCGCTGGTGAGGCCGTCCGCATAGGCGTTGCACGCCGCGAAATCGGTATGGAACAGCTGCGGCTCGCCGCGCGCGGAGACGCGCTCCATGAGCCGCTGGTTCATGCCGCGCAGCCAGAAGCCCGGCCCGGGGCTCGAGGGCTTGGCGGCGAGCGTCGAGTGCGACCACGCGTTGACGAGCGCGATCGCCTCCGGCTCACGCTCGCGCGCGGCTTCGAGCAGGCTTGGCGCGACCGTCATCGGGAATGCAGTGGCGAGCAGCGCGATGCGCTGTGCGCGCTCCGGATGGCGCGCCGCGAATTCGAGCGCGACGAGCGAGCCCATGCTATGGCCGGCGACGAAGGCCCGCGGGGCGTTCAGCGCGTCGAGCAGGGCGGCGAGCCAGTCGGCGAGCGCGCCGATGCTCGTGAGCGCCGGGCCCGCGCTGCGCAGGTGGCCGGGCAGATCGACGGCCAGCGCGTTGAAGCCGTGGTTGGCGAAATAGCGCGATTGCAGCGCCCAGACGCTGTGGTCGTGCTGCGCGCCGTGGACGAACACCGCGAACGGCAGCGCGGGGTCGATCGCGTGCGAGGCCGTGTAGGCATAGACCGGCTTGCCGGCGACATCGACGATCATGACGCCTCCTTGCCAGTGGCCTTGGCTTTCGCTGCTTCCGTTTTTTGCGACGCCTTCAGCGCGCGCTTGAGGTCGTCTACCAGGTCGGCGGGGTCTTCGAGCCCGATCGAGAGCCGGATCGTGCCCTCCGCAATGCCGGCGGCGGCCAGCGCGGCGGCGTCCATGCGGAAATGCGTGGTCGAGGCGGGGTGGATCACGAGCGAGCGCGCGTCGCCGACGTTGGCCAGATGCGAGAACAGCGTGAGCGCTTCGATGAAGCGCTTGCCCGCCGCGCGGCCGCCGCGCAGGTTGAAGCTGAACACGGCGCCCGCGCCGCGCGGCAGCAGACGCTTCGCAAGCGCGTAGTCGGGATGGCTCGGCAGTTCCGGCCACGCGACCGATTCGACCGCTTCGTGCGCGGCGAGAAATTCGACGATGCGCCGCGCGTTCGCCACATGCCGCTCCATGCGCAGCGGCAGCGTTTCTATGCCTTGCAGCAATTGCCACGCGGCCTGCGGATGCAGGCACGCGCCGAAGTCGCGCAGGCCCTCGCGGCGCGCGCGCAGGAGGAAGGGCGCGACCGTGCTTTCCTCGCTGAACACCATGTCGTGAAAGCCCGCATAGGGCTCGGTGAGTTCGGGAAAGCGACCCGACGCTTCGAAGTCGAACGTGCCGCCATCGACCAGCACGCCGCCAATCGTCGTGCCATGGCCGCCGAGGAACTTGGTGGCCGAGTGATAGACGAGATCCGCGCCGTGCTCGAAGGGGCGCAGCAGGTAAGGCGTGGTGAACGTCGAATCGACGAGGAGCGGCACGCCATGGGAGTGCGCGATCTGCGCGACCGCTTCGATGTCGAGCACGTCGAGGCCCGGGTTGCCGAGCGTTTCGCCGAACAGCAGACGCGTGTTGGGCCGCAGCGCCGCGCGCCAGGCGTCGAGGTCGCCGGGCTTCACGAAAGTCGTCTCGATGCCGAACCGCTTGAGCGTGTAGTGCAGCAGGTTGTGCGAGCCGCCGTAAAGCGCCGCCGAGGCGACGATGTGCGAGCCCGCGCCCATCAGCGTCGCGATCGCGAGATGCAGCGCCGCCTGGCCGCTCGCGGTGCCGATCGCGCCCGCGCCGGCTTCGAGCGCGGCCACGCGCTCTTCGAACACGGCGACGGTCGGGTTCGAGATGCGCGAGTACACGTGGCCCGCGCGCTCCATGTTGAAGAGCGCGGCGGCGTGGTCGGTGTCGCGAAACGAGAACGAGGTGGTGAGGTAGATCGGCGTCGCGCGGGCGCCGGTGGCGGGGTCGGGCGCCGCGCCCGCATGCAGCGCGAGCGTGTCGAAGCGGCTATCGGGAGTCGATCCAGGATTTGATGACATCGTGGCGGCGCGGCCGGCGCGAACCGGCCTGGGGTCGGGGGTGAAGGGCATCGTAACACCGGCGGCGGGCCGCGGGGACGCCCGGCCGGGCGTTTTTCGGGCCGGATGGAGGGCATCCCGCGTGGCCGGATTCGTGCCGGAAAACCCCTCGCCACGGCTTTCGGCAGACGTTTCGGTAAGCCCCGGAGCGCCCGCCGCGCGGCTTTCCTTTTAACAATCTTTCCGCTAGGATCGAATCAGGTAGGCATCTTTTCAGCATTTCCCCCATTACTAGCGGCATTCCTGGAGACACATCATGCGTGTCAGCGACATCCTCAAGGTGAAGGGCAACACGCTCTACACCGTCACGCCCGACACTGCGCTGAACGAGGCAGTCAACACCATGGCCGAACACGATATCGGCTCGCTCGTCGTCATGGAATATGGCGATCTGGTCGGCATGCTCACGTTCCGCGAGATCATCCTCACGCTGCGCGCAAACGGCGGCAGCGTCGGCACCACGACGATCCGCAAGGTCATGGACGATCATCCCATCACCTGCACGCCGGAAACCGAGGTCGACGAAGTGCGCCGCATGATGCTCGAGCACCATGTGCGCTACCTGCCGGTCATGGAAAGCCGCTCGCTCATGGGCGTGATCTCGTTCTACGACGTGGCGAAGGCCGTGGTGGAAGCGCAGGGCTTCGAGAACAAGCTGCTCAAGGCGTATATTCGCGACTGGCCCGAAGAGGAGCGTCAGCCGGCGCGCTGAGCGCAGCCCGACTTCGCCCGATTGATCAGTATGGAAAAGCGCGCCTCAGGCGCGCTTTTTCGCGTCTGGGCCCCATGAATTCCGTCAGTGCGATTCCTGCTCGATGAACGATAGACCGATGCCCGCGGCGCAGCGCGACAAGCGCAAAGCGCACCCTGAGGGTGACCACGCTTCGCAGTTCGCGCTGCTGCGCCAGCGCCGTTTTGCCCCGTTTTTCTGGACGCAGTTCCTCGGGGCGATGAACGACAACGTCTTCAAGATCGGCTTCACCTCGCTCGTCACCTATCAGGCCGCGCGCTTTTCGGGCGTCGATCCGAAGACGGTCGCATTCCTCATCTCGGCCATTTTCATCCTGCCGTTCGTGCTGTTTTCCGCGACCTCGGGCCAGGTCGCCGACAAGTACGACAAGGCGATGCTCACGCGCTGGGTCAAGACCTTCGAGATCGCGGTCATGCTGATCGGCGCGGCCGGCTTCTGGATGCACAGCGCGCCGCTGCTGTACGCGTGCACCTTCCTGATGGGCGTGCATTCGACCGTGTTCGGGCCGGTCAAGTACGCGTACCTCCCGCAGCGCCTCACGCCCGATGAACTGGTTGGCGGCAACGGGCTCGTCGAAATGGGCACGTTCGTCGCAATCTTGCTCGGGACGATCGTCGGGGGCGTGGCCGCGGGTATCGGGGCGATGGATCCCGCGTCGGCACATGCGGACCTTGGGCCGCCGCTGGGCGCATGGTGGCTCGGCGGCATGTGCATCGTGATCGCGCTCGTGGGGCGCGTGGCGTCGGCCTTCGTGCCGCCGTGCGAGCCGTCGCAGCCGGACCTGCGCATCAACTGGAATCCGGTGTCCGAGACCTGGCGCAACCTGCGCCTCGCGCACGGCAACCGCACCGTGTTCCTGAGCCTGCTCGGCATCTCGTGGCTCTGGTTCGTGGGCGCGACGTTTCTCGCCTCGTTCTTCAATTTCGCGAAGGACGTGATGTCGGCCGACCCCGACGTCGTGACCGTGCTGCTCGCGATGTTTTCGCTCGGCATCGGCTCGGGTTCGCTACTCTGCGAGCGGCTCTCGCGGCGGCGCATCGAGGTTGGGCTCGTGCCGCTCGGCTCGATCGGCATGAGCGTGTTCGGCATCGATCTGTTCTTTGCGAGCCACGCGTTGCCTCCCGCGTCCCATCTGCTTTCGGTAGGCGAATTCCTGCGCACCGCCGCGCACTGGCGCGTGCTCGCCGACCTGTTCCTGCTCGCCATGTTCGGCGGCTTCTACAGCGTGCCGCTCTACGCGTTGATCCAGAGCCGCAGCGCGCCCAGCCACCGCGCGCGCATCATCGCCGCGAACAACATCCTCAATTCGCTCTTCATGATCGTCTCGGCGCTCATGGCGATGGCGCTCACGTCCGCGGGCGTCGGCATTCCCGGCATCTTTCTGACCACGGCGCTGCTCAATATCGTCGTGGCGGCCTACATCTACACGCTCGTGCCCGAGTTCCTGCTGCGCTTCGTGGCGTGGGTGCTCGTGCATACGGTCTACCGCGTGCGGCTCGTGCATACCGAACGCATACCGGTCGAGGGCGCCGCCGTGCTCGTCTGCAATCACGTGAGCTATGTCGATGCGATCGTCATCATGGCTGAGAGCCCGCGGCCGATCCGCTTCGTGATGGATCAGCAGATCTTCCGCTCGCCGTTCTTCGGCTGGGTGTTCCGCCACGCCAAGGCCATTCCGATTGCGCCCGCGCACGAAGACCCGGATGCGCTCGCTGCTGCCTACGACGCGTGTGCGGCCGCACTGGCCGAGGGCGACCTCGTCTGCATTTTTCCCGAGGGCAAGCTCACGCGCACCGGGGAGATGAACCCGTTTCGCCACGGCGTGAGCGAAATCTTGAGGCGCTCGCCCGTGACGGTCGTGCCGATGGCGTTGCGCGGGCTGTGGGGCAGTGCGTTCTCGCGTTTTGCGGGGTCCGGCCAGGAGCGGCCGCTGCGACGCGGTCTGACGAGCCGTTTGACGCTCGCGGTGGGCGAGCCGATCGCGGCGGCGGACGCGACGCTTGAGCGCTTGCAGGAGACGGTGGCGGAACTGCGCGGTGCGCGGCGCTGACGCCAGGCCATACGGCGCGTACGCGCCACCCAACACGTCGCCTCCTTTCGCCAGAAGGCCCGACCGCCCGGTCGGGCGTTGCCGCGCGCGGGCTGGCATAATATTGGATTCCCCGATTCACTTTGGACGACCGCCATGTCCGGCAACACGCTCGGTACGCTTTTCACCGTCACCACCTTCGGCGAATCCCACGGCCCGGCCATTGGCTGCGTCATCGACGGCTGCCCGCCCGGCATGGTGCTCACCGAAGCCGACATCCAGATCGACCTGGACCGCCGCCGCCCCGGCACGTCGCGCCACGTGACGCAGCGCCAGGAAGAGGACAAGGTCGAGATTCTCTCGGGCGTGTTCGAAGGGCGCACCACGGGCACGCCGATCGCGCTCCTGATCCGCAATACCGACCAGCGCAGCAAGGACTACGGCAACATCGTCGAGACCTTCCGCCCCGGTCACGCCGACTACACCTACTGGCAGAAGTACGGCATTCGCGACTATCGCGGCGGCGGCCGCTCGTCGGCGCGCCTCACGGCGCCCACGGTCGCGGCGGGCGCGGTGGCGAAGAAGTGGCTGCGCGAGCGCTTCGGTGTGGAAGTGCGCGGCTACATGCGCGCGCTCGGCGAGATCGACGTGCCGTTCGTGAGCTGGGAGCACGTGCACGAGAATCCGTTCTTCGTGCCCAACGCCGACGTCGTGCCGCAGCTCGAGAGCTACATGGACGCGCTGCGCAAGGACGGCGACTCGATCGGCGCGCGCGTGAACGTGGTGGCGAGCGGGGTGCCGGTGGGCTGGGGCGAGCCGCTGTTCGACCGGCTCGACGCCGACATCGCGCACGCCATGATGGGCATCAACGCGGTGAAGGGCGTGGAGATCGGCGCGGGCTTCGCGAGCGTCGCACAGCGCGGCTCGGTGCACGGCGACGAACTCACGCCCAATGGATTCCATGGCAACCACGCTGGCGGCGTGCTCGGCGGCATTTCGACGGGGCAGGACATCACCGTCTCGATCGCCATCAAGCCGACCTCGAGCATCCGCACGCCGCGGCGCTCGATCGACAAGGCGGGCGATCCCGCGACGGTCGAGACCTTCGGCCGCCACGACCCGTGCGTGGGCATTCGCGCGACGCCGATCGCCGAGGCCATGCTCGCGCTCGTGCTGATCGATCACGCGCTGCGCCACCGCGCGCAGAATGCCGACGTCGTCGTGACGACGCCGAAGATCGCGGCCAGCGACGAGTGAAGTCGATCGGTGCGGCGTGAGCCGCACGCGTTGCGCGGGCAACAAAAAAGCCGCATCAGGCTCACACCTGAAGCGGCTTTTTTTCGCTCACCGGACTTACATGTTCGGGTAGTTCGGCCCGCCGCCACCTTCAGGCGTGACCCATACGATGTTCTGCGTCGGGTCCTTGATGTCGCAGGTCTTGCAGTGCACGCAGTTCTGCGCGTTGATCTGCAGGCGGTCGCTGCCGTCGTCGTTCTTCATGAACTCGTACACCGCGGCCGGGCAGAAGCGCGCTTCGGGACCCGCGTAGGTGCGCAGGTTCACGTTCACGGGCACGCTCGCGTCCTTGAGCGTGAGATGCGCCGGCTGGTTCTCTTCGTGATTCGTGTTCGAGATGAACACCGAAGACAGACGATCGAACGTGAGCTTGCCGTCGGGTTTCGGATACTCGATCGGCTTGCACTGCGAAGCCGGTTTTAGCATCTCGTGGTCGCGATGCTGGTGATGCAGCGTCCACGGCACGTTGCCGCCCAGCAGCTTCTGCTCGATGCCCACCATGAGCGTGCCCAGGTACAGGCCCTTGCTCATCCACTGCTTGAAGTTGCGCGCCTTGTACAGCTCCGTGTGGAGCCACGACTGCTTGAACGCTTCCGGGTAGGCCGCGAGTTCATCGCTCTGTCGGCCCGCCTGCACGGCTTCGAATGCGGCGTCCGCAGCCAGCATGCCGGTCTTGATCGCCGCGTGGCTGCCCTTGATGCGCGAGGCGTTCAGAAAGCCCGCGTCGTCGCCCACCAGCGCGCCGCCCGGGAACACGAGCTTGGGCAGCGACATCAGGCCGCCGGCCGTGATCGCGCGCGCACCATACGAGACGCGCTTGCCGCCTTCCAGATACTTGCGGATTTCCGGGTGCGTCTTGTAACGCTGGAACTCCTCGAACGGCGAGAGGTACGGATTCTGATACGCAAGACCCACGACAAAGCCCACCATCACCTGGTTGTTGTCGGTGTGGTACAGGAACGAGCCGCCATAGGTGTCGCTTTCCAGCGGCCAGCCGGCGGTGTGGATCACGAGGCCGGGCCGGTGCTTCGAGGGATCGATCTCCCACAGTTCCTTGATGCCGATGCCGTAGACCTGCGGATCCGAATCCTTGCCCAGCTTGAACTTCTCGTTCAGCTGACGGCCCAGATGCCCGCGGCAGCCTTCGCAGAACAGCGTGTACTTCGCGTGCAGCTCCATGCCGAGCTGGAAGTTCTCGGTGGGCTCGCCGTCCTTGCCGACACCCATGTTGCCGGTGGCGACGCCCTTGACCGACCCGTCGTCGTTGTAGAGCACTTCGGCAGCGGGGAAGCCCGGGAAGATTTCGACGCCCAGCGCCTCGGCCTGCTGGCCCAGCCAGCGCGTGACGTTCGCGAGGCTGATGACGTAGTTGCCGTGGTTCTTGAAGTTGTCGGGCAGCGCCCAGTTCGGCACAGCCTTAGCCCCCGTTTCGGAAAGAAAAAGGAACTTGTCCTCGGTCACGGGCACGTTCAGCGGTGCGCCTTGCTCTTTCCAGTCCGGAATCAGCTCGTTCAGGGCACGCGGATCCATGACCGCGCCCGAGAGGATATGCGCCCCGATTTCCGAGCCTTTCTCCAGCACGCAGACGCCGATCTCAGCGCCTTTCTCCGCGGCCAGCTGCTTCAGGCGGATCGCGGCAGACAGCCCGGCGGGGCCGCCACCGACGATCACCACGTCGTATTCCATCGACTCGCGTGGGCCGTATTGCTCTAAAAGACTTGCGGGGGTCATCAATGCTCCTCTTGCCATTAGAATGCTTTTTTCGGGTTCGTATTGTCGGGTAACGTTCCCCGTGCCGCAACCCAACAGGCTAACATTAGCACGACCGTTCTATTCTTTGGCGTCAGATTTGGCGGGCCGACGCCGCCGCGTTCTGGCGCTTATTTACTTCTGAACAGGAACCGGAAATGGGCCGTTCGATCAATCTGGAAGGCAAGGTCGCGATGATCACGGGGGCCTCCAGCGGGCTCGGCAAGCGTTTCGCACAGGTGCTCTCGCAGGCGGGTGCAAAGGTCGTGCTGGCGAGCCGTCGTGTGGAGCGGCTCAAGGAACTGCGCGCCGAAATCGAGGCGAGCGGGGGCGCCGCGCACGTCGTTTCGCTCGACGTGACCGACTACCAGAGCATACGCTCGGCGGTCGCGCACGCGGAAACCGAGGCGGGGACCATCGACATCCTCGTCAACAACTCGGGCGTCTCCACGACGCAAAAGCTCGCGGACGTCACACCCGCCGACTTTGAATACGTGTTCGACACCAACACGCGCGGCGCCTTCTTCGTGGCCCAGGAAGTGGCCAAGCGCATGATCATGCGCGGCAACGGCGGCGGCCCGAAGCCGGCCTACCGCATCATCAATATCGCTTCGGTGGCGGGCCTGCGCGTGCTGCCGCAAATCGGCCTGTACGCGATCAGCAAGGCCGCGGTCGTCCATATGACGAAGGCGATGGCGCTCGAGTGGGGCCGCCACGGCATCAACGTGAACGCGATCTGCCCGGGCTACATCGACACGGAGATCAACCACCACCACTGGTCGACCGAGCAGGGACAAAAGCTCGTTTCGATGCTGCCGCGCCACCGCGTCGGCAAACCCGAGGACCTCGACGGCCTGCTGCTGCTGCTCGCGGCCGACGAGTCGTCGTTCATCAACGGGTCGATCATCGCCGCCGACGACGGCTTCGGGCTCACCTGAACCGAGGCGAGTCCGGCCGCCCGCCGGCATCCTGTTTTTCGCAACAACACGAAGTTGAAGTGCAATGAGTGACTACCACCCCGTATTTGAAATGACCATGCCGATCCGTTGGGGCGACATGGATGCGTTCGGCCATGTGAACAACACGGTCTATTTCCGCTACATGGAGCAGGTGCGGATTTCCTGGTTCGAGCATCTGGGCGTGGCCGCGGAGAGCGGCGACGGCCAGGGCCCCGTGATCGTCAATGCTTCGATGGAATTCCTCAAGCAGCTGCATTACCCCGGCGACATCGTCTGCACGATGACGGTCGGCCAGCCAGGCCGCAGCAGCTTCGACGCCGGTTTCGAACTGCGCCGCGCCGACGAGCCGGACACCCTTTACGCACGCGGAAACGCGCGCTGCGTGTGGATCGACTACGCGGCAGGCAAATCGGTGCCGATTCCCGACATGCTGCGCGCCACCATCGAGCATGCCGGGCTGGTCAAGTCCGACCGGGTAGGCTGAGCGCCCCTATATCGCGCGCTGCCCTGCAGCGCGCGGCCTTGGCGCCCTTACTGGCCGAGCAGCCGCTGCAGCAGCTCGGTGGCGTTGCCGGTGTCGTACTTGCGCATGAGGCGCGCGCGATAGACATCCACGGTGCGCGGGCTGATCTCGAGAATGCGCCCGATCTGTTTGCTGGTCTTGCCGGTCACGAGCTGCGCGGCGATCTCGCGCTCGCGCGGCGTGAGTTCGATGGCCACGCGCCGCGTCGCGCTCAGGTCTTCAAACGTCCAGACGCCCGCCGCGTGCGGCTCGGCACGATCGAGCGAGCGCCCCGTGACGTGACACCAGAAGAGTTCGCCGTTGGCGCGCTTCATGATGCGGTCGTCGGCGTAGCTGCCTTGCGCCGTCATGATCGGCGGGATGCGTGCGCCAATGCGCTCGAACTCGTCCGCTGACGGGTAGAGCACCTGGAACGACTGGCCGATCAGCGCCTCGCGTGCGCAGCCGAAGATGGCGGCGACCTGATCGTTGCAATCGACGATGGTGCGCTCGCGCGCCAGCACGAGGCCGATGGGCGCGAGATGGAACGCGGTCTGGTAGTCGAGAGCGGAGCGTTCGACGGATTGGGTGGGAGCAGCCATGGCGGACGGTGCGGGTATTGCTTTATGTAGTTTTGCGTATTGTGCCGCAACAGGGGGCCAGCGTACGCTTTGCACCCATCGGAGGGGCGGTTTTCCAGGCTCGCGCGGCTCGTTTGGGCCAGTGCGCGCGGCCCGGCCGGGCTGCCGGCTTCACGGCAACGCCGCCGGGGCATGACTAGAATTGAACATCCGGACGCGCCAGACGTCCGCGCGACAAACCGGATTGGCGGATTTCCATTCGAGGAAGGGACACACTGATGAACAAGGTCTATAAAAGCGCGGCTGCCGCGCTCGAGGGCATCGTCAAGGACGGCCAGACATTCGCAGTCGGCGGCTTTGGGCTGTGCGGCATTCCCGAAGCCCTGATCGCCGCATTGCGCGATACGGGCGTGAAGGGCATCACCTGCATCAGCAACAACGCGGGCGTGGACGGCTTCGGCCTCGGCCTGCTGCTGGAGACGCGCCAGATCAAGAAAATGATCTCGTCCTACGTGGGCGAGAACAAGGAATTCGAGCGCCAGTATCTGTCGGGCGAACTCGAACTCGAATTCACGCCGCAAGGCACGCTGGCTGAAAAGCTGCGCGCGGGCGGCGCCGGCATCCCGGCGTTCTTCACGAACACGGGCTTCGGCACGCTGATCGCCGAAGGCAAGGAAACGCGCCAGTTCGGCGACAATCACTACGTGCTCGAGCATTCGCTCACGGCAGATGTCGCGCTCGTGAAGGCGTGGAAGGCCGACAAGTCGGGCAACCTGGTCTTCCGCCGCACGGCGCGCAACTTCAACCCGATGTGCGCGATGGCGGGCAAGATCACCGTGGCGGAAGTGGAAGAGATCGTCGAGAACGGCGCACTCGATCCGGACGCCATCCATACGCCGGGCATCTTCGTGCAGCGCATCGTGCTCAACGCGCACCCGGAAAAGCGCATCGAACAACGCACCGTGCGCGCCGCAGCTGGCAAACCCGCGGGCAACTGAGGAAGGAGACCGACCATGGCATGGAATCGTGACGAAATGGCCGCGCGCGCGGCGAAGGAACTGCAGGACGGCTTCTACGTGAACCTCGGCATCGGGCTGCCTACGCTTGTCGCCAACCACGTGCCCGCGGGCATGGAAGTGTGGCTGCAGTCGGAAAACGGCCTGCTCGGCATCGGCCCGTTCCCGACCGAGGACGAAGTGGACGCCGACATGATCAACGCCGGCAAGCAGACCGTGACGACGCTGGCGGGTTCGTCGATTTTCTCGTCCGCGGACTCGTTCGCGATGATTCGCGGCGGCCACATCAACCTGGCGATCCTCGGCGCGATGCAGGTGAGCGAGAAGGGCGACCTGGCCAACTGGATGATCCCCGGCAAGATGATCAAGGGCATGGGCGGCGCGATGGACCTCGTGGCCGGCGTCGGCCGCGTGGTCGTGCTGATGGAGCACGTCGCGAAGGGCGACCAGCACAAGATTCTCGAAGCCTGCACGCTGCCGCTGACGGGCGTGGGCGTGGTCGATCTCATCATCACCGACCTCGGCGTGATGGAAGTGAGCGACGCGGGGCTGAAGGTGACCGAACTCGCACCGGGCGTGACGGTGGACGAGATCATGGCGAAGACCGGCGCGCCGCTCGATGTGAGCGCCGTGGGCTGAACGTCGTAGCGTAAGCACGATTGACGGCGGGCGAGACTTCGGTCTCGCCCGTTTCGTTTTTGCGCACGGCTTGCGCGTGGTTCGCGGGAGGCTCGACCGGCGATGCCGTGCGGCAAAGCCGTCTACAATCGTTCGAAAGCCTTGATGCGCCTTCGAGCGAGGATTCCGCGATGACCGAATCGACCGCAGTGCCGCGCCAGCAATACGTCCAGTGTCTCAGTCCCGCGGGCCTGCACCGCATCGCGTACACCGAGTGGGGCGACCCCGCCAACCCGCGCGTGCTCGTATGCGTGCACGGACTCACGCGCTCGGGGCGCGACTTCGACCGCTTCGCCGCCGCGATGGCCGACCAGTATCGCGTCGTGTGCCCGGACGTGGCCGGACGGGGCCTGTCATCGTGGCTGCTCGACCCGCGCGGCTATGGCGTCGCGCAGTACGTGGCGGACATGGTCACGTTGATCGCGCGCACAGGCGTGGAGAAGGTGGACTGGTTCGGCACCTCGATGGGCGGCCTGATCGGCATGGCGCTCGCGGGGCTGCCGGGCGCGCCCATTGGCCGCATGCTGCTCAACGACGTCGGGCCGCATATCGAACCCGCGTCGCTCACGCGGATCGGCGAGTATGTCGGGCAAGGCGGATCGTTCGCCACGCTCCAGGCAGGCATCGACAATGCGGCGCTTCTCGCGGCCTCGTTCGGCCCGCTGAGCGCCGATGAATGGCGCGAGATCAATACGCCGTTGCTGCATGAAGTCGAAGGCACGTGGCGCTACCGGTACGACCCGCGCATTGCGGAGCCCTTCAAGTCGCTCACGCCCGAGCAGAACGAGGAGGGCGAGAAGTTCCTGTGGCGCTCGCTCGCCGCGTTCGAAGGGCCTGTGCTCGTCGTGCGCGGCGCGCTTTCGGACCTGCTTTCGCGCGAAACCGTCGAGAAGATGGTCGCGACCGGGCGCCAGGTATCGAGCGTGGAAATCGAGGGCGTCGGGCACGCGCCGGCCTTCCTCGCGCCCGACCAGATCGCGATCGCGCGCCGTTTCTTCGACGGCGAGGCCCTTCGCGCGTCATAATATGAGATTCGCCGGCATATTCTGGCGTGCGCCGATGCGCGCTCGATCGCAACGGCCCGGAAGTCGACCGTTTTTCACATCTCAACAGGAATTTTCATGGCAGTCATTCGTCACCACGTTGGCCCGCGTCTCTCGGAAACCGCCATCCACAACGGCACCGTCTACCTGGCTGGCCAGATCGCCGAAGACACGAAGCAGGACATCGGCGGCCAGATGCGCGAAGTGCTCGGCCACATCGACCGCCTGCTGGGTGAGGCGAACAGCGACAAGTCGCTGCTGCTCTCGGTGCAGATCTATATCGCCGACATGAAGGATTTCCCCGGCATGAACGCCGAGTGGGACAAGTGGGTCGCGCAAGGCGCGACGCCGCCGCGCGCGACGGTCGAAGCGAAGCTCGCGAATCCGGAATGCCTCGTCGAGATCGTCGTGGTGGCTGCGCAGCGCGATTGAGCGCGAGTCGTTCAGTCGGCGCAGCTGGTTTGATCCTTTTCGTTGTCGCCCGTCCGGCAAGCCGGCGGGCATCGCCTCATGAGTAGCGACACCGTTCCTCCCGCCCCCGCCGTTTCCGCCGATACCGGCGCGCTGCCGTCGCTCGACGACGCGCTTGCGTTCGTGCGCGAGCACGCCGGCGACGCACGTCTTTCCACGGGCGAGCCGCTCATCGAACATGCGCAGGGCACGGCATTCATCATGAGCCGGCTCAACGTCGATCCGCCTGCGGTGCTCGCCGCGGCGCTCTTCAATCTCGCGCCGCATCTCGACGATCCGGAAAACGCGCTCGAAGCGCGCTTCGGCGCGGAAGTCGCGAAGCTCGTGTTCGACGTGCGCAAGCTGTTGCGGCTCGGCACCGTGAGCCTGCGCGCCGCGCAGCATGCCGTGCCCGAAGCGGGCCGGGCAAGTCGCGACGCCCAGGCGGCGCGGCGCGCGCAGGTCGAGTCGCTGCGCAAGATGCTGCTGGCGTTCGCGCAGGACATCCGCGTCGTGCTGATCCGGCTCGCGTCGCGTCTGCAGTCGCTGCGCTTTTATGCGGCGGCGAAGATCAAGCCGGCGCCCGGGATCGCGCACGAGACGCTCGAAATCTACGCGCCGCTCGCCAACCGGCTCGGCATCTGGCAACTGAAGTGGGAGCTCGAAGACCTCGCGTTCCGCTTCCAGGAGCCCGACACCTACAAGCGCATCGCGAAGCTGCTCGACGAAAAGCGCGTGGAGCGCGAGAGCTACGTGTCCGAGGCGATCGCGCGGCTGCAGAGCGAGCTTGCGGCGGCGCATATCCAGGCCGAGGTCAGCGGGCGGCCCAAGCACATCTACAGCATCTGGAAGAAGATGCGCGGCAAGGAGATCGACTTCTCCGAGCTCTACGACGTGCGCGCGTTCCGCGTGATCGTGCCCGACATCAAGGATTGCTACACGGTGCTCGGCATCGTGCACAACCTCTGGCAGCCGGTGCCGAGGGAGTTCGACGACTACATCTCGCGGCCCAAGCCCAACGGTTATCGCTCGCTGCACACGGTCGTGATCGGCGACGACGGCCGCGCGTTCGAAGTGCAGATCCGCACGCAGGAGATGCATCAGTTCGCCGAATACGGCGTGGCCGCGCACTGGCGCTACAAGGAAGCCGGTGCGAAGGGCTACGGCGGCCAGTTCAGCGCGAGCAGCAGCTACGACGAGAAGATCGCGTGGCTGCGCCAGCTGCTCGCCTGGAAGGACGATGTGTCGGATGGGCGCCAGCCGTGGGAGCAGCTGCGCCAGGCCACGCTCGACGACGACCACATCTACGTCCTCACGCCCCAGGCGCGCGTGATCGCGCTGCCGCAGGGCGCAACGCCGCTCGACTTCGCCTATCACCTGCACAGCGAACTGGGCCATCGTTGCCGCGGCGCGCGCGTGGACGGCGCGATGGTGCCGCTCAACACCCAGCTGCGCAACGGCCAGACGGTCGAGATCGTCTCGGTGAAAGAGGGCGGCCCGTCGCGCGACTGGCTCAATCCGCAGCTCGGTTATCTGCACAGCCCGCGTGCGCGTCAGAAGGTCCGCGCGTGGTTCAACGCGATCGAGGCGCAGGAGAACATCGCTAACGGCCGCGCGATGGTGGAAAAGACGCTGCAGCGCGAGGGCCGCACGTCGGTCAGTCTCGACCAGCTCGCGGCCAAGCTGGGCTTCAAGTCGCCCGACGACCTCTTCAGCGTGGTCGGCAAGGAAGAGTTCAGCCTGCGCAACGTCGAGCATGCGCTGCACGACGCGCCCACGGCCGAGCCCGAAGAGGAGACGCCCGAGCAGCTCACCAAACGCGCGAGCGGCGCGAACGTCGCGCATGGCGGGTCGTCGGGCGTGCTGGTGGTGGGCGTCGACGCGCTTCTTACGCAGCTCGCGCGCTGTTGCCGGCCCGCGCCGCCCGACGTGATCAGTGGTTTCGTCACGCGCGGCAAGGGCATGTCGATCCATCGCAGCGACTGCCCGACCTTCCGGCGCATGGCCAACCGCGCGCCCGAGCGCGTGCTGCACACCACGTGGTCGGCCGACGTCATGGGCGGGCGCGGCCAGTCGGTCTACCCGGTCGACATCTCGATCGAGGCCACCGACCGCCAGGGTTTGCTGCGCGACATCTCCGAAGTGTTCGCGCGCGAGAAGATGAACGTGATCGGCGTGAAGACCCAGTCGCGCCGCAATGCGGCGTATATGCAGTTCACGGTGGAAGTGTCGAATTCGGCGCAGATCCAGCGCGCCTGCGTGCTGCTCGGCGAGGTGGGCGGGGTGCAGCGGGCGTCGCGCAGGGGCTGAAGCGGCCAGACGGGGCAGCCAAAGATTGCCGCGCTGCAAAAAAATGCTTGCCAAGTCTGTGGCCACTTCATATAATCTTTTTTCTTCAGGCTCGTAGCTCAGCTGGTTAGAGCACCACCTTGACATGGTGGGGGTCGTTGGTTCGAGTCCAATCGAGCCTACCAACGAAATCGAGATCCTGGCTTCGCCGGGGCTCAAGGCAGTAAATGCACACAGCGCGCTGCGCCTGCAAAGGAAGCGCCATAAGGCGAATACGGTTATGACACCGCGAACGTTTACCGAAACTACTTCGGAGCGACGCTAGTCGAGGACCTCTTTCGCCTCTGTAGGCAGGTTTGAAAAGTGAATGCGGCCCCTCGAAAGCGGGGCCGCATTTTTTTTCGCTGTGAAGTTTTCCGCAGTCTGTTCCCACGAACAATACGATGTGCCTGCCTGGCACTTCTGGAGAAAAACATGGTTGCGATACGTCTGCCCGACGGTTCGGTTCGACAGTACGATCATCCCGTCACGGTCGCCGAAGTGGCGGCTTCGATTGGCCCCGGCCTCGCCAAGGCGGCGCTCGGCGGCAAGCTCGACGGCGAACTGGTCGATACGTCGACGCTGATCGATCACGACGCATCGCTCGCCATCGTCACGGACAAGGACGCCGACGGCCTCGACATCATCCGTCACTCGACGGCGCACTTGCTAGCCTATGCGGTGAAAGAGCTGTACCCGGAAGCGCAGGTCACGATCGGGCCGGTCATCGACAACGGTTTCTACTACGACTTCGCCTACAACCGTCCCTTCACGCCCGAAGATCTCGAGAAGATCGAAAAGCGCATGCAGGAACTCTCGAAGAAAGACGAGCCGGTGTCGCGCCGCGTCGTCACGCGCGGCGAAGCCGTGGACTACTTCAAGAGCATCGGCGAGAAGTACAAGGCCGAGATCATCGAGTCGATTCCGGGCGCCGAGGAAATCAAGCTGTACTCGCACGGCGGCTTCACGGACCTGTGCCGCGGCCCGCACGTGCCGTCCACGGGCAAGCTCAAGGTCTTCAAGCTCATGAAGGTCGCGGGCGCCTACTGGCGCGGCGATTCGAAGAACGAGCAGCTGCAGCGCATCTACGGCACGGCCTGGACGAAGAAGGAAGACCAGGACCAGTACCTCCATATGCTTGAAGAGGCCGAAAAGCGCGATCACCGCAAGCTCGGCAAGCAGCTCGACCTGTTCCACATGCAGGACGAGTCGCCGGGTATGGTGTTCTGGCACCCGAAGGGCTGGACGCTCTGGCAGCAGGTCGAGCAGTACATGCGCGGCCGCCTGCGCCTGGCCGGTTACGACGAAATCAAGACGCCGATGATCATGGACCGCTCGCTCTGGGAAGCGTCGGGTCACTGGCAGAACTATCGTGAAAACATGTTCACGACGGAGTCGGAAAAGCGCGACTACGCGATCAAGCCGATGAACTGCCCGGGCCACGTCCAGGTGTTCAACCACGGCCTGCGCTCGTATCGCGATCTGCCCCTGCGTTACGCGGAGTTCGGCTCGTGCCACCGCAACGAGGCGTCGGGCGCGCTGCACGGCCTCATGCGCGTGCGCGGCTTCGTCCAGGACGATGCGCACATCTTCTGTACGGAAGACCAGATCATCAGCGAGTCGATCGCCTTCAACACGCTGGCGATGAGCATCTACAAGGATTTCGGGTTCGATCACATCGACATCAAGCTCTCGCTGCGTCCGGATTCGCGCGCGGGGACGGATGAGACGTGGGATCGCGCCGAGCAGGGCCTGCGCGAGGCGCTCACGGCCTGCGGCCTGCAGTGGGAAGAGCTGCCGGGCGAGGGCGCGTTCTACGGTCCGAAGGTCGAGTACCACATCAAGGACGCGCTGGGCCGCTCGTGGCAGTGCGGTACGCTGCAGCTCGACATGGTCCTGCCGGAGCGCCTTGGCGCCGAGTACGTGGCCGAGGACAACAGCCGCCGTCGCCCGATCATGCTGCACCGGGCCATCCTCGGTTCGATGGAGCGTTTCCTCGGAATTCTGATCGAGCACCATGCCGGCGCAATGCCGCCGTGGCTCGCTCCGGTGCAGGCCGTTGTGATGAATATCGCGGAAAGTCAGGCCGAATATGCCGCGAATCTGGTCCAATCGTTGCAAAAACAAGGGCTTAGAGTGGCGGCCGATTTGCGCAACGAGAAAATTAGCTATAAAATACGCGAGCACACGCTTGAGAAGGTTCCATACCTGCTTGTCGTCGGCGACAAGGAGCGTGAAGCACAAACGGTAGCCGTGCGTGCCCGTGGCGGCGTCGATCTGGGTGTCATGCCCGTCGATGCCTTTACAGCGCGTCTTGCGGAAGACATCAAGACGTTCAGGTAAGCCACTGCGGCAGCGCGGCTCGTTTTTTTAATTTTTAGAGGAAACGTAACATCGCTACGGATAAGTCGCATCGCATCAACGGTGAAATCACTGCACCCGAGGTGCGTCTCGTCGGAATCGAGAACGAGCCGCTCGGCATCGTAAAGCTGGCCGATGCGTTCCGCATGTCGGAACAGCAGGACGTCGATCTGGTTGAAATTGCTCCGCAGGCCGTGCCTCCCGTGTGCCGCCTGATGGATTACGGCAAGTTCAAGTACCAGGAATCGAAGAAGCAGCACGAGGCCAAGCTCAAGCAGAAGGTCATCCAGGTCAAGGAAGTCAAATTCCGCCCGGGTACCGACGATGGCGATTACAACGTCAAGCTGCGTAATCTCATGCGCTTCCTTGACGATGGCGACAAGACGAAGATCACGTTGCGTTTCCGGGGCCGCGAAATGGCCCACCAGGAAATCGGCATGCGCATGCTCGAGCGCCTGCGCACCGACCTCGAAGAAGTCGGTCAGGTCGAGCAGATGCCGAAGATGGAAGGGCGCCAGATGATCATGGTGCTCTCTCCGAAGAAGAAGAAGTAATTGGCGCGCCGCGCGGTTCGACCTGCGCGGCGGTCAACATGCAGTTTTCAATGACGTCTTCGGCGCCGTGGTGCGCAGAAGGCGGCAAGCAGGTTCCGGAACGGCGCCCGCGCGCTGCACGTGAAGTGCGGCAAACGGGCGTTTTTCCTGGAAGCGGCGGCGAGCTTGTTTTAAAAAGCCAGCCAGTCGCCAAAACAAGTGGAGTGGGTTTCGAAGGGCGGAGTCCCGGCAAGGTGTGCGAACACCGCGCCAACCGCACACCCATGTCCATCAAATAATGGAGTTGTCTGTCATGCCGAAGATGAAGACCAAGAAGAGCGCTGCAAAGCGCTTCGTGGTTCGTCCGGGCGGTACCGTCAAGCGCGGTCAAGCCTTCAAGCGTCACATCCTGACCAAGAAGACCACCAAGAACAAGCGTCATCTGCGTGGTGCAACGGCCGTTCATGATTCCGATCTGAACTCCGTGCGCGCAATGCTGCCGTTCGCGTAATCCTCAACCGATAACTCATAGGAGCGAAACATGCCTCGAGTCAAACGTGGGGTTACCGCACGGGCCCGCCACAAGAAGATCATCAACCTGGCCAAGGGTTACCGCGGCCGTCGCAATAACGTCTATCGCATCGCCAAGCAGGCGGTCATGCGCGCAGGCCAGTACGCCTATCGCGATCGCCGCAACAAGAAGCGTGTGTTCCGCGCACTGTGGATCACGCGTATCAACGCGGCGGTGCGTCAGCACGACATGACCTACAGCGTGTTCATCAACGGCCTGAAGAAGGCTTCGATCGAACTCGACCGCAAGGTTCTGGCTGACATGGCTGTGTTCGACAAGGCTGCATTTGCTGCGATCGTCAAGCAGGTGAAGGCCGCCGTCGCTGCCTGATAGCAGGTATTGCGCAGGTTGGTTGCAGCAGACATTCCGGTAGTCTCGGTGATGCTGCAACAAAAACGGGGCTCCTCACCGAGCCCCGTTTTTGTTGGTAATTACGCTTCTTGCGCCGCTTCATGGAGTGTCTTCGCACCGTCATTGCCAGGCGTCATCATGGCGTGCCGTGAGCGCGGAGAGGCTCCAAGTCTCAAACTCTGACGCTGAAAAGATGGGATCAATGGATCTGGACCAGATTGTCGCCGACGCGCAAAGCGCGTTCGCTTGCGCCCCCGACGTCAACACGCTTGAAAACGAAAAGGCCCGCTTTCTCGGCAAGTCCGGCGCGCTGACCGAACTGCTCAAGGGTCTCGGCAAGCTCGACGCGGAAACGCGCAAGACCGAAGGCGCACGCATCAACGCCGTCAAGCAGCAAGTGGAAGCTGCGCTCACCGCGCGCCGCCAGGCGCTCGCGGACGCGCTCCTGAACCAGCGTCTCGCCGCCGAGGCGATCGACGTCACGCTGCCGGGCCGCGGCACGGGCACGGGCAGCCTGCACCCCGTGATGCAGACGTGGGAACGCGTCGAGCGCATTTTCGGCTCGATCGGCTTCGACGTGGCCGACGGCCCCGAGATCGAAACCGACTGGTACAACTTCACCTCGCTCAACAGCCCGGAAAACCATCCGGCGCGCTCCATGCAGGACACGTTCTACGTGGACGGCAAGGACGCCGATGGCCGTCAGCTTTTGTTGCGCACGCACACGAGTCCGATGCAGGTGCGCTACGCGCGCACGCACACGCCGCCCATCAAGGTGATCGTGCCGGGCCGCACCTATCGCGTGGACAGCGACGCCACGCATTCGCCGATGTTCAACCAGGTCGAAGGCCTGTGGATCGAAGAGAACATCAGCTTCGCAGACCTGAAGGGTGTCTACACCGACTTCCTCAAGAAGTTCTTCGAGCGCGACGATATCAAGGTGCGCTTCCGTCCGTCGTACTTCCCGTTCACGGAGCCGTCGGCCGAAATCGACATGATGTTCGAGCAAGGCAAGAACGCCGGCAAGTGGCTCGAGATTTCGGGCTCGGGCCAGGTGCATCCGACCGTGATCCGCAACATGGGCCTCGACCCGGAGCGCTACATCGGCTTTGCGTTCGGCAGCGGCCTCGAACGCCTGACGATGCTGCGCTATGGCGTGCAGGACCTGCGCCTGTTCTTCGAAGGCGATCTGCGCTTTTTGCGTCAGTTCGCCTGAGCGAAGCGACGCATTCGCTTGCAGTGCGCGAGGCGGACGCAGCACCTGGAGAAGGTGCGCGAGCACCCGCCTACGCGACGGTCACAATCTGTCTGGAACGTAAAACCAAATGCTATTCCCCGAATCCTGGCTGAGAAGCTTTGTCGATCCGAAGCTCACGACCGATGAACTGGCCCACGCGCTCACCATGGCCGGCCTCGAAGTCGAAGGCCTGAGCCCGGCGGCGCCCCCCACCACGAAAATTGTCGTAGGGCGCGTGCTCGAAGTCGTGAAGCACCCGGACGCGGACAAGCTCAACGTCACGCAGGTCGATGCCGGCACCGGCGCGACGCTGCAGATCGTGTGCGGCGCGCCCAACGTCGCGCCCGGCATCAAGGTGCCCGTGGCGCTCGTGGGCGCCGAACTGCCGCCCGCCGAAGAAGGCGGCAAGCCTTTCGCGATCAAGCTCTCGAAGCTGCGTGGCGTGGAAAGCCAGGGCATGCTGTGCTCGGCGCGCGAACTGAAGCTCTCGGAAGACCACAGCGGCCTGATGATCCTGCCGGAAGATACGCCGATCGGTCAGGACATCCGCGAAGCGCTCAATCTCGACGACACCGTCTTCGAAGTCAAGCTCACGCCGAACAAGGCCGATTGCCTCTCGGTGTACGGCATCGCGCGCGAAACCGCTGCGATCACCGGCGCGCCGCTGCAGGCGCCCGTGTATCCGAAGGTCGAAGTGAAGCTCGATGAAAAGCTGCCCGTGAAGATCTCGGCGCCGGACCTGTGCGGCCGCTTCTCGGGCCGCGTGATCCGCGGCGTGAACGCGCACGCGAAGACGCCGATGTGGATGGTCGAGCGCCTCGAGCGTTCGGGCCAGCGCAGCATCTCGGCACTCGTCGATATCTCGAACTACGTGATGCTCGAACTCGGCCGCCCGTCGCACGTGTTCGATCTCGACAAGATCCACGGCTCGATGGACGTGCGCTGGGGCAAGAAGGGCGAAACGCTCAAGCTGCTCAACGGCAACACCGTCGAACTCGATGAAACTGTGGGCGTGATCGCCGACGAGCGCGAGATCGAAAGCCTCGCGGGGATCATGGGCGGCGACAGCACGGCCGTTACGCTCGACACCACCAACATCTATCTCGAAGCTGCATTCTGGTGGCCGGACAGCATCCGTGGCCGCTCGCGCCGCTACAACTTCTCGACCGATGCGGGCCATCGCTTCGAGCGCGGCGTTGACTGGTCGACGACGGTCGAGCACATCGAGCGCATCACGCAGCTGATCCTCGATATCTGCGGCGGCGCTGCCGGCCCTGTCGACGATCAAACCGTGAACGTACCCACGCGCGAAGCGGTGAAGATGCGTGTGGCGCGCGCGAACCGCATCATCGGCGTGAAGATCGGCGCCGACGAGATCGCGCAGATTTTCACGCGCCTCGGTCTCACGTTCACGCGTAGCGTTGACGATGCGGGCGACGAGAGCTTCAGCGTCACGCCGCCGCCGTACCGCTTCGACATCGAGATCGAAGAAGACCTGATCGAAGAAGTTGCGCGGATCTACGGCGTCGAAAAGATTCCGGCGTTGCCGCCGGTGGCGCGCAGCGAAATGCGTGCGACCCACGAAACGCGCCGCTCGATCCACGCGATTCGCCACGCGCTCGCCGCGCGCGACTACGCCGAGACGATCAACTTCAGCTTCGTCGATGCCGAGTGGGAGCAGGACTTCGCCGGCAACGCGAATCCCGTGAAGCTGCTGAATCCGATCGCGAGCCAGCTCTCGGTCATGCGCACGACGCTGTTCGGCAGCCTCATCAACGTGCTGCGCCACAACCTCAACCGCCGCGCCGACCGCGTGCGCGTGTTCGAGGCGGGCCGCGTGTTCCTGCACGATCCGTCGATCAAGGCGAGTGAGATGACGGTGGAAGGCTTCGCACAACCGAAGATGATTGGCGCGCTCGCGTACGGTCCCGCGCTCGAAGAGCAGTGGGGCGCACAGACGCGCGGCGTCGACTTCTTCGACGTGAAGGGCGATCTCGAGGCGTTGTTCGCATCGCTCGGCGCCGCGAAGACGCCGCGTTTCGTGAAGGCGGAACACCCCGCGCTGCACCCGGGACGTAGCGCGCGCATCGAAGTCGATGGTCGTGCCGTGGGCTGGATTGGCGAGCTGCATCCGCGCTGGATGCAGAAGTACGACCTGCCGCACGCACCGATGCTCTTCGAAGTCGAGGCCGACGCACTGATGGCGCGCGAACTGCCGACGCCTGGCGAAGTCTCGAAATTCCCGCCGGTCCGCCGTGACATCGCTCTTGTTGTCGATCAAAAGATCGAGGTGCAAGCGTTGCTCGACGAGTTCCAGAAGGGTATGCAAGACGAGCCTTGCCGGATTGTGCAGAGGGTTGCGCTATTCGATGAATTTCGTGCAAAATCAAATACTTCCGGACTTGGCGCGGACGAGAAAAGCCTTGCCTTCCGGGTGACCCTGCAAGATACTGGCGGAACCCTTCAGGACGAGACGGTCGATACGGCCATCAAGTCCCTGGTGGATCGCCTGGCTCGAGTGTATGGCGCCCGGTTGCGCGGATAAGCTCCTCGGCTCTTCACGTACCGACATCGGCTTCCGGTTTGCGAGGTAGCAAGTGAACCCCGCAACCGGCAGCGCGCCATTGCATAGATAGATGAACGAAATGAACTCGAGTGATTTCGAAGCCCTTCTTGCGGCACAGCGTAGCGCCATGATTCGCGACATTCCTGCCTCGTCGGCAAGCGCCACGAACGACACGCCCACGCTGACGAAAGCCGAACTCGCTGAGCTGCTGTTCGACAACGTCGGTCTCAACAAGCGCGAAGCGAAAGACATGGTCGAAGCCTTCTTCGAAGTGATTCGCGACGCGCTTGAAAGCGGCGACAGCGTGAAGCTGTCGGGCTTCGGCAATTTTCAGTTGCGCGACAAGCCGCAACGACCCGGCCGCAACCCGAAGACGGGCGAGGCGATACCCATCGCGGCGCGTCGCGTGGTGACGTTCCATGCGAGCCAGAAGTTGAAGGCGCTCGTGGAGAGCGGCGCCGAGGCGAGCTTCCCGCGTTGATGCGTTGAGGTTGTTTGCCCGCGCTGGTATGCCCGCGCCGGTATGCCCGCGCCGGTGGCAATATGGCGGGCGTGAACGTATAAGTAGAAATAGCAGACTTCAAGGACCCAGGCGGCGACGCCTCATTGCGCAACCACCACGACGGCAACCCGGCGATGACATCGACAAGCGAAAAGGTCGTCTTGCCTCCCATCCCCGCCAAGCGCTACTTCACCATTGGCGAGGTGAGCGAATTGTGCGGCGTGAAGCCTCACGTACTGCGGTATTGGGAGCAGGAGTTCACGCAGTTGAAGCCGGTGAAGCGGCGCGGCAATCGTCGCTATTACCAGCATCACGAAGTATTGCTGATCCGTCGCATTCGCGAACTGCTCTACGAGCAGGGGTTCACGATCAACGGCGCGCGCAACCGGCTCGACTCGCACGGGGCGGCGGCCGACGAAGCCGGGCAGTCCGAAGCAGCAGGGGCGCCGGTTGCCGAAGGCACGACCGCCCTCGTGGACGTCGATCAGTTGCGCAAGGAATTGCTGCATGTGCTCGATCTGCTTGGGCGCTGAAACACCTCGCTGAACGCATGCATGTGAGTCGTTCACGAATTACGTGCGAGGCGGTTCTAATTAGAGAAACTCTCTGTTATACTTTCTAGCTCTCGGGGCGTAGCGCAGCCTGGTAGCGTACCTGCATGGGGTGCAGGTGGTCGGAGGTTCAAATCCTCTCGCCCCGACCAGAATAGAGCCCGCGTAATCAAAAGATTACGCGGGCTTTCTCTTTTGTGCGCCGCAAAGCAAATACATAGCAAGCACAAGAAAGCGCAGGAAGCGTAGAACGAGACCGCAAGATCCGGCTGTTAATTTTTCTCACATATCGGTGAGAATCCTTCGTTATACGGCGCGTGCCGCTCGCCTTACGATACGCATACCTTCGCGCCGGTGATTCGTGCAATCGCGCGCCCGCGCGCAAACCCGTGCTCATTCAGCGCCACTTCACATGAACCCGATCGAACTCGCGCAACTGGTCATCCTCGCCGCCCTGTGGGGCGGGTCATTTCTGTTCATCCGCGTCGGCGTGACCGACTTCGGCGTCGCGCCCCTGATGGCGCTGCGTGTCGGCATCGGCGCGCTGTTCCTGCTGCTCGTGCTGTTTTCGCGGCGCCCCGCACGCGAAGCGCTCGGCACGCTGCGCGAACGTGCGTGGCCGCTTTTCATCGTCGGCATCCTCAATTCGGCCGCACCGTTCTGTCTGTTCGCATGGGCCGAGCTCACGCTCTCCGCGGGCGTCACGTCCGTGATCAACGCGACCACGCCGCTGTGGGGCGCGGTCGTCGCGTATGTCTGGCTCAAGGATCGTCTGAGCGGGCTACGGGTGGTCGGGCTCGCGATCGGCTTCGCCGGTGTGCTCGCGCTGGTGTGGGATCAGGTCGTGACGCACGCCGGCGACGGCGCGTCATCCACCAGCGCTGCGCTCGCCGCCCTCGCGGCGCTCGTTGCAGCGGCGCTGTACGGCGTTGCCGCGAGCTACACGAAGCGCCATCTCACGGGCGTCGATCCGCTCACGGTCGCTGCCGGGACGATGACGGGCGCGACGCTCGTGCTCGCGCCGTTCGCCGTGGCAACCTGGCCGGCTACGCCCATCTCGCTGCATGCGTGGGGCGCGGTGCTCTGCCTTGGCGTGGCGTGCACGGGCATCGCGTATCTGTTGTTCTTTCGCCTGATCGCGGCGGTGGGCCCGGCGCGCGCGATCACGGTGACGTTCGTGATCCCGATCTTCGGCATTCTGTGGGGCGCGCTCTTTCTCGGCGAACGCGTGTCGATGGGCATGGTCGAGGCGTGCGCGGCGATTCTCGTGGGCACCGCGCTCGCCACCGGTTTCGTGAAGCGCTTGCCGGGCTTCACCGCGCGCCGCAGCCGGGCAGGCGCGGAACGTTAGCAGGGTAGCGCCCGCACGGCGCGCTCGAAGCGGGTGCTGCGAGCGCGATGCGGGCGAACCGCCACGCACTGCGTTGCGAGCTGCCTCAACGAAATCGCGCGGCGCCCACCGTCGCGCGATTTGCACTCCGAAGCTCGCTCAAACCGCCGCGCGCGGCACGGCTTTCACTTCCTTCTCCCGATTGCTGCGGCCACCGCGCCCGATCGGCAACGTCGCGACGATCACCGCCCCCAAGCACGAGCAACACCGCGGAATAGATGAGCCCCGCGGCATAGCTGTGCGTCGCATCCTTGAGCCAGCCGACCACGAGTGGATTCGCCGCCGAACTGATATTGCCGATCGCATTGATCACCGCGATACCCACCGCGCGCGCCTGCGGCGTGAACGCCTGATCGGGCGTGGTCCAGAAGATCGACATCGCCGTGTACGACCCCGCCGATGCGAGGCACACGCCGAGCAGCTGCACGAGCGGCGCGCCGCCTTGCGCAGTCAGCACGCAGCCGAGCCCGGAGAGCAGCATGGGCGCGGCAAGGTGCCATTTGCGTTCCTGACGCCGGTCCGAGCGGCGCCCCCACACGATCATCGCGACGATGGTGACGATCTGCGGAATCGTCGCGACGAGGCCCACGGTAACGTTGCTGGCCCCGGCGCTGAAGCCCTTCACGATCAGCGGTGCCCACACCGCGACCATCGCGAGCGTATTGACGAGACAGAAGTACGCCGCCGCGAAGCGCAGGACCACCGGCGAGCGCAGTTGCTGCCAGAGGCTGCGCTCGCTCGCGGCGTGCGTCGTGGGCGCAGCGAGGGCATCGGCCGGCTCGGCGAGCGCGGCTTCGAGCGTGTGCTTTTCTTGCGCGCTGAGCCAGCGCGCGGCGCGCGGCGTGTCGTCCAGATAGAAGAACGCCACGCAGCCGAGCAGTGCGGCCGGCATGCCTTCGAGCACGAAGAGCCATTGCCAGCCCGCGAGTCCCGCATGGCCGTCGAGCTTGAGGATGAAGCCCGAGACCGCGGAGCCGAGCGCGGCCGTCACGGGCATCGCGATCATGAAGAGGGCGTTGGCTCGGGCGCGCCACGCGCTCGGGAACCAGCAGGTGAGATACAGCAGCATGCCGGGCAGGAATCCTGCCTCGGTCACGCCAACCAGCATGCGTAGCCAGTAGAGCGTGGTGGCGTTGGTGGCGAACATCGTCGCTGTGGAGGCGAGGCCCCACGCAATCATGATGAAGCTGATCCAGCGGCGCGCACCGACGCGCGCGAGCATGAGATTACCGGGAATGCCGCACGCGATATAGGCGACATAGAAGAGGGTGGTGGCGAAGCCGAACTGCGTGCTCGACAGGCCGAGGTCCTTCATCATCGTCAGGCCCGCGAAGCCGATGTTGATGCGGTCGAGGAACGAGACGACGAACAGCAGGAACAGGAAGCCGAGCAAATGGCGCGATACCTTGCGCGTAACTTGTTCGGTGGCGGCTGCGCAGTTCGACTGCGCCTGCGCGGACGTTTGCGGCACGCGCGAAGCATGCCCTTGCGGGATTGGGCTCATGTGTCTCCTCCTAAGCACCGGGACGTGAGCGTGGCAAGGGTTATGACGTTGTTGTTTGCCGCGGATCACAATTCACGCGGATTATGCGAGGGGCCCGCGCGCTGTCTGTCCTCAATTTGGGTACAGCTGCGCAGCGCATTCCGCGATGTTCGGGAATACCCGGGTCCAGATGTCACGCCGGCTTTACGCTGAGGATTATCGGGATGGGCAGCTGACCGGAAAATCGCTAATCACAAACGCGAATACCCGGTAAATCGACGGGCGGTAATTGAGACGGATTCGTTAACAAGGTGATTCCATATTTTGTAAATCCTTCCGTAAATAATCGTTCAGCACCATTTACCCGACTCGATAATCGAAACTGAAAGCTGCCAGTCAGTCTTTATCAAGCCGCAGGCCCTGCACGGGCACGGTCTGTTGGCACGCGAGCGAGCGTGCCCGATTTTTCGACGCTAAACTTCGCTCTCATATGTGCGCCAGTCATTAGTGAACATTGGAGCGTGATGGTATTTGTTCTGTACAGGCGACAAGCGCGTAGTGCATTTGTATGGCATTTGCGCTGGTACCGAATCCGCGCAAAGCGTGGTAGGGCCCGATGCATGGCGTCGTGCTGAATCGAGCGAATCGGGGAAATATATGAGAGTAAGAAGATTCGTCTGGCGCGCTCATGCAGTGCGTGGGGCGCTCGCCGCGCTTTGCGCCTTCGGCGCGGCTGGCGCGCAGGCGGACAACACGTTCGGCGTGCAACTCGGCGCGGGCGTAGCGGACCACGACGTGAAAAAGCTCGATCTCGGCCTCGTGTGGGATCCGGGCCTGCAGTGGTGGCATCTCGGCGGCTATCACTTCACGCTGGTTGGCGAGGCGCATGTCGCCTACTGGAAGCTGAACGCGCCGGATGCCGTCTACTCGCATATCTGGGAATACGGCGTGACGCCCGTTTTTCGCTTCATCAAGGACAGCGGCTGGTTCAAGCCGTTCATCGAGGCGGGCGTGGGCTTTCACTTTCTCTCGCATGTCCGGCAGACGCCCGATCGCGCGACGTCGACGTCGTTCCAGTTCGTGGACATGATCGGCGTCGGCGCGCAGTTCGGCGAGCACGGCAACTACCAGGCCGGGTTCCGCTTCCAGCATTTGTCGAACGCGGATATCAAGGAGCCGAATCCGGGTACGAACTTCAGTCAGATCTACTTCCAGTACAACTTCTAGGGCGCCAGCGGGCATGCCGGCGCGTATCAGGGCGCGTGCTAGACTTTTTTCATGCCGCCTGTCGCGCGGCGCTTGATGACGCTATTTCCGGCTGCATGGAGGTGCCCGTGCCCGCAGGCAGTCAACTCACGCTCTACACGAGCCGCAAGCACAAGAAGGGCCACAAGTCCGCGGTCGCGTGGATCATCGACGCCGCGCGTGCGCAGGGCGTCTTCGGCATCACCGTGCTGGAAGGCTACGAAGGCCTCGACGCCCACGGAAAGATGCACGCCGCCCACTTCTTCGATCTGGCCGACGAGCCCGCCGTGGTGCTGATCGTCGCCGACGAGCCCTCCATCGATGCGCTCCTCGTCACACTCGAAACGGGCGGCGTCGAGCTCTTCTATACGCGCACGCCAATCGAGTACGGCCGGCTTGGCGGCGCCTGAGCGCCGAGCCCTTCAGGTCGCCGCGCAGGCGCTTTGCCGCAGATTCCCCCGTCACGCGAGTGCCAGTCGATTCGCGCAACCCGTTACACTGTGGGTATTGGTGCGGTGCACCACGGGTTGCGCCGCACGACCGGCATTTTCCATAGCGACACGCCGGGGTCGCAGACAAGGAGTGAGGACGAGGCATGGCAATCGAATCGGTAGGGATCGTGGGCGCAGGCACGATGGGCAACGGCATCGCCCAGGCGGTGGCAGTGGCGGGGCTCAAGGCGGTGATGATCGACGTCACCGACGCGGCGCTCGCCAAGGGTGTCGCCGCGCTCACCCATAGCCTCGAGCGGCTCGTCTCGAAGGGCAAGCTCGAAGCCGGCGCGCGCGACGCCGCGCTCGCACGCATCGAAACGACCACCGACTACCAGCGCCTCGCGAGCGTCGATCTCGTGATCGAAGCGGCGACCGAGAACGCCGAGCTCAAGACGCGCATTCTCAAGCAGATCGAAGCCGCGGCCCGCCCCGACGCGATCGTCGCGTCGAACACCTCGTCGATCTCGATCACGGCGCTCGCCACCACGCTCGCCGACCCGTCGCGCTTCATCGGCATGCACTTCTTCAACCCGGTGCCGATGATGCCGCTCGTCGAGGTGATCCGCGGCCTGCAGACGCGCCCGGAGGTGGCCGAGTCGGTACGCGAAATGGCGCTGCGCCTCGAGAAGACGCCGATCGCCGTGAAGAACGCGCCGGGCTTCGTGGTGAACCGCATTCTGGTGCCGATGATCAACGAAGCGTTTTTCGTGCTCGCCGAGGGCATTGCGAGCGCCGAGGAAATCGACGCCGGCATGAAGCTCGGCGCCAATCATCCGATCGGCCCGCTCGCGCTGGCGGACCTGATCGGACTCGACGTGTGTCTCTCGGTGATGGATGTGTTCCTGAAGGACTTCGGCGACTCGAAGTATCGTGCGTGCCCGCTGCTGCGCGAGATGGTCGCGGCGGGCCAGCTCGGCCGCAAGACCGGCCGCGGCGTGTATCAGTATGACAAGGTGTCGTAAGGCCTGGCGCCCGGCATCAGGCGAGCACGCTCACGCGGTATTGCGTGACCTGCCGATAGGTCTTGCCGGGCTGCAGCACCACCTCTTCGCAGGCGGGCGCTTCCATGTTGATCTGGTTCGGGAAGCCGCCCGCTTCGAGGCACAGCCCCGCATAGCGCGCGCAGGTCGCGCCGCGGCGTCCCGGCTGTCCCTTCAGATAATTTCCCGTATAGAGCTGCAGACCGCGCTGGTCGGTCGCGACGGCAAGCTCGCGTCCGCTGCCCGGCTCGTAGACGCGCGCCACCGGCCGCACGGGCCAGCGACCCGGCGCGGCGTGCAGCGTGCCCGCCGTGCTCTCGGGCGCGCGCAGCACGTAGCAGTGGTCGAAACCGCGTGCGCGCTCGAGTTGCGCGTGCGGCCAGTCGAGCCGCGCACCGAGCGGCGCGCCATGGCGGAAGTCGAAGGCACTGCCCGAGACGTCGGCGATGCGCACGGGAATCAACTGCGGATCGACTTCGAGGAAGGCGTCCGCGTCGATCGTCAGCACGTGGCCGCGAATGTCCGGGCTCGCCTCGCCGGACAGGTTGAAGTAGCCGTGGCTCGTGAGATTCAGCGGCGTAGGCGCGTCGGTCACCCCCTCGTATTCGAGCGTCAGCGTGCCGTCGTCGTCGAGCGTATAGCGCACCTGCACGCTCACGTTGCCCGGAAAGCCGCCGTCGCCTTCGGGCGAGTCGAGCCGCAGCACCAGCGAGCCCCGATCCTCTTCCACCTGCCACATCTGCCGATGAAAACCGTTCGCGCCGCCGTGCAGCAGATTGCCGTTCTCGTTGCGATCGAGCGGATAGTCGATGCCGTCCAGCGTGAAATGCGCACCGGCGATGCGGTTGGCCCAGCGCCCGACCAGGCCGCCCATGTACGTGGTGGCGGCGAGATAGTCCGCGGGCGTGTCGTGGCCGAGCATGATGTCCGCGAGGCGGCCGGCGCGATCGGGCGCGAGCCATGAGACGAGCGTCGCGCCGAGGTCGCTGACTGTCACCTTCATGCCCTGCGCGTTGCGCAGCGTGTAGAGCCGCACGGCGTCGCCGCCGGGCAGGGCACCCCACGGTTCGGAAGTCAGATGGGCAGCAAGAGTGTTCATGAGGTGAAGGGAACGTATGAAGAAAGCGTGATTGTCCGGGGTGGCCGAAGCCGCTTCATCAGGTGGACAGGCGCGGGCCCGAAGCGTTCGCGACACTGTCCTGATATTCGCGCGGCGTGCATCCCAGTTCGCGCCGGAAGACGGCATACATGTACTGCAGCGACGTGAATCCGCAGCGGATCGCCACCTCCGCACTCGAGGCGTCGCGGCTCGCGAGCATCGCCTTGGCGGCGTCGAGCTTGTGGCGCAGGATTTCCTGGTGGACCGTGCACTGCAGTTCGCGCCGGAAGTAGTCTTCCAGCGACGAGCGCGATACGCCCACGTAGTCGGCCACCTGCTCGGTCTTGATGCCCTGGCAGGCGTACTGGCGAATGAAATGGCGTGCGCGCATGACATGCGGACTCGACAGCGGTTCGTGGCGGGTCGATTCGAGCACGTTGATGCCGACGGGCGGAACCAGAATGCGTTGACCCGGAAAACGTGCGCCGCGCAGCATCTGGTGCAGCAGGTGGGCGGCGGTCTTGCCCATTTCCTCCGTGCCCTGGATGACCGACGAGAGCGGAATGCGCGTGAGCGTGCGGGTGAGCGGATCGTTGTCGATGCCGATGATCGCCACCTGCTCGGGCACGGCAATGCCGTGAATCAGACACGCCTGCAGCAAATGCCGCGCCCGTGCGTCGGTCACGGCGATCACGCCCACGGGCTTGGGCAGGCTGTGCAGCCAGACGCTCAACTGCTCGATGGCCTGGTTCCAGGCGCTGGCGCTGGTGGCCTGGCCCCGGTAGATCGGCGCCTGTACGCCTTCTTCGCGGGCGAGCGCCTGGAACGCCAGTTCGCGCTCCTGGGCCCAGCGGTTTTCCTGCGCGACAGGCAGGCTGTACATCGCGAGATTCGGCAGGCCCGCGCCGATCAGGTGCGTCCACGCGAGCGAGACCAGTTTGCGGTTGTCGGTCGCGATATAGGGCACGTCGGCCGGGTACTGGGCCGCGTCTTCGAATGACGAGCCCACGGCAACCACCGGCAGCGGGCAGCCGCGCAGGGCGTCGGCCACGTCGGGGTCGTCGAAGTCGGCGATGATGCCGTCCCCGTCGAAGCGCTCGATGCCCGCGAGGCGGCAGCGGAAGTCCTCCTCGAGAAAGAGGTCCCACGCGACGCGCGTGGAGCGCAGATAGTGGCCAATCCCCGCAATGATCTCGCGGTCGTACACCTTATTCGCGTTGAACAGCAGCGCGATGCGGTGGGGCGTCTGGGAAGCGGGGGCACGGGTCATGTCGTGTCGGCGGCTGGTCGCCCGGCGTGCAGCGCCGGCGGAAAACCGCCATGTCTCCAGTTCGGGGGCGGTGCGCGTCAAGGTGCACCGCGCTACGATGTCTCTGGCGCCTGCGGCGCGTCGTTTTAAGCGTCCGGTTATTTTAGGCCCACATTCGGGTTCGCGGGCACACCGGCCGCGTCCGTCGGCAGGAAACGTTAAGGGTCTCACGCAATTTCGCAATTGCCGCGCTTTGCGCGTCGCGGGCAGTATGGCGTCACACAGAGGGATGCACGCTGCGCCGCTGCGCTGCAACAACATTGGAGACATCATGTCGTATTTCGAACATATCCCCGCCATTCGATACGAAGGCCCGCAGTCGGACAACCCGCTTGCGTACCATCACTACGACCGTACCAAAAAGGTGCTCGGCAAGACGCTCGAAGAGCATCTGCGCATCGCCGTGTGCTACTGGCATTCGTTCGTCTGGCCCGGCAACGATATCTTCGGGCAGGGCGCGTTTCACCGCCCGTGGCAGCAGCCCGGCGACGCCATGGAGCGCGCGCACCAGAAGGCCGACGCGGCGTTCGAGTTTTTCTCGAAGCTAGGCACCCCCTATTACACGTTCCACGACACCGATGTCGCTCCGGAAGGCAAGGACCTGAAGGACTACACGGAAAACTTCAAGCGCATGGTCGATTACCTCGGCGAGCGCCAGCAGGCGAGCGGTGTGAAGCTGCTCTGGGGCACCGCCAACCTGTTTTCGAATCCGCGCTACGCCGGCGGTGCCGCCACCAACCCCAACCCCGAAGTCTTCGCCTACGCGGCCACGCAGGTTTGTCATGCGCTCGACGCGACGCGCAAGCTGGGCGGCGAGAACTACGTGCTGTGGGGCGGGCGCGAAGGCTATGACACGCTGCTCAATACCGACCTCAAGCGCGAGCGCGAGCAGTTCGCACGCTTCCTTTCGATGGTGGTCGAGCACAAGCACCGCATCGGCTTCACCGGCACGCTGCTGATCGAGCCGAAGCCGCAGGAGCCGACCAAGCACCAGTACGACTACGACGTTGCGACGGTGCACGGCTTCCTCACGCAATACGGGCTGCAAAACGAAATCCGCGTGAATATCGAGGCGAATCACGCGACGCTCGCGGGCCACTCGTTCCATCACGAAATCGCCACGGCGTTCGCGCTGGGCGTGTTCGGCAGCGTCGACGCGAATCGCGGCGACCCGCAAAACGGCTGGGATACGGACCAGTTCCCGAACAGCGTCGAAGAACTGACGCTGGCGTTCTACGAGATCCTGCGCCACGGCGGCTTCAGCACGGGCGGCATGAACTTCGATGCGAAGGTGCGCCGCGCGAGCAGCGATCCGGAAGACATGTTCTATGGCCACGTGGGCGCGATCGACGTGCTCGCGCTGGCGCTCGAGCGCGGTGCGGCGCTCGTCGAGAACGACCGGCTCGAGCAGTTCCGCAGTCAGCGTTACGCGGGCTGGGACAGCGAGTTTGGCCGCAAGATTCTCGCGGGGGGCTATTCGCTTTCGTCGCTCGCCGCCGACGCACTCTCGCACGGCATGAATCCGCAGCACGCGAGCGGCCAGCAGGAGCGACTCGAGAATGTCGTGAACCAGGCCGTCTACGGCCAGCGCTAGCGGTGCCACGGCGCGCGCGAAAAAACATTAGCGCGCGCCGTCAAATTCGCAATTGCGCCGTTTGCCGTTGAAGGCAAACTGACGAAAAAAATCAGGACGGAGACATGTTCATCGGTATCGACCTCGGCACGTCGGGAGTGAAGGCCGTGCTGCTCGACCGCGCGGGCGATGTGCTCGGCAGCGCGAGCGCGCCGCTCACCGTGAGCCGGCCGCAGCCGCGCTGGTCCGAACAGGCGCCGCAAGACTGGTGGCTCGCCACGCAGAGCGCATTGCGCGCACTCGTCGACGAGGCGCGCGGGCGCGGTATCGACGCGGCGCGCATCGAGGCGCTCGGCCTGACCGGCCAGATGCACGGCGCGACGCTGCTCGACGCGCAGGGCGAGGTGCTGCGTCCCGCCATTCTGTGGAACGACGGTCGTTCGGATACCGAATGTATCGAACTGGAACGCGCCGTGCCGCAGTTGCACGCCATTGCGGGCAATCTCGCGATGCCGGGCTTCACGGCGCCGAAGCTGCTGTGGGTGCGCAAGCACGAGCCGGAGATCTTCGCGCGCATCGCGCACGTGCTGTTGCCGAAGGACTATTTGCGCTGGCTGCTCACGGGCGTGTTCGCCACCGATCCGTCCGATGCCGCCGGTACGCTGTGGCTCGACATTGCGAAGCGCGACTATAGCGACACGCTGCTTTCAGCCTGCGGCCTCACGCGTGCGCACATGCCGGACGTGTTCGAAGGCAACCAGGCGACCGGCACACTGCGGCCCGAACTCGCACGCCAGTTCGGCCTGCGCGAAATTCCGGTGGTGGCGGGCGGCGGCGACAACGCGGCGGGCGCCGTGGGCGTGGGTATCGTGCGGCCCGGCGACGCGATGCTGTCGCTCGGCACGTCGGGCGTCTATTTCGCGGTCTCGGACGGCTTTCTCGCCAATCCCGATTCCGCGGTGCACAGCTTCTGCCATGCGTTGCCGCATACGTGGCACCTGATGTCCGTGATGCTCAACGCGGCCAGCTGCCTCGACTTCACGGCGCAACTGACGGGTTACGAAAGCGTTGCCGCGTTGCTCGCCGACGCCGAGGCGAACTCGACCGCCGAGCGCGACGCGCGCCGGCCGTGGTTCCTGCCGTATCTCAGCGGCGAGCGCACGCCGCACAACAACGTCAACGCGAAGGGCGTGTTCTACGGCATGACCCCGCAGACCGCGCGCGCCGATCTCGCCAACGCAACGCTGGAAGGCGTGGGTTTCGCGCTGCTCGACGGCATGGACGCGCTGCATGCGGCGGGGCTCGTGCCGGACACGATCACCGTAATCGGCGGCGGCTCGCGCAGCGCCTGGTGGACGCAGATGCTCGCCGACATTAGCGGCCGCGCGCTCACGCTGCGCGCAGGCGGCGAGGTGGGGCCGGCGCTGGGCGCCGCGCGCCTCGCGCATCTCGCGCTGGAACCCGGCGCGACGCTCGACGAAGTGTGCCCACAGCCGCCCGTGCTGGCGGTTCGCGAACCTGACGCCGCACGCCACGCCTGGTATCGCGAGGCGCGCCGTCCAACCTTTAGCGCGCTGTATCGCGCGCTCGAACCGGTTTTCGCCACCGGCGCCTGACTAGCGGCGCCGGCGAAGAAAAAACTGCACGGCCAGTGTAGTCGTGCAGCTGATTAGTCGTCCTACGGTTATACCGCACGCTGTGCCGTTTCGCGTGTGTTCCGCAATGATATCGGCAACACCCTGATAACCATCGCCGCGGCGGCGACGCGTTCGCGCGCGCCTGTGCACCGGCATCAAGAGGAGTATGGAGACATGAATTTCGCCAAACGTCGTTCGGTTCTGAGTTCGCTCGTATGCGGGGCCGTGCTCGCGAGCCTGTCGCTTGCCGCACCGCTCGCGCACGCGAGCAAGGATCATCCCGAGATCGGCTTCTGCATCGACGACCTGCGTGTCGAGCGCTGGTCGCGCGACCGCGACTACTTCGTCGCGGCCGCGGAGAAAATGGGCGCGAAGGTGTCGGTGCAGTCGGCCGATGCGAGCGAAGAGCGTCAGGTCTCGCAGATCGAAAACCTCATCTCGCGCGGCGTGGATGTGATCGTGATCGTGCCATTCAACTCGAAGGCGCTCACCAACGTCGTGGCCGAAGCGAAGAAGGCCGGCATCAAGGTCGTTTCGTATGACCGTCTGATTCTCGACGCCGATATCGATGCGTACATCTCGTTCGACAACGAGAAGGTGGGCGAGCTCCAGGCGAAGGGTGTCTACGACGCGCAGCCCAAGGGTAACTACTTCCTGCTAGGCGGCGCGCCCACCGACAACAACGCGAAGATGCTGCGTGAAGGACAACTGAAGGTCCTCAAGCCCGCCATCGACCGCGGCGACATCAAGGTGGTCGGCCAGCAGTGGGTGCCGGAGTGGAGCGCTTCGACGGCGCTGCGCATCATGGAAGACGCGCTCACCGCGAACAACAACAAGATCGACGCAGTCGTCGCCTCGAATGACGGCACGGCGGGCGGCGCGATCCAGGCGCTCGCCGCGCAGCATCTCGCGGGCAAGGTGCCGGTGTCGGGCCAGGACGCGGACCTCGCGGCGGTCAAGCGCGTGGTGGCGGGCACGCAGACCATGACGGTCTACAAGCCGCTCAAGCTCATCGCGGGCGAAGCCGCGAAGCTCGCCGTCGATCTCGCGAAGGGCCAGAAACCGGCGTACAACGCGCAGTACGACAACGGCAAGAAGAAGGTCGATACGGTGCTGCTGCAGCCGACGCTGCTCACGAAGAGCAACGTGGACGTCGTCGTGAAGGACGGCTTCTACACGCAGGCGCAACTGGCAAGCCAGTAACGCTTATGGCCTGACGGCCCGCGCGCGCCAGGAGTATGGCCACGAATGTGGCCACCGCGGCGCGCGCGGGCCATCGCAGCGAGTAACCAGCGTATGACCGAACCCTTGCTGACGATGCGCGGCATCGTCAAGTCCTTTGCGGGCGTGAAAGCGCTCGACGGCATCGACCTCACGGTGCGGCCCGGCGAATGTGTGGGCCTGTGCGGCGAGAACGGCGCCGGCAAATCCACGCTCATGAAAGTGCTCTCGGGCGTGTACCCGCACGGCACCTGGAGCGGCGAGATCCGTTGGGAAGGCGCGCCGCTCGAAGCGCAAAGCGTGCGCGACACCGAACGCGCGGGCATCGTCATCATCCACCAGGAGCTGATGCTCGTGCCCGAGCTGTCGGTGGCCGAGAACATCTTTCTCGGCAACGAAATCACGCTGCCGGGCGGGCGCATGAATTACGCGGCGATGTACCAGCGCGCCGACGAATTGCTGCGCGAGCTGAACATCGACGCCATCAACGTGGCGCAGCCGGTGATGAACTACGGCGGCGGCCATCAGCAGCTCATCGAGATCGCGAAGGCGCTGAACAAGCGCGCGAAGCTCCTGATTCTCGACGAGCCGTCGTCTTCGCTGACGGCGGCCGAAACGAAGATCCTGCTCGACATCGTGCGCGACCTGAAGCGCCGCGGCGTGGCGTGCGTCTACATCTCGCACAAGCTCGACGAAGTCGAAGCCGTGTGCGACACGGTGAGTGTGATTCGCGACGGCCGTCACGTGGCCACCGAGCCGATGGCGACGCTCACCACCGACCGCATCATTGCGCAGATGGTGGGGCGCGAGATCCGCAATCTCTTTCCGCGCGAGCCGCACGACATTGGCGAGGTCGTGTTCGAGGCCCACAACGTGACCTGCTACGACGTGACGAACCCGCGCCGCAAGCGCGTGGACGACGTCTCGTTCTCGGTGCGTCGCGGTGAGATTCTGGGCGTGGCCGGGCTCGTCGGCGCCGGCCGCACGGAAACCATGCAGGCGATCTTCGGTGCGTATGCGGGCACCTGCACGGCAACGGTCCTGCTCGAAGGCAAGCCGCTGAAAATCCGTTCGCCGCTCGACGCGATCAACGCGGGCATCGCCATGGTGCCCGAGGACCGCAAGCGCCACGGCATCGTGCCGCAACTGGGCGTGGGCCACAACATCACGCTCTCGGTGCTGCAACGCTTTTCGCGGCGCGGACGCATCGACACGGCCGCCGAACTCGATACGATCCGCACGGAGATGCAGCGCCTGTCGGTGCGCGCAGCGAACCCCATGCTGTCGATTGCGAGCCTCTCGGGCGGCAACCAGCAGAAGGCGGTGCTCACCAAGATGCTGCTCACCGACCCGAAGGTCCTGATCCTCGACGAGCCGACGCGCGGCGTGGACGTCGGCGCGAAGTACGAGATCTACAAGCTGATCTTCCAGTTGGCCAAACGCGGCGTGGCGATCGTGATGGTGTCGTCCGAACTGCCTGAAGTGCTGGGCATCAGCGACCGCGTGCTCGTGATCGGCGAGGGCGAGTTGCGCGGCGACTTCGTCAATGACGACCTCACGCAGGAAGACATTCTTGGCGCGGCGATCCAGAGCGTGCGCGCCCAACCCGATACAGCGAGTGCAGTATGACCCCCGACGTCACGACCCCAGGCGCACGCGAAGACCTGCCGCAAGGCGGCAATGGCTTCGCCATGCGTTTTCAGCAACTCTTCGCGCGCTACAAGATCCTCGCGCTTCTGCTCGCAGTGGCCGTAATCTGGCTGTTCTTTTCGCTGCTCACGCATGGCGCGTTCGTCACGCCGCGCAACGTGTCGAACCTGCTGCGGCAGATGTCGATCACCGGCATGCTCGCGTGCGGCATGGTGTTCGTCATCATCGCGGGCGAGATCGATCTTTCGGTCGGCTCGCTGCTGGGCCTGCTCGGCGGCGTCGCGGCGATTCTCGACGTGAATCGCGGCTGGCCCATCGGCGTGACCGTGCCGGCGGTGCTCGCGCTTGGCGTGCTCGTCGGACTCTTCAACGGCTGGTGGTCGACGTACCGCCGCGTGCCGTCGTTCATCGTGGGTCTCGGCGGCATGCTCGCGTTTCGCGGCGTGCTGCTCGGCATCACGGGCGGCTCGACCATTGCGCCGGTGTCCGATCATTTCGTGTTTCTCGGCCAGGGCTACTTGCCGCGCGTAGCGGGCGACGTGCTGGCGCTCGCGCTCTTCGTGCTGCTCGCCGTGCTCACGGTACGCCAGCGTGGGAACCGCAGGCGCTATCAGCTGAGCGTCGTGCCGCTCTGGCAAGACGGCGTGAAGATCGTCGGTGCGGGCGCGATCCTGCTTGCCTTCGTGCTGATGCTCGACAGCTATGGCGGCATTCCGGTGCCCGTGCTGCTGCTGCTCGCGCTGCTCGGTATCTTCACATGGATCGCCACGCAAACCGTGTTCGGCCGCCGCATCTACGCGGTGGGTTCGAACCTCGAAGCTACGCGTCTTTCGGGCGTCAATACGAACCGCGTGAAGCTCGTCATCTTCGCGCTCATGGGCCTCATGTGTGCGTTCGCGGGCATCGTCAATACGGCGCGTCTCGCGGCGGGTTCGCCCTCGGCGGGCACGATGGGCGAACTCGACGCGATCGCGGCCTGCTTTATCGGCGGCACGTCGATGCGCGGCGGTTCCGGCACCGTGTATGGCGCGCTGATCGGCGCGCTCGTGATGGCGAGCCTCGACAACGGCATGTCGATGCTCGACGTGGACGCGTATTGGCAGATGATTGTGAAGGGCGGCATTCTCGTGCTCGCCGTGTGGATCGATGTGGTGTCGGGCTCGAACCGCCGCTGAGAAACGCACAGCAGATACGATTGCAAACCTGCCGGCGCCATGAAATGCTTGACCGTGTTCTTGCATCGCGCGTGACACCGCGACGGATCTCTCGCGGATGACTGCCACGTGCAGTTGCTCTCCTCGCGCGCCCCGAGCGCGCTCTCAGGGCGGGACGCATGTCCCGCCCTTTTTCTTTGCTGTGGCCGATCGAAAACCTCGCGCTGAACGGCGCAGGTTCGACGCGCCGGCAATCGTTTCCTGCCACAATCGTTCGCACCCGTGCAGGGCGGCGTACGCACGCGATGCGCGCGAATCATGCCCTCTGCAAGGTCATCGTCAGCCACAGCACCGCGTCGTCATGCTCCGGCGCGTGCTCGCCGATTTGTCGCTTTGCTGGTGCAACCGCCGCGTGAGCGCTCGCGTTGCACCGAATCAGGCCGCGAGGTTGTGCCAGCGTTTTGCCAGCTTCGGCGGCGCGATTCCGATCCTCCGGAGACAAGCCGACCATGCCCACTCTTTGCGAAATCTGTAATTCCCGGCCTGCAGTCGCGCGCGTGACTGTCGTGCAAAACGGGCAGCGCAAGTCCATGTCGATCTGCGACTACGACTACCGCCAATTGATGCGTCACCAAAGCATGCTCAACCCGTTCGATTCGCTGCTGGGCGGCAGCGGCCTGTCGCGCTTTTTCGGCGGGCAAGGCGGAGAGGACGAGCACGACGACGAGGGGCACGACCTCGCCGCCGAGGTGCCGCGCGAATCCGTCGATGCGACCGATGCGTTCAGCGAGCAGACGCTCGAAATCCTGCAGCGCGCCGCGGAAAAAGCCCATGAACTGCAGCGCAATGAACTCGATACGGAACACCTGCTGTACGTACTGGCGGACACCGATGTTTGCGCAGCACTCCTGAAGGAGCTGAAGCTCTCGCCGCAGGACATCAAAGGCTATATCGATCAGCATGCGCAAAAGGGCACGGCTTCGCCCGACGCGCCTATCGACAAGATGACGATCTCGCCGCGCCTGAAAAAAGCGTTTCAATATGCGTTTCAGGCATCGCGCGATCTCGGCCACTCGTACGTCGGCCCCGAGCATCTGCTGATCGGTCTCGCCGCGGTGCCCGACAGCATTGCGGGCGCGCTGCTCAAGAAGTACGGCGTGACGCCCGAGGCGCTGCGTCAGAAGGTCGTGAAGGTAGTGGGCAAGGGCGCGGAAGACGGCCGCGTGGATGCGCCCACGGGCACGCCCACGCTCGACAAGTTCGGCCGCGACCTGACGGCCATGGCGCGGCAAGGCAAGCTCGATCCGGTGCTGGGCCGCGCGCAGGAAATCGAGAGCACGATCGAGGTGCTCGCGCGGCGCAAGAAGAACAACCCTGTGCTGATCGGCGAGCCGGGCGTGGGCAAGACCGCCATCGTGGAAGGGCTCGCACAGCGCATCGTCAATGGCGACGTGCCTGAGGTGCTGCGCGGCAAGCGGCTCGTGGAGGTGAACATCAATTCGATGGTCGCGGGCGCGAAATACCGCGGCGAGTTCGAGGAACGCGCGAAGCAGCTGATCGACGAAGTGAGCGCGAAGCACGACGAGTTGATTCTCTTCATCGACGAATTGCACACGATCGTCGGCGCGGGTCAGGGCGGCGGCGAAGGCGGGCTCGACATTGCGAACGTGCTGAAGCCCGCGCTGGCGCGCGGCGAGTTGAGTCTCATCGGCGCGACGACGCTGAACGAGTATCAAAAGTACATCGAGAAGGACGCGGCGCTCGAACGTCGCTTTCAGCCCGTGCTCGTGCCGGAGCCCACGGTCGAGCAAACCATCGTGATCCTGCGCGGCCTGCGCGACAAGCTCGAAGCGCACCATCAGGTGACCTTCGCCGACGACGCCTTCGTGGCCGCCGCCGAGCTGTCGGATCGCTACATCACGTCGCGCTTCTTGCCCGACAAGGCGATCGATCTCATCGATCAGGCGGCCGCGCGCGTGCGCATCGGTTCGACCTCGCGTCCCGCAGAGATGCAGGAACTCGAAGCGGAGATCGCCCAGCTCAAGCGCGAGCAGGACTACGCGGCGTCGCGCAAGCGCTTTGACGAGGCCAAGGGTTTCGAGGAGCGTATCAACGAAAAGCAGGAAAAGCTCGAAGAGCTGACCGAGGCGTGGCAGCGCAAGACGGGTTCGGAAACGCTCGAAGTCACCGTGGCGTCGATCGCCGAAGTCGTGTCGCGGCTCACCGGCATTCCGGTCGCGGATCTCACCCAGGAAGAGCGCCAGAAGCTGCTCAAGATGGAAGAGACGCTGCGCGAACGCGTGGTAGGCCAGGAGGACGCCGTGGTCGCCGTGAGCGACGCCGTGCGCCTGTCGCGCGCGGGTCTCGGCCAGTCGAACCGGCCGATCGCGACTTTCCTGTTCCTCGGGCCGACCGGCGTGGGCAAGACCGAGCTCGCCAAGGCACTGGCGGAAACCGTGTTCGGCGACGAGCAGGCGATCATCCGCATCGACATGAGCGAGTACATGGAGCGTCATGCGGTGGCGCGGCTCATCGGCGCGCCGCCGGGCTACGTGGGCTACGACGAGGGCGGCCAGCTTACCGAGCGCGTGCGGCGCCGCCCGTACAGCGTGATTCTGCTCGACGAGATCGAGAAGGCGCACGCCGACGTCTACAACGTGCTGCTGCAGGTGTTCGACGACGGGCGGCTAACCGACGGCAAAGGTCGCGTGGTCGATTTCAGCAACACGATCCTGATCGCGACGAGCAACCTCGGCGCGTCGATCATCATGGACAACCTCGAGCGCCCCGAGAAGTCGCGTCTCGACGACAAGACGATCCGCGCCGAACTCATGAAGGTGCTCAAGGGCCATTTCCGGCCCGAGTTCCTCAATCGCATCGATGAAATCATCGTGTTTCATGCGCTTTCGCGCGACAACATCCGCGCGATCGTGCAGATCCAGCTCGAGCGCGTCACACGCACGGCGGCCGCGCAGGGCATCACGCTCTATATGGGCCAGACGCTTGTCGATCATCTAGTGGAGGCCGGCTATCAGCCGGAGTTCGGCGCGCGCGAACTCAAGCGGCAGATTCGCCAGGAAGTGGAAACGCGTCTGGCCAAAGAGATACTCGGCGACGCGCTGCAGTCCGGCGATACCGTCGAGATCGGCTACGACAAGACGAACGAAGAAGTCACGATCAGCAAGGTCGCCGTGCCGCCCGACGTGAAGGAGGACAAGCCGGCGAAGAAGGCGAAGAAAACGGCGACGCCGCCGGTCGACGAAATCGCGAGCGAAATGGCCGCGGACGACATGGAAGGCGATCCACCGCCGCCGCCGAAGAAGAGCGGCAAGGGCGGGGGCAAGGCGAAGCCTGCTTGATTGAGTGGAGCGACGGCTGGCGCACCGGAACGTGCGCCAGCTTTTTTCCCTTCTGATTGATATGGAATCCAGATTAACTGGCGGCGATACGCCACCATGTGGGCAGCAGCGCGCGCACGCCGGGCTGCGCGAAGCGGTCGTCCAGCAGGTGCACGACGCCGCGATCGTGCTCGGTGCGGATCACGCGCCCGGCGGCCTGCACCACCTTGCGCAGGCCAGGGATCAGGTAGGTGTAGTCGAAGCCGTCGCCGTAGAGCGTATCCATGCGTGCGCGCATCGCCTCGTTCACGGCGTTCACCTGCGGCATGCCGAGCGTCGCGATGAACGTGCCGATGAGGCGCGTGCCCGGCAGATCGATGCCTTCGCCGAACGCGCCGCCCAGCACGGCGAAACCGATGCCGCAGCCGCCTTCCACGAAGCGTGCGACGAAGGCCTGCTGGCCCGCCTCGTCCATGGCGCGCGACTGAATCCAGACGTCGACCTCTGGATGGCGCGCCGCAAACGCGTCGACGGCTTGCTGCAGATAGTCGTAGCTGCTGAAAAAGCACAGATAGTTGCCCGGGCGTTCGGCAAATTGCGCGGCCACGCGCTCAACCAGCCCTTCGAGCGAACGTTCGCGGTCCTTATAACGCGTCGAGATATGGCGGGCGATGTGGACGTCGAGCTGCTCGGCGCGAAACGGCGTGTCGATGTCGATGCTCACCGTGTTGGCGGGCAGGCCGAGCATGTCGCTGTAGTAATGCGTGGGCGAGAGCGTCGCTGAAAAAAGCGTAATGCTGTGTGCCGTGGCGATGCGCGGGCGCAATGCATCCGCCGGCACGATGTTGCGAATGGCGAGCGTGGAACGCGGGCGGCGCGCGTTCTGATGCGCCAGCGGCGTGACGTCGAAGAGCGAATGCGTATCGAAGCGTTCGGCAATGCGCGTGAAGTGCAGGGCGTCGAAATAGAAGCGCTCGAGTTCGGGGTCGCGCACGAGCGCGGGTTCGGCGAGCTGGTCGCCGATCGCCGCGATCACGTCGCCGAGCGCGGCAACGAGGCCTTCGGGCAAGGTGTCGCTCGCGCGCCAGGCGCCCGGCTGGACGGCGTTCTGTGCGTTCCAGTGCTTCTGCAGGCGCGCGAGCGCGCGCTTGAGCGGTGCGCTCGCGGCGCGGCGCGGCGCACGGCGTCGATGCGCGTTTGCACGAGTTCCGCCGAATACATCGCGCGGGCGCGCTCGGGGAGGTTGTGGGCTTCGTCCACGAGCACGCTCGCGCGCCACTGGTTGTGCGCGGCGAGCATGAACAGCATGGCGCTCACGTCGAACCAGTAGTTGTAGTCGCCGACGATCACGTCGCTCCAGCGCGCGAGTTCCTGGCCAAGGTAGTAGGGGCACACGGCATGCTCGCTCGCCACCTCGCGCAGTGCCGCGCGATCGAGCCGCACGCGTTCGAGCGCCGCGGCACGCGCGGCCGGCAGACGGTCGTAGAAGCCGCGCGCGAGCGGGCACGATTCGCCATGACATGCCGCTTCGGGATGCTCGCAAGACTTCTCGCGCGCAACGAGTTCGAGCACGCGCACGGGCACGTGCGTTCGTTGCGCATCGGCGCTTGCTTCGTCTTGTGTGCTTGTCAGCTTAGCTAGCGCATCGAGCGCCAACTGACGCCCTGAGCTTTTCGCGCTCAGAAACACGACCTTGTCGATCGCCGCGCGCGGGCAAGCCTTCAACTGCGGAAAGAGCGTGCCGATGGTCTTGCCGATACCGGTGGGGGCCTGCGCGAGCAGACAGCGCCCCTGTGTCGCCGCGCGCCAGACGGCTTCGGCAAGATCGCGCTGGCCGTGCCGAAACTGCGGATGCGGCAGGCGCAGTGTGGCAAGCGCGGCGTCGCGCGCGGCGCGGTGTGCGCTTTCCTGCTCGGCCCATGCAACGAAGCGACGGCATTGCGTTTCGAACGCGGCGCGCAATTCCGAGGCGCTCGCCTGCTCGACGAGCGCCGTCTCGCGGCCCGAACCGATGTCGTAGTACACCAAAGCGAGTTCGAGCGCGTCGAGACCGAGTTTGTCGCACAGGAGGGCGCCGTAGACGCGCAACTGCGCCCAGTGCAGCGCGCGCTGATTCTCGCGCATCGCATCGAGGTCGCCGCGATAGGTCTTGAATTCTTCGAGCCTGCGGCGTGCCGGATCGTAGCCGTCGGCGCGGCCGCGCACGGTGAGCGACTCGAACGTGCCGGAAAGCGCGATCTCGGTCTCGTAGCCGGGCGGGCGTCGCGCGGCGATGGCCGTGTGGCCGGCGCGGCCATCGCTTGCGTCGGGCGAGGGCGTGAAGCGCAAGTCGAGGTCGCCGCGCTTCGCGGTGAACTCGCACAGCGTGCGGACGGCGACGGTGTAGCTCATGGCGCGCGCGGCGCCTGGGCGACGCCGTCGCCGGTTTCGTCGGCTGCGTCGGGCAGGTTGGGCCAGCGCACCTGTAACACGGAAACCGGCATGCCGTGCTGCACGCAATAGGCAAGCCAACGGCGCTGGTTGTCCTGCAAACGGTCGCCGGGGCCTTTCACCTCGATCAGTTCGTAGCGCCGCTCGTGCGGCCAGAAGCGCACGAGATCGGGCAGCCCCGAACGGTTGGCAACGGGTTCGCGCAGCAGCCGCTCGAACCACAGGCGCAGATGGGCGGCGGGGAAGCAGTCGAGGGCGAGCGTGAGCAGTTCGTCGCTCAACGCGGGCCACGCGACGAACGGTGACTGGGTGCCGGATTTTTCCGCGTAGCGCCGCAGAATCGAGTCGCGGTAGGCATGCGTTTCGAGTTCGGCGAGACAGGCTGCGAACTGCGAGGCACGGCGTGCGACGAAGTCGGCGGCTTGCAGGTCGGCGGGGCCGCGCTGGAACGGGTGGAAGAACGCGCCCGGCAGCGGCGCGAACAGCGCGGGCCAGCAGAGCAGGCCGAAGAGCGCGTTGATCAGCGTGTTCTCGACATAGAACACGGGCGCTTGCGGCGTGGCGAGCGCGATGCGGGCGGCTTCCTCGACGCGCAGCGCGCCGGGCGCCGCGGGCAGCGAGAGTTCGAGCTGCGCGAACCCCGGCTCCGCGCTCGTCTTCGACTTCGCCCGCGTGCGCGCGAGACGCCCGAGCGTGCGTGCCGCGCGCTGCGCTTCTTCTTCGTTCGCGGGCGCATCGGCAATGGTCTGCGCGAGCGCCAGCGCTTCTTCGCGGCGGTTCAGCTGTTCGAGCACGCGCACGCGGCGATAGCGCGATTCAGGATGACCGCAGTCGAGATAAGCGCGCCACGCGAGTTCGGCTTCGCCCGCGCGCTCGGCTGCGAGCCCCGCGGCGTGACGCAGCTTGTCGTGGCGAGCGCGCAGCCACGCGTTGGCTTGCGTGCGCGGCGCCAGCGTGTCGAGCGCTTCGAGGGTTGCGCCGATGGCAGCGGCAGCGTCGAAGTCCTGGGTCCCCGCGCCGCTCTCGAGTCCGTCGCGGCAATCGCGCAGCGCCAGATACGCGTCGATGTCCTCGCGGCGCTGGAACGCGCGCGAGGCGCGATCGAAGGGCACGCTTTCGTAGCGAAAGACGCCGAGGTCGGCGAGCACGAACTCCGACCAGTCCTGATGCAGGTTGCCGAAGAACATCAGGCGCAGGCGCTCGCAGAGCGGGGCGCTCGCGAACCGCAGCACGGTGTCGGGCGAGGCCGGGAACCAAGCTTGCCAGTCGCGCGGCTCGGGTGCGGCGGCATAGTGTGCATCGAGCGCCTCGAGCATCGCCGAGCGTGTGGCGCGCGCTTCGAGCGCGATGCCGAGGCGCGGGGCGAGCGTCTGCAGTTCGGCTTTCGTGACCAGCGCGGCGAGCGCGTCGAGATCGAGCGCGGGTGCGTCGTCGAGCCAGCCCGCCGCGACGAGCGGTGCCGCCGCCGCGCGGGGGCAGCCGATCTCGTCGTACGCGAGACGGCTCGCGCGGAAATGGGGTCCCTTGCGCATCAGCATGCGCACGAAGAGCGCGCGCGACGCCTGCGGCATCTGGGCGAAATCGTCGGCGAAGCTGCGCTCGGCGTCGTCGAACAGGTCGGCGCAGCGCGTGTCGAGCCACGCTAGCGCACGCTCGAAGTTGGCGAGGTAGTAGAACGGATCGGGAGAGTCGGGAAGCACGCGCGGCACTGTATGGATATACAGCGGCGATGATAGCAGGGTCGCGCGTGATCGCGAGCGCCGTCAGGGATTCCCCGCCCCGTACGCTACAATTGCCGCAGCCTGAAAATCGGATGAGCGATGAACACACGTAACGCATGCTTAGCCGGCCTCGCGGCCGCCGTCACCCTGCTCGCGGGATGCGCGGCGCAGTACCGCAACACCAGCGCTTGCGAAGAGGCGATGCGTAGCCGCCTTGCCGAGACGACGCTCGGCGACCTCAAAGTCACGCATAGCGCGACGACGTATCGCGGCGCGCGCGTGGTGGTCGAAGGGCGCCTCGAGAACGGCGCGGCGTCGGCCGTCGTGGCAGCATCGGCGCCGTCTGCCTCGGCGGCTTCGGCCGCATCGGCAGCGTCGTCCACCGCGGCGCAGGGCGCCAACGAGGCGACCACGGTTACGGCGCCGACGGTGCAGGCGGCAGCGCTGCCCGGCACGATTTCGGTTCCCACCGCTCCGGTCGCCCAGGGCGGCGCGGCGGAGGGCAAGCCGACTACGCCGGTCGCGCTGCTGGCCGCAAAGCTCGGCATCAAGAAGGCCGCGATCACGCCGGCGGCTGCGGAGTGCACCTTCAACGAATCGGGCCTCGCGACGTTCCGCTGGCTCGCGCCGCCGAAGCTCGCGAAGACCACGCCCGACCCGAACGCCGCGAACGACTAAATCGAACGCACGCGGCTCGCCGTGGCGCGGCTGCGGCGGCACCCGTCGCTGGCGCAATCTGCGCTCATGAAGGCCTCCCAGGAGGCCTTCGTCGTTTGTGACTGATGAGACGTAGGCGGCCGCCGGCGCGCTCAGAACGCGAAGAAAGGTCCGCTGCCGGCTGGCGTGGCCTGCGAGGCGATCGCCGTGAACACGCGCCTCCCGAAGAAGAACGGCAGTCCCCAGCCGAACGCGCGACCGTTGTAGCCCGCGAGATTGCTGAAGGCCCAGTTGCCGGTGGCGAGCAGCGTCGTCGAGCTCGCGACCGCGAAGGTCACGGGAGCGCCCACGCCGTCGATGCCGGCTATCGTCGCGCTGAGGCTGACAGGCGAACTCGGGCAATACCAGAAGCCGCAGCGCGTCATCGTCGGGCTGTTGAAGTACAGCGCGTTCGAGCCCGTGTCGAGATAGCTCAGCGAGTAGACGGTGCCGTCCGATGTCGTCGTCTTCACATAGCCCGTGCCCGAGTTCGCGCGCAGCACGGTTGCGCTGCCGAGCGCGTTGTTCGCCTGCGTGCCGATGCCGAAGATCATCGACCCGCGCAGCCCGGACGCGCCGCTGTCGGCCAGCGCCGGCAAGTCGATGATTACGCCGTTGTTGTCGGTGGCGAAGCCCGCCACCGGGTTGCTGACCTGTTGCGCAAGCGGTTGCGTGCTCGCCGTGCAGCCGCTCGCGGGGCACCCGTAGTACCACGGCGTGACTGCCGCCCTGACGCAGGACACGCCGCAATCGGCGCTGAACGGCCCTACGCCGAGGATGCCGTTCGAGCGCAGCGTGGCGGCGCTGTTCATCGCGAGGCCGCTGCCGGCGCAGCCGGCCGGCGCCGCGGCCGGCACGGCCGGGTCGGCGATCACCTGGATCGGCAGCGCGGCGGCGATTTCGCCCGCGAGCTTCACGTCGGCGCTGCGCACCGCGCCCCACGTGTAGCCCGTGCCGAACACGGCGCATTCGCCGGCGATGTCGGCCCCCGCGCCGGCTGGCACGGCGGGCAGCGCGAGGCCCGCCGGCAGCGCCGAAGCGAGCAGGCGCAGGCCCTGCGAGCCGGTATCGACCTGGACGTGGTCGACGCTCGCGCAGTCCGCGGTGCCCGGCACGCAGACCGTGACGCTCGTCATCAGCATGTTGCGCGTCGAGGTGGGTGTCGGGCCGACCGTGACGGCCACGACATTGGGCGTGGTCGATTGCGGCACGGTGCCGCTCGTGCCGGTGGTCGACGGTGCGCTTGCGACACCCGGGACGCTGGCGGGCGCCGTGGCGCCTGTGGTCGCGGACGCTGTTCCGGCATCGCCGCCACCGCAAGCCGTGAGCGCGGCGCAAAGCGGGAGGAGCGCGAGGAGGGCGTGGGGGGCGAGGCGCCGAGGGCGGGCTTTCATTGGAGATCCCCGGCGCTCACGCCCGCGGGCAGCGCGGCGGGCAGCCATGCCCGTCCCGCGTAGGCGCGCATATGGCCGCCGGCCGTCTCGACCACGACCTGCGCGCCGTCCACGCGCGCGGCATGCAGGCCGTTGCGGCCTGTGGCGTGAAGCGCCGCGGCGGCGCTGCGCCAGTCGGCTGCGTAACGGCCCAGCAGCGCCTCCACGTTGGGCTGAGCCGGCCCCTGCCACGTGTACGCGAAGACCGTCCCGGTCGCGCTGCCCACATAGGCGTTGATGGTCGTGCCGTTGTCGTCGACGTAACTGACGACGCGGCCGGCGCCGCCACCGACGCTGCGCAGGGCGGCGCCGGCCGGCACGGCTGCGGTGTCGCCGAGCGCGGCGCGGGCCGGCACGGCGGTGAAGCCGAGGCAACTGAGCGCGCAGGCGAAGGCTGCGGCGCGGCCCGCCTGGGTGAGATTACAAGTTTTCATGACGCTCTCCGGTCCTGCTTTTTATGAATCTCTTTTTTGAGATTTCGAAATGAAATTAGCACCAGGGTCGTTCTTGCGAGCGTCCCGGAGTGGAAGGGCGGCATAGCGCAAAGCAACGTTTTGGCGTGGAGCGGAGTTAATGCATTGATCCAAAAGGAAATTGGCGGCTTTTCAGCAGGTTGGCTGCGCCGGATCGAATGTCGATGAATGTTACGGCGCGGGCGGTTTGGGGAGCCGAGCTCGCGTTTCGGCGCGCGTCGCCGCGGCGGATACCGGGCCTGGATCGCGTGCCACCCCGTGGTTTTTGCACAGCGGGCCGCCGGACCGGTAAAATGTTTGGTTGATCCACGGAAACTGGCCGTGGCGTAGCCGAAGGGATTACCCGAACATGAGTGATTTTCATCAACGTCTTGCCGCACGCGCACTCGCGCTTCTGATGGCGGGCGGGCTGGTCGCCGGCTGCAGCTCGCCGACGCCGGGCAAGATCGATTACCGTAGTGACGCCAAGGCGAAGCAGTCCTCGCTCGCTGTGCCGCCGAACATGCTCGACGAAGCGTCCGACCAGCGCTCGCTCGCGCCGCAGGGCGGCGAAACCTCGCTGTCTTCCCTCAAGCAGACCCAGGCCGCCGCGCCGCAGTCCGACGAAGCCCAGGTGGTTCCGCAGGTGCCGGGCATGCATATCCAGCGTGACGGCACGGAGAGCTGGCTCGTGATCGACAGCCGCACGCCCGACCAGGTCTGGGCGCAAGTGCGCCGCTTCTGGCAGGAACAGGGCTTCCTGCTCGTGGTCGACCAGCGCGACAAGGGCGTGATGGAAACGGACTGGAACGAAACCCATCCGAAGATCAGCGACGGCCTCATCCGCAACACGCTCTCGTGGGCCACGGGCAACTCGTACGTGACCGCCGAGCGTAACAAGTACCGCACGCGCCTCGAAACGTCGCCCACTGGCGGCACCTATGTGTTCATCAGCCAGAAGGGTCTGAGCGAACAGCTCTCGGGCACCAACAACGACACCAGCAAGTGGGTGCCGAAGCCCAACGATCCCGCGCTCGAAGCCGAATACCTCAAGCGCCTCATGATGACGCTCGCGAACGCGAAGCCGGGTGTGCCCGACGCGCAGGTCGCGGCCGAAGCCGACGCCAAGGCCAACAGCAAGGGCACCGACGCGAAGTCGAAGGCTCCGGACGCCGCTGCGGCCGCCATGGCCGCGCAGAACGTCGCAGCCGTGGGCCAGCAATCGGGCAGCGGCTCGTCGAACGCGCAGGGCACGTCTGGCCAGTACACCTCGTCGGAGCTCACGCTCGGCGAGCCGTACGACCGCGCGTGGGTGCGCGTGGGCATCGCGCTCGATCGCGCCAACTTCACGGTGGACGATCGCGACCGCACGAAGGGCATCTACTACGTGCGCTACGTCGATCCGAAGGACCACAGCTCGGACGAGCAGGGCTTCTGGAACCAGATCTTCCACGGCCGCAAGGAAAAGACCGCGAAGCAGTACAAGCTCAACGTGCGCGCCGTGACCGACAACCAGACGCGCGTCGCGATCGTGGACGACAGCGGCCAGATCGACTCGTCGCGCCCGGCGCAGGAGATCATGAGCCTCGTGGTCGACGAACTGCACTAAGCATTGCGCCTGAGCCAGCGTAGTCTGGCTCAAGACTGCAAAAGAAAAACCCGCCTGCGCTTGCCCGCGCAGGTGGGTTTTTTCATGCCCGCGCGCCATACTCAGTGCGGGATCATCCAGGTGAGCACGTTCTGCTGCAGCCACACGAGGATGCCGAGCAGCACCGTCAACAGGATCGAGTGCTTGAACGTCTTCGCGAACACAATACCTTCCTGCCCCTTCAGGTCCGTGGTGGCGACGCCCGTCGCGATGTTCTGCGGCGAGATCATCTTGCCCATCACGCCGCCCGACGAGTTGGTCGCCGCCATCAGGATCGGATTGAGGTTGAGCTGTTTCGCGGCCACCACCTGCAGGTTGCCGAACAGCGCGTTGCCCGAGGTGTCGCTGCCTGAGAGGAACACCGCGACCCAGCCGAGGAAGGCCGAAACGAGCGGGAAGAAGGCGCCGACCGACGACACCGCGAGACCCAGCGTATACGTGAGCCCCGAGTAGTTCATCAGGAACGCGAGCCCGACGATCGTCGCGACCGTGAGGATGGCGATGCGCGTCTGCACCCAGGTATCGACGATCGCGACGCCGAAATCGGCGGGCTTCAGGCGCACGACGAATGCGGTGATGATCGCCGCGACGAGAATCGCCGTGCCGGTGGCGAGCGGCTGGAAGTCCCAGATCGCGCCATAGGGCGTGTTGTAGAGCGTGATGTAGACGGCCTTGTCGAGGCCCGGCCACGGCACTTTCACCTCGCCGATCGTGAAGACCTTCGCGACGGTCCAGATGATCACGACGGCCGCGACGATGATCCACGGATACCAGCCCTGAGCGCCCCGCACGGCGCCGCGCGCTTCCTTCGCGCGATCGACCTTGATGGCGAAGCGCGGATCGGACGCGGGCTTCCACACGCGCAGGAACAGGATGGTGAGGATCAGCGAGACGAGCGACGAGAGCACGTCGGTGAGGCTGTAGTTGATGAAGTTGGCGGTGACGAACTGCGTGAGGGCGAAGCTGCCGCCCGAGACGAGCAGCACCGGCCAGATGCGCAGCATGCCGCCCATGCCCGCGTAGATCGCGATGACATAGAACGGCAGCAGCAACGCGAAGAACGGCAACTGGCGGCCGACCATCTGGCCGAGCAGATCGGAGGGCAGGTGCGTGACTGCGCCGAGCACGGTGATCGGCACGCCGAGCGCGCCGAACGCTACCGGCGCCGTGTTGAAGATCAGCGTGAAGGTCAGCGCCTCGAGCGTCGGAAAGCCGAGCATGATGAGCAGCGAACTTGTGATAGCGATCGGCGTGCCGAAGCCGGAAATCCCTTCGAACAGGGCGCCGAACGAGAAGCCGACCACGACGAGCACGATGCGCCGGTCGTTGGGCAGATTGTCGAGCAGCCACATGCGAAAGGCCGCGAAGCGGCCTGAGCGCAGCGCGATGTTGTAGAGCAGGATCGCGGTGACGACGATCCACATCACCGGCCAGAGCGCGAACACCACGCCCGCGAGCACCGAGCTGATCGCGAGATTGACCGGAAACTGCCAGCCGCCGATCGCGACGATCAGACCGACTACGAGCCCCGCTAGCGAGGCTTGCCATGCGGGCCGCCGCGCCCAGCCGAGCAGGGCGAGCACGGTGAGAATCGGCAGCACGGCGATCAGAAACGAAAACAGCAGCGAATTGCCGATGGGGGTCAACAGCTGGTGGAACATCACGTCTCCTTTATGCTGGTTCGTTATCGGCGCAGCAGTGACAGCGTGCGCCGGGGCGCGTCGTCGGCTGTGGAGTTCAGTGCGCGGCCAGGTGGCCGAGTTAAGGCGGTGCTTCAATCCCCGCTAGCCCACTTGGAGGATAGATAACGACACGGGAGCGTCAAGGAGGGAAAGTACGGTCCGGCACTGTTTTGCGGCGCATATGCCGGCGTGGCGCGCAGCGTGAGCGTCAGTGATGCCAGTGCCCACCGCCGCCGCCCCAGTAGCCGAAGCCGAACGAGACGGCGGGCGCGCCCCAGCCCCAGCCGTACGCGGGGTAAGGGTAGTACGCGGGATACGCGGCGGGATAAGCGGGATAGGCCGGCCACGCGGGCACGGCGATCGCCACGGGCGGCGAAGGATAGAGCGGCCCCGGATACTGTGAGTCGGGCATGGCGGCCGGAGCCGGGTTCGGCGCCGTTTGCGCGACTACGGTTTCCTGCTGGGTGGCCGCGACGGGCACGGTGCCGTAGTAGTAGGGCGGGTAGCCGTAGGGGGCGTAGTAGTAGCAGCCGGAAAGCGCGGGGAGCGCGCTCGCGGCGGCGATCACAAACACAGACGGACGTTTCATGGCGGGCTCCGCGAGTGGCGAACGGCCGCGCAGGATGATCGCCATCAGGCCCGAGCCGTCTGATCGCTTGAGCTTACGCCGTACGAACGCGCTTTGTGTTGTGCATCGTTAACCGAATATTTCGCGTAGCACGGTGGCTGCGATGGCATCGACCCAAGCAAACGCGGCGCAGCCCGTGAGGGTCTGCGCCGCGCATCCTTCCCTGATGCACGCCTGGGATGGCGTGTTGCCTGCCGTGTCGTTTCTGTTGCGTGCCGTCGCTTCGATCGTGCGGCCAGTCGTGCAGCCGCATCGTCGCTTCGTACTGGCGCTAATGCCTGTTTGCCACTTACTTGCCAACCTGATTGCCGATCACGCCACCCACCGCTGCGCCGCCCACGGTGGAGAGCGCATTGCCGCCGATCGCCGCGCCGGCCACGCCGCCCACGCCCGCGCCAATCACCGTATCGCGGTCGCGTCTCGACATGTTGTCGCAAGCGCCAAGACTGCCCAGCACGGCGACGAGTGTCGTCACCGTGAGTAGCGTGCGTGCACGTTTGAGCGTATTCATTGTTCGACTCCCCACGCATGATGCGTTCGAGTGGGCGGTCCGACGTGCGCTGGCGCGCACGCCACACCTTCGATATCCCCATCCTAGCCACGCGACCCGTATCCGGGTGTGTGCGCTTGTCAGAGAGTTGTGGGAGTCGTTAGAAAATGTTTCGGCGGACGGCGAGCGCCCGCCGGGGCGTAGTGAGCCCTGAGTCGGCCCGAAGTCAGCGCTTACTGGCGCTGATAGATTTCGGCGCCTTGCTTGATGAACTCGACCGCCTTCACTTCCATACCCTTCTTGAGGGCCTCGTCGTCGCTCACGCCTTGCTTGGCCGCGAAGTCGCGCACGTCCTGGGTGATCTTCATCGAGCAGAAGTGCGGGCCGCACATCGAGCAGAAGTGCGCGACCTTGGCCGAGTCCTTCGGCAGCGTTTCGTCGTGGAACTCGCGCGCCTTGTCCGGGTCGAGGCCGAGGTTGAACTGGTCTTCCCAGCGGAACTCGAAGCGCGCCTTCGACAAAGCGTTGTCGCGCACCTGGGCGCCCGGATGACCCTTCGCGAGATCGGCCGCATGCGCCGCGAGCTTGTACGTGATGATGCCTTCCTTCACGTCGTCCTTGTTCGGCAGGCCCAGGTGTTCCTTCGGCGTGACATAGCAGAGCATGGCCGTGCCGAACCAGCCGATCATCGCGGCGCCGATGCCGGAGGTGATGTGGTCGTAGCCCGGCGCGATGTCGGTGGTGAGCGGCCCGAGCGTGTAGAAGGGCGCTTCCTTGCACCAGTCGAGCTGGAGATCCATGTTCTCCTTGATGAGCTGCATCGGCACGTGGCCCGGGCCCTCGATCATCACCTGCACGTCGTGCTTCCACGCGATCTGCGTGAGCTCGCCAAGCGTCTTCAGTTCGCCGAGCTGCGCTTCGTCATTGGCGTCGTAGATCGAGCCGGGACGCAGACCGTCGCCGAGCGAGAAGCTCACGTCGTAGGCCTTCATGATTTCGCAGATCTCTTCGAAATGCTCGTAAATGAAGGACTCCTTGTGATGCGCGAGGCACCACTTGGCCATGATCGAGCCGCCGCGCGAGACGATGCCCGTCATGCGGTTCGCGGTGAGCGGCACGTACTGCAGGCGCACGCCCGCATGAATCGTGAAGTAGTCCACGCCTTGCTCAGCCTGCTCGATGAGCGTGTCGCGGAACATTTCCCACGTGAGGTCTTCGGCCTTGCCGTTGACCTTTTCGAGCGCCTGGTAGATCGGCACCGTGCCGATCGGCACCGGCGAGTTGCGGATGATCCACTCGCGCGTTTCGTGAATGTGCTTGCCGGTCGAGAGGTCCATGACCGTGTCGCCGCCCCAGCGGATCGCCCACGTCATCTTGTCGACTTCTTCGCCGATCGACGAGGTGACCGCCGAATTGCCGATGTTCGCGTTGATCTTCACGAGGAAGTTGCGGCCGATGATCATCGGCTCGCTTTCCGGGTGGTTGATGTTCGCGGGAATGATCGCGCGGCCGCGCGCGATTTCGTCGCGCACGAACTCGGGCGTGATTTCCTTGAGCGCGTTCTCGCCGAAGGCGGCTGCGCCGAACGCCTGGCCCGGATGCTGGCGGCCCATCATCGCGGCGAGCTTCGCGCCGTTCGGGCCGCTGGCCTTGAGACTTTCCAGATACTCGGCGCGGCGCTGGTTCTCGCGAATCGCGATGTATTCCATCTCCGGCGTGATGATGCCCTGACGCGCGTAGTGCATCTGCGTGACGTTCTTGCCGGCCGTCGCGCGGCGCGGCGTGCGGTGCAGGCCGGGGAAGCGCAGCTCGGCCGTCGCGGGGTCGGCGGCGCGCTCGCGGCCGTACTCGGAGGAGAGGCCCGGCAGCGCTTCGGTGTCGCCGCGCTTTTCGATCCAGCCCTGACGCAGCGCGGGCAGGCCCGCGCGAATGTCGATCTTCGCTTCAGGGTCGGTGTACGGACCCGAGGTGTCGTAGACGTAGATCGGCGGATTCTTCTCGCCGCCGAAGCCCGTGGGCGTATCCGCCTGCGTGATCTCGCGCATCGGCACGCGGATATCGGGTTGCGAACCGGTCACGTAGATCTTGCGGGAATTGGGCAGCGGCGCGATCGCGGCTTCGTCGACGTGCGCGTTGGCGGAAATGAACTTGGGATTCGCGTTCATGCGTCTCTCTCTCCATGCAAAGCAAAGTGGGAACAGCGGCTTAGCAGGAGACGAGACGGAACGTGGACGGACTTCGCTGTGATGAGGTGAGGCGTTGAGCGATGTTGCGAAGTCCGGACGCTTCCCTGCGCTGGCATTATCCAGATCAGGTTCAAAGGGTATTTCTCACCCGCGCAATACGCTGCACGACTTTCGTTCGATGCGGCGCATGACGCAGGACCCCCGCGTAAGCAAGGCCAAACGATACACCGCGCTGCGACGGTCTGGCAAGTGTCATCTCGCGTGCGATCTGCCAGGCACGGTGTGGCGCGGTGTTTCGTGCCGGCGGAACTTACAGCGTGAAATCCTGCGAGGCTTCCGGCTGAAACAGGATGCGTTCGATCTTCAGCGTTTCGACCGCGCCGCCCGGCGTCGTGAAGCGCACGGCGTTGCCGCGCTTCGCGCCGAGGAGCGCGAGACCCGCGGGCGAGAACACGTTCAGGCGCCCGGCGTCGACGTTCGCCTCATGCGGATAGACGACGGTGTACGTGAGGGAGGCGCCGTTGCGCTCATCGACGAGCGTGACCTGCGAGTTCATCGTCACGACGTTGGCGGCCATGTCGCGCGCTTCCACGATCACGGCGTGTTCGAGCAGCTCGTCGAGCATGGCCTGGCGCGCGGGGGCGGCGCCGGGTTCGGCGGCGCATCTTTCGAGGCGGGCAACATCGAGTTCGGTGAAGTAACGGATTTTCTTCGACATGGCAGTTTTCCTTGCGATCCAGAAAAGATTCGAGGTAACGGCGAGGGCCGGCGGGCGAAATCGCGCAATCGGGCGCGGGCCGCAGCGGGGCATAACGGGGCGTAACGGATCGGCCCGGAGCCCGACCGAACGGCTCCGATGGATTGGGGGAGACGGGTTCAGTGCGGGCGCCGGGCGGCGCAGAGCGGGGCGGAAAGGGGCGGCAGGGTGCGCGCTCGGGTGTCGAGAGGCCACGGCGCCGTTCGCTCGCGCCTTGCGCGTGCACGCGCTGGCGCGCCGCGCAAACGGTGCGGCGGCAAGGCGAATACGGGACGCGAAACGAGCGAAAGCATGGCGAGCGACGTGTACGAAACCTGATTAATGAAAGTTAAACGAAAGGTTGCGTCATGCTAGCACGATCCAACCGGCGTGGCGTGACCCGGTCGGCGAACGTCGATATGGTGCGCGATCGGCCGTGCTGGCTTGCGCCGCTGCCACTGTGACGCGCACGCAACGAATCGCCGCGCATAAAGCATCCTGAAAGCATCCGCAACGCCCGGCGTTGTTGCATAATGCGCTTCGCCCGTCCCGGGTGTCCTTCGTACTCCGTCTTTTTTTTCGCGTTCTTGCGCATCTGCACCATGCCGTCGAGCTTCACCCGTCCCGCCACCTTGCTGGCGGGGCGCCCGCGGTCCTGCCTTTCACCTGCCGCGGTGAAATGTCGATGCCTCCCCGTTTGCCTTTCCACGTGAACACTCAATCCTTATTCGCCGGGGCCCGGCAGGTTGCAGCCGCGCTATGGCGTTTCGTGCGCGCCGTGCGACTGCCGCAGTCGCGCACCGGACGCGTCGCGCTTTCGCTCGCCGTCGTCTACTTCGTCTGGGGCTCGACGTATCTCGGCGTGAAGGTCGCGCTCTATTCGTTCCCGCCGCTCCTGCTCTCCGGCTTGCGTAATCTGCTCGCCGGGATCGGCCTGTTCGTCTTCGCCATGCGCCGGCGGCCCGTCATGCCTACGCTGCTCGAAGTGCGCAACGCGGGCGTGGTGGGCACGCTGCTCGTGGGCCTGTCGAGCGGCATGCTCGCCTACGGCATGCGTACGGTGGGCACCGGCAAGGCGGCCGTGATGGTCGCCACGGTGCCGCTGTTCGCGACTGTGATCTCGGCGGTCACCGGGCGGCGCGTGGCGAAGGCCGAATGGGCCGCGGTCGCGCTCGGCCTCGTCGGCATTGCCGTCCTTAGCCACGGCGGGGCCGCGTCCGGCTCGGCGGGCGGCAGCCTCGCGATTCTGTGCGGCGCGCTCTTCTGGGCAATCGGTGCGCATCTGGCGGGCAAGCTCACGTTGCCGACCGATCTCTTCCTCGCGACGGCGCTGCAGATCGGCCTCGGCGGCGCCATTTCGACGGCGGTCGCGTGGATCAGCGGCGAACGCATGGGCGAGCTGCATTTCCTGCCGCTCCTCGCGTTCCTCTACCTGCTTTTCATCGGCACGATGGCGGCCTATGTCGCGTATGGCTACCTGATCCGCCATACCAGCCCGCTCGTCGCGAGCAGCTGCATGTACGTGAATCCCGTCGTGGCCGTCGCGCTCGGCGCGCTGCTGCTCGGCGAGCCGGTCACGAGTGCAACCGTCGTCGCGACCGTGCTGATTCTCGGCAGCGTGGGTTTGTCGTTCCTGTTCGACGACCGCCGCCGCACGTCTTGAGTTCATCCTGACTTCGCGACGCGTTTCGCATCATCGCGCTGCGTTGCGCGCGCGGCCGCTGCGCACGTGAGGCAAGCAGCGGCCGCGACTTCATCGTTCACCGGTGACCGGCAGCCTTTCGGGCGTTAGCCGTCATCCCGGCGCCTTTACCGTCTGCCAGACACTATTTCGCCTTTTCCGCGGAGTTCGTGAGGGCGTGGCCGCCTGCGGAAACGTCCTCGCCGGCACCCGCCATCGTGTTGCAGGCCGAGAGCGCTGCCACAGAAGCGGTAACGAGAAAGAGGGCAATCAGGCGTTTCATGAGGAAGTCCTCCACGGTGTCAAAGGAGACGACTCACCAGCATGTCGCGTGCCCGGTCATTTGTGCCGCCATGCGTCGGCGTGGACGCATGCGTCGGGTCCGCTGCTTGCGCTAGCGCCGATGCAGGCGCGACATAGCGCAGCGCATCCGCCCACAAGGAGGACTACGCCATGCTTCACTACGCCATCGTGTTTTTCATCATTGCGATCATCGCCGCCGTGTTCGGCTTCACGGGCATCGCTGCGGGCGCGGCCGAAATCGCCAAGATCCTGTTCTACATCTTCCTCGTGGTCTTCGTGGTCACGCTGCTGCTAGGCGTGATGCACCGATGACGCGCGCAATGCAAAGCCCATCCCACTCATGCATGCCATGTTCGAAGGAGAGTCAGATGTCGAAGACACACGCTTCGTTTGAGTTCGATCTCAAGCGCGTGCGCGATGAGGCGCGCCGCAATCTCGATCAGGGGCCGGTCACGCCGGACTACCCCGCGAATCGCCAGACCGTGCTCAAGCTGCTCAACGATTCGCTCGCCACCGAGCTCGTGTGCGTGCTGCGCTACAAGCGGCACCATTTCATGGCGAAGGGCATCGAGTCCGAGTCGGTGGCCGCCGAGTTTCTCCAGCACGCGACCGAGGAGCAGCAGCACGCCGACATGCTCGCGGCCCGCATCGTGCAGCTCGGCGGCGAGCCCGACTTCTCGCCGGCGACGCTGGTCGAGCGCTCGCACTCGGAATACAAGGAAGGATCCGACCTGAAGGACATGATCCGCGAGAATCTGGTTGCGGAGCGCATCGCCATCGAGAGCTATCGCGCGATCATCAACTATCTCGGCCACGACGACACCACCACGCGGCGCATCTTCGAGCAGATCCTCGCGACGGAGGAAGAGCATGCCGACGATATGACGGACTTGCTGTTCCGCAAATAGCGCTTGCCGCTAGCGCTCAGGAAGAGGTCTGCGCGCCCGCGCCCATGCGCGGGCGCGTCGCATGGTGAATCCAGCCGGCGAGCGCCGTGAATGCGATGCCCGCCGCGCACACGCCGATCCAGCCGAATGCGTGCCAGGCGGTCACGCCCACGGCGGAACCGGTCGCGCCGCCGATGAAGTAGCAGACCATGAACACCGTGTTCACGCGGCTGCGCGCCTCGGGGCGCAGCGCGTAGATGCGCGATTGATTCGAGATCTGCGCGGCCTGCACGCCCACGTCGAGCACGATCACGCCGATCACGAGGCCGATCAGGCTCGTGCCGGAGAACGCGAAGATCACGAACGCGAGCGCCATCAGCACGATCGACATCGTGATGACCGCGCGCGGCCCGCGCTTGTCGGCGGAGCGGCCCGCCATCGGCGCGGCCAGCGCGCCCGCCGCGCCGACGATGCCGAACAGGCCCGCCGCCTGCGGCCCGAGATGGAACGGCTCGCCCGCGAGCAGCAGCGTGAGCACGGGCCAGAAGAGGCTGAACGCGGCGAAGAGGCAAGCGCCCGTCGCCGATGCTTCACGCAGTCCCGGCAATTCCAGCACGAGATGCCACATCGAGCCGAGCAGCTTGCCGTAGCCGAGCGTCGAGGTCGGCTGGCTCTTCGGCAGCTTCTTCACGATCACGAGCGCGAGCACGAGCAGCGCGACGATCGACGCGCCGAATACCGCGCGCCAGCCGAAGTACTGACCGACGAAACCGGCCGCCGTGCGCGCGAGCAGGATGCCGAGCAAGAGGCCGCTCATGACCGTGCCCACCGCGTGGCCGCGCGCCTCGGGCGGCGCGAGTTCCGCGGAAAACGGCACGGCCTGCTGCGCGATGGTGGAGAGGATGCCGATCGCGAGGCTCGCGCCGACCAGCACGGCAAGCGAGGGCGCCGTGGCCGCGACGAGCAGCGCCACGCACAGGCCGGCGGTTTGCAGCAGGATGATGCGGCGGCGGTCGTAGCGGTCGCCGAGCGGCGCAAGCAGCAGCATGCCCGCTGCGTAGCCGAGCTGGGTGCCGGCCGGTACGGCGCCGATCCACGCGGCGCCGGCCGGGAAGCTCTGGCGGAAATCGTCGAGCAGCGGCTGGTTGAAGTAGATGTTCGCGACCGTGACGCCCGCGATGGTCGCGAGCAGGAGCAGCAGGCCGCGCAGCGACTGGCCTGCGCCAGCGTTTGCGGAATCAGGTGTGGACATGTGCGAATGCGGGCGGCGCCCGGTGATACGAAAGGCAGGCTTCGAGCGTGCCGATCATACCGGAGCGCGCACAATCGCGCTGGCGGCCCGGGAGCGCGCCGCCAGTCGCGCTTTCAGGCAATCAGCTCGCCCGAGGGCTCGTAGAACGGATACGGTCCGTCGAATGTCTCCACGTATTCATGATGGGTTACGATCCCGCCCTGCGGATCGTAGCGATGCAGCGCGAAGGCGGGCGGCTCCAGCGTGAAGGTGGAGGGCGCATCGGGCGCGAGGTCGAGCGTGACCTGGTGGGCCGGCGCGGGCACCGCCGCAGCGATCGTGCCGCCGAAGCGCACGAACATGGGCCGGTGCACGTGACCGCACAGCACGCGCTCGACGTTGGGATGCTGCGCCACGAGCGCTTCGAGTGCCCGGGCGGCACTGTCGTCGAGCCGAATCGCATCCATATGGCCGATGCCGCAGTCGAACGGCGGGTGATGGAGTGCGACGATCACGGGCTTGCCGCGCGCCGCGTCGAGCTGCTGCGCGAGCCACGCGAGGCGCGCCGCGCAGAGGGTGCCCGCGCTTTGCCCCGGCTGCATCGAGTCGAGCGCGATCACGCGCAGCGCTCCGAGGTCCACGGCGTACTGGACGAACTCGCCGCCTTCGCGCAGTTCGGGCCGGTCGGCGAATACTTCGCGCAGCGGCTCGCGCGCGTCGTGGTTGCCGATCAGGAGCCAGTACGGAATCTCGAGCGTGTCGAGCAGCGTTTTGAGGTGCCGGTATTCCTCGACCGAGCCCTGGTCGACGAGGTCGCCGGTCATGAGCACGGCGTCGGGGCGTGGCGTGAGCGCGTTCAACCGCGCGATGGTACGCGCGAGGCTAGCGGCCGTATCGACGCGGCGATAGGCGAGCGCGCCCGGTGGCTTGATGTGCAGGTCGCTGATCTGGGCGAGCAGCATGGTAGTCCTCGTTAGTAAAAGTTACGCGAGCGCGATGAGCGCTTCGGGGGCGATCGAAATGCCGACCGGCGTGCCGCGAGCCAGCTCGACGCGGCCCGCCACGTCGACGAGCAGGGCATCGGGTGCCGCGCCGCCGATCGTGAGACGCGTGCGCTCGCCGAGAAAAGTCGCCTGCTCGATCACGCCGCGCAGTTGCGCGCCGACAGGGTCGGCGAGCGTGGCGTCTTCGGGGCGGAAATACAGCTCGGCGGCGCCGCTGGTCTGGGACGCGCTGGCCGGCACGGCGCCGCCGCTCGTGCGCAGCATGCCACCTTGCCATTCTCCGGCGATCCGGTTGAGCGTGCCGACGAACTGCGCGACCGCACGGCTCGCCGGCTGGAAGTAGATCTCGCGCGGCGTGCCGATCTGCTCGATGCGGCCCGCGCTCATCACGACGATGCGGTCGCCCAGCTCCATCGCCTCGGCCTGATCGTGCGTGACGTAGACCGTCGTCACGCCCAGCTCACGCAACAGCAGGTTCATCTCGCTGCGCAAGGTGTCGCGCAGGCGCGCATCGAGCGCGGTGAGCGGCTCGTCCAGCAGCAATACACGCGGGCGCGGCGCGAGTGCGCGTGCGAGCGCCACGCGCTGGCGCTGGCCGCCCGAAAGCTGGTTGATCGGCTTGGCCGCGTGCGCTTCGAGACGCATCATCGCGAGCAGCTCGTCGACGCGTGCGCGCACGTCGGCGGCGGGAACGCGCTGGATCTTCAGGCCATAGCCGATGTTGCCGCGCACGTCGAGGTTCGGAAAGAGCGCGTAGTTCTGGAACACCATGCCGACCTTGCGCCGCTCGATGGGCTGCGCGGTCACGTCTTCGTCGCCAAAGGCCACGCGGCCGCCGGCGTCGGGCGTTTCCAGACCCGCGATCATGCGCAGCGTGGTGGTCTTGCCGCAGCCCGAAGGGCCGAGCAGCACGAGCGTCTCGCCTGCGCCGATCGCGAGATCGAGCGGCTCGAGCACGCGCGTGCCGCGAAACGTCTTCGCGCAGCGCGTGAGTGTGATCGGGATCGGTTCGAGTTTCATTCGGAATCCTTGTTGTTATTTTGCCGGCCTGCGAGGCGCTGCTTGCCAGAGGGCTTTCCCGAGGAGCCGGGCACGTCCACGCCGAGCCATTGCATCGCCACGAGCAGCGGCATCGTCATGACGAAGAAGAGGATCGTGTAGGCGCTGCCCACTTCGATGCGCAGCGACGCGTAAGTGTCCGCGAGGCCGACTGGCAGCGTTTTGGTGTCGGGCGTGTGCAACATCCACGTGAGGTTGAATTCGCCGATCGAGAGCGTGAGCACCGCGAGCGCGCCCGCCACGATGCCGGGCCGCGCGTTGGGCAGCACGATGGTCGTGAAGCGCTGCCAGAAGCTCGCGCCGAGGCTCGCCGCGCCTTCCTCGAGCGTGCGCAGGTCTGCCGACGCGCACACGGCCGCCACGGGCCGCACCATGAACGGCAGTGTGAACACCACGTGGCCGACCACGATGAACGCCGCGCTCATGCGAAACGCGCTGAAGCCGCCGTACACCACGAGCAGGGCGAGCGCCGAAGCAAGGCCGGGCAGGGCCACGGGCAGCACGAGCAATTCCTCGATCAGGCGCGACAGGCGCGTGCGGCTGCGCGCGAGCGCATAGCCCGCGGGCACGCCGGTCACGAGCGTGATGACGAGCGTGGCGGCCGCCACTTCGAGCGAGAGAAAGACACTCGCGTGATACTGCGTCCAGACCTGGTCGAGCCAGCGCAGCGTGAGGCCGCTCGCCACGCCGCGAAAATAGTTGACGGTCAGGCCCGCGAGGATCGACATCACCACGGGCACGATGAGAAACGCGCAGGTGGCGAGCGTGACGAGACATTGCGCGCACGTAATCCAGGCGCGCGCCGAGGGGAGCGCCAGGCGCCGCCGCGCGGCGGGCGGCTGGCCGGGCGCTTCGTGCATGTCTTGCGCAGCCGTTGCGGCGGGATTGACGACCGAATTCATTCTGGAGTCCTCGAAAACCACCGCGTGCTCATGCCGTGGCCGCGACGGCCGCGCCCGTCACACTGCGCGCGAGCGTGAGCACCGCCCACGTGACGAGTCCGAGCACGATCGAGAGGCCGGCCGCCGTGACCATGTTCGCGTTGAGCGTGAACTCGGTATAGATCGTCATCGGCAGGACGTCGATGTCGGTGGCGAGCGTGAAGGCCGTGCCGAACGCGCCCATCGCGGTCGCGAAGCAGATTGCTCCAGCGGCGACGAGGCCGGGCGCGAGCGCGGGCAGGATCACGTCGCAGAGCACGCGCCACGACGACGCGCCAAGCGATCGCGCAGCTTCTTCGAGCGAGCCGTCGAGCTGGCTTGCGCAGGCCATCACGGTCACGATCACGCGCGGGATCGAAAAGTACAGATAGCCCGCGAAGAGTCCCGCCATCGAGTACGCGAACACCCAGCGTTCGCCGGTGAGCCGCAGCGAAAGCGCGCCGATGAGCCCCTGGCGGCCGGCGAGCATGATCACCATGAAGCCGACCACTACGCCGGGAAACGCCAGCGGAAACGTGAGCAGCGCGACGAGTGCGCGGCGCCCCGCAAACGTGCGCCGTGCGAGCAGAAGGCCGCAGATCGTCGAGATCACGAGCGTTGCCGCGGTCACGGCGGCCGAGAGCGCGATAGTCGCGCCAAGGCTCCTCATGTAGCGGCCATTCGTCAGCAGTGCGCGATAAGTTTCGATGAAGTGCCCGTCGGCGCTCACCTGCACGAGTGCGATCATCGGCAGCAGCCAGAAGGCGAGGAACACCGCGAGCGCGGGCGCGATGAGCGCCACACGCCAGCGCAGCGGAAAAGTGAGGTCATGCATGGAAGTGATCGGCCGGGGTATCAGTGCATGATCTGCAGATAGTGCTCGCCGAACGCCTGCTGCTGCGCCGCCATCTTCGCGAAGTCCACGGGTTTTGCGCGTGCATAATCGCTCGCGGGCAGGAACTTCGAAGCCGCTTCCGGCGAGAGCGCGCTTGCGCGCACCGGGCGCAGGTAGGCATTGGCCCAGAGCTTCTGGCCTTCGTCGGACAGCACGAAGTCGAGCACCTTCTTGCCGTTCGCTTCGTGCGGGCCGTTCTTCACGAGGCTCATCACGTAGGGCACCGAAATCGTGCCTTCCTTCGGGATCACGAACTCGACGTTCGCGTGGTCCTTGTACCTGGCGCGGTAGGCGTCGAAGTCGTAGTCGAGCAGGATCGGAATCTCGCCCGAAAGCACGCGCGCGTAGGCGGTTTGCTTCGGCACGATCGGCTGGTTGGCCTTGAGCTTGCCGAACCATTCGAAAGCGGGCTGGAAGTTGTCGAGCGTGCCGCCCAACGCGAGATTCACGGCTACCGCGCCCGCATAACCCACGAAGGCGCTCGACGGATCGAGGTAGCCGACCATGCCCTTGTACTCGGGCTTGAGGAGATCGGCCCACGAACGCGGCACCGGCTTGCCTTCGAGCGCGTCCTTGTTGACGAAGAAGCCGAGCGTGCCCGAATGGATGGCGAACCAGTAGCCTTGCGGGTCCTTGAGGTCGGCGGGAATGTCGTTCCAGTGCGCCGGCTTGTACGGCGTGATCACGCCCTTGTCCTTCGCCTGGAACGCGGAAGACACACCGAGGTAGACGACGTCGGCGACCGGGCTCTTCTGCTCGGCCATTAGTTGTGCGATGGATTGGCCGGAGTTTTTGTTGTCGAACGGCACGCGAATGCCTGTCTCTTTCTGGATCGCTTGGATCTGGCTCGCCCAGTCGGCCCATTCGGGCGGACAGTTGTAGCAGATGGCGGTCTGATCGGCCTGCGCCGTCAGCGGCGCGGCAAATCCGGCTACGAGGGCGGCGGCGCTCGCGGTGAGCGGCAGCGCGCGGGAGAAGCGGGAGAAGCGGGCGAAGCGGGTCAGGCGCCGCACGGGTGCGGCTAGCGTGCGCAGGACGGCGCGCACGGGCGCAAGCGAAAGCGGGCCGGCAAAGGCGAATCGGCTGGTCACGGCAGGTCTCCAGGTCGGTTGCGAGAGCGTTCTGGTGGATGGGGGCCGCGTGCGTGCACGGCCCGGATTGTCTGGTTGGTTTGGTTTGTTCTTCAGACGCGCGACGGACTCACGAGCGCGCGCCGCCGAGTTCGAGGTCGCGGTCGATCGGGCTCCCACGTGCGCCGAGCGGCGCGTGCGCGATCGCTGCGATGGTGCCGCCCGTGCGCAAGGTGTGCGCCAGCGTATTGGCGAGCGGCCCCGCGTACTGGCCGCCGATGCGCGCCATCAGGCATTGCCACGCTTCGCAGCCGATGTCGCGATTCGGCGTGCCGATGCTCGCGAGCGGCGGCGCGAGCAGTTCGCTCATCGCGAGGCCGTCGAAGCCGAGAATCGACATGTCCTGCGGCACGCGCAGGCGGGCGCGGCGCAGTCCGCGCATCACGACCATGGCCAGCAGGTCGTTACTGCAGAAGAGGGCCGTGGGGCGCGCGGGCCCGCTCGTCAGATGCGCGAGCACCGAAGGCGCGAGCTCTTGCGCGTTGAAATCGACTTCGAGGGCCGGCGCCGGCGTGAGGCCGGCTTGCTGCATCGCGAGGGCATAGCCGGCATGGCGCTGGCGCGCGCGGTCGGAGGCGGCCAGCGTGCCGGCCAGCATGAGGATGCGGCGATGACCGTGCGCGATGAGCATGCGCACGCCGTCGCAGGCGGCCTGATGGTTGTCCACCGACACCGAAGGGCGGCGCTTCGTGTCGTTGTGCATCAGCACGTAGAGTGGGCCGTCCGCGTCGAGTTCGTCGAGCAGCGGGTGGGTGTCGGCGTCGGCGACGGTCAGGATCAGACCCTCGACACGTTGCGCGCGCAACGTCTCGATCGCATGACGCTCGCGTTCCGCGTCGTACTGCGTGGTCATCAGCATGAGGCGAAAGCCCTGCGCCGCTGCCAGTTCGTCGATGCCCTGCAGGCACTCCGCGAACACCGGATTGGCGAGGGTGGGCAGCACCACGCCGATCAGGCGCGTGCGCTCGCCGCGCAACTGGCGGCCGAGCGGGTTCGGGCGGAACTTCAGCGCGTCGATCGCTTCGCGCACTCGCGCGAGCGTGATGGGGTTGACGGTGTGAGGCGCGTTGATTGCGCGCGACACGGTGGCAATCGAGAATCCGGCGTGTGCGGCGACATCCTTGATGGTTGGCGTCATGCGAGCGGCCCCGGCGTCGTATGTAAACGTTTTCGATGGGACCGATTATGAAAAACGCGTATGACCGGCAGATGACGACTGCCTTCCCCCGTCGCGCCTTTGGGATGCGCGCCGGGCAATGGTAGAATCGCGTCCGCCCTGCCGGGGTGATGAAATTGGTAAACATAGCGGACTTAAGAAACGATTGAGTGCCCGACCGGAAACGGCCGGTGCAGAACCCCTCAAATTCGGCGAACCCCCTGGGCCTGGAAGCGCGTTGCGCGCGAGGCGCCGAGGCAACGCCGAGCCAAGCCGGCTGCTGCGCAAAGCGGCGATCAGGAAGGTGTAGAGACTAGACGGGGGGCGCCTAAGGCCAGGCGCGGCGTGAGATACGCTGCGCTGGGCGACGGCGAAGGCATAGTCCAGCGCACGAACGCGCGTCCAGGCGGGACGCGAGGCGTCGAAAGACGTGGTGTGACGAAAATCCGCCGCCTAACGGCTTGCCGGTTCGAGTCCGGTCCCCGGCACCAGGAACACTGTTCAGAGCATTTCATGTCGCATCAAAACCCCGAAAAAGCGCCTGTTTTTGCGGGGTTTTTCGTTTCTGGCGGATTCGGATCGTTTCAGGGCATTGCGAAATTTTGATGGTATATTCGTTGGTACCTGACCGAAACCTGTTGGTACCAGATATGCCGCTATCCGACACCGCCGTCCGTAACGCCAAGCCGACCGACAAGCCTTACAAGCTGGCGGACGGGGAGGGTATGTACCTGTTCGTTCAAGCGAACGGGGCGAAATACTGGCGCATGGCGTACCGACTGCACGGCAAACAGCGGACGCTCGCCCTCGGGGTCTACCCGGATGTGGGCCTTGCCGCTGCCCGGAAACGGCGAGGCGAGGCGCGCGAGAAGCTGGCGGCGGGCATCGACCCCAGTGAAGCGAAGAAGGTCGAGAAGCGGGCCGCCCGGCTCGCTGCGGCGAACTCCTTCAAGGCGGTCGCGCTCGGGTGGATGGACGAGCGCAAGACGATCGTGCAGATCGGTCAGTACGAAAAGACGTTGGCGCGCTTCGAAGCCGACGTGTTCCCCTGGCTGGGCAATCGGCCGGTTGCGGCGATCGACGCGCCGGAGCTCCTGTCAGTGCTCAAGCGCATCGATGCGCGCGGCGCGCGCTACACCGCCCACCGCGTGCGCAGCGAGATCAGCCGCGTTTTCCGCTACGGCATCAAAGAAGGTTTCTGCAAGGCTGACCCGGCCCGGGATCTCGTCGGCGCGATCCCCGCGCCGGTCGAGACGCACTTCGCGGCCATCACCGAGCCGGTCAAGGTCGGCGAGATGCTGCGGGCGTTCGACGGGTTCTCGGGCACGTTCGTCGTGCAGTGTGCGATCAAGCTTTCGCCGTTGCTGTTCGTGCGCCCCGGCGAGCTGCGCAAGGCCGAGTGGGCCCAGTTCGATCTCGACAAAGGGGAGTGGCGGTATCTCGCGACGAAGACCGACACGGGGCACCTCGTGCCGCTGGCGGCCCAGGCAGTCGCCATCCTGCGCGAGCTGTACGCGCTGACCGGAGGCGGCCGGTACGTGTTCCCGGGCGCGCGCGATCGCAAGCGCCCGATGAGCGACATGGCCGTCAACGCGGCGCTGCGCCGGCTCGGCTATGACACGCGGACCGAGATCACCGGCCACGGCTTTCGCGCGATGGCGCGCACGATCCTCCATGAGGAGCTCGAGCACAACCCCGAAGTGATCGAGCGCCAGCTCGCGCACTCGGTGCCCGACCGGCTGGGCGAGGCGTACAACCGCACCCAGTTCATCAAGCAGCGGCGCGCGATGATGCAGGAGTGGGCGGACTACCTCGACAAGTTGAAGGCGGGCGCCGAGGTGCATCAGCTGCGAGCCGGTTAGCCCGCTCGGGTGATTTCATCGCTTTTCAGCACTACCCGGCGCATTTCAAAAATCTTTGCGAACCGCGAGTTGATCGCGTAGCATTCCAGAGTCGTCTCACTTTCCGCCATCGTCTGGACGAGCCAGCAGCCGGGAGTGACCAGCCGCCGCAATGGCGGCACCGTTGCAAAAACACAGCGGCGCCCGTTTGCCCCCGCGCCGTGTCTCAGTTGCAACGTGGTCGTGGACAGTCGAAAGACTGGGGTGAGGATGACAGGGCGTATCCATGCCGTTCGGAACCGAATGGCAATGCGGAGGCACACGCCCATGCAAACACGCCGCTATCTTCGCCGGCCCGACGTCGTTCGGAAAACTGGCCTCTCTGCCACCACACTTTGGCGCCTCGAGCGCGACGGGAAATTTCCGGCGCGCCGCCAGCTGTCGCCGCATTGCGTCGCCTGGGACGAGGCGGAAATCGACGAATGGCTCGAGCAGCGAGCGCTCGTAGTACTGCCGCAGGCGGCACCCGCGCGTGCTTCCAGCGCCGCTACGCCCGTGCGGGGAGCGTGAGCCATGGCTGCCAAGCTCTTCGTAACTCGCGACGCCATCGCGTCGATCCGGAAAGCGCATAAGGCGTTCACACACGTCCTCGTGAATCGCAGCTACGCGTCCATCCGGCCAGCCTATTTCCGCAGCGCAAAGCTCGACGTCGAGCCCATCTACAGCCATGCACCATGGGAGCCCGCATCGCTCGCGCAACTCGAGCGCTGGCGGAAGGGTGGTGGCGTGCTCATCGATCGCGACTCAGTACCCGACAGGACTGGCGCGACCGATGTGCTGGTCTTCGTCGAAGCGCCCTTTTCGCTGGCCCGCGTCACCCGCGCGGCCACCGCCGCGCGTGAGCAGGTGGTGATTACGCTGCCGCACACCTGGCGAATCCACGAGGAAGCGATCGATGCGCGCACGCCTCCGGTGGAAGCGCTGCAGGATATTTGGAAAATCTGCCGCGGTAAGCGCATGACCGATCGGGAGCTCTCGGAAGCGACCGGCATCCCGACATCGCGACTCCAGTACATGCGCGCTGGCCTGAAGCCAGCCAAGGAATGTGATATCCGGCCGCGCTTGGCGCCTGACTCGCCTGCGCTGACGATCGCGTGGGAGTGGATCAATGAAGGCAACGGCGCCGACTGCCGCACATCCCGCAAAGTAGTGCGGCTGGCGGGCCACCAGGCCGCAGTGAAGGAACTCGCGCGTCTCGGACACATCACGCTGACGCAGTTCCTCGTCTACGGCGCCGAAGAGCCCGATTGGGACAAGCTGGCAAGGAAACGTGCCGCAGCGCTCGCGGATCTCGCTGCGGTGCGCGCGCTCATTGAGTCGTTGCCGGATCACCTCAAGGTGTGATCGTGGGTGCGGATGAGGGGAAACAGCTCAAAACTTGCACCGTAGCGATACGTCACGACGATTCCTAAACACGGGTAAGCCACTCATGGAAACTGATTCGATTGTCCGCCCACGCGCAGCCGCTGCGTTCCTCGGCGTATCGATTGCGACGCTCTATCGATGGGCGCGGGAAGGCCAGATTGCGCCGCCAATCAAGCTCGGCGAGCGAACGAGTGGGTGGCGGCGCTCGTATCTGGACGCTTTCATTGCCGATCGCGAGGCGCGCGGAGTGCCAGCATGAGACGTACTGCCCAGACCACACTTTCAGACTCAAGGAGCAATCCCGTGCCCACCCTCGCCCACAAGACCGCCATTGCGTACGGCCTGATGTTCCCGCAGGTCGCGCGCCAGGGTCCGGCCCAGACATTCACGCTCGTCGCAACCCGGGAGGCTCGCACGCTGCCGATGGCGGCCGGCACCGCTGCCGTGATCGCGGACGCGGACGGAGGCGCCACGCGACAGCCCGCGCTCGCATATCGCGTGCAACTATTCGAGCGCACCGGGCAGACCGGGCAGCATGCCGATTGGTGTGTGGCGGCCGAGCCGATCGGCGCCGATGGATCGACGGTCCGATATGACTGCCTTGAATTGGCCGACGGTTCGAGCGCTTACCTCGAGATGCTCGTGGGCGAGGATCGTGACGAGCTGATCCGTGAGGCGCTGGCAGGCGCCCTGCTCGTGGTGATCGATAACGACGATACGATCGACGCTGTCGAACCGGACGAAGACTGCAGCGCCGATGTCGACGAGCTCATGCATGCGCGAGCAGCCGGCGCGCCATTTACACAAGGCGAGTGACCCATGCGACAGACTCTTTTGCAACGTGCCGTGCACGGTATCCGGGAGAGCTTTGTCAGGTTGATCGCTTCGGGAGCTCCATACGCGCATGCCGTTTCGCCCGAGATCGAGATCCGCACCGAGATCGACTGGAAGAACCCGCGCGAAATCATGGCATCCGCGTGTGCTGGCGTGATCGCGTTAGTGAAGATCTACGGCGATGACGGCGCAGTGATTGACATCGAGATCGACAACGTCATCGCGTTTGCGACGCGACGCTATGCACGCAGGAGGATTGCGATCCGGAATCAGCTCGAGCGGGAAACGTACCCCGACTACATGCCAGAGGAAGCGGAGCCGATTACCGCAGCCGGCGCGGAGCGGGACGACATCGCCGCTTTGGCCTTCATGCTTCCCGATGGCTCGGTGACGTGCGCGGGGATACGCTACGCGGCGTTCGAGGAAATGCTCGATGCGCGCCGCAAGCTGATTCTCACCGCGCAGTAAAGCGCAACAAAGAAAAGCCCGCATCAGAGCGCGGGCTGAAATGGTTCTCGGCTTACAACAGAACGGCAAACCATGGAACATAGTACTCCAAATGAAATTTCTGTCAATGTGCAGCCGTACGTCGATGCGCTCGCGCCCATCCTGGCCCGCGTGCGGCGCGACGTCCACGGCGTGCGGAACGCTAACGGGAACAAGTGCGAGAAGGCGCCGCTCACCGATGCACTGCTAAGACAGCACGTAGCCGGCGGTACGCGTCGGGGCGCATACTTCAGCACTTCCGGTTCATCTACCGTGCAGCTTGCGCTCTTCGATCTCGACTCCCACAAGGGTGAGGTGCCGTGGTCCGCAATGCAAGCCGCCGCGCTCGCGGTTGTGAAGGAGGCCGAGAAGTACGGTTTGCGGCCGATTCCATTCCGCTCTTCGGGCGGTAGCGGCATTCACCTTTTGGCGCTGTGGGATTCGCCGCAGGATGCGCACAGCGTTCGAACGTGCATGCGCGAGATTCTTTCCGCTGCCGGCTATGTGGACGGAACAAGAGGCGTCGCCACGGGCGAGGTCGAGATATTTCCAAAGCAGGACGTGTGTAGCGACTTCGGCCACATGTTCATCTTGCCGCTCGGCGGCAAGTCCGTCCCGCTCGATGCGTTCGAGCTCGAGGACATGCCGCGCGACCACGTGCTGACGATGGAATGGGCCGCCAGTCAACCGGTACCGATCGCGCAGCCCGAAGAGCGGGCCGCGCCGCCTGCACTGCCCGATGTACCAGTCGAACTTGCCCACGTCGCGGAGCTCGTCGAGTGGATCCCGAATTCCGGCGCCGACGAGCTGCGGTACGAGAACGATCCGGACGGACGAGACTACCTCTCGCTCATCATTGCGATCCATCGCGCGTGCAACGGCTCGGAGGATGGTCGCACGCTCGCGCACCAGCTAGCGGCACGATCGCCGCAGTACAAGCCGGCAGACGTCGACAAGCGCTACGACAGTGTGACGGATCGCGAGGGAGGGATCACGGTGCGAACGTTGGAAGCTGCCGCACGACACTATGGCTGGGAGCCGCCGATGGCTGACGACTTCGAGGTGCTCGCGCGCGCCGAGACGGCCGCGGTCGGTGGCCCTGTTCGCGAAGCCGGTGGGGAAAATGAAGATCGCGCGACTGCAGTTTCACCACAGGCGCAGTACTCGCGCGCAGCGCCGCCGCGGGCTTACCGTGCGCGTACGGAGTTCGGCAACGCCGAGCGCATGCTCGACCGGTACGGCGCGGGGCTCATGTTCGTGCCCGAGCTGCGCGCCTGGTACCTCTGGACGGGGGTCTACTGGCGTGTGGCCGCCGAGGTCGAGCTCGAGGCGCTTGCGAAGGAAACGATTCACGCGCTGCCTGATGAGGTCAAGGAGATTGAAAGCGCCGAGGAGCGAATCGAATTCTTCAGGTTTTGCGCGGCCTGCCAGAAGGCCGCGATGATGTCGAACATGATCCGCCTCGCCGCGTCCGATCCGCGCGTCGTCGTGCCCGTCACCGAGCTCGACAAGCATTCGCATCTGCTCGGCTGTGCGAACGGGGTAATTGATCTGAAAACCGGCCGGCTGCTGCCGCCCGACAAGACACACCGAATTACCGTCGTCACGCCGATCGAATACGACCCAGGCGCCACCGCGCCCCTGTTCGAGCAGACCGTGCGCGAGGTGTTCTTCGATGAAGCCGGCCAGATCGAATTCTTCGAGCGCCTCGTCGGGTATTCGCTAACGGCGGTGCCGCGCGAGGATCTGCTCGTGATCCCCTTTGGCGGCGGCTCGAACGGGAAATCGACGGTCCTCGGCGCGATCCGCAATGCGCTGGGCGCGCACGCGAAAGCGGCTAGCGCCGAGACGTTCCTCACGACTGGCGGGGCCGGCTCGGCCGGCCAGGCGCGCGAGGATCTGCTGCGCCTGCGCGGCGCACGGTTCGTCTACGTCGGCGAGCCGGACGAGGGTAGCGAATTGCGGGAAGGTCTCGTCAAATCCATGACCGGCGGGGACCCGATCCCGGCGCGCGGCATGTATGCGAAGACGACTGTTGAGATCCTGCCAACGTGGGTTGCCTTCATGCCGACCAACCATCGGCCGATCGTGAAAGGTGACGATCATGCGATCTGGCGGCGCCTGATGCTTGTGCCGTTCACGCGGAACTTCGACACGGATCCGGACATCGTGAAGGATCCGGGCCGTGCCGAGCGCATCGCCGCCGAGCTGCCCGGCGTGCTCGCCTGGTGCGTACGCGGCGCGCTGGCCTATCGCCAGCACGGTCTCAAGCCGACGAAGCACGTCGCCGACGCGCGCGCGAGTTACCGTGAGGACATGGACCTGCTTGGCGACTGGCTGTCCGAATGCTGCGAACAAGGAACCGCGCACGCCGCATCGAATGATGAGCTATGGATGTCGTGGAGGTACTTCGCGGAGCGCCGCGGAGAACTGCGATTTATTTCCAATGCGACAGCGTTGTCGCGCCGGCTCCTTACGCGCGGTTTTTTGCGCATTAAGGACGGCTCTGGAATTCGCGGGCGCGGATTTGCGGGAATTCGCGTAATTGCCGAACCAGAACTCGACGGCTGCGACTTGCTGTAGGGAGAACGCGCAAAGTTTTGCAGGTTTTGGGCGGGCAGGGTGGACGAGTTGCGACACTTGCGACACATAGAGCCCGCTTTTCATAAACTTTTATCGCCTATATAGGTGAAGAAAGTTTGTAAAAAATGAGGTCTATGTGTCGCAAGTGTCGCAAACGTGGAAGGCGAAATTTTTTGCAGATTGGAGCCGACGCCGCGTCGAGTGCTGGTAGCGGATTTCAAATCGGGATGTGGTGATCGATCCCTCACGCGCGAGCGTGCGCGCAGGCGCGTCCCGTAAAGGCTCACCCGGCTCTCGGTTTCCGGTCTGGGTCAAGGTGGCGCGAGCGGGTGTGGCGCGGACCTGAAAAACACGCGCTGCGGAGTGTGATCACCCGTGCCTTCTCGAGCACAGTCCGAGATGCGTTTCGAGGCGTCCGCAATGCTCGAGCTCGCTGCGATCCTTGATGCAATGGGTCCGCGCCTCGATTCGCAGAGGCACGTGCAGGCGGTTGAATTCCAGCCCCTTGCCTGGCACTGCTTATTCTTTCTCTATGCTTCATTCCGTTTCACCACGTTCCGATGGGGTACACCCGTGCGAAGCGAACAAAACCCGCAGAAACGTGTTCCATTAGGGTTGACTGTTGTTTCGGAACGCCTATAATTCGGAACATCACTTCAACGGAACGGGGCGGAACATGCGGCGGATCTACTACGGTCGGGTTTCGACGCTCGACGGGCAAACGGCAGCAAGCCAGTACGCGGACGCTGCAGCGCAGGGCATCGATCGGGATGACGTGTTCATCGACGAGGGCGTGAGCGGGTATCACGTCGCGCCGGCCGACCGCCAGCAGTGGCAGCACGTCGAGCGCGATCTGCGCAAGGGCGGCGTGCTGGTCGTGCGCTGGCTCGACCGCATCAGCCGCCGCTACGACGAACTGCATTCGACCATGCAGCGCCTCATGTCGAAGGGCGTTCGGGTCGTGTGCACGCTCAACGGAATGGAGTTCGATGGCGCCGAGACAGATCCGACGAAGAAAGCCGTGCGGGACGCCATCCTCGCCTTCATGGCGGCCCAGGGCGAGGCAGACTATCGCAACCGCCGGGAGATGCAGGCGCGGGGCATAGAGGTGGCGAAAGCGGCTGGGCGGTACAAGGGACGCAAGCAGGCAGTGGACTACGCCGAGGTGCGCGCATGGAAGGCAGAGCAGGGCGCTACAGTGCGCGCTACGGCTGAGCACTTCGGAGTGGGCGTAGCGACGATAGCGCGGGCGTTGGCCGAGCAATAGCAGCAGCTGCAGCGCGTGCTCACCCGGGTATAGCGCCGGCCGGCGCCCTGCCCGCGTTGCGTCCGGCGCCGCCCGCCTGGGGTGCCCCAGTCCGTGCGCTCGAGCCCCGCCGCGCGCAGGCCAAACTCTGGGACCACGAGGGGCTCCCACGGACGGGGGCCAACAAATCGCAGACCGGCTCTCCGATCCGCGAATCGAAAAAACGTCCACGCGCAAAAACTACGAATCCGCAAATTCCTGCACCCCTCCTGATCGCCTCAACCCGCAACCCCGAAGTCCGCTCATCGCGTATATGCGTCACGCACGCGTACGGGCACGCACCGCGCATTTGCGCGCGTGGGAAACACTAGTAGCGTCCCCGGAATCGCTCGCGCTTCCGCAGGATGACAAAATGAAAAAACTGTTCGCCGCGCTGGCCACGCTTCTTGTCTCGGCGGTCGCATTCGGCCAGAGCTACCCGAGCCCGACCTATAACGTGCTCACGCTGCAGACACCGCTCGCCGTTTCTTCGGGCGGCACAGCCTCGGCAAGCGCGAGCGGCACGGCGCTGGACAACATCTCCGGCTTCTCCGGCACCGGGTTTCTCACGCGCACCGGTGCGGGGGCCTACTCGTTCCAGAGCCTGACGAACGGCATCACGTACGCCAATCTGGCGCAGGCGGCTACGAACACGGTCCTCGGGAACGCAACCGGGTCGGCGGCCACGCTCGCGGCGCTGTCGATGCCGAGCTGCAGCACGAGCTCGAGCGCACTGAACTGGACCACGAGCGGCGGCGCAAGTGCATGGACGTGCAACACGGCCATCAATGCGGCCACGCTCGGCGGCACCGCGGCAGCATCGTATGCGCTGCTCGCCTCACCGGCTTTCACCGGAACGCCGACTGCACCGACTGCAGCGCTCGCGACGAACACGACGCAGATCGCCACGACAGCTTTCGTCATTGCCAACTCGGTCACATCGAGTTCGCCCACGATCACCACGCCGAATATCGTCGGTGTAACGAATGGAAGCAACGCGAACGCAGGAAGTGTAGGCGAAGTCATTACCGCGACGCTTGCAAGCGGTTCGGCTGTCAGTCTCACCACGAGCACGGCGGCCAATGTGACGTCGATTTCCCTGACCGCGGGCGACTGGGATGTGACTGGCGTTGTCAATTTCGTCAACGGATCGAATAACTTCACGGCAATAAGCGGCTGGACGAGTTCGGCATCCGCAACAGTTCCCACTCTGCCGAACATGGCCTACAACCTGGTATCCCTAACGAGCGGCATCATCGGCGGCGGATCCACAATACAGGTTGGAAAGCAACGCTTCAACGTAAGCACAACGACGACCGTTTTTCTGTCCGCACTCGCCAATTTTGCGAGTGGCACGGCCAACGCATACGGCATCATCACCGCCCGCCGCGTTCGATGAGGGTTTGAGAACGCAGGAAACATTCGTAGTGTTTGCGCAACTCTGATCAGGATAAAAACATGGCAGCCATCATCGGAAATCTTCCCGTCACCCTGCAGAACGGCACGATCGCCGATGCAAGCCAGTTGATGGCTGACCTGAATTACATCGTCAATCAGGTCAATGCGAACGCTGCGCCGGTAAGCGGAGCAAGCGGATCCCTGATCAATCTCCGGGTCGTCACGGTGAGCGGCACTTACACGCCGACCGCAGGCACGAACAGCATCATCGCAATCCTGATCGGTGGTGGCGGTGCGGGCGGCGGGTGCCCGGCCACGGGCGCAGGCCAAGTTTCCGCCGGTGGCGCGGGCGGCTCGGGTGCCTGGGGAGCGGTACGCATGATCTCGGGATTCTCCGGCGTGGCGATGACGATTGGCAATGGCGGCGCTGCGATCGCTGGCGGTCAGGGCAACGCCGGAGGCACGACCGCTTTTGCCAGCGTGACAGCCGCGGGTGGCGGCGCCGGCCTCGCCGCCGGCCCTGCATCGTCAGTCGTCGCAGCCGGCGCAGCTGGCGGGGTCCTTTCCGGTGGCGTGCTGTATGGCTCTTACGGTGAGGGTGGCGATGATGCACCCGTTGGATCTGGTCTGTTTTTTCAACCCAAAGGCGGCTCGACGCCGTGGGGTTCTGGCGGTCGCATCTCGGCAGGGACCGGATTCGGCGCAGGTGGCGCAGGCACGATCAACGGCGCAAATTCCGGAGTGGCGACCGGCTTCAACGGCTCGCAGGGCGCGATCATCGTCTTCGAGTACGCCTGACCAGCACGGCTCAGTGCCGAGCGTACTGAGCCGACTTGGCCTCCATCCGGCGACCCAGCGAGACGAGTCGCCGAACGTCTTCACCCGCGACGAGCGCGCGTCGCCAGTTGATAGAAGTCTTCGCACGCTCGCGCAACAAGGATGTAGTAGTTGGTTCCTTTCTGGTCCCGAGGAGTGCCACGCGTCTGCGCCGATTCTTCCAGCAGCCCACAATTCACCAGTTTCACGGCGAACGGCCCGACCTCTCGATAGAGGTTAAAGGGCGCATCGGGCATGTGCTGGTGGAGATCGACGAAGTCCAGATCAGGCCCCGTCGTACCCCGAACCATGATCGCGGCCTGTAGCCCCCCGTACTCTCCTGTCGACCATGACGCGAGCAACTCGACATAAGAAGGCTCCTCGCGCACATACTCCATCCACCGGAAAAATCGATCGAAATCTCTGTCGTTCATCGATTCAGCGGCTTCGAATATCTGCTCTTCCTCGTCAGTTGCGTCGCGATCCTGAAGGAGGATGCGCGCGACCAGCATGCCGATCACTTGCGGGCCAATCTCGTGGCTCGCGGAGAGTGCGACCCGCCTGTACGCATCGAACAGTGCACTGGTGCGCTTTTCGTCCCTTGCAATCGCCCTCAACAGATCGTTGAGGTTGGCAGACACTGTTTTGACGTCTGCTTCCTTGCGAACCTCGTCGACGAATGCCGCAAGGAACCAATCCGCACGAATCGTGCTTAACCGGGCTATCGCCGTGTCCTTGAGGAAGTCGCCAACGGCGCCCTTCAATTGATCTTTTGCGAAATCCTTCACGGCGTCGGTGACGCCCGCGATTGTCAGAGCTGTTGTGATTGGTTCGACCATGTCGCAGGTCCAGGGGTGGAAGATGCGGAAAGCGCTATGGGCAAATTGCCATCAGGCGTTTGCCCAGCAGATCAGTTGCAGCCGTACGAAGTGCAGTAGTGGCTGTAGGCGTTGCCGCGTGAATCGGTGCCGTAGACCGACCGGTTGCCATTGCCATAGTTCTGGATCGTCTCGTTCCAGTGCTGCCCGTTCGCAGCAGCGCCGTTGATCTGCGTCGTGTTGCCGTACGTGTTCGACGTCTGATTCCACGAGTTGCCGGTCTGTGCGTTGTAGCCGTTGACCGTGGTCATGCTGCCCGTCCGGTTGACGGTGTACGAGTTGCCGCTCGAGTCATTGCACGTCTGCATGTTCGGGCCACCGAAGCAGTTTGCAAATGCCGAGCCGGAAACTGCAACGGCACCGCACAGAATTGCGACGTTAAGTATCGTTTTCATTGTGGTCTCCCCAAAAGGATGAGCAAACTTAGCAGGATTCAGGCAGAAAGCCTATCCGGCGCGCCGCCAGCGGCTTCCGCGTACCCGGGTCCTATCTCGGCCACGTCCACGCTTCCCGAGCCGTCCTGAGCCCATATCGTGACCGCGTCGGCGTGCGGCGCGAGATGATCCGGCGCGAGGTGGGCGTAGCGAAGCACGTTTTCGTATTTCGACCAGCCGCCCAGCTCCATCAGCCGTGGCAATGGCGTACCGCTCTGCACGTGCCACGACGCCCACGTGTGCCGCACATCGTGGAAGCGAAAATGCCCGATACCGGCGCGCTCCACTGCGCGATTCCACTGCCCGATATCCCACTTCAGCACCGGCTCGCCTTTCCGGGTGAACACGTAGGTATTGTGCTTGCCGAGCTGGCGGCGGATAACGTCGACCGCTTCGGCGTTCAGCGGCACGCCAATCGGCCGCCGCGCCTTGGCCTGATCGGCGTGGATCCACGCCCGGCGCTTTACGAGGTCGATCTGTGACCACTCGAGCCCGAGCAGATTGGCCTGCCGCAGGCCCGTCGCGAAACCCAGCATTGCCACGTCGCGCATCCAGTCGGTGCTGATGGCCTCGAGCAGGCGCTGCGCTTCTGCGCGCGTGATCCAGCGGATGCGTTTCACATTGCCCGGAATTGCCGGCAGGGTGGGCACGCGTTCGACCCACTCCCAATCCTTGAGGGCCGTGTTCAACATGACGCGGATCGTCGACAGGTACAGGTTTCTTGTCGCCTTCGAAATCGGCCTCGGCTCGCGCGTGCGCTGGTTGACCGTGGGCAGCGCCGTGAAGATCTCGTCGCGCGTGAGCGACTCGAGCTCTCGCCCGGCGAAGTGCCGGCGGAAGTGCCGGAGGTGGAGCACTTTGTTCGCATAGTCCGGTTCGCCCGCGCTCTCCTGCAGGAATCGCAGCGCCGCCTCGTCGAACGTGCGCGAGGGCCGCTCGCCGAACTTCGCAAATCGCCAGAGCTCGTGCTTTATCTTGTCGTGGAGCTCCTGCGCCTGCTTACGGTCGGTTGTGCCAGCAGTTTGTCTAATTCGTTTGCCGCCTGGCGTGCGGATATCGAGGTGCCAGGCATCGGAGCCTTGGCGCTTGTAGATGGGCAAGGCTTGTTCTCCTTTTCGGCGGGTGCCGGTTGGGGCGAATTCGTCGACGCGGTCGCTTCTCTCAGCTTGTCCGGCCACACGCGCCATACGCCGCCCACCTTGAAGAACCCGAGGCTGATGCGGTGCTCGTAGATGGTCCAGTACGATACGTGGAGCAGCTCGGCTGCCTCCTTCAGGGTGAGGGCGCGCTCCGTGATCGCGGGCACGCGAGGCGGGCTCTCGGGCACGGCAGCATCCTGCGCCTCCTGACTGCCGGCCATCGAGTCAACGGGTTCCCGTTCGAGTAACACAACGTGCACCGTCGAGTTCTGCTCAAGCGGTGCCCGTGTGCTCACTGTCGGCTCGGCGTTTGACTGCTCGTCACTCGCCGTCTTGCAGCGCTCCCGCTGAAATCGGGCAAGGACGTTAGCGGCGGCTCTGTAGTTGAGCGACTCAGTCTCATTGCCGCCACGTGCTGCGCGTCGCCGAAGGCGCTTCACCACGTCGTCGATCTCATCCATGCTGCGCCTTCCGCATCGTTGCACCTTCACTTGTTGGGGGATTCGCAGCGGTGCTGCGCCGTTTGCTTGTCGACGAGCTCCACTTCGTAATTCATGGCAGTCGCGATCAGCTCGAGCGCATCGAGCAGTCCGCTCTGCGACTTGCGGCTGAGCGCGACCGGTTCGTCGTTGCCGTCCTCGAGAATGCTGTTGTTGACGAGCCTCGCGATCGTTTCAATGGCCGACGCTGCGCGTCGCAGTGTGATGCAGGAGTGGTTCGTCAGCTCGATCGCGTGCGGATCCCAGTCGAGAATCGTCGCGACATCGGGGAAGGTTACGTCAGCCATGTTGCACCTCGTCGTCGAAAGGAACACCCCAGTGCTCGATCTCCTTCTCCGCATCCCATCCGTCGACGATCGGGGGCGTGCCCTCGAGCGTAAGCAGCAGGAATGCGCCGATTGTCTGTAGCAGGCCATCGCGCGCCAGCCCAGAGCAGGACGCCAGAGCGGCGAACAGTTCGCGCATCGGCTCAGCCGCGTGCATGCCGGCTTCGCCACACTCCTGCCACCGGCAGAGCAGTGAGACAGCGTGCTCGACACCGGCCGCCAGCGATTGGTTTGCTAGCGGCAACGGGCCTGCGTACGGCTGGCGCAACTCAGTTGCCTTCGCGATCGCTGCGCGCAGCTTGTACAGCGCGACGGCTTCGGGATCGGGCGAGCCCTCCAGCCAGCGACCGCGTGCGAGAACTGCTTCGGCGGCAAGCGCTGCGTCGACCAACTCGGGCAATGCGGCAATCACTTGTGCGTCGTCTTCCGCGTCGCACTCAGCGATCACGCGCTTTCCGGTAACGATCGACGGGTCGTCGACCAGGACGGTCGTTGCGGCGTGGCAACTCCATTCCGCCGCGCGCCACGGGCCCGGCGTGTGCTTGAGCTCAACCATGTTGCACCCCTGCGCGTGCGAGGCCAGCCAGCTGGCGGAGTGCTTCGCCTGCAACGTCGAGCGCGTCATAGACCGTCGGCGCCATTGCGGCTTCGCGCAGCGCGCGCATGCATATCACGCGAACGTGCCCGTTCGTCTCGAGTGGCTCGAGCACCGCCAGCAGATCGCGCGGCACTCTTTCGTGTGCGAGTCTCCCTGGCGGCAGCGGGGCATCGTCCCAGCGTACGGCAGCAGAGCCTTTCGGATACACCCTTACGGCCACGCCAACCCGGGTCGCACCCAAGTTGCGAACGCGGTCGCCTGCGTGAAGTGGGGGAATGAGAGTTTGCTCAGAACGAGCAGGTGCATTGCGAGCCATGGTATGGACTCCTGTGTTTTGCAGGGGCCTACCCATTCGTTTCCAGACGAGGTGGGCAGGCACGTGGCGGGGCTGGAAAACCGGAACACAGGTACCGGCAGGCGCGAACGCCTCCCCACCACGGCCCGCCCATAAACTGGGCGCGCAATGATACTACGGACGAAAAAATACCGCCTTGTGGCGGTTCGTCCGCCTGTGTTCGTTCGGGTTTCCAGGCCCGGTCGCTGTTGTCTCAGCGACGATTACAGAATAGGGCCGCATAGTTCAGAGGTCAAGCGAAACGCGTTATTTTCTGCGGCTTGTGGCCCGCTACCGTACGCGAGAAGCATCGTGCTAGCCCGTAAGCATTTTCGGCAATAATGGACGGTCCCCACATAGTGACCGACTGCAAAATGATTTTCCGCTCGAAAGAAAAGAACGCAGGTCCCGCAACCGCAAAAGCACGGCGACATGCAATCGAAGCCAGTGGACCGGATGAGCAAATTGACGGCGCCGGGGCCGCGAAACAGGGCAAGCCAAAGCTTCTCCTTTTGGACCTCGATTCCGACGTTGTCAACGCGGTCGCATCGAAGTGGGCCGATATCGTCGTCGGCACGCTCGGACGTCCGTACGAAGTCGAGAAGGCATCCGGCTATGCACCCGTAATCAATCACGAGTTTCTGTCAGGACACAGTGAGTCCGACATTGTTATTGCGGACTTCGCATTCGGGAAATTTGCGCAGGGGCCGGACGGTGAAAAGCATGCGCCAAACGAGGAAGCCGACGTCTGGGTAAAGAGAGATCTGGGTTACATCGACAATCGGGGGCTTACGGGACTTCGCGAGCAGCAGACATTTAACAGAATCCTCAGGCAAGGAGGGCTTATCGTTATATTCGCGGACTACGCTCAACAACACGAAGCCACAATGGCGTCGATTGCCTACGCAAATAATCTGAGGCCAGGACCACAGGTCAATCTCAGTGTTTGGAACCTGGCCCACCCGCTCGAAAATTTAGGCGTTTTCGACGATCGCGGCTCCGTGATGACCGCGGAGGGGCAGTCCAGCCTTGGAAGATTGATCGGGCGGCACCTGCCGGGCAGTGAATTTACCTGCACGCTCAAGGTACGGGGGCAAGGCGACGAATGGGAAGCTTTGGCGGTCAACAAGTTTGGCGAATGCGTTGCGGCGTCCCTGGAAAAGGAAGGGCGACTTGTCGCTCTGGTCGTGCCGCAGCTAGCAGACAAAGCAGGGTTTGTTGATGAGCTTCTGACCAGTGTGCTGCCGGAGTATCTGCCGAACCTGTTTCCAGGCATAACGACCGGCGCGTGGACGCACCAGCCCGAATACGAGCTCCGTCGAGTTGCCGAGCTGCGTCGTGAGAAGACGCGTATAGAAGAGGAGGCGCGTGCCGCTATTGCTGCGCTGGATGATCAGGTCGCGGCGGAGCAAGCGGCAAACGGATGGATTCACGACCTCCTTACCGCGACAGGCGACGAGCTCGTGAACGCGGTGAAGCGGACATTAGCTGAGATAGGGTTCACCGCCGTCGTGGACGTCGACGAGCTCCGCGACAAAGCCGGGCAGAGTAGGCGTGAGGATCTGCGCATCGAAGATCGTAACCCGGTGCTCGTAGTCGATATCAAGGGTATCGGCGGTCGCCCAAGCGATGAAGATGCCACGCAGGCAGACAAGCACGCCCTCATTTGCGCCAGGGAATCAAAAAATCCTGAAGTTCAGGGATTGTCGATCATCAATCACGAGCGGTATATGCCACCACTCGAGCGCGACAACGCCATGCCGTTCCGCACGGAACTGCTCACGATCGCGGACGAAACTGGGCTCGGCCTGATGACATCGTTCGACCTGTATCGAATCATCGTCAACATGCGTCGCTGGAATTGGACTTCGAGCGACGTTATGCCTCTGCTGTATGCGAGCAAGCGTATCGGCGTTGTGCCGGCCCACTACGAGTACATCGGCACCGTCGCCCACGTCTGGAAAAATGCGTTTGGTGTCGTCATTGAGAGCGGTACGGTCAATGTTGGCGACACGCTTGCCATCGAAGGGCCAATCTACTTCGAGGAGGTGTCCGTGCCGTCGATCCGCGTCAATAACGCGGAGGTCCAATCCGCGACGGCCGATGATCAAGCCGGCTTCCCGCGCACCGAAGGCGGAGCAAAGCTCCGCGAGGGAATGCGGGTGTACGCGGTGCGTCGCGATCGCGGCCCATCGACGACGTAGATGTAAACACTCAATCTGCTAACTGGTGCCGTCAGAAAACGACCTTGACGGCGCCCCACTACCGTCCCTGCGCAGGCCGCGCGTGCCGCCCAGCCGCGTTCCATACCATGTCGAACAGCGGGCCGTAGATATCGGAAGAGGACGCGACAAACGACTCCACGAAAAGCTCGGGCAGGTAGAGGTTCGTGTGGTATGCGGGCACCACTGCCGGGCCGCCGTGGATTGCCGTCAGCATGGAGTTGCCCCCTTCCAGAGGTGCTCCCCCGATGTCAACGAAAGAGAGCATCACGAACGCGGGGCCTTCAACTCCAAGCTTTGTGTGAGCTTCGATGAGTGCCTCGTGATGGTGTTCCTTCACGAGTGCATTTTCGAATTCTCCAACCCACGCCACTGGTGAGTGGCTTCCTTGCACGGGCATTGCCGTCTCGATGCTCCCGTTCCTGAAAAGCTGCGTATAGGAGAACGTCTCGTCAACCGCCGAGATGCTCATGGCCCCGTCCAGATTGATGCGAGAGCCCCAGACACCCGAAGCCAAAGGCGGTCGCAGGTATTGCGCCACACCGTGCAGATTGCCGATAGAAAAATTCATTGATCCAAGGATGGAAGCCATTGGAACAATCTGCAGCACCCCAACAGCTCCCTTCCGCAGAGGCGCCGATAGCGGCCGTTGACGCAGTCCGGCGATGCGCTCTTCCCGAAACTCGCGCACCTTCTCGCTCGCCGTTGCACTTTGAAGAAAAGCGCTGCGTAGTGTCGTGATGTCCATCGGATCGATGCCGGTCGAGGTTCGAGAATAGAAAACACCGTTTTTGCGTACGCGGTGCGGCGCCTGAAAACTCGGCGGAGTGCGCACAACGATAATATGGCCGCCATCCGGCACGTCGATAGCCACGAGGTGCAGGCCGGGAATCTTGGGCTCGATGAGGTCGGTCAGCGCGGACTGCAGCGTGAGTAGCGCCTCGTCTTTGTCCTCGAGCTTAATCGGCTTGAACTGGGTGATGACACCGCCTTGCTCATCCGCACCCAGGATCAAGTCGCCGCCTCGTGTGTTAGCGAAAGCAACGACGTCTGCAGCCAGGTTTGTGCGCGCGTCCCTGTCGAACGGGAAGTCGCGCTTGTAGTCGAGCGTGTGCGATTCGGGGATCTGGTTGTCTTTGAGCGCCTGAAGGTCGGCGAAGGTTACGACTCGCAGGTCGGCTTTACTGAGCATCGGTCGGTTCCATGGTGGAGAGGACTCGGCGCGATATTACAGCACGGCTGAATTCGCGCAGCCGGCGACGAATTTCCCGTGCCGTACAATTAGTGCTCCATCACGTCATCGGAGATACCCGTGAAGATGTCGAACGCCGAGAAGCTGATCACAATCATGCTTTGCGAGATTCAGGAACACCTCAAGATGAACGGGGAGGTCGATGCCGCGTTCGTGAAGGACGCGATACTCGACGACCATCTTTGGGGGATCGAATGGCAATATCCGGGGCTCTTCGGGGATGGCGGCAGAGAACCTACCCCGCCCGAAGTCTCATTTGTCGCGGACGTGCTCGATATGTGGACGTTCGTCGAACGGGGCTACGCAAATCTGGCCGCCGGTGGCAAGGCTCGCGTGGATGCCGAAGCAGCGCCATTTGCGCCGCCGAGGTTTGAGGGTTTCGACGGAAATAACGAGACAGAGTACATGTCGATTGCCCGTTTCCTCGTCGAAAAGCTCGATCGCTTTACGAATTTCAAGGGACGTGCGTTTAACTCGCATATGCCCAGCATCGGGCGTCACAGGCAGATGCTCGAAATCTTCGATGGCATCCGGGCCGACCTCGGCCCCGCGGACCTGTCTGCCGACCAGCTGATCAGCATCCTTACCCGCAGGGGCGCCTGATTACTTCTGCGTTTCGCTCTGGACATCGGCGCCGATGGGCACCTGAATGCTTTGTTGGTATTTCTGTTGGTATGGCTGGGCGAGGTGTCTGGCCAATGCCGGCTGCAAAAGGCTAATAGGCCGATATTCGAGTCCGGTCCCCGCACCAGATGTTGTTCCAGTGAATTGCACTGGATTCCGAGAACCCGCGATGGCTTGACGCTTCGCGGGTTTTTTATTGGCATGGCTAAATCCGTGCGGGGGCGCACGAAGAGATCTGGCTACGGCGAAGGGAAAAACAGGAGAGGGCGGGAAAAACCCGCAGCAGCCGCGCAGAATGGCGGCGCGAGGATCGGCCGGGCGCTGCGCCGCAACAAGGCGCTTGCGCACTCAACGATTACCGATCTTCCCCGTCAGCGGATTGATCAGCCTTGCGAATCCGAACAATGCCGCGATGCCAAACGGGCAAGCGATGAAGAATGCGGTCAACATGTGACTCGGCCCTAAACGTAACAAAATGTATCGTCAGTTTAGCGCTGTCATGCGTTTTGAGTATCAGGGTGAACGACAACAAACTATTGCGCTATCGCGAGCAATTTCGTCTGCAACAGCGCGCTAACGGGCTGCAACGCCCGTTTGGCGCGGATGAGCGAGAAGACAGTGCGGCCCCCATCAGATGCAGTCGAAGATGACTTCTACTGTCTGGGACGTCACGCCGCGCAGGCCTTCGCTGTGGATCTCGACCGTGTGCAACTGCTTCTTCTGTTTCTCGCAGTAGTCTTCGGCTTCGCTGAGCCCGGCTGCGCGCACGTGGTTCCACGAAACCAGATCCCAGCGCGCGCGGCTCGTGACGGTGAGATGGCCATCCTGTCTCGAATTGACGGCCGTCACCGATGTGCACGCCGCCAGCATGCTGACTCCAAACAACAGGATGCAACCTTTCATAGATTCTCCGTGGTCCGCGAGCATTCTCGCCGCCAACCCGGGACATTGGCAACCCGCGTCGGTGCGCCTTGGCGCTGGCGTCGTCGCGCGGGAGCGATCGAGCCGCACCAGCGCGGGTATCGATTTCGGGGAGTGTGGCGGCGAACTTCGCCCACCTGGCGGCCACGGGCGAGCCGGTTTCCAGCAGGCAGCGCGTGAATTTACCGGTACAGGCGCCCGGGGCGACGCCCGTGTGTGACGCGCGGCGAGGCGTTCACTTCTGGCGGGTAATCGGGGCGGCCGCGGCCAGGGTGGTCCGCGGCGGCGGGCGTGTAGCCGGTTCAGCCGGATGATGTACGGCGTTGCGGGTTCGTCACGAGCGCGCATCGGCGGTGGCGCCGCAAGCGACCCTGGGAGTACCACGCGCCGCGCCGTTGAACGGCGCCCGAACCGCGAAACGCGCCAGGGCGGTCGCGGCGCGCAGGGCGCTCAGTCGTGGGCGATCAGGTCGCCGACTTGACCCTGGCCCGAAACGAGACAGGAAGAGAGGAAGTTTTCGCTCTGAGCGCTCGCGCCGCGTTCGCCGAAACCGCGCACGAGTGCTTCGGCCTTGACGAGTGCGGAGCCCTGGGCACAGGTAAGCGAGCCAGCCTCGTGGGCCTGCACACGTGTCATGGCACGATTCGCGAGGAGGAGGGCGAGGACGATGACAACACCAACATTGAATGCCTGTCTCATGATTTCGTCTCCTTGTGCATTGAGACTATCTCAGCCGTTCGGCGTCCGAATCCAGGAGTTTCCCGGCGATGCACTGCAGCACATGTGGCGCGCAAAAACCCGCTTTCATGCGGTCTGCGTAATGCTTCGGCATCCTTCGCTTGCACCGCGCGCACCGCTGCGCCTTAAGCAGCGCGGCACGGTAAAAAAGCGCCGGTACGCAGGGCGGGGCGCTGCGTTGCAACAATGCCGCGCCGCGTCAGATTCGACGTCTGCTAACAAATGTAGCCCCGTTGTGCGGCGAGCCCGACGTGGCACATCGACACGGTGTGTTTTTGCACAACGCGCCGCGTCGCCACGACGCCGATCCGGGTGGACTCAACGTGTCTTGAAATGCGATAGAGCTTCCTGCAAGATCGACGTCCGATCCCTTTTTTCTGTGCGAGGTGAACCCATGCAGTTGATCGGCATGATGGACTCCCCCTATGTGCGTCGCGTCGCGATTTCGCTCCATGTGCTCGGGCTCGAGTTCGAGCACCGCAGCATTTCGGTATTTCGGCAGTACGACGAATTTGCCCAGATCAATCCCGTCGTGAAGGCGCCGACCTTCATCGACGACGACGGCACCCAGTTGATCGACTCGACGCTGATCCTCGACTACCTGGACCGCAAAGTGCCCGCCGCGCGGCGGCTGATGCCGGAGGAGACGCAGGAGCGGACTTTCGCGCTGCGCGTGAACGGCTTCGCGCTCGCGGCCATGGAAAAGACGGTGCAGCAGGTCTATGAGCGCCAGCTGCGCCCCGCCGAGCGCCAGCACGAGCCGTGGTTCGAGCGCGTGAACGCCCAGATGCATGCCGCCTGGGCTGTGCTCGACCAGCTCGTCGCGGGCCGCGACGGCTGGCTGTGCGCGGGCCGCATCACGCAGGCCGACATCACCGCGGCCGTTGCGTGGCGTTTCAACCAGTACATGCTGCCTGGCTGCGCTGATCCCGCCCGATATCCGGCGATCGCCGCGCTTTCTGCGCGCGCCGAGACGCTGCCGGAATTCGTCGCGACGCCCCTCGACTGAAGCGCGTCCGCGCGGCCAGCATTCGTGCAAAGCACCGTGTGGCGCGGCCGCGCGCGATGCCCGGCGGGCACGGCGGGCGCGCCGCCGCGCCCTCTGCCTCCGCATCCGGGTCGATTGTTTGCAATTTTCGACAAGTGACTTCGCGGGCGGCCCATTTATCCGCGCACGCTGCATTCCTAGAATGACAACCATCGAATGACCTTGCGTCAGGAGGACGCGGGGCATGCAGCGGGAGCGGTCATGAAATCCTTTATCGAACGACAGTTATATCAGCCAGCATTGGTCCTGCCGATGGTGGACCTGATGCAGCTGATGGTGTCGCACGACTTCAACATGGGGCAAGTCGGACTGATGATGGCGACGCGCGGCGCGCGCGCCGCATTCCTGCGCTCGCGCGAACTTTGGAACGCGGGCCACGGAGAATGTGCGGCCACCGATTGCGTGCACTGATGGCACGCACTGAGTTTCCCCAAAACCTTAACGACTGAATTGCCCATCACACCGAACGCCTGACGCAAGCGCGCCGTGCGTTCGACGATCCCCCTGACGCGCAGCGGCTTCGCCCGTTTGCTGTTGTAGCGTCACCCTGTGAGCCGCCTCGACGTGCGAGGCGGCTCTTTTTTTGCGCGCTCGTTTCCCTCCGCAATACACACCGATGCGTACCCGATTCGCAGCATCACGCTGCGCGCGGTGGCCATTTGTCGCGCGTAAGATGGCGCGATCGGCCGCCTTTCGCGACTCGCGGCTCAACTCGCGTCAACGGCAAAGGAGAGCGGCATGGCACAACGTTTCGATGCGATCGTGATCGGCACGGGGCAGAGCGGCCCGCCTCTCGCGGTGCGGCTCGGCAAGAGCGGCCGCAAGACCGCGGTGATCGAGCGCGCGTCATTCGGCGGGACCTGCGTGAACGTGGGCTGCACGCCGACCAAGGCGTATGTCGCCTGCGCGCGTGCCGCGCACGTCGCGCGCCATGCGGCGGACTTCGGCGTGCAGATCGGCAAGGGCGCGCAGCCGGGCGACGTGCGCGTCGATCTCGCGTTCGTGAAGGCGCGCAAGGAGCGCATCATCGGGGCGTCGCGCGATGGCGTCGAGCAGTGGCTGCGCCACGCGCCGAACGTCAGCGTATTCAAGGGGCACGCGCGCTTCACGGGCGCACACACGGTGCGCGTGGCGGCGCACGACGGCGCGCAGGTCGATCTCGAAGCGCCCGAGATCTTCATCAACACGGGCACGCGCGCGCTGATTCCTGCCATTCCCGGCGTCGAGACGATCCGCTACGAGACCAACTCGACGCTGCTCGCGCTGGAGCAGCTGCCCGAGCATCTGGCGATCTGCGGCGGCAGCTACGTGGCGCTCGAATTCGCGCAGATGTTCCGCCGCTTCGGCAGCCGCGTGACGGTGCTCGTGCGCGGGCAGCGCGTGCTCGCGCGCGAGGACGCGGATTATTCGCGCGCGGTCCAGGACGTGCTCGCGCGCGAAGGCGTGGAATTTCGCTTTGGCGCAGAGCCGCGCAGCGTCGCGCCGCTCGATGGCCAGGCGGGCGTACGCATCGCGCTCGACACCGGCCCGCTCGATGTTTCGCATCTGCTCTTTGCGACCGGGCGCCTGCCGAACACGGACGATCTGGGGCTGGACGCCGCGGGTATCGAGCGCGACGCCCACGGGCTCATCGCCGTGGACGGCCAGTTGCGCACGCGCGTCGAGGGCGTCTGGGCGCTCGGCGACGTGAATGGCCGCGGCGCGTTCACGCACACTTCATACGACGACTTTCAGATCGTCGCGGCGAATCTGCTGGACGGGAAGGCGCGCAGCGCCGACACCCGCATTCCCGCCTACGCGGTGTTCGTCGATCCGCCGCTCGCGCGCGTCGGCATGAGCGAGCGCGAGGTGCGCGAGCGCGCCAAACCCGCGCTCATCGCCACCATGCCGATGTCGCGTGTGGGCCGCGCGCGCGAACGCGGCGAGACGGACGGCTTCATGAAGGCGCTGGTGGACCCGCAGACGCAACGGATTCTCGGCGCGGCGATTTTCGGCATCGAGGGCGACGAGGCGATCCATACGTTCATCGACACGATGACGGCCGACGCGCCGTATACGACGCTGCAATACGCGATGCACATCCACCCGACCGTGAGCGAGCTGGTGCCGACCTTGCTCGACGGCTTGAAACCTCTCGAATGAGCGCATTGGCATGAACGAACCGGACACCGCCGCATTCAGCAATCTCTTCGCAGGCATCGACAGCGACGCCAATGAGGAGCGCTTCGATACGCTCGTTTCTCGCGACGGCGTGCTCATCGAGCGCATCGTCTCCACGGGCCAGGCGAGCCCGCCGGGTTTCTGGTACGACGACGCGCGCGAGGAATGGGTGGCGCTTCTCGCCGGCGCGGCGACGCTGGAATTCGAGGACCCGGCAGAGCCGCCGCGACGCCTGCTGCCCGGCGACTGTGTGCACATTCCGGCGCACTGCCGGCATCGCGTGTCGTGGACCGATCCGACGGTGCCGAGCGTGTGGCTCGCGGTGTATATCGGCGCAGCGCCTGGGGAAGGCGACGGCGAGGCGTGAGCGCGGCGATAATCGGCAGTATTCAACCGAAGCGCAACGTCATGTCCGCGAAACATCCGCTACCTCCGCTACGTATCGCCCTGGTGTCCGACACGCACAATCTGCTGCGTCCGGAGCTGCTCGCCTTCGTCGAGGGCGCGGACGCCATCGTGCATGCGGGCGACATCTGCGATCAGCGCGTGCTCGACACGCTCGCCGCCATCGCGCCGCTCACCGCCGTGCGCGGCAACAACGATCATGGCGCGTGGGCCGAGGCGTTGCCGGTGCAGACCACCGTCGCGCTGGGTGGGGTCCGGCTTGCCGTGATCCACGAACTGCCCGACCTGCAGGGGGATCCCGCCGCCGATGGCATTGCCGTGGTCGTGAGCGGCCATTCGCACAAGCCCGCGCTCGAAACGCGCGAGGGCGTGCTGTACGCGAACCCCGGCAGCGCCGGACCGCGCCGCTTCAAACTGCCGATCTCGGCGGCGATGCTGACTGTCGGCCGCGACGGCGCATTGGACGTGGAGCACGTCAAGCTCGTCGAATAGCCCCAAGCGGGCGCACAAGAAAAAAGGCCAGCACGAAGCTGGCCTTTTTGCGTTTCAGTGGTGCCGTATCAGGCACGCACGGCGTTGGCGACGGCGTATTCCTCGTCGAGTTCGCGCGCGAGACGCACGCCGCGCAGTACCGCGTGCGCTTCCGCCTTGGTGCTCACGCTCGGCGCCGAGCCCGGCAGCGGGCGGCGCGCTGTTTCATGCAGCGCCAGCACCGAGACGATGCCGATCACGGCCGCGCCCATCAGGTAGTACGCGGGCATCATGAGGTTCTGCGTGTGCTCGACGAGCCATGCCGCCACGAGCGGCGTGGTCCCGCCGAACAGCGACACCGATACGTTGAAGCCGATGGCGAGCGCGCCATAGCGGATCGCGGTCGGGAACAGCGCCGGCAGCGCCGAGGGCATCACGCCCGTGAAGCACGAGAGCAGCGCGCCGAGAATCAGGAGACCAAAGAACACCGGCACGAGCGCGCCCGTCTGGATCAGCGTGAGCGACGGGATCGACAGCAGGATCAGGCCCACGCAGCCCGCGAGCATCACGGGCTTGCGGCCCACGGCGTCGGACAGGCGGCCGAACGCGAGCGTCATCGGCATCATCAGCACCATCACGATCAGCACGAGGAAGAGGCCGTGCGTCTCGTTGAAGTGCAGCGTCGCCGAGAGGTAGCTCGGCAGATACGAGAGCGCCATGTAGTCGGTCACGTTGAAGATCAGCACGAGACCCACGCACAGCAGGAACGGGCGCAGATGCTGCGTGAGGAGCGAATGCAGCGTGAGCTTCGGGCGCGTGTGCTCTTCGGCTTCGCGCAGTTCCGCTTCGCGCTTGAACGCGGGCGTTTCCTCGAGCTTCATGCGGATATAGAGACCCACGAGGCCGAGCGGGCCCGCGATCATGAACGGCACGCGCCAGCCCCAGTCGAGCAGCTGCTGGTGCGAAAGCACGGCGGTCAGCACGGCAACGGTGCCCGCGCCGAACACATAGCCGATCAGCGTGCCGAACTCGAGGAAGCTGCCCATGAAGCCGCGGCGCTTGTCGGTGGCGAATTCGGCGATGAAGGTCGCCGCGCCGCCGTATTCGCCGCCGGTCGAGAAGCCCTGAACCAGACGCGCGACGAGCAGCAGCGCCGGCGCGGCAATGCCGATCGACTTGTACGAGGGAATCAGGCCGATGGCGAAGGTGCCGCAGGCCATCAGGATCATCGTCATCGCGAGCACGCGCTGGCGACCGATGCGGTCGCCGAGCGGCCCGAACACCATCCCGCCGATCGGGCGCACGAGGAACGCGGCCGCGAACGTGCCGAACGTGGCGATGAGCTGCGCCGAAGGGCTGCTCGACGGGAAGAACACCTGGCCGAGCGTGACGGCGATGTAGCTGTACACGCCGAAGTCGAACCATTCCATGGCATTGCCGAGCGCCATGGCGCCGACGGCGCGTTTGAGGAGGCTTTTATCGACGATCGTGATGTCGTCGAGGGTGAGGTCGGTCTGGGCCGACGCGCCGGAAGTGGAAGCGGTCAAGGTCTGCATCTCCAATGACTGCGACGAACCCACGTGGGCCCGCCACGGTTGCCGGAGAGTACCGTTTCGCGATAGCGGCGACATTTCGCGCACGGCACGCCACGTTGCGTCAGAGACGAGGGCGGGCCGATGGTGCATCGCACAAGGCGAGCGGCGCACGAAAGCAATGCTGAAGTGTCGCGAAACGACACTCGGACAAATTGTGGTTAACGTTGCGCCTGCGTGGCCGTGGATGGGGGGCAGGTCGCATGAGGACGCTGGACCGGCATGGGGTGCCTGGGGTTGCCTGGTCAAAGCGCCGCTGAAACGAAAAAGAAGCCCGCGTCGCGGAGCGTTCCTTTTGTCATATGCGCATTCGGGATACTGGCGTTTTGGGGTGCCGTTCCAAATGCAGTTGATGGCTAATGCCTGTTGAACGAGGCCACATGTTAGCACGATAACGGAAGATCGCGCAAACCCCGGCATCTGCGGGGATTCGGGGCGCGGGCTGGAAGCCCCATGGGGCGGGGGATTGCGCCGTTTCGATGGAACCGTTTCCGCGGCCCGGAAAGCCATGAAGCGCATAAAAAAACCGCGCCGGGGGCGCGGTTTTTGCAGGGCAATCTGCTCTGTTTGTGCGCCTCAGGGACAGATCCCGGCACGCAGCGGAAGGCGTTAGCCTTCGGTCGGCGGCACGTAGCCCGAAGCCTGGTCGGCGCCTTCGCCGAAGAAGAACTTCTCGGTCTGCTTCATCAGGTACTGGCGCGCGCGCGGATCGGCCATGTTCAGGCGGTTTTCGTTGATGAGCATGGTCTGCTGCTTGAGCCACTGCTGCCATGCTTCTTTCGAGACGTTTTCGTAGATGCGCTTGCCGAGCTCGCCCGGCAGCGGCGGAAAGTCGAGGCCTTCGGCTTCCTTGCCGAGCTTCGCGCATTGGATCATACGGGCCATGCTGTGCTTCTCCTGTAGTCGTATGTGTGGGTGGCGGCGCGCTCAGAGCTGTTTCATCAGCACGAGCGATTTGCGCTGCCAGTTATAGAGGCGGCGGCGGTCTTCGGGCAGGTCGTCGACCGTTGCCTTGACGAAGCCGCGCTTCAGGAACCAGTGTTCGGTGCGCGTGGTGAGCACAAAAATGCGCGTGAGGCCGCGTGCCCGTGCACGCTGCTCGATGCGGCGCAAGAGGCGTTCGCCGTCGCCGGAGCCCTGTGCTTCGGGCGAGACCGTGAGGCACGCCATTTCGCCGATGCGCTCCTGCGAGTACGCATAAAGCGCCGCGCAGCCGAACAGCACGCCATCGTGCTCGATCACCGAGAAGTGGTCGATGTCGCGCTCGATTTGGTGACGCCCGCGCCGCACGAGTGTGCCGTCGGATTCGAGCGGCTCGATCAGCGTGAGAATGCCGCCGACGTCGTCAGGCGTGGCTTCGCGCAGGCTTTCCAGATTCTCGTAAGAGATCATGGTGCCCACGCCGTCGTGCAGGAACAGTTCGAGCAGCAAGCCGCCGTCGAGCGCGTAGGGAATGATGTGCGCGCGGCCCACGCCGCCGCGGCAGGCGCGAATGGAGTGCTTCAGGTAGAAGCCCTCGTCGCCGAGCACGGTGCCGCCTTCCTGCAGCTTGTAGGCGTCGTCGAGCGACATTTCACGGATCAGCTCGCCTTCCTCGTCGATCAGGCCCTGCGTTTCCGTGAGGAAAATGATCTTGTCGGCGCGCAGCGCGATGGCCGCCGCCGAGGCGACGTCTTCCATCGACAGATTGAACGCCTCGCCCGTGGGCGAAAAACCGAGCGGCGAGAGCAGCACGAGCTTGCGGCTCGCGAGCGAGTGGCGGATCGAATCGGCGTCGATCTTGCGCACCACGCCCGTATGCTGGAAGTCCACGCCGTCGAGAATGCCGACCGGCCGTGCCGTGACGAAGTTGCCCGACACCACGCTGATGTGCGCGTGCGCCATCGGCGTGTTCGGCAGCCCCTGGCTGATTGCGGCCTCGATGTCGAGACGCACTTCACCGGCCGCTTCCTTCGCCGATTCGAGCGCGCGGGCATTGGTGATGCGCATGCCGTGCGAGAACTCGGACTCGACGCCGTGCAGGCTCATCTGCTCTTCGACCTGCGGGCGCGAGCCGTGCACGAGCACGATCTGGATGCCCATGGCCTGCAGCAGCGCGATGTCGGCGACGAGCGCGTTGAGCAGGTTCTGGTGCACGACCTCGCCGCCGAAACCGACGACGAACGTCTTGCCCTGGAACGCGTGGATGTAGGGCGCGACCGAACGCATCCAGTCGACGAACTGCGCGTGCTGCGCCATGATCTGCGAGTCGGAATCCGCAGCGGCGGCGGAGGCCGGCGCGCTGGCGGTGGCGGGGACGAGGTCGGTTTGGGAATTCATGCCCGGGATTATAATGCGCCCCCATGTCGAATGTACCCAAAAGACCTGCCTCGGCGCAGGGCAGCAACACCCCGGCCGGGAAGGAAACGGCGCAGGACGGCGCGAAAGCGAAAAGCGCGTCGCAGAAGTATGGCGACGGGCAAAAGCTCGCGTCGACGGACAAGCTTGCCGCGCTGATGGGCGGCGGCGCGCTGGGCGGCGCGCGCGTGCAGGACAAGCGTGCGGAGCAGACGCAACCGCAACCGCAGACGCAGACGCAACCACAGCCTCAACAGCAGACGCCGCCGCACGCGGAGCAGCGCCCGGATCAACGCCCTGAGCAGCGAAGCGAAACGAAAGCCGCGCCGCCGTCACAATCGCCATCGCGAGGCGAACCGCGCACGGAGCGCAGCGCCGCGCAGCCGGCCAGGCCGCGCGAGGCGCGCGACGATCGACGCCCGGCGCAGCGAAACGCGCCGCGAGATCGCTCCAACGAATCGCGCGAGGCGCGCGCCGAGGCGCCGCGCAATCAACCGCCGCGCGCGCAGCAGCCTCCGAAGCAGGCGCAAGTGCAGAACCCACCGAATCCGCAGCGACCCGCAAAGCCGAAATCCGAACACGCGCCGCGCGCCGGCAACGAAGGCGAGCATGAACGTCCGCCGCGCGCCGAACGCCAGGAGCGTCCGCCGCGTGCATCACGCACGAACGTCGAGCCGAACAAGGTTCCGCCCATCACGTTCCCCGAAGCGCTGCCGGTCTCCGGCCGCCGCGAAGAAATCGCGCGTGCGATCGCGCAGAATCAGGTCGTGATCGTGAGCGGCGAAACGGGCTCGGGCAAGACCACGCAGTTGCCGAAGATCGCGCTCGCGCTGGGCCGCGGCCTCGGCGCGGGCGGCACGGGTTTGATCGGTCATACGCAGCCGCGCCGGATCGCGGCTTCGGCCACGGCGCGGCGCATCGCCGACGAACTCAATACCCCGTTCGGCGAAGTGGTCGGCTACAAGGTGCGCTTCACCGACAATCTCTCGCCGGGCGCTTCGGTCAAGCTCATGACCGACGGCATTCTGCTCGCGGAGACGCAAACCGATCCGCTGCTCAAGGCCTACGACACGATCATCATCGACGAGGCGCACGAGCGCAGCCTGAACATCGACTTCCTGCTCGGCTATCTGAAGGAGATTCTGCCGCGCCGGCCCGACCTCAAGCTGATCGTGACGTCGGCGACCATCGACGCCGATCGCTTCGCGCGCCACTTCGGCAGCGAGGAGCAGCCCGCGCCCGTGATCGAGGTGAGCGGGCGGCTGTATCCCGTCGAGGTGCGCTATCGCCCGGTGCAGGAAGACAGCCCGGCGGTGAAGGCCGCGCAGGGCACGACCGGCCGTGAAAAAGGCGCGAAGTCGCAACGCGACACCGACCGCGACCTGATGGAAGCCATCGTCGATGCCGTCGACGAACTCTGCCGCGAAGGCTCCGGCGACGTGCTCGTGTTCCTGCCCGGCGAGCGCGAGATTCGCGACGCCGCGCAAGCGCTGCGCAAGCATCATCCGCCGCACACGGAAATCCTGCCGCTGTTCGCGCGGCTGTCCGCACAGGAGCAGGAGCGTGTCTTCAAGCCGTCGAACGCGCGCCGCATCGTGCTCGCGACCAATGTGGCCGAAACGTCGCTCACGGTGCCGGGTATCCGCTACGTGGTCGATACGGGCCTCGCGCGCGTGAAGCGCTATTCGTATCGCAACAAGGTCGAGCAGTTGCAGATCGAGTCGATTGCGCAGGCGGCGGCGAACCAGCGCGCGGGCCGTTGCGGGCGCGTCGCGGACGGCATCTGCATCCGGCTCTATGAGGAAGCGGATTTCATCGCGCGGCCGCGCTTTTCCGATCCGGAAATCCTGCGCTCGTCGCTCGCCGCCGTGATTCTGCGCATGAAGTCGCTGCATCTCACGGCGATCGAGACGTTCCCGTTCATCGAGCCGCCGCCGGGCCGCGCGATCGCCGACGGCTACCAGCTGCTCAATGAACTCGGCGCCGTGGACGACGACAACGCGCTCACGCCGCTCGGCCGCGAACTCGCGCGCCTGCCGCTCGATCCGCGCGTGGGCCGCATGATTCTCGGCGCACGCGACGAGCAGGCGCTGCGCGAAGTGCTGATCATCGCGAGCGCGCTTTCGGTGCAGGATCCGCGCGACCGGCCGATCGAAGCGCAGGAGCAGGCGGACCAGGCGCATCGCCGTTTTGCCGACGAGCGCTCCGAGTTTCTCCAGTGGCTCAAGATCTGGGCCTGGTTCGAAGAGGCCGTTGCGCACAAGAAGTCCAACCGGCAGCTGCTCGATGCGTGCCGCGCGAATTTCCTGTCCCACTTGCGTCTGCGCGAATGGCGCGACGTGCATTCGCAATTGCTGACGGTGGTGCGCGAGCATGGCTGGCGCATCAACGAATCGGATGCGACCTACGAGCAGATCCATCACGCGCTGCTCACGGGCCTGCTCGGCAATATCGGCCTGAAGGCCGACGACGAGCCGCATTACCTCGGCGCGCGCGGCATCAAGTTCCATCTGTGGCCGGGCTCGGCGCTCGTGAAGAAGGCGGGGCGCTGGGTGGTGGCCGCGGAACTCGTCGAGACGAGCCGCCTCTACACGCGCTGCATCGCGAAGATCGAACCCGAGTGGCTCGAGAAGGTCGGCGCGCATCTGCTGAAGACGTCGCTCTCCGAGCCGCATTGGGAAAAACGCGCGGCGCAGGTGAGCGCGTTCGAGCGTGGCGTGCTGTATGGCCTGCCGGTCTATCAACGCCGGCGCGTGGCGTTCGGCAGGCAGGACCCGGCGCGTGCGCGCGAACTCTTCATTCGCGGCGCGCTCGTGGAAGGCGAATTCGACACGAAGCTCGTGTTCTTCGCGCACAACCGCAAGCTGCTCGCCGATATCGAGCAACTGGAACACAAGTCGCGCCGCCAGGACGTGCTGGTCGACGATGAGCTGATCTACGGCTTCTACGATCAGGCGATTCCCGAAGGCATTTACTCGGGCGCGTCGTTCGAGCGCTGGTATCGCGACGAGGTGAGGAAGGGCGGCGAGCCCGAGGACAAGCTGCGTCTGTTGTACCTCTCTCGCGACGACCTGATGCGCCACGAGGCGGCGGGCGTGACGACCGAACTGTTCCCGAAGCGCATGACGATGTCGGGCGTGGCGATGGCGCTCACGTATCACTTCGAGCCGGGCTCGCCGCGCGACGGCGTGACGCTCGCGGTGCCGCTCTACGCGCTCAACCAGGTCGATGCGCGCCGCTGCGAATGGCTCGTGCCGGGCATGCTCAAGGAGAAGGCGCAACTGCTGCTGAAGTCGCTGCCGCAGAAGCTGCGCCGCCACTGCGTGCCGCTGCCCGAATACGCGGCCGGCTTCGCGGAGCGCGTGGGCGGCGAGCGCTTCGGCGCGGGCGGCCTGCTGGACGCGCTGATCGCCGACGTGCGCGAGCAAAAGCAGATCGCCCTGAAGTCAGCCGACTTCAAGCTGGAGACGCTGCCCGCGCACCTCTTCATGAACTTCAAGGTGATCGACGAGCACGGTCGCCAGCTCGCGATGGGCCGCAACCTCGCGCAGCTGCGCGCCGAGCTCGGCGCGCAGGCGCAGCAGCAATTCCAGAAGCTCGCGAGCGCGACGGCGCTCGCGGCGCTGGAAACGCACGCGCAGGGCGGTGAGGCACCGCAGAACGCTCAGATCGGGCGCGATGCGACCGGCAACGCGCCGCAGAAGAGCAATGCGCCGCACACGGCCTCGCCGGGCGACGCCGCGCCTGCCACGGCGCTCTACGAAAACCTCACGACGTGGAATTTCGGCAAGCTGCCCGAGCTGCTGGAAATCCGCCGCGGCGGACAGACGCTGTTCGGCTATCCGGCGCTCGTCGATCGCGGCACGCATTGCGACGTCGAAGTGTTCGATTCGCCGGAGGAGGCCGCGCGCATCCATCGCGCCGGGCTGCGCCGGCTCTTCGCGCTGCAGCTGCGCGAGCCGATCCGCTACCTGGAGAAGAACCTGCCGGGTCTGCGCGAGATGGCGATGCAGTTCATGGCGCGCGCCACGCAGGAGGAACTGCGCGACCAGCTGGTCGAACTCGCGCTCGACCGCGCCTGCCTGCAAGACCCGCTGCCCGACGACGACGCGAGTTTCCACGCACGCAAGGACGAAGGCCGCGGACGTCTCTCGCTGCTCGCGCAGGAAATCGCGCGTCTGGTGGGGCAGATCCTTGCCGAATATGCGTCGCTGGCGAAGAAGCTCGTGCAGGCCAAGGCCTTCGGCGCGCCAGCCGCGGACATGCAGGCGCAGGTCGACGCGCTCATCAGCAAGCGCTTCATTCTGGAGACGCCCTATGCGCAGCTCGTGCATTTCCCGCGCTATCTGAAGGGCGTCGCGCTGCGCATCGACAAGCTGCGCGCCGACCCCGCGCGCGACGCGCGCCAGGCCGCCGAATTCCAGCCGCTCGCGCAGCAGTATCAGCGTGCGCTCTCGCAGCGCGGCGGCGTGTTCGATCCGCGTCTCTCCGAATTCCGCTGGCTGCTCGAAGAGCTGCGCATCTCGCTCTTCGCGCAGGAATTGCGCACGCCGATGCCGGTCTCGGTCAAGCGTCTCCACAAGGTATGGGAATCAATGCAGCGATAAAGCGCATTGCGGGCCATAACAGTGGTTCGAATGGTTCGAAAAAGGGGCGCTTGATTGCGCCCCTTGCATATTTCAAGGGCCCTACGTCAACCTTGCGTGCAGGTAGACGTTCTACAATCACGAATCTGCCCGGGAACGATTCTTCATGCCGAACAACAACACTTTTAGCCGCGTCGCCTCCAAGGCCGCAATGTTTGCGCTCGCCTGCGCAGCGACGGTTGCCACCTTCGCCTCCACGGCCGCTTACGCGAACAACATCATCGTCCTGAATTCGGGCGAAGCTACGCTGAGCCTCATCGACGACAAGACGCACGAAGTCGTCGGCACCGTGCCCACGGGCAAGGAACCGCATCACCTCTTTCCCACGCCGGACAACACCTCGCTGATCGTCGCGAACTCGGTGTCGAACAACCTCCTGTTCGTCGATCCGAAAACCGGCAAGCCGCAGCGCTGGGTCGAAAACGTCGAAGACCCCTACCAGCTCGGCTTCTCGCCCGACCGCAAGTGGTTCGTGACCACGGGCCTGCGCCTCGACCGCCTCGACATCTACAACTACGCGGGCGGCAGCAACATCACGCTCGCCAAGCGCCTGCCGCTCTCGGCCATGCCGAGCCACCTGGCGTTCACGAACGACAGCCGCACCGTGTTCGTTTCGCTGCAGGTGTCGGGCGAAATCGCCGCGGTCGATCTGCCGACGCAGAAGGTGCTCTGGAAGATGAAGGTCGGCGCCGCGCCGGCTGGCCTGTGGCTCACGCCTGGCGACAAGTACCTGCTGATCGGCATGACGGGCGCCGACTACGTGGCGGTGGTGGACTGGCGCAACCAGAAGATCGTCAAGACGATCCAGGTGGGCAAGGCCGCGCACAACTTCCGCTCGCTCGTCGACGGCCACCACGTGCTGGTGTCGAGCCGCGTGGCGAACGTCATCAGCATCATCGACGAGGACACGCTCGAAAAGACCGGCGAGATCAGCGGCCTGATGCCCGGCCCCGACGACATGGAGTTGACCGCCGACAAGCGCTACCTGTGGGTGACGTTCCGTTTCGCGAAGCACATCGGCCTCATCGACATGCAAACGAGGAAGCTCATCAAGACCATCGCCGTGGGCCGCTCGCCGCATGGCATCTACTTCTACGATCGCGCGCCCGTCACGGCGCCGAACGGGGCTTAAGGCAGCGGGGGGCGCGCATGGATATGGTGGCGTCGCTGCTGGCCGTCGTCGCGCACGCTGGGCAGTCCGTAGTCGCGTCGGCAGACGACCTCGTCTCCTGGCTGCAAACGCTCCTCTACATCGACGTCATTCAGCCGCTGCTCTTCCGCATCGGCATGATGAACGTGGACGAAGACACCTACGACGCGCTGTACTGGGTGATCGTGGGCCTGCTCGAAGTGGGCCTGATGTACGCGCTGCTGCGCCCGCTCGAAGCGCTCGTGCCTGCGGAGAAGTGGCGCGACCGCAAGGGCGTGGGCGTCGATGCGCTCTACACGTGGATCACGCGCCTCGGCATTCTGAACCTGCTGTTCTTCTTCACGATGCAGCCGTTCTTCGACCGTGCGCAGGGCGCGCTGCGGCTCATGGGCGTGAAGACGGTCGACCTCGACAATCTCTGGCCGGGCGTGACCACGCAGCCGCTCGTGGCGTTCGCGATCTACCTCGTGGTGCTCGACTTCTTCAGCTACTGGTATCACCGGCTTTCGCATCGGTACGGCGTCTGGTGGGAGCTGCACGCCGTGCATCACAGCCAGCGCAAGATGTCGCTCTGGTGCGATGACCGCAACCACCTGCTCGACGTGATCGGCCAGTCGTGCATGTTCGCCGCCGTGGCGCTCGTCGTCGGCGTGCCGCCCGCGCAATTCGTGGTGCTCGTCGCGCTCACGAACTTCGTGCAGAGCGTGCAGCATGCCAATATTCGCGTGCATTTCGGCTGGCTCGGCGAGCGGCTGCTGGTGAGCCCGCGCTTTCACCGCCGCCATCACGCCATCGGCTATGGCCACGAAGGCACCCACTATGGCTGCAACTTCGGCGTGCTGTTCCCCTGGTGGGACATGCTGTTCGGCAGCGCGTCGTTCAATCGCGAGATCGAGCCCACGGGCATTCGCGACCAGCTCGAAGGCGTGAGCTATGGCGAGGGCTTCTGGGCGCAGCAGGGTTATGCGTTCGGCCGCATCGCGCGGCGCCTGCGTTCGCGCGCCCACGCCGCCACCGCCGCGCCGGCCGAGGCGCGCGACGACGCCACCGTGACCTGAGCGCCGCCACGGCCCTTGCACTTCCTCGCACCCGTCTTACCCGCCATGCGCGCGGTGGTTTATGCTGTCGGCTTGGTCGCACCGATTTCGCCGACACCGTGTTCTCCACCCGTTCTTTTCGCCGTATTCCGCTCGCATGAATGACCTGTTGCGCTCGTTCGGACGCGCGCTCGCGAGCGTGTTCCATCCCGCCATGCTGCTGCTCACCTTCGTGCCATTTCTCGTGGCGGCGGCGGTGTGGGGCGCCGTGCTTTATGTGTTCTGGCAGCCGCTGCTCGACCTGATGCGCGGCGCGCTCGCGAACTGGTCGTCGACGGCCTACCTCTATCATCTGTTCGACGCGCTCGGTTTCGGCTGGCTGCGCGCGACGATCGCGCCGTTTCTGGTCATCATCCTGACGATTCCGCTCATCGTGATTACGGTGCTGCTGCTGATCGTCGCGATTTCGATGCCGCGCGTGATCGGCCATCTGTCGAAGCGCCAGTATGGGATGCTCGAGATGCGGCACGGCGGCAGTTGGTACGGCAGCCTGTTCTATTCGCTCGTCACCACCCTGGTCTGCCTGATCGTGATGATCGTGACGCTGCCGCTGTGGCTCATTCCGCCGTTCTTCGCGCTGATTCCGCCGCTGTTGTGGGGCTGGCTCACGTATCGGGTGATGACCTACGATGCGCTCGCGCTGCACGCAACCGTCGAAGAGCGCCGCACGCTGGTGCGCAGCCACCGGCTGCCGCTGCTCGTGATCGGCGTGGTGAGCGGACTGCTCGGCTCGCTGCCCACGGCCATCTGGGCCGTGTCCGCGTGGCTGCTGCTGTTCTTCCCGGTGCTGGCGGCGGTGACCATCTGGATCTATGCGTTCATTCTGGTGTTCACGGCGCTCTGGTTCGGGCACTACTGCCTGCGGGCGCTGCAGCGCATGCGTGCCCACGATGTGCAGCAGGCGTCCGGCGACGTGACGATCGTGCACTAACGCTCAATCATCAAGACAATCCAACGAGGCGGCCCATGGCATTTGGCGTCATCATCATCGGCGACGAGATTCTCTCGGGGCGCCGCTCCGACAAGCATCTGCCCAAGGTCATCGAACTGCTAGGCGCGCGCGGCCTCTCGCTCGAGTGGGCCCAGTACGTGGGCGACGACCCCGAGCGCATCACCGAGACGCTGCGGCGCTCGTTCGCTTCGGGCGACATCGTGTTCTCGACGGGCGGCATCGGCGCGACGCCGGACGACCACACGCGCCAGTGCGCGGCGGCGGCGCTGGGCGTGCCGCTCGCGTTGCACCCTGACGCCGAGGTGGCGATCCGCGAGCGCATCCGTGACATGCACACGGGCGCCGATCCCGTGAACTACCAGTCGCCCGAGAATCTGCACCGCTTCCAGATGGGCACGTTCCCGCAGGGCTGCGAGATCATCCCGAACGGCTACAACAAGATTCCGGGCTTTTCGATTCGCGATCATTACTTCGTGCCCGGTTTCCCCGTGATGGCCTGGCCGATGATCGAGTGGGTGCTCGACACGAAGTACGCGCATCTGCATCACCAGACGCCGCACGCCGAGAAGTCGCTGCTCGTGTTCGAGCTGCCGGAGTCGACGCTCACGCCGCTCATGGAGCGCATCGAGCGCGATTTTCCGGGCGTGCGGGTGTTCAGCCTGCCGAGCGTGGGCGATACGGAGCGCGGCGGCATTTATGCGCGCCGGCACATCGATCTGGGCGTGAAGGGCGAGCCCGAGGCCGTGGCGGCCGCCTTCGTGAAGCTGCGCGAAGGCGTGCACGAACTGGGCGGCGATGTGGTCGAGCCGACGGCGCCGGGCGACGGGTCGCCCGATCGCGAGCGCCGCAGCGGGCCGCGCGCCGGTTTTTGATTCAGCGAGTGAAGGGGCGCCGCGTGCGGCGGTAGGGCTGGCGGCGCATCATCTGCATGTCACACGCGGCGCTCAGAGTGGCCCGTTGGGTTGGAGCGGGGCGTTTTCAGGGTGTCAGGCGCCGATCCACGGCAGGCCCCGGAAGCACCAGCCGGTGACGGTCTTGCGATGCCCCTGGCCGTCCTTCTCGCCTTCGAAGCCTTCGAGCAGGTCATAGGCCTTCGTGAAGCCGGCCTTGGCGGCCTCGATGGCGGCGAGCTTGGAGCGCGCGGCGCTGCGGCACAGGAACAGCACTGGCGCGTCGGCTTCCACGGCGCTCTTGAGCTGGGTGAGGAACTCGGCGTTGGGCACGCCGCCCGGATAGCGGGTCCATTCGACATGCGAATACTGGCCGTCGCCCACGACGGGACGGCCGACCCAGTCGAGTTCGGCGCGTGTGCGCACGTCGACGAGGCGCGCACGCGGGTCGAGCTGCAGAAGCTCGAATGCCTCTGCGGGCGACACCGCGCCCGCGTAGGGCAGCTGGTTCTCGACGCGGCGTTTCTCGGCCTGGGCGTACAACTGTTCGAGCGTACTCATGACAACGGATCTCCTGTTTCGCGTTGGACCAAAAAACCATTCTAGCGCGTGGGGACGGAGCGGGCAGGACGATCCCGGCACTGTGAAACCGGGCGCAAGCGATGCTCTGCGCGGTACAAAGGGCGGGACGCATTGAAATGGTGCATGCGAGGTGTTTTGCACCATAATGAAGAGAGATTCGCGCGCCAAATTCGGGATTGCACGAATTTGGTGCCGATGAGCCGCCACGCTGGCGGCTCCATAAAAGCGCGGCGCACGATTTTTGACTCCAAGTGTGTGTCGCGAAAGGGATTTGCGCCACGTTGGCGCATGCATGGCACGGAAGCTGCTTTATACGTCTCGATCGATTCGCAGCCGGCCAACCGGGGTCAGCAGGACAGACCCGGGACGGAGGCGGCCGGCGGGGGATCAACAAGATTGGGACGGCGGCAGCGTTCGCCGAAATCGTTAATCAGGAGAATAGGTTATGAGTAAATCCGTGGCCGACGTCATGCAACTCGTCAAGGACGAAGACGTCAAGTTTGTCGACTTCCGCTTCACGGACACGCGCGGCAAGGAGCAGCACGTTTCGGTTCCGCTGTCGGCATTCGACGAAGACAAGTTCGAGTCGGGTCATGCGTTTGACGGTTCGTCGATCGCCGGCTGGAAGGGCATCGAAGCCTCGGACATGCTGCTCGTGCCGGACCCGAACACGGCCTTCATCGACCCGTTCTACGAAGAATCGACGCTCGTGCTGACCTGCGACGTGGTCGAGCCGGCCGACGGCAAGGGCTACGAGCGCGACCCGCGTTCGCTCGCCAAGCGCGCTGAAGCGTACCTGAAGAGCACGGGCCTCGGCGACACCGCCTTCTTCGGTCCGGAGCCGGAATTCTTCATTTTCGATTCGGTCCAGTGGAACACGGATCAGTCGGGCTGCTTCGTGAAGATCGGCTCGGATGAAGCACCGTGGTCGTCGGGCCGCGAAATCGAAGGCGGCAACACGGGTCACCGTCCGGGCACGAAGGGCGGCTACTTCCCGGTCGCACCGGTCGACACGTTCCAGGACATCCGCTCGGAAATGTGCCTGCTGCTCGAGCAGATCGGCATTCCGGTCGAAGTGCACCACCACGAAGTGGCGGGCCAGGGCCAGAACGAAATCGGCACGAAGTTCTCGACGCTGGTTCAGCGCGCGGACTGGACGCAGCAGCTGAAGTACATCGTCCACAACGTCGCGCACACGTACGGCAAGACGGCGACGTTCATGCCGAAGCCGGTCGTCGGCGACAACGGTTCGGGCATGCACGTTCACCAGTCGATCTGGAAGGACGGCCAGAACCTGTTCGCGGGGAACGGCTACGCCGGTCTGTCGGAATTCGCGCTGTTCTACATCGGCGGCATCATCAAGCACGCTCGCGCGCTGAACGCCATCACGAACCCGGGTACGAACTCGTACAAGCGTCTCGTGCCGCACTTCGAAGCGCCGGTCAAGCTCGCTTACTCGGCACGCAACCGTTCGGCATCGATCCGTATTCCGCACGTGTCGAACCCGAAGGGCCGCCGTATCGAAACGCGCTTCCCGGATCCGCTCGCCAACCCGTACCTGTGCTTCTCGGCACTGATGATGGCAGGTCTGGACGGCGTGCAGAACAAGATCCACCCGGGCGAAGCCGCCGACAAGAACCTGTACGACCTGCCGCCGGAAGAGGATGCAAAGATCCCGACCGTTTGCGCCGGCCTCGACCAGGCTCTCGAAGCGCTCGACAAGGATCGCGAGTTCCTGACGCGCGGTGGCGTGTTCACCGACGGCATGATCGACGCGTACCTCGCGCTGAAGGAAAGCGAACTGCAACGCGTGCGTATGACCACGCACCCGGTCGAATTCGAACTGTACTACTCGCTGTAATTGGCGATGGCGCTTCGCTGCCTGCTACACAGCGAAGCGCCGGTTCAGTGTCTTCGACTCGCAGGACGCGTGCGCGTTGGGTCTCCAAGGGACGGCGGTGCCGTCCCTTTTTCGTTGGGACGCCTTGTCGCTCGTCGACGAGGCGTATCGACCCGCTTGTTGACCAGCGTATTGACCAGAATTAACGACCAGGACCGTTGCTGGCGCGCCGTATGGCGGCCGGCCTGAAACATGGTGCTCAAGAATCTGATCAGGGCAAGAAAGGGCCACGCCGAACCGCTCTCCGACGACGCGCCGCTCGTCGAGTCGGGCCTGTTGCCCGGCTTCGAGGCGCTGCCTACGGTCGTGCTCGTGCTCGACAAGCGCACACTGCGCGTGGCCTTCGCGAATCCTTCGGCGGAGGCGATGCTCGATCTCTCGCGCCGTCAGCTCGCGCAGATGGCGTGGTCCGATCTCTTCTCGAACGCGGACGAACTGCTCTCGACGATCGCGTCGATCGCCGAGCATCGCTTTCACGCGACGCGGCTCGACGCTTCGCTGGAACGCCCCGGACGCGAACCGCTGAACGTGCATGTGGTCGTGGGCTTTCTCGAAAGCACACCCGATTACGTGCTGCTCGAACTCTTCGAGAACGAGCGGCATCTGCGCAGCGACCGCGAGGAGCGCATTCACGACCTCACGGCCGTGAACAAGCATCTGATCCGCAATCTCGCGCACGAGATCAAGAATCCGCTCGGCGGTATTCGCGGCGCGGCGCAGTTGCTCGAATTCGAACTCGGCGTGCTGGAGCGCGACGAGCTGCGCGAGTACACGCAGGTGATCATCAAGGAGTCGGACCGCCTGCAGACGCTCGTCGACCGGCTGCTGGAGCCGCACCGGCATCCGCATATCGTCGGCGACGTGAATATTCACGAAGTGTGCGAGCGCGTGCGCGCCGTGATCCTTGCGGAATTCCCGCGCGGCCTCACCATCGAGCGCGACTACGACGTGAGCGTGCCCGACCTGCGCGGCGACAAGGAGCAGTTGATCCAGGCACTGCTGAACATCGTGCGCAATGCGGCGCAGGCGCTGCGCGAACGCATTTCGCAGGGCGACGCGCGCATTGAATTGCGCACGCGCATCGCGCGCAAGGTCACGATTTCCAAACGCCTGTGCAAGCTGGCATTGGACTTGCATATCACTGACAACGGACCCGGCATTCCCGAGGATATTCGCGACCGCATCTTCTATCCGCTCGTCTCCGGACGCGAGGATGGCAGCGGTCTCGGCCTCACGCTCGCGCAGACGTTCGTCCAGCAGCACGACGGACTCATCGAAGTGGATAGCCGGCCGGGTCACACCGAGTTTCAGATCTTGCTGCCGCTCGATAGTTGAATCCGTTGCATCGATAGCCAAGCCTGAATTTAGATTTACCGATACCGCACGCCACCAGGACTTCTGACCGATCTTATGAAGCCGATCTGGATAGTAGACGACGACCAATCGATACGCTGGGTGCTCGAAAAGGCCCTTGCCCGCGAAAACTTCGCCACCCGCAGCTTTTCGAACGTGCGCGAAGCCGCGAGCGCGCTCGATCACGACAGCCCGCAGGTGCTCGTCTCCGACATCCGCATGCCGGGCGGCTCGGGCCTCGAGCTGCTGCAAACCGTGCGTGAGCGTGTGCCGGGCTTGCCCGTCATCATCATGACGGCGTTCTCCGACCTCGACAGCGCAGTTGCCGCGTTTCAGGGCGGCGCGTTCGAGTATCTCGCCAAGCCGTTCGACGTCGACAAGGCCGTCGAGCTGATTCGCCGCGCCGTGGACGAAAGCATGCGCGGCGAGCAGCAGTGGGACGAGCGTCCCGCCGAAGCGCCCGAGATGCTCGGCCAGGCGCCGGCCATGCAGGACATGTTCCGCGCCATCGGCCGGCTTTCGCATTCGGCCGCGACCGTGCTCATCACCGGCGAGTCTGGCACCGGAAAGGAGCTTGTCGCGCGCGCCTTGCACCGACATAGCCCACGCGCGAACGGTCCGTTCATTGCGCTGAACACCGCGGCGATCCCGAAGGATCTTCTGGAATCCGAACTGTTCGGCCATGAGCGCGGCGCGTTCACGGGCGCGCAGGCCATGCGCCAGGGCCGCTTCGAGCAGGCCGAGAACGGCACGCTGTTCCTCGACGAAATCGGCGATATGCCGTTCGATCTGCAAACGCGCCTCTTGCGTGTGCTCTCCGATGGGCAGTTCTACCGCGTGGGCGGGCACAACCCGCTGCGCGCGAACGTGCGCGTGATCGCCGCGACGCACCAGAACCTCGAAACGCGCGTGCGCCAGGGGCTGTTCCGCGAGGACCTGTATCACCGGCTCAACGTGATTCGGCTGCGTTTGCCTGCGCTGCGCGAACGCAGCGAGGACATTCCGCTGCTCACGCGCCACTTCCTCCAGAAAAGCGCGCGCGAGCTGGGCGTCGAGCCCAAGCGCGTGTCGGACGAGGCGCTGGCGTGGATGTCGTCGCTGCCGTTTCCCGGCAATGTGCGCCAGCTCGAGAATCTCGCGAACTGGCTCACCGTGATGGCGCCCGCGCAAACCATCGAGATCAAGGATCTGCCGCCTGACCTCGTGCCTGCGCACGGCTCGGCGGGTTCGGTGGTGCATCTCGCCGATGCTTCGGCCGCTTCCGAAGCGGGCGCGGGGACCAATGGCGCGGGCGGCGTATCGCCGGTTGGGGGCGCCTTGGCCGGCGCGGGCTTGCCCGGCGCGATCGGCGGCGTCCCGGGCGGCGTGGTGTTCGGCACGCCGGCGTTCGGCGCGGCCAACGGCGTTGCTGCCGCGGTCTCGCCGCTGAGCGTGTGGGAGAGCGGTCTGCGCACGGAAGTCGCGCGTCTGTTGCGCGAAAACAGCGCCGACGTCATGGACGAACTCTCGCGGCGCTTCGAAGCCGCCGTGATCCGCGAGGCGCTCGACTTTACGCGCGGGCGCAAGGTCGAGGCGGCCGAGCGTCTTGGCATCGGCCGCAACACCATCACGCGCAAGATCCAGGAACTCAATCTGGAATGAGCGCGGATTAGCATGGGGCACCGGGCCGGCCTCGCGCCACGCGAGCCGGCCCGGCGCGCAGTCCATCGGCACGCACACAGGGCATAATCGACGCTGTTTTCCTGTCGACGACCGATCATGCCCGTGACTTCTCCCTGGCCCACCGAGGCCGATCCGTTCCTTTCGCTCGAATCGCTCGACGACCCCGCCGTCATGGTCTGGGTCGAATCGCAGAACGCGCGCACGCGCGCCGCGTGGCACGGTGGTGCGCGCTTCGAGGCGCTCGAAAAGCGCCTTGCGCAGGCCTATTTGCCGCGCGAGCGGCCCGTGATCCCGAGCCGCTGGCAGGAGTGGGCCTACGACCTGTGGGAGGACGAGGACAATCCCAAGGGCCTGTGGCGCCGCGCGCTCTGGGCCGACTGGCGCGCCCACAAGCCGCAGTGGCAAACGCTGATCGACTTCGACGCGCTCGGCGCGAAAGAGGGTAAGCCATGGGTGTGCGCGGGCATCGACATCCTCTACCCGGACGGCGACCGCGCGCTGATCCAGCTTTCCGACGGCGGCTCCGACGCGGTCATCGTGCGCGAGTTCGACATCGTGAAGCGCGATTTCCTCGGCGATGGCTTCGCCATCGCGAAGGAAGGCAAGCACATCATTTCGTGGATCGATCGCGATACCGTGTACCTGGGTTGGGACGCGGGCGGCAAGATCGGCAAGAAGATGCTCACGCGCTCGGGCTATCCGCGCGAGGTGCGCCGCTGGACCCGCGGCACCGCGCTCGCCGACGCGCCCGTGGTGTTCAGCGGCGAGTTCGACGACATCAGCGTGGAAGGCGACTACGATCCGGTCGAGAAGCGCCACGACGTGGTGCGCAGCGTCGACTTCTTCGATTCATACACCTATCGTCTCGACGAGCGCGGCGACTGGCAGGTGTACGACGTGCCCACGCATGTCTCGGTGGGCGCCTGGCATGGCTGGCTGCTGCTCGAGCCGCGGCTCGACTGGAGCGTTGCGGGCGTGACGTACATGGGCGGCGCGTTGCTCGCGATCCGCGAAGACGCGTTCCTCTCGGGCGAGCGCGCGTTCACGCCGCTCTTCACGCCCACGCCGGTTACGTCGGCGTGCGACTGGACCAATACGCTCAACGTCCTGATCGTCTCCTGGCTCGACGATGTCGAGAGCCGCACGATGCTGTGGCAACCGCAGCAGGAAGATGGCGCATGGCGCTGGGAGTCGCGCGTGTTTCCTGCGCGTGCGAGCTCGCAGGTGGATGTCTCGCCCATTGAAGACACGCTCAACGACGAGGTTTTCGTCGACGTCGACGATTATCTGCTGCCGCCCGAATACTGGCTCGCCGATCTCGCGCAAACCGATCTCCAGCAGTGGGAATTGCTCGACCGCTGGCCCACGCAGTTCGACTCCGGCCCGCTCACGGTCATCCGCTCGCACGCGCGCTCGGCGGATGGCACGAGCGTCCCGTTCACCGTGATCGGCCCGAAGGCCGTGCTCGAAGGCGAGTCGCGCAAGGCGTCGCCGTGCCTGCTCACGGGCTACGGCGGCTTCGCAATCGCGCTCACGCCGCAATATCTCGTGGGCTCGGGCATCGGCTGGCTGGAGCAGGGCGGCGTGGTGGCGATCGCGCACATTCGCGGCGGCGGCGAGTACGGCACCGCCTGGCACGTCGAGGCGCAGCGCGAGCATCGCCAGCGCTCGTTCGACGACTTCATCGCGGTGGCCGAGCAGTTGATCGCCGATGGTTACACGAGCGCCGCGCAACTGGGCATCAAGGGCGGCAGCAATGGCGGGCTGCTGGTGGGCGCCTGCATGGTGCAGCGCCCTGAGCTGTTCGGCGCCGTGGTGTGCGAGGTTCCGTTGCTCGACATGCAGCGTTACCCGCTGCTGCATGCGGGCGCGTCATGGATCGACGAATATGGCGATCCTGAGGATTCCGAAGAATCGGGCGCGCTGGCCGCCTATTCGCCTTACCACCATGTGAAGCCAGGCGTCGTGTATCCGCCGTCGCTGTTCACGACTTCGACGAGCGACGATCGCGTACATCCCTCGCACGCTCGCAAGATGGTCGCGCGCATGGCGAAGCAGGGGCACGCGAATGTCTGGTATCTGGAGAACACCGAAGGCGGTCACGGCCCCGGCAGCGATTCGCTCGAGCGCGCGGAGTATGACGCGCTCGTCTATCGCTTTCTGTGGACCACGCTCGCGGGGAACTGGTAAGGCGCGCGTTCAGCCGGCAATGTCGAGCGTGGCGATCACCGGCGTGTGGTCGGACGGCTGTTCCCACTTGCGCGGCACCTTGTCGACTTCGCACGCGGTGAGGTGCCCGGCAAGCGCGGGCGAGAGCAGGATATGGTCGATGCGCAAGCCCGCGTTGCGGCGAAACGCGAACATGCGATAGTCCCACCACGTGAAGAGCTTTTCGGGCTGTTCGAACTGGCGGAACGCATCGACGAAACCCAGTTCGATCAGCCGGCGAAACTGCGCGCGCTCTTCGGGAGAGACGAGGTTCTGGCCTTCCCAGGCCTTCGGATCGTGCACGTCGCGGTCTTCGGGCGCGATGTTGTAGTCGCCGAGCAGCGCAAGCTTCGGGTAGCGCTGCATCTCCTGCGCGAGCCAGTCGTGCATGGCGTCGAGCCATTGCAGCTTGTACGCGAACTTTTCCGTGCCGGGCGCCTGGCCGTTGGGGAAGTACGCGCTCACGATACGCACATCGCCGATCGTGGCGGCGATCACGCGCTGCTGCGGGTCTTCGAAGCCCGGAATGTTGCGCACAACGGTGGCTTCGTCGACGAACAGGCCTTCGCGCACGAGAATGCCCACGCCGTTATAGGTCTTCTGGCCCGCAAACCAGCTGCGATAGCCGTGCGCCTCGAGATCGGCGCGCGGAAACTTGTCGTCGGTGAGCTTGAGTTCCTGCAGGCAGAGCACGTCGGTCTTGCTCTCGTTGAGCCAGTCGATGACGTGCTGCAGACGGACCTTGAGGGAGTTGACGTTCCACGTTGCGATTTTCATGTGAGGCTCGATAGGGTGACGGTGTGCGTTCGGTGCACTTCGCCGCCATTATCGCCTGCTTCGCAGAGCGGGCAACTGTTGCCTCACCATTGCTCCAGCCACGGCCGCAGATCGAGTTCGTGTGTCCACGCATCGCGCGGCTGCTGGTGCAGCGTCCAGTAGGCGTCGGCGATGTGCTCGGGGTTCAGGATGCCGTCGCGTTCCTTGAGCTTGTAACGCTCGGGAAAATTCTCGCGGATGAACTCGGTGTCGATCGCGCCATCGACGATGATCTGCCCGACGTGAATGCCCTGCGGTCCGAGTTCGCGCGCCATCGACTGGGCGAGGGCGCGCAGCGCGTGCTTCGCGCCCGCGAACGCCGCGAAGCCCTCGCGCCCGCGCAGGCTCGCGGTCGCGCCCGTGAAGAAGATCGAACCGCGCTCGCGCGGCAGCATGACTTTTGCGGCTTCGCGGCCCATCAGAAACCCGGCGAAGCAGGCCATTTCCCAGACCTTGTGATAGACGCGCGCCGTGGTTTCGGTAATGCCGAAGCGCACGTTCGCGCCGATATTGAAGATCGCCACCTCGATGGGCGCGATGCGCGTTTCGATCTCCGCGAAGAGCGCGATCATGTCCTCTTCCTTGCGCGCATCCGAGCCGAAGGCGTGCGCTTCGCCGCCCTCGGCTTCGATCTGCGCGACGAGCGGCGCGAGCTTGTCGGCATTACGGCGCGTCACGCAGGCAATGTAGCCCTCGCGTGCGAAGCGGCGCGCGATGGCGCCTCCGGTGGCGTCGCCTGCGCCGATTACCAGTACGGCTTTCTTTTGCGTCATGGTGTTTGTCTCACTGTCGATTACAGCGGCCCGGTTTCAGGTATCTTAGGACGTCGGCGCGCCCGGGCAAAGGTGCGCGCATTCACATAAGGGAGACACGATGGCTGACATCAAGGTGCAGTTTCTGTTCGACTTCGGTAGTCCTAACGCTTACCTGTGCCACAAGGTGATCGGCGGCATCGAAGCGCGCCAGCAGGTGCGTTTCGAGTATGTGCCGATCCTGCTCGGCGGCCTCTTCAAGCTGAGCGGCAATCGCTCGCCGGCCGAGGCGTTCGCGGACATCGAGAACAAACGCAAGTTCATGATGCTCGAGATGCGGCGCTTCATCGGGCGGCATGGGCTGAGCGCCTATCGGCACAATCCGCACTTCCCGGTGAACACGTTGCAGATCATGCGCGGCGCCATTGCGGCGCAGCGCAACGGCACGTTCGAGCGCTACGTGGACCGCATGTTCGCGCACATGTGGGAAGAGGGCCTCAAGATGGACGACCCCGCCGTGATCCGCGCGGCGCTCGAGGCGGACGGCCTCGACGCCACGGCATTCGAAACGGCGATTCAGGACGCCGATGTGAAGGCCGCGCTGCTTGCGAACACGCAGTCGGCGTTCGAGCGCGGCGCGTTCGGCTCGCCGACGTTCTTCGTCGGCGACGAAATGTACTTCGGCAAGGATCAACTGCGCGACGTCGAAGAGGAAATCGCGCGCGTGAAGTCGCACGCATAAAACGCGGCGCTGCAGCACGAGGCGAGGCGGGCGCGGCATGATCGCTCCCGCCTCGCGCCGCGCATCAGAGCGCGGCTTGTTCCACCGTTTGTTCCTCGGCTTGCGGCGCGGCGACCACGCCCAGACGCACGCGCGCCGCCTCGTATTCGCGCTGCAAACGCGCGACGAGTTCAGCCGCAGGCACGACGCTCTTCACCGCGCCGATGCCCTGGCCCGAGCCCCAAATGTCCTTCCACGGCTTCACGCGCGTCGAGCCGAAATTCATCGCCGACGGATCCGACTGCGGCAGCGCTTCCGGATCGAGGCCGCTCGCCACGATGCTCTGGCGCAGATAGTTGCCGTGCACGCCCGTGAAGAGATTCGAGTAGACGATATCGCCCGCGCCGCCTTCGACGATCATTTGCTTGTAGGCGTCGACGGCATTCGCTTCGTGCGTGGCGATGAACGCCGAGCCGATATAGGCGAGATCGGCGCCCGCCGCCTGCGCCGCGAGAATTGCGTTGCCGTTGCCGATCGCGCCCGACAGCAGCAGCGGGCCGTCGAACCATTCGCGAATCTCGTGGATGAGGGCGAACGGCGAGAGCGTGCCCGCGTGGCCGCCCGCACCGGCGGCCACGGCGATGAGGCCGTCCGCGCCTTTCTCGATGGCCTTCTTCGCGAACGTGTTGTTGATGACGTCGTGCAGCACGATGCCGCCCCATGCGTGGATCGCGTGGTTGACCTCTTCGCGCGCGCCGAGCGACGTGATGACGATCGGCACCTTGTATTGGGCGCACACACCAAGGTCGTGCTCGAGGCGGTCGTTCGACTTGTGGACGATCTGGTTGACGGCGAACGGCGCCGCCGGGGCGTCCGGATGCTTCGCGTTGTACTCGGCGAGCTCGGTGGTGATGCGGTCGAGCCATTCACCGAGCATGTGCTCGGGGCGCGCGTTGAGTGCGGGGAACGAACCGACGACGCCTGCCTTGCACTGGGCGATCACGAGATCGGGATTCGAAATGATGAAGAGGGGCGAGCCGACGACGGGAATCGACAGGCCGCGGCGCAGCACGGCGGGCAGGGACATCCATATCTCCTGGATTGGGGCGGCCGCCGGGTGCGGCTGCCGTCGCGTGATTCGATGCGCCGGCGTACGCGCCGGCTGGCAGGCTCAAACATAGCAAAGTCGCCGAAACTATGCAACCAGTTGCATAGTGGGAAAATTCGGTCCGCAACAGATCCGGTATCGGGCGGGGCGTGGTTTAGAATCGCCGCATGTCGACGCCGCATGCCATCCTCATCGCCTTGCTGGAAAAGCCTTCATCGGGCTACGACCTCGCGCGCCGCTTCGATCGCGCGATCGGCTATTTCTGGCACGCCACCCATCAGCAGATCTATCGCGAACTGGGCCGCATGGTCGACGCGGGGTGGGTCTCGGTCATCGAAGACGAGACGGCCGCCGCGTCGCGCAAGAAGGTGTACTGCGTGTTGCCGGTCGGGCGGGATGAAGTGGCGCGCTGGGTGCGCGAGACCGCGCTCGACCTCGACTCGCGCAACGTGTTTCTGCTCAAGCTGCGTGCCGATGCCGTGATCGGGCCGCTCGGCCTCGCCGAGGAACTCGCGCGGCTCATCGAAGAAAATCGTGCGCGGCTCGCGACCTATCGGGAGATCGAGCAGCGCGATTTTGGCGCGGCATCGCTCACGCGCGGGCAGCAGTTGCAGTACGCGATCCTCAAGGCGGGCATCCATACGCAGGAGATGTGGCTTGCGTGGGCGGAAGAGGTGCGCACGCTGGTGGAACCCCCGCAGGCACAGTGAAATGTGCCAGGTTGTCCGAAGTAATTATCGCGTTGCGATTACCTGCCCGACGGTGTCCGAACGAGCGACGTTTCAATCGTGTGAAAAAGCCTCTTGACGGAGTGATTGAGGCACCCTATAATTCTTTTCTCTGACGGACGCGGGGTGGAGCAGTCTGGCAGCTCGTCGGGCTCATAACCCGAAGGTCGTAGGTTCAAATCCTACCCCCGCAACCAAACGTCTTAAGCAACAAGGCCTCGTGCCAAACAATGAACCCGCTCTGAGCGGGTTTTTTGTTTTCTGCGGCTTGAAGCTGCAACGAGCGCCATCGCTAGGCACCTGCCTCGCTTCCAATCGCCCAATCCACCGCGGCCTGCGCGTGCAACGCGGTCGTGTCGCACACCGGCAGTGCCGAGTCGTTCTGTCCAATCAGCAGCGTGATTTCCGTGCAGCCGAGAATGACCGCCTGCGCGCCGCGTGCCGCGAGGTCTTCGATCACGCGCTGATACACGCGCCGCGACTGCGCATCCACGTTGCCGTGACACAGCTCGTCGTAGATGATCCGGTGCACGTCCGCGCGATCGTGTTCGTTCGGCACGATTGCTTCGATGCCGTGCGCCTCGCGCAATCGCCCCACATAGAAGTCCTGTTCCATCGTGTAGCGCGTGCCGAGCAGGCCCGCTCGCGTGAAGCCCGCGGCGCGCAACGCCTGGCCGGTCGGGTCCGCGATATGCAGGAAGGGGATCGAGATCGTCGCCTCGATCGCCGCGCGCACGCGGTGCATCGTGTTCGTCGCGAGCAGCACGATCTCGGCGCCGCCGCGTTCGAGCTGCTGCGCGGCCTCGGCCATCTGCACGCCCAGCGCGTCCCAGTCGCCCGCGCGCTGGAGCGCTTCGACCTGCGCGAAGTCCACGGTCACCATCAGGCTGCGCGCGTTGTGATGGCCGCCCAGACGCGCCTTCGCGTGGCGGTTCAGCAGCCGGTAATACTCGGCCGACGATTCCCAGCTCATCCCCCCAATCACGCCGATCGTCTTCATCGATTCGTTCCTCGCTCTCGTGGCCTGTTCAGTCCGCACGAGTATAGGCCCGCGCAGCCAGCAGTCCAGAGACGGTCTGGCCGATCCGAAGCGGTACGGGAGCCGATAAAGGGCGCGGACACTTGTCTTGAAAATAGTACTGTGTTTTTGTACAGTATCGAGACCGTGAACTCGCCTTCCTCCGACCTCGCGCCGCCGGCTGCGCCCGCCCCGGGGCGCTCCGCCGCCGCACTTATCGCCGCCGCTCGCAAGATCATCCATTGCGACTGCGACTGCTTCTATGCGTCGGTCGAAATGCGCGACGACCCCTCGCTGCGCGGCCGTCCGCTCGCCGTGGGCGGCCGGCCCGACCAGCGCGGCGTGATCGCCACCTGCAACTACGAGGCGCGGCGCTTCGGCATACATTCGGCGATGTCGTCGGCGCTCGCCATGCGCAAGTGTCCCGAGCTGCTGATCCTGCCCACGGCGATGGAGAAGTACCGCATTGCCTCGCGCGCGATCATGGCGATCTACCGCGACTACACGCCCGACGTCGAACCGCTCTCGCTCGACGAAGCCTATCTCGACGTCACGCGCGCCTCGCGCTGCAAGGGCAGCGCCACGCTGATCGCCGAGGAAATACGCGCGCGCGTGCGCGAAACCGTGGGCGTGACGGTATCGGCGGGCGTCGCGCCCAACAAGTTCATCGCCAAGATCGCCTCGGACTGGAACAAGCCCGATGGCCTCTTCGTCGTGCGTCCGCCTGAAGTCGATGCCTTCGTCGCCGCGCTGCCCGTGCGCAAGATCCACGGCGTCGGCAAGGTCACGGCGGCGAAGCTCGAAAACCTCGGGCTCACCACCTGCGCGCAACTGCGCACGTGGTCGCTGTTCGATCTGCATCGGCATTTCGGCGTCTTCGGCAAGCGGCTCTACGAACTCGCGCGCGGCCTGGATGACCGGCCCGTGCGCGCCGATCAGGAGCGCAAGTCGGTGAGCGTCGAAACGACCTATGTGAACGACCTGCTCACGCTCGAAGCGTGCAGCGAGGAGCTCGAGCGGCTTGCGGTGCAGCTCGACGCGCGCATCGAACGCGCGGCTTGCGCGCACGCGGTGCGCAAGCTCTTCGTGAAGATCCGTTTCGCCGACTTCCAGCGTACGACGGTCGAGTGTGTGGCCGACGCCACCGATGTGCGCACACTGCTACTAATGCTCGAAAAAGGGCTCGCGCGGCGCAAGCTGGCGGTGCGACTGCTCGGCGTGGGCGTGCGGCTCGAAGAGGACAACCCGGCGTTGCGCGGGCAGTTCGCACTCTTCGACGACGATCCCGCGGAAGACGACGGCCCGATCGCGCCCGTCTGACGCCTGCGCGTAGAGGCGGGCCACGCCGCTGGCGGCGTCATTCTGGCGTCGATAGAATCGACGCGAGTCTTAACGAAAGCGCCACGCCAGAACAAGGAGCCGCAGATGGACCTGATCATTCGCCGCGCGGTGCTCGCGCATGCGCATCCCGCCGGGTATCCCACGGTGGATATCGGCATCGAGGGAGGGCGCATTACGGCGGTCGAGCCGCAGCTCACGACGGCGGCGCACGAGGAGATCGATGCCGCGGGTGCGCTCGTGAGCGCGCCGTTCGTCGATGCGCATTTCCACATGGACGCCACGCTTTCGTATGGCCTGCCGCGTGTGAATGCATCGGGCACGCTGCTGGAGGGCATCGCGCTCTGGGGCGAGCTCAAGCCGCATCTCACGCAGGAGGCGCTCGTCGAACGCGCGCTGCAGTACTGCGACTGGGCCGTCGCGCGCGGGCTCCTCGCGATCCGCTCGCACGTCGATGTATGCGACGCACGGCTGCTCGCGGTCGAGGCGCTGCTGGAAGTGAAGCGCCGCGTCGCGCCGTATCTCGATCTCCAGCTCGTGGCGTTTCCGCAGGATGGCGTATTGCGCAGCCCCGGTGCCTTCGACAATCTCAAGCGCGCGATCGCGATGGGCGTGGACGTGGTGGGCGGCATTCCCCACTTCGAGCGCACGATGGCGGAGGGCGCCGAATCGGTGCACCTGCTCTGCGAGTTCGCCGCCGACAAGGGCCTGCGCGTGGACATGCATTGCGACGAATCCGACGACCCGCTCTCGCGCCACATCGAAACGCTCGCGGCGCAGACGCACCGGCTGGGCATGCATGGGCGCGTGACCGGCTCGCATCTCACCTCGATGCATTCGATGGACAACTACTACGTGAGCAAGCTGATACCGCTCATGCGCGAGTCGGGTGTCGCGGCAATTGCGAATCCGCTCATCAACATCACGCTGCAAGGGCGCGCCGATACCTACCCGAAGCGCCGCGGCATGACGCGCGTGCCCGAGTTGTTGGCGGCAGGCGTGACCGTCGCGTTCGGCCACGACTGCGTGATGGACCCGTGGTACAGCTTCGGCTCGGGCGACATGCTCGAAGTCGCGCACATGGGCCTGCATGTCGCGCAAATGACGGGCACCGACGCCTCGCGCGCCTGCTTCGACGCGGTGACCGTGAATGCCGCGACGATCCTCGGCCTCGAAGGCTACGGCGTGGCGCCCGGTTGCGCGGCGAACCTCGTGGTGCTCGACGCGCGCGATCCCGTCGAGGCGATCCGGCTGCGCGCGGCGCGGCTCGCGGTTGTGAGCCGGGGCACGGTGGTGAGCCGGCAACCCGCGCAGCGCGCGGCGCTTGCGCTCGAAGGGCGGCCGCAAAGCGTCGATTTCAGGCTGCATCGATAAAACGCGCGGCAATAAAAAACCGCGCATGGGTTGCCCACCCATGCGCGGTTTTCGTTCGGATCGCTTACGAGCGAGTCACGTGGTCATTGCTGTGCCGGCGGCTGCTCCATGCCGTTGTGGCGCAGCAGCGCGTCGATGTTCGGCTCGCGGCCGCGGAAGGCCTTGAACGATTCCATCGCCGGGCGGCTGCCGCCCACTTCCAGGATTTCCTTGCGGTAGCGCGTGCCGGTCGCTTCGTCGAGCACGCTCGACTTCGCGGCTTGTGCGGCTTCCTCGAAGGCGGCATAGGCATCGGCGGAAAGCACTTCGGCCCACTTGTAGCTGTAGTAGCCGGCTGCGTAGCCGCCCGCGAAGATGTGGCTGAACGTGTTCGGCCAGCGCGAGAACGGTGCCTGCGGAATGACGTGGTAGCGCTCGTTGATCTCGCGTGCCAGGTCGTTCGCGCTCTTGCCCTTCGAAGCGTCGAAGTCCACGTGCAGCGCCATGTCGAACATCGAGAACACGATCTGGCGCAGCGTGCCGAGACCGCTCTGGAAGTTCTTCGCGGCAAGCATCTTGTCGAAGAGTTCGCGCGGCAGCGGCTTGGCCGTCTCGACGTGCGAGCTCATTTCGCGCACCACGTCCCATTCCCAGCAGAAGTTTTCCATGAACTGCGAGGGCAATTCGACGGCATCCCACTCCACGCCGTTGATGCCCGACACGCCCAGTTCGTCCACCCGCGTGAGCATGTGGTGCAGGCCGTGGCCGAACTCGTGAAAGAGCGTAATGACTTCGTCGTGCGTGAAGCACGCAGGGCGGCCGCCGACCGGTGCCGAGAAATTGCACGTGAGGTACGCGACGGGCGTTTGCACGTCATTGCCTTCGAGCTTGCGGCGCGAGCGGGCGTCGTCCATCCATGCGCCGCCGCGCTTGCCTTCGCGTGCATAGAGGTCGAGATAGAACTGCGCGACGAGCGTGCCGTCCGCGTTTTCCACGCGGAAGAAACGCACATCGGGATTCCACACCGGCGCGGTGTCCGGGCGGATGCGCACGCCAAACAGCGTTTCCGTGACCTTGAACAGGCCCTGCAGCACGAAGTCTTCCGGGAAGTACTGCTTCACTTCGTTTTCCGAGAACGAGTAGCGCTTCTGGCGCAGGCGCTCGGCGGCGAACGCCATGTCCCACGGCTCGATCTGCGTGAGGCCCAGTTCGCTCGCGGCGAATTCGCGCAGCTCTTCCCAGTCCTTTTCGGCGTGCGGGCGCGCGCGCGTGGCGAGGTCTTCGAGGAAGCTCATCACCTGGGCCGGCGTTTCCGCCATCTTCGGCGTCAGCGAGACTTCGGCGAAGTTGTTGTAGCCGAGCATCTTCGCTTCTTCGGCGCGCAGCTTCAGTTGCTCCTCGATGATCGCCGTGTTGTCCCATTCGGCCTTGCCGCCGCCGTAGACGGGGCCAAGCTCGGACGCGCGCGTGACGTAGGCGCGGTACATCGTCTCGCGCATCGCGCGGTTTTCGGAGTACTGCAGCACCGGGAAGTACGAGGGGAAGTGCAGCGTGAACTTCCAGCCTTCCTTGTTCTCGCGCTCGGCGGCTTCGCGCGCGGCGGCGATCACGTCCTCGGGCAGGCCCACGAGATCAGCTTCAGTCGTGGCGTAGAACGCGTAGCCGTTGGTCGCGTCGAGCACGTGGTCGGAGAAGGCTTTGGCGAGCGCGGCCTGGCGCTCCTGCAGCTCGGCGAAGCGCGGCTTCTGGTCTTCGGGCAGTTCCGCGCCGGAGAGGCGGAAGTCGCGCAGCGAATTGTCGAGGATCTTCTTGCGCTCGCCCGAAAGCAGCTCGAACGAGTTGTGGTTCGTGATGGCCTTGTACTTCTTGAAGAGCTCGAGATTCTGGCCGACGCTCGACCAGAATTCGGTCACGCGCGGCAGGTTCTCGCCGTGGGCGGCGCGCAGTTCCGGCGTGTCGGCGACGGCGTTCAGGTGGCCGACCACGCCCCAAGCGCGCGAAAGCGGCTCGCTGGCGCGTTCGACCGGTTCGACCACGTCGCTCCATTGCGCGGGCGTCATGGGTTGCGCGGCGCGCTCGACCGCGGCCTTCGCGTTCGCGAGCAGGACGTCGAGCGCGGGCGTTACGTGCTCGGGGCGGATTTCGCCAAAGCGCGGCAGTCCGGTGAAGTCGAGGAGCGGATTGTCGGAGGGGGTAGTAGCCATGATGCTTCCTGTTCCTGTCTGTCGCGGGTTAGGGGACCGGGGGCGCGGCACTCGCGCCCGATAGCCAGAGTATTGGGGCGCCAGGCGCGCTTTCCAACCGGGTTATCCGAGCAAATTAACAGATGTCGGGGGGCGGTGCCGCAATCGCGGCTGCGCTCGTACACGCGGGCGGCGCCGCAAAAAGAAAGCGGCCCGTGGTGGGCCGCTTCGGAAAATGTCATGCTGCGACGCGTCGCAGCGCGTGGCTTACGCGCCTGCCGCGCGCTCCGCGGCTTCGATCGTGTTCACGAGGAGCATCGTGATGGTCATCGGGCCGACGCCGCCCGGCACCGGCGTAATGAAGCCGGCCACGTCCTTCAGGCCCGCGAAATCGATGTCGCCGCAGAGCTTGCCGTTGTCGTCGCGGTTCATGCCCACGTCGATCACGGTCGCGCCGGGCTTGACCATGTCGGCGGTCAGCACGTTGCGCTTGCCTACCGCGGCGACCACGATATCGGCGTCGCGCGTGTGCTTCGCGAGGTCGCGCGTCTTGCTGTGGCAGATCGTGACCGTCGCACCCTTTTCGAGCAGCAGGAGCGCCATCGGCTTGCCGACGATGTTCGAGCGGCCGATCACCACGGCGTTCGCGCCTTCGAGCGGGATCTTGTACTCCTCGAACATCTTCATCACGCCATAGGGCGTGCACGGGCGAAAGAGCGGCTGGCCCGTCATGAGCGCACCCGCGTTGGCGACGTGAAAGCCGTCCACGTCCTTTTCGGGCGCGATGGCCTCGATCACCTTGTGGCTGTCGATGTGCTTGGGCAGCGGCAGCTGCACGAGAATGCCGTTGATCTTCGGGTCGCGATTCAGCTCGTCGATGCGCTTGAGCAGATCGGCTTCGGAAAGCGACTCGGGATAGCGGTCGTACGACGAGTAGAGGCCGTTGTCTTCGCAGGCCTTGACCTTGTTGCGCACGTAGACTTCGCTCGCCGGATTGTCGCCGACCAGCACGACGGCGAGTCCCGGCTGATGGCCGCGGGCGGTGAGGGCGGCGGCGCGCGTGGCGACCTCCGCACGCAGTTTCTTGGAGAGGGCGTTGCCGTCGATGATAGTGGCAGTCATGGTCGGTCGGGGTCGAGAGTGGGCAATGCGGGCTCTGTTCGGGCTCGTTTTGGCGCGAGCGCTGGCGCGCGTGGGGCGGGCGCCATTCGAAGGCCGACATTATACCCGCGCGGCGGGCGTGCTCCGGCCTGAGCGGACGATGGAGGAGGGAAGAGGGGCGCGGCGAGATGCCGTCGGCAGCATTCGCGCGGCGTGGCGCGCGAATGCTGCCGGAGAAAGACGCACGCTTACTGCTGCGCCTGTTGCGGCTTGTTGGAGAGCGCGAGACGCAGCAGGTCGGCGACCGTGTTGACGTTGAGCTTCTCCATGATGTTGGCGCGGTGCGCCTCCACCGTCTTGATGCTGATCCCGAGGTCGTCGGCGATCTGCTTGTTCAGGCGGCCCGCGATGATGCGCTCGAGCACCTGGTGCTCGCGCGCCGTGAGCTTGCCGAGGCGTTCGGCGGCCGCGCGCTGTTGCTGCACGTTGGTGCTTTCGTTGCGCGCCTTGTCGAGCATGCGCTCCACCAGCTTGCGCAGCTCGGCTTCGTCGAAGGGCTTCTCGATGAAGTCCATCGCGCCCTTCTTCATGGTCGAGACGGCCATCGGCACGTCGCCGTGGCCCGTCACGAAGATGATCGGCAGCGAGGCGTTTTCGGCGATCAGACGTTCCTGCAGTTCGAGACCGCTCATGCCTTGCATGCGCACGTCCAGAATCATGCAGGCGATTTGCCCGGCCTGTTGCGCCGGCTGGTACGCCTCGAGGAACTCCTCCGCGCTATTGAAGCACTGGACGCGGTAGCCGTTCGCTTCGAGGAGCCAACGCAGGGAATCTCGTACGGCCTCGTCGTCATCGACAACAAAGACGGTTTCCTGGGTGGTGACTGGGCTGTTCATGGCTCTCCCGTAACGGTTTGTGGAGTCGGTTCGTCGGTGTTCCGCGAGAGGGTGTCCGATTCGCCGATAGGCAGACTGCAATGGAACGTTGCGCCGCTGATGTGGCCGTCGGATTCGACGTTGTTGACCACCCAGAGACGCCCGCGGTGCGATTCAATAATGGAGCGGCAGATGTTCAGGCCCATGCCCATGCCGTCCGACTTGGTGCTGTAGAAGGGCTCGAAGAGGCGCTCGGCCGTGGCTTCGTCGACGCCGGGGCCCTGATCGACCACGCTGATGCAGACGTTGCCGCCTTCGCGCTTCACGATCACGCGGATCACCGGGTCGATCGCATTCGGGCGCGCTTCGGCCATGGCTTCCGCGGCGTTCTTCAAGAGATTGACGAGCACCTGTTCGATCAGCACCGGATCGACGTAGATCACGGGCATGCGCGAGCGCATGTCGGTCACGATGCGGATGCGGCGCTTGCGCGCCTCGATCTCGGCGAGGCCCACTGCGTCGGCGACGATGTCGGCCACGCGCGTGGCCTGGCGCTTGGGCTCGGAGCGCTTCACGAACTCGCGGATGCGCTTGATGATCATGCCCGCGCGCACGGCTTGCTGCGCCGTTTTCTCGAGCACGGGTAGCAGGTTGTCGGGCGCGGCACGGCCCGACTTCACGAGCGCGACGGTGCCCGAGGCATAGTTGTTGATCGCGGCGAGCGGCTGGTTCAGTTCGTGCGCGAGCGACGAGGCCATTTCGCCCATCGTCATCAGGCGGCTCGTGAACTGGAGCTTCTCGTCCTGCTGGCGGGCCAGTTCCTGCGCCTGCTTGCGCGTGGTGATGTCGGTCGCGATCTGCATCTGCGCGAGGTGGCCGTCCACCCACTGGATGTACTGGCGCCGCACTTCGAACCACTTCTGGATGCTTTCGACGTAGACCTCCTGCGCGTCCGCCGTGCTCTCGGTGAGCGCGGTGGCGGGCAGGCCGGCGAAGGCGTCGACCATGTCGATCGAGTCGGAAGAGGCGCTCGCCGAATCGAAGCCGCCGCCGCCCGCGAGTTCCAGATGGCCGTCCGGGCGGATGCCGAAGAGGTGGCGGTAGTAGCGGTTCGCAAACAACAGTTCGGCTTCGTCGGCGGCGAGCACCGAGACGGCGGCGTCGAGGCTTTCGAGCACGGTGGTGAAGCGCTCGTGCGCGGCGGCGAGTTCTTCGCGTGCGCGCTTGGGCTCCGTGATGTCGGTCATCGACGACATCCAGCCGGTCTGGCGGCCCGAGCTGTCGATGAGCGGCGAGACATAGAGCCGCGCGTGGAACTGCGAGCCGTCCTTGCGGCGCACGCGCAGTTCGAACCCCGAGGAGGGCGCCTTGCCGCGCAGCGTCATGTCGAGCTGGCGCTGCATTTCGGGGTAGGCGTCGCGCGGCCAGTAGGGGAACGGTGCGTTCTTGCCCACGAGGTCGCTTTCGTCCCAGCCGGTCATGCGGCAGAACGCCGGGTTCACGTGCGTGATGCGGCCGTGCATGTCGAGCACGCGCATGCCGATCAGCACCGAGTTTTCCATCGCGCGGCGGAAGAACGCCTCCGCGTAAAGCGCCTGCTGTGCCTCGAAGCGCTGCCGCGTGTGCTTCCAGAGGCTCCAGAGGCTCCACAGCACGAAGCACGACAGCCCCGCGACCAGCCACACGAGCGTGTTGTTCGTGAAGTTGGTCATCTGCGGATACGAGTACACGCGTACCGAAACACCCTGGCCAGGCGGGTCGAGCGGCAGGTCGTAGTAGACGTCGCGCGGCAGGCGCGGGCGCGTCGAGGTGGTGGCGAGCTCGCGGTTGTTCGCGTCGAGAATCGAAATCTTGTACTTGGCCGACAGCTCGGGCGGGATGTCGTGCTTCAGGATGCCTTCGACCGAAAACACGGCCGCGATCGACCCAAGAAATTCACGATCGCGGTATACCGGCGTTTGCAGCGTGATGTAGCCGTTACCGACGTCGTCATAAATAAGCGGCGAATACACCTGGCGGCGCGTGGCGCGCGCTTCGGCGAAAGCGGCCTTCACGGCCTCGTCCATTTGCGCGTCGTTGGGCTTCGCCAGGCGCTGGCCGAAGACCGGCATCGCCGTGTTGGGCCAGCGCGGCGCCTCCTGGCTCGTGTACCAGTTGAGATAGAGGATCTCCGGATGGCCCTGCATGATGTCCGTGGTGGACGTCTGGAAATACTGCGGATCGCTGTGGCCCGCGGCGAGGTCGCGAGCGAGCGCCTGCAGCTGCTCCTGCGCGCCTGTCATGGATAGCCGGATCTGCTGCTGGGCCCATGCGACGTTGCGGTAGAGCGTGTCTTCCTGCTGCTGTTGCTCGCGGCGGTTCAGGCTCCACAAGATCAGGCTCATGACGATCAGGAACACGAGGATCGACAGGAGCGGCGTCAGCAAATAGGAATTCGACCACCAGGGTCCGTGGTGCCAGCGGGATGGCGACGACTCGCCGGGCGTTCCGGGCGGCCGCGCCGAGCGTGCGAAAAGCCGTTCGGTCAACATGGCAAGGATTGTAGCTCAGCGTAAGACACGGAAATGCCGCGAAAAAAGCCGTAAATCGCCGATAAACAGGTGCAAACTGGCCGTTATCGGCGCAGGGGCGCGAACGATTAAGCATGCGCTGCACCAATTTTTCACATTATAAAACCACATCTCGCAATTCGAAAATTTTGTTGCGCAATGGTCAGGGGGGTCATTACAATCGCCCCGAAGCTGCTGCGGTTGGCCCGGTCACGTCTTAAGCGTCGCCGCCCGCATGGTCCGATCAACAGCGTTGCCCTACATCCAGGAGACGAGCATGTCCGCTGTACCCGACGAAGTCCTCAAGTACGTTGCCGCCGACAAGGACGAGGATCCCCAGGAAACCGCCGAATGGCTTGAAGCGCTGGACGGCGTGATTTCGACTGTCGGCCCTGATCGCGCCCACTACCTGATCGAAAAGCAGATCGAATTCGCCCGTGTGCACGGCGAGCATCTGCCGTTCTCGGCGAACACGCCGTACATCAACACGATCCCCGTTGCCAACCAGGCCAAGAACCCGGGCGACCAGGACATCGAACACCGCATCCGCTCGTACACGCGCTGGAACGCCATGGCCATGGTGCTGCGCGCGGGCAAGCACACGAACGTGGGCGGCCACATCGCTTCGTTTGCATCGGCGGCCACGCTTTATGACGTCGGCTACAACCACTTCTGGCGCGCGCCCTCGGCTGAGCATGGCGGCGACCTCGTGTTCGTGCAGGGCCACTCGTCGCCGGGCGTCTACTCGCGCGCGTTCCTGCTCGGCCGTCTGACCGAAAAGCAGCTCGACAACTTCCGCCAGGAAGTGGGTGGCGAGGGCATCTCGTCGTACCCGCACCCGTGGCTCATGCCGGACTTCTGGCAGTTCCCGACCGTCTCGATGGGTCTCGGCCCGATCATGGCGATCTACCAGGCGCGCTTCATGAAGTACCTGCAGGCGCGCGGCATCGCCAGGACCGACGGCCGCAAGGTCTGGGCCTTCCTCGGCGACGGCGAAACGGACGAGCCGGAATCGCTCGGCGCGATTGGCATGGCCGGCCGCGAGCGTCTGGACAACCTCGTGTTCGTCATCAACTGCAACCTGCAGCGCCTCGACGGCCCGGTGCGCGGTAACGGCAAGATCATCCAGGAACTCGAAAGCGAGTTCCGCGGCGCCGGCTGGAACGTCGTCAAGGTCATCTGGGGCAGCCGCTGGGACGCGCTCTTCGCACGCGACAAGTCGGGCGCGCTGATGCGCCGCATGATGGAAGTGGTCGACGGCGAGTACCAGACGTACAAGTCGGAGTCGGGCGCGTTCGTGCGCGAGCACTTCTTCAACACGCCGGAACTGAAGGCGCTGGTCGCCGACTGGTCCGACGACGACATCTGGAACCTGAACCGCGGCGGCCACGACCCGCACAAGATCTACGCGGCGTTCCACGAAGCTTCGAACTCGAAGGGCCAGCCGACCGTCATCCTCGCGAAGACGATCAAGGGCTACGGCATGGGCGAAGCCGGCCAGGCCATGAACATCACCCACCAGCAGAAGAAGATGCAGGTGGATCAGCTCAAGAAGTTCCGCGACCAGTTCCGCCTGCCGATCACGGACGAGCAGATCGTCGACGTGCCGTACCTCACGTTCGAGGAAGGCTCGAAGGAACTCGAGTACATGCGCCAGAAGCGCATGGACCTCGGCGGCTACCTCCCGGCTCGCCGCCAGAAGGCCGAGTCGCTGCCGGTGCCGGCGCTCGACGCATTCGAGCCGTTGCTCAAGGGCACGGGCGAAGGCCGCGAGATCTCCACGACGATGGCGTTCGTGCGGATCCTGAACATCCTGTTGAAGGACAAGGCGCTCGGCAAGCGCGTCGTGCCGATCGTGCCGGACGAGTCGCGTACCTTCGGTATGGAAGGCCTGTTCCGCCAGATCGGCATCTGGAATCAGCAAGGCCAGAAGTACGTGCCGGAAGATTCCGACCAGCTGATGTTCTACAAGGAATCGGAAACCGGTCAGATCCTGCAGGAAGGCATCAACGAAGCCGGCGGCATGTCGGACTGGATCGCAGCTGCGACGTCGTACTCGACGCACGGCGAGATCATGATCCCGTTCTACATCTTCTACTCGATGTTCGGCTTCCAGCGTATCGGCGACCTGGCCTGGGCAGCGGGCGACATGCGTTCGCGCGGCTTCCTGCTGGGCGGGACGGCGGGCCGCACGACGCTCAACGGCGAAGGTCTGCAGCACGAAGACGGCCACTCGCTCCTGTGGGCCGCTTCGGTGCCGAACTGCGTCAGCTACGACCCGACGTTCGGCTATGAACTCGCGGTCATCATGCAGGACGGTCTGCGCCGCATGGTGCAGGACCAGGAAGACGTGTTCTATTACGTCACGGTGATGAACGAGAACTACGAGCACCCGGCGATCCCGCAGGGCGAGAGCGTGGCGGCCGACATCATCAAGGGCATGTACTCGTTCAGGAAGGCCGACGCGAACGCCAAGGCGCCGCGCGTTCAGCTGATGGGCGCGGGCACGATCTTCAACGAAGTGATCGCCGCCGCCGACCTGCTGAAGAACGACTGGGGCGTCGAAGCCGACCTCTGGAGCGTGCCGAGCTTCACCGAACTCGCCCGCGAAGGCCACGAAGTCGAGCGCTGGAACCTGCTGCACCCGAGCGAGCCGCGCCGCGAATCGCACGTCGAGAAGCTGCTCAAGGACACGCAAGGTCCGATCATCGCTTCGACCGACTACGTGCGTGCGCTGGTCGACCAGATCCGCGGTCTGGTGCCGCGCAAGTTCGTGGTGCTCGGCACCGACGGCTTCGGCCGTTCGGATACGCGTGAGAAGCTGCGTCACTTCTTCGAAGTCGATCGTTACTGGACGACGGTTGCAGCGCTCAACGCGCTCGCAGACGAAGGCAAGATCGAGCGCAAGGTGGTTGGCGAGGCGATCGCCAAGTACAACCTCGATCCGTCCAAACCCAACCCGATGACCGTCTAACCCATCACCCCTGTGCATGGCATGTGCGCCTCCCCGAAACGGGGAGGCGTGTCGTATGCGGCCCCGGAGACACTAACAATGAGTCAAGCGATCGAAGTCAAGGTGCCGGACATCGGCGATTACAAGGACATTCCTGTGATCGAGGTGCTGGTGAAGGCGGGCGATACCGTCGAAAAAGAGCAGTCCCTCGTCACGCTCGAGTCGGACAAGGCGACCATGGACGTGCCGAGCCCGGCGTCGGGCACGGTCAAGGAAGTGAAGGTCAAGGTCGGCGACAACGTGTCGGAAGGCTCGCTCGTGCTGGTGCTGGACGGCGCCGGTGCAGGCGCTGCGCCCGCCGCTCCCGCGCCCGCCGCGAAGGCAGAGAAGGCCGCTCCTGCCGCCGCGCCCGCGTCCGCGCAAGCGGCTGCGCCGGCACCCGCTGCAGCGCCCGCCGCGAGCGGCGGCGCGCAGTCGGTCAAGGTCCCCGACATCGGCGACTACAAGGACGTGCCGGTCATCGAAATCGGCGTGAAGGTCGGCGACCGCGTCGAGAAGGAACAGTCGCTCGTCACGCTCGAGTCGGACAAGGCGACCATGGACGTGCCGAGCCCCGTAGCCGGCGTCGTCAAGGCAATCAAGGTCAAGGTCGGCGACAACGTGTCGGAAGGCACCGAGATCGTCGTCGTCGAAGCAGAAGGCGCCGCGGCGCCCGCCGCCGCACCGGCTGCGAAGCACGTCGAAGAGCCGTCGGATGCGCCCCAGCAAGCGCCGGCCAAGGCCGCGGCCGCCGCACCGTCGGCACTCGCGCAGGCGCCGATCATTCCGGCAGGCGAAGGCGGCTCGCGCCGCCCGAGCCACGCCTCGCCGTCGGTGCGCAAGTTCGCGCGCGAACTCGGCGTGGACGTTGCCCGCGTGACGGGTACGGGTCCGAAGGGCCGCATCACCCAGGAAGACGTCACCGCGTTCGTGAAGGGCGTGATGACGGGCCAGCTCGCAGCACCGGCCGGCGCTGCCGCCGCACCGGCTGCGGGCGGCGCGGGCCTGAACCTGCTGCCCTGGCCGAAGGTCGACTTCACGAAGTTCGGCCCGATCGATACGCAGCCGCTGTCGCGTATCAAGAAGATCTCCGGCGCGAACCTGCACCGCAACTGGGTCATGATCCCGCACGTCACGAACAACGACGAAGCGGACATCACCGACCTCGAAGCGCTGCGCGTGCAGCTGAACAAGGAAAACGAGAAGGCGGGCGTGAAGTTCACGATGCTCGCGTTCGTCATCAAGGCCTGCGTCGCGGCGCTCAAGAAGTTCCCGGCGTTCAATGCGAGCCTCGACGGCGACAACCTCGTCTTCAAGCAGTACTACCACATCGGTTTTGCCGCCGACACGCCGAACGGCCTCGTCGTCCCGGTGATCCGCGACGCGGACAAGAAGGGCCTCGTCGACATCGCGAAGGAAATGGCCGAGCTCTCGAAGCTCGCGCGCGAAGGCAAGCTCAAGCCGGACCAGATGCAAGGCGGCTGCTTCTCGATCTCGTCGCTCGGCGGCATCGGCGGCACGCACTTCACGCCGATCATCAACGCACCGGAAGTGGCGATTCTCGGCCTGTCGAAGAGCGCGATGAAGCCCGTGTGGGACGGCAAGCAGTTCGTGCCGCGCCTCACGCTGCCGCTGTCGCTCTCGTACGATCACCGCGTGATCGACGGTGCAGCCGCCGCGCGCTTCAACGCGTACCTCGCTTCGATCCTCGGCGATTTCCGCCGCGTGATTCTGTAAAACCGATCTGACCGGCTCGCGCCGACGCGCCGCACGTCCACGACGTGCGCGCTGCGGCAGGCGCGGCCGGTCATCCTTTAGGGGTAGGGGACACCATGAGTCTCGTCGAAGTGAAAGTGCCGGATATCGGCGACTTCAAGGACATCGACGTCATCGAAGTCAACATCAAGGCGGGCGACGTCATCGAGAAGGAGCAGACGCTGCTCTCGCTCGAATCGGACAAGGCCACGATGGAAGTGCCCAGCGACGTCGCGGGCACCGTCAAGGAAGTGAAGATCAAGGCCGGCGACAAGGCTTCGCAGGGCACGGTGATCGCACTGGTCGAGGCTTCGGAAGGCGCATCGGCGCCGGCTCCGAAGGCTGAAGCCCCCAAGGCGGAAGCGCCCAAGGCCGCCGAAGCCCCGAAGGCCGCAGCGCCGGCTCCGCAAGGCGGCAGCTTCAGCGGCAGCGCCGATGTCGAATGCGACATGCTGGTGCTCGGCGCGGGCCCCGGCGGCTACTCGGCGGCGTTCCGCTCCGCCGACCTCGGCATGAAGACCGTGCTGGTCGAGCGTTATTCGACGCTCGGCGGCGTGTGCCTGAACGTGGGCTGCATTCCGTCGAAGGCGCTGCTGCACACGGCGCTCGTGATCGACGAAGCCGAAGCGCTCGGCTCGCACGGCATTACCTTCGGCAAGCCGCAGATCGATCTCGACAAGTTGCGCGACTTCAAGTCGGGCGTCGTCAAGAAGCTCACGGGCGGCCTCGCCGGCATGGCGAAGGCGCGCAAGGTCGAAGTCGTGACGGGCGTCGGTGCGTTCCTCGATCCGAACCACATGGAAGTGGTGGGCGAGAACGGCAAGAAGATCGTCAAGTTCAAGCAGGCGATCATCGCTGCGGGTTCGCAGGCCGTGAAGCTGCCGTTCATGCCGGAAGATCCGCGCGTGGTCGATTCGACCGGCGCGCTGGAACTGCGCCAGATTCCGCAGAAGATGCTCGTCATCGGCGGCGGCATCATCGGTCTGGAAATGGCCACCGTCTACGCGACGCTCGGCGCGCAGATCGAGGTCGTGGAAATGCTCGACGGCCTGATGGCCGGCGCGGACCGCGACCTCGTGAAGGTCTGGGAGAAGTACAACGCGAAGCGCTTCGCGAACGTCATGCTCAAGACCAAAACCACGAAGGCCGAGGCGAAGGACGACGGCATCTACGTGTCGTTCGAGGGCGAGAAGGCCCCGGCCGAGCCGCAGCGCTACGACCTCGTGCTGGTCGCCGTGGGCCGCTCGCCCAACGGCAAGAATATCGGCGCGGACAAGGCGGGCGTGGCGGTGACGGATCGCGGCTTCATCGAAGTCGACAAGCAGATGCGCACCAACGTGCCGCACATCTTCGCGATCGGCGACGTGGTCGGCCAGCCGATGCTCGCGCACAAGGCCGTGCATGAAGGCCACGTGGCGGCGGAAGCGGCGCACGGCGAGAAGGCGTACTTCGACGCGCTGCAGATTCCTTCGGTGGCCTACACCGATCCGGAAGTGGCGTGGGCCGGCAAGACCGAAGACCAGTGCAAGGCCGAAGGCATCAAGTACGGCAAGGCGGTGTTCCCGTGGGCCGCTTCGGGCCGCGCGATCGCCAATGGCCGCGACGAAGGCTTCACGAAGCTGATCTTCGACGAAGAGACGCATCGCGTGATCGGCGGCGGCATCGTCGGCCTGAACGCGGGCGACCTCATCAGCGAGGTCTGCCTCGCGGTGGAAATGGGCGCGGATGCGACCGACATCGGCAAGACGATCCATCCGCACCCGACGCTGGGCGAGTCGATCGGCATGGCCGCCGAGCTGTACGAAGGCGTCTGTACCGACCTGCCGCCGCAGAAGAAGAAGTAAGTTCGTGCCGCGCCGCTCGTTGCGGCGCGCATGAAGAAACGGCGCACTCCGAGAGGGGTGCGCCGTTTGCTTTTGGGTTCTGCGGTAGGTGCTGCGAGAGGCGCCGGAGCGTAAAAAAGATTCCCGGTCGGCGACCGGGCAAGTGACATGCCGGGCGGCATGCCGGAGCGTTCAGGTCCGGCGCCCGGTGCGACGCTGCTTCAGCGCACGCACCGGATCAAGCTACAACCTTCAGACCGTCTTCTTGGCCGTGGCCGAAGCGGCAGCCGAGCGCGACGCCTGGGCGGCAGCCTTGCTCGCAGCAGCGGTGGCGGCGTTGAAGTTGCTTTCCGCCATTTCCACGGCTTGCTTCGTCGCCTTGTGGACCGTTTCGTAGGTCGTGTTCGCGGCGTTGATGGCCGACTTGATCACGGCGACTGCGGTTTCCGAGCCAGCCGGCGCATTCTTCGCGACGTTGTCGACGAGCGATTGAACCTTGCGGTTCTGCTCTTCGTAGTGGGCTTCGGCGACCTTCGCGAACTCAGCCTGGGTGGCCGAGGCGATTTCATACACATGACGGCCATACGACAGCAGCTTTTCGGTCAGCGGCTGGGCATAGCTCGTTTGCAGGGCCAGGAATTCCTGCGCGTCCTTCACCGACAGTGCGCGCTGGGCGTGTTCCTGCGATTCCGCCAGATTCGAGCGGACAGCCTGAAGGTTCAATTCGACGAGCTTTTCCACGCCTTCGAATGCCTTGCCGGTGAGGCCGAACAGGGTTTCGAGGTTGGCTTTCTGGGCAGCGGCGAATTGCTCAGGGGTCAGCAGACTCATGTTTACGCTCCTGGATGTCGGCGGCCTTCGTGGGTCGCCTGAAGTAAGTGGCACGGCGCTGGTGCTCTGTCGCTCGCTTTGTGCGTCGCAACATTGATTCGATTTTAGGATGCTCCAGAAGAAAGTCAAGGCTTTTTGGTGCGTCGCACAATGTCGATAATTTATTATTAAACAATCACTTATGCCCGGCGCATCGCGCAACCGCGACAACCTGCCAATGCCCCGTAGCGCGGGGCTCGCAGCGCGTTGACAAAGGCAGCGCGCAGGGTGGGGCAAGCGCGCAAACGCGGCTTCTGGCAAGATGCGGCATGGAACACGTGAACGCGTCTATAGGATTTCACCTGGGTGCGTCCACCGAATTCCTTCATGGAACGTTAATGATCCATTGCGGTCGAACGCGCGTCGCGCGGCACGGCGGCACTGGTAGTCAGACAAATCTCACCCGTTTTTTCCTCAGTTCAAGTTCCTGCGACGAACGCCGTTAACGCAGCAAGCGCATTTTGCGTGTGCCGCAAACGTTGTCAGAAAACGGCGTCGCGGCGAGAGGAGTGGCTTGGCAATTGTCTGACTCCATCGAATGCGGGAAGTGCATTGGCCAGCTCAATCGGAGGTCATACTTCGGTTTAATGAGCGCCTATAAGTGCTTCAATTTGCGAATTTTTCGTGGTTTTACTACACTTGGCGAACGATCCCGCCGCTCCATCAAGAACACTAATGAAATCCGACAAGCTCCTGTCGTTCTCACTGATGCCGTCGTCGGTTATCAGCACCGCACTGTCGGTGGCTGTTTCCGTCGCGATCAGTGCGACGCTCGTGGCGCCTGAGGGCGCCTTTGCTGCGTCGCAAGACGCTGCGCCGGCCAAAACGGCCAAGGCGAAAAAAGCCACCAAGAAGGTTGCGAAGGCCGAGCCGGAAACGGCCAAGGTCAGCAAGAAGGCGGGCGCCGCCCGTACCGTCGCCGCAAAGGACGACGATGCGCGTCCGGTGGCCAAAAAACGCCGCGTCACTTATACGATGAACGGTCGCCACCACTCGGCGGTGCGCCGTGTCGCGTTCGAACCGCGCCAGCCGACCGTGGGTCAGGCGTTCGGTCTGCACGATTCCCCCGACTCGCTGATGCTGCGCTCGGGCGTTGCGTACGTGGTCGACCAGAACACGCTCGAGCCGCTGTTCGACAAGAACTCGCACGCCGTCGTGCCGATCGCCTCGATCTCGAAGCTCATGACCGCGATGGTCGTGCTCGACTCGAAGGAGTCGCTCTCGGAACCGATCGAAGTCACGGACGAAGACCGCGACTACGAGAAGAACACGGGTTCGCGTCTTTCGGTGGGCTCGGTGCTCTCGCGCGAGGACATGTTGCACATCGCGCTGATGGCATCGGAAAACCGCGCGGCGGCGGCGCTCTCGCGCTATTACCCGGGCGGGCGTCCGGCGTTCATCGCGGCGATGAACGCGAAGGCGAAGCAACTCGGCATGACCGATACGCACTTCGAGAATTCGACGGGGCTCACGAGCCACAACGTTTCGACCGCGCGTGACCTCGTGAAGATGGTGAACGCGGCGTACCAGTACCCGATGATTCGCCAGTTCTCGACCGACCGCAGCTACGACGTATTCACGGGCAAGCGCAATCTCGCCTACAACAGCACGAACGCGCTGGTCCGCAATGCGTCATGGGACATCGGCCTGCAGAAGACGGGCTTCATCAACGAAGCGGGCGAGTGCCTCGTCATGCAGACGACGATCCACAATCGTCCGGTGATCATGGTCCTGCTCGATTCGAGCGGCAAGTACTCGCGCTTCGCGGATGCAACGCGCGTGCGCACGTGGCTCGACAATGGCGGCGCCGACCAGCAGCCGCGCATTACGAGCGCCGACGCAGGCGGCGCTGGGACCTGATCCCCGCCTTTGCGGATTTCCGGACAAACGCCCCGCAACCGCGGGGCGTTTTGCTTTCTGGTGCGTGCCGTTCGTCCTATAACGATCGGCAGACTGTTTCGTCGTTTGGTTCGTCGGCAACATTGTTCATTCAATGGTGGCCTGGCGTCCAATCCCGCCTGACTTCGGCGCGCGTTGATGCTGGCTCTTGATGGTTGTCAATTGACAACCATGGTGATCATGCATACACTGAGTCTGTCGATGAGACGATCGCACCCAAAGAAAGAAATCGAGGCCGTGCTTGCTTACGCCGAGAAGCAGGGTTGGTTAGTTAAACCAGGTAAAAGCCATGGGCACGCGTGGGGACGAATGTACTGCCCATACAACGACGCTGCCTGTCGTTGCGGGGAATTCTGCATTACGAACATCTGGAGTACACCGCGTAATGCAGGCAATCACGCCTATGTGCTCAAACGCTTGGTCGACAACTGCACGACACATCCTATCAACGCGGCAGCTGCGTATGCGGCGGCCGAAGCGCCGGAGTAAGTCATGAACTACCTGTTCACTCTCAAGTACCAGCTGGCAATCGAAGACAGCGATCACGAATATCTCGTGGAGCGCCTCGCCGTTGCCGGCTGCGACGACGCGACGATCGGTGTGGGCTTGCCGGGCCGAATCGCGCTGAGTTTCTCGCGCGACAGTGCGAACGCATGGTCGGCAATCTACACGGCGCTGCAGGACGTGAAGCAGGCGGTGCCTACCGCGCGCCTCGTGGAAGCCGCACCAGACTTTGTCGGTTTGACCGATGCCGCGGACATGACCGGCATGTCCCGCCAGAACCTGCGCAAGCTGATGCTCGGGCACGCGGCGGAATTTCCCCTGCCCGTGCACGAGGGCAATCCGTCGCTATGGCATCTTGGCGACATCCTGGCCTGGCTGAAGGGGCGCGACGCGTACAGCATCGACTCGGCGCTGCTGGAAACGGCGCGAACGGCGAAGCAGGTGAATCTGGCAAAAGAAGCACGCCATCTCGACACGAAGCTGAGCCGCAAACTCGATGAAGTGGTCGCATGAGGCAGGCAGCAAGCCAAAAAAAGCGGAGGGCACGCCTCCGCTCTTCTCGATGTGCTTCGCCCTGACTTCAGGCGGGCTGCACGTTGCCTTCGGCGGGCTCCGGGTGATAGCCGAGCGACTCTGAAATCGTCAGCGCCGTCTTGCTCAACTGGCCGAGCCACGAATCCTGCAGGCGGTCCGCGGGTGCCGAGAGCGAAAGGCCCGCCACGAGTTTGCCGGTGTCGTCGTAGATGCCGGCGGCGATGCAGCGCACGCCCAGTTCGAGTTCTTCGTTATCACGTGCACAGAATTGCTGGCGTACGTGAGCGAGTTCGCGCTCGAGGCGTCCGAGGTCGGTAATGCTGTTGCGCGTGTGACCCGACAAGCCGGTGCGCGTGGCGTACGCGCGCACGCGGTTCGCTTCGTCGGCGGCCAGAAAGAGCTTGCCAACCGAAGTGAGGTGCAGCGGAGCCCGGCCGCCAATCGCGCGCACCACCTGCATGCCCGAGCGCTCCGAATAGGCGCGTTCGATATAGACGATTTCGTCGCCCTGGCGCACGGAGAGGTTGACGGTCTGGCCCGTGAGACGGTGCAGTTCGCGCATCGGCGTGAGCGCCGCGTCGCGCACCGAAAGCCGCGCTTTCACGAGGTTGCCGAGTTCGAGCAACCGCATGCCAAGCCGGTAGGTGCCGGGATCGGAGCGGTCGACGAGACGGCAGCTCACCATATCGTTCAGGATGCGGTGCGCAGTCGAAGGATGCAGTTCGGTGCGCTGCGCAAGTTCCTTCAGGCTGACAGGGTCGCTGTGCGCGGCCAGCGCGTCCAGCAGGCGCATCATGCGCTCGATCACCTGAATCGAGGTCTTCGGATCTGGATGGGTGTCGCTCATGAGTTCAGATTCGTTTGACACGTGAGGCGGAAAATGCATTGTATCTCGTATTGTGAAAAAAGTAAGCGCCAGGACCAAGACTCGCGCTGCGCTGCGGCATCGCGCGCGACGGGCGAGGGCGATGCAGGCCGGCGTTGGTCATGGCGGCGAAACAAAGGATAATCGGGGACGGTTTTCACGAGGAGTTCCCATGCGAGTCGGTTTGTTCGTCACGTGCCTCATCGACACGATGCGTCCGGAAATTGGCTTTTCGACGCTCAAGTTGCTCGAAGAGGCGGGCTATGAAGTCGTCGTGCCGCCCGCGCAAACCTGCTGCGGCCAGCCGGCCTACAACTCCGGCGAGCGCGCCATCGCGCGTGACCTCGCCGAAAAGACGCTGCGCGAATTCGAGCAGTTCGACTATCTCGTTGTCCCTTCGGGTTCGTGCGGCGGCATGATCCGCGTGCACTACGGCGATCTGTTCCGCGACGATCCGGAATTGATGGCGCGCTACGGTAAGTTGCGCGAGCGCGTCTACGAACTCACGGATTTCCTCGTGAACGTCGCCAAGGTCACGCTGCCGCAAGGCGAGTTCAGCGGGCCGGTGACGTATCACGATTCGTGTTCAGGCCTGCGTGAGCTCGGGGTCAGGGCGCAGCCGCGCGCGTTGCTCGCCCAGCGCGGCGTCGAAGTGCGCGAGATGAAGGACTGCGAGCACTGCTGCGGCTTCGGCGGCACCTTTGCGGTGAAGTACGGGGACATCTCGACGGCCATTGCAGACGAAAAATGCGCGAATGTTCAGGCGAGCGGCGCGGGCGCGGTGGTGCTCGGCGACCTCGGCTGCATGTTGAATATCGAAGGGCGTTTGCGCCGCACCGGCGACACCACTACGCGCGTGCTGCACATTGCGCAAGTGCTGGCCGGCGACGTGTGATGCGCCGCCGGCTGCCGCCGCTCGCTTCGTGCGGAACGTCCGAATAGCCCCGGACCTCGACACCAGACCTCGCCGAACACCGCTCAACCTCGCCCTCACGCCATGCAAGTCCAATCGATGCAGTTCAAGGCGCGCGCCGGTCAGAAGCTGGCCGATCAGCGTCTGCAGCACAACCTCAAGAAACTTTCGACCAAGTTCGTCTCCGCGCGCGCCGAAGCGATCACCGCGATCGATTTCCCGGCCACGCGCGCGGCGCTCAAGGCGCGTCGCAACCGCGCGCTCGACAATCTCGACGTCTGGCTCGAGCAGTTCGAGACCGAGGCGACGCGGCGCGGCGTGACCGTGCTCTACGCGGAAACGGCGCAAGACGCGGCGAAGCTGGTCGCGGACATCGCGCGGCGCCACGACGTGCACAAGGTCATCAAGACCAAGTCGATGGTTTCGGAGGAGATGCGGCTCAATACGGTGCTCGCGGAAATGGGCGTGCAGTCCATCGAGACCGATCTGGGCGAGTACATCCTGCAGATCAACGACAACGAGCCGCCGAGCCACATCATTGCGCCCGTCGTCCACAAGGACAAGGACGAGATCGCCGATCTCTTCGCAAAGACGCACGATAAGCCGCGCCTGACCGAAATCCCCGACATGACCCGCGAGGCGCGCGAAGTCCTGCGCCCGCATTTTCTCTCGGCGGACATGGGCGTGACGGGCGGCAACTTCCTCGTCGCGGAGACGGGCTCGATCGTGCTGGTGACCAACGAGGGCAACGAGGGCATGTGCACCGTGATGCCGCGCGTGCACGTGGCGGTGACGGGCATCGAGAAGGTGCTGCCTACGCTCGAAGACCTCGCCATCGCCATGCGTCTGTTGCCGCGTTCGGCGACGGGGCAGGCCACGTCGAACTACTTTTCGGTTCTCACGGGCCCGCGCGGACCCGAGGACCGGGACGGCCCCGAGCACATGTACGTCGTGCTCGTGGACGGCGGCCGCACCGGCCTGATCGGCGGCGAATTCCAGGAGATGCTGCGCTGCATCCGTTGCGGGGCGTGTATGAACCACTGCCCGGTCTACCAGAAGGTGGGCGGCCACGCGTACGGCTGGGTCTATCCGGGGCCGATGGGCTCGGTGCTCACGCCAAGCTACGTCGGCATCGAAAAGACGCTCGATCTGCCGCAGGCCGCAACGCTGTGCGGCGAGTGCAATAGCGTCTGCCCGGTGGGCATCCCGCTTTCGGACCTGCTGCGCAAACTGCGCGAGAAGCAAACAGAGCGGCACCTGCGTCCGTGGCGCGAGCGCGCGGCGCTCGCAGCCTGGGGCTGGCTCGCGCTTCACCCCACGGCCTACGCGCTGCTCGCCAAGCTCGGCGTGCGCATACTCGAGCGCATGGGCGGGCAGGCCAGGCTCATTCGCAAGCTGCCATTCGCGCGGGGCTGGAGCAACGGGCGCGACATGCCCGCGCCGGTCGGGCGCACGTTTCGCGAGCTGTACGCGGCGCGGCACACGCATCTGGACACGACAAAGCGCCCCGAACAGGCCTGACACGCGCGCATCGGTCAAGTCTGGTTTGTCGACTATTTAAGCTGGCGCAACAGTGTGTTCGTCCGGACCGGGTTTTTCCTGATTGCGACTATCTATATCATCTCGACTGGCGATAGTGCGTCCGCACCTGTCGCTTCACAGTCGATAGAGAGTCGCATCATGAGAAAGAAAATAACGGTGTACTGGCCGCTGGCGCTGATCGTGCCGCTTGCGGTGATCGCATGGATCCATGCATGGAAGACCGCCGAGCAGCAAATGCCGCTCGCCGCCGATCAGGTTACGGCAGAACTCGCACGCGCCGTGTCGTATGGCCTCGTGGGTAGCGAAGGCAAGACGCCGGTGAAGGCGATGAACGGCATCGCGACGCTGCCGCGCTCGAACGCAATCTGATGATCGCGCCGGCGCCAACGCGCCGCGCAGCGCGTTGTTCGTGCGCTTTGTATAATTTAAGATTCGCCGCCGCACGCTGAACGCCTTCCGTTGCCCCAGCCCCCACGAATGAAAAAGGTTTCCGTCTGCTTCGTTTGTCTTGGCAATATCTGCCGCTCGCCCACGGCCGAGGCCGTGATGCTGCGTCTCGTCGACGAGGCGGGGCTGGCGGGGCGCGTCGAGGTCGATTCGGCGGGAACGGGTGACTGGCACATCGGCGAGGCGCCCGACGAGCGCGCCCAGCGCGCGGGCGGCCTGCGCGGCTACGCGCTCGCGGCGTTGCGCGCCCGGCAGATCGCCGCCGACGATTTTCACCGTTTCGACCTGATCGTGGCGATGGACGACGCCAACGTCAGCGCGCTTCAGGGCGTCTGCCCGGCGAGCGAGCGCGACAAGATCCGCCTGCTGATGGAATTCGCGCCGCAGGCCGAAACGCGCGTCGTGGTCGATCCCTATTTTGGCGGCGACGCGGGCTTCGAAACGGTGCTCGATCAATGCGAAGCCGCCTGCGCGGGTCTGCTCGCCGCATTGCGTCCGCAACTGGCGGATTGAGATGAGCGGCGCGGATCTGCCGAATGCAGAAATCGCGCCATTTTTGCGATTCGCCGCGCACCTAATAACCCAGATCGCGACGTTGATACTTGACTAAACTAGTCATGTATTTATACTTGACGAAAATTGTCGAGAATTGCGGTTCCCATACATCATGAGACTCACCACCAAAGGCCGTTTCGCCGTCACGGCGATGATTGACCTGGCGCTGCGCCAGGAGCAGGGCCCGGTGACGCTTGCGGGTATCAGCCAGCGGCAGCACATCTCGCTGTCGTACCTCGAACAGCTGTTCGGCAAGCTGCGCCGTCATGAAATCGTCGAATCGGTCCGTGGGCCGGGCGGCGGGTACAACCTCGCGCGCCGCGCGGAGGACGTCACGGTCGCGGACATCATCATCGCCGTGGACGAGCCGCTCGACGCCACCCAGTGCGGCGGCAAGGGCGCCTGCGAGGGTACCAAGCAGCACGACGGCCACTGCATGACGCACGAACTCTGGTCGACGCTGAACCAGAAAATGGTCGAGTACCTCGATTCGGTGTCGCTCAAGGATCTGGTGGACAAGCAGCGCGCCCGCGAAGGCGCCGCGCCCGCCGTCCTGCGCGACCGCCGCGCCGAGGCGCCGGCGGTGGAGCCGGTCAGGGCGATGCCGCTGGGTCCGAACTCGATCTTCAACATGGCGGGCTCGTAACGCCTGCGAGCGCCGCCAGAACGCCGCAGTTGGCAAAACAGACAGTACAGCGCAGCACACAAGATTCCCCGGAGCGATAGATGAATAACGACATTCCCCACCTGCCCATTTACATGGACTACAGCGCGACGACCCCCGTCGACCCGCGCGTGGTGGACAAGATGATTCCGTATCTGCGCGAGCAGTTCGGCAATCCGGCGTCGCGCAGCCACGCTTATGGCTGGGATGCGGAGCGCGCCGTCGAAGAGGCGCGCGAGCAGGTCGCCGCGCTCGTCAACGCCGACCCGCGCGAAATCATCTGGACCTCCGGTGCGACCGAATCGGACAACCTCGCGATCAAGGGTGCCGCGCACTTCTACAAGAGCAAGGGCAAGCACATCATCACGGTGAAGACCGAGCACAAGGCCGTGCTCGACACCTGCCGCGAGCTCGAGCGCGAAGGCTACGAAGTCACGTATCTGGACGTCAAGGACGACGGCCTGATCGACCTCGAAGCGTTCAAGGCCGCGCTGCGCCCCGACACGATCCTCGTTTCCGTCATGCACGTGAACAACGAGATCGGCGTGATCCAGGACATCGCGACGATCGGCGAAATCTGCCGTGAGAAGGGCATCATTTTCCACGTCGACGCTGCGCAATCCACCGGCAAGGCGCCCATCGACCTGCAAAAACTCAAGGTCGACCTGATGTCGTTCTCGGCGCACAAGACCTACGGCCCGAAGGGCATCGGCGCGCTGTACGTGCGCCGCAAGCCGCGTGTGCGCATCGAAGCACAGATGCACGGCGGCGGCCACGAGCGCGGCATGCGCTCGGGCACGCTGGCCACGCACCAGATCGTCGGCATGGGCGAAGCGTTCCGCATCGCGCGTGAAGAGATGGCCACGGAAAACGAGCGCGTGCGCATGCTGCGCGACAAGCTCCTGCGTGGCCTGAAGGAAATCGAAGAAACCTACGTGAACGGCGACATGGAACAGCGTGTTCCGCACAACCTGAACATCAGCTTCAACTTCGTCGAAGGCGAGTCGCTGATCATGGCGGTGAAGGACGTGGCGGTGTCGTCGGGTTCGGCGTGCACTTCCGCGTCGCTCGAGCCGTCGTACGTGCTGCGCGCGCTCGGCCGCAACGACGAGCTGGCGCACAGCTCGATCCGCTTCACCGTGGGCCGCTTCACGACGGAACAGGACGTGGACTACGTGATCAACCTGCTGAAGACGAAGATCGCCAAGCTGCGCGAGCTGTCGCCGCTGTGGGAAATGCATCAGGACGGCATCGATCTGTCGACCATCCAGTGGGCAGCGCACTAAGCAAGGCGGCGCAGTTAGCAGCGAACAACGACCCGGCCGCAGCGCAATGAGCAGTCAACTGCGTGCAGCGCGGCAAACACGAATTGAAGGAGTGTGATCATGGCATATAGCGACAAGGTTCTGGACCACTACGAAAACCCGCGCAACGTCGGCTCGTTCGCCAAGGACGACGACGCAGTGGGCACCGGCATGGTCGGCGCACCGGCGTGCGGCGACGTGATGAAGCTGCAGATCCGCGTGGGCGCGGACGGCGTGATCGAAGACGCGAAGTTCAAGACCTACGGCTGCGGCTCGGCGATCGCTTCGAGCTCGCTCGTGACCGAGTGGGTGAAGGGCAAGACGCTCGACCAGGCGCTCGACATCAAGAACACGCAGATCGCCGAAGAACTGGCGCTGCCGCCCGTGAAGATCCACTGCTCGATTCTCGCGGAAGACGCGATCAAGGCAGCGGTTGCGGACTATCGCCAGCGTCACACGACCGAAGCGAAGGCCGACGCGGCGTAAAGCACGGCGCTGGGGCGTAGTAGATGCAGGACGGCGTCGGACCGGAAAGTTCGGCGCACTGGGACTAACGATTTTGGATGCAGCAGGGTTGCGTCGTGACGCAAGGGAAGGCGAAAGCCCAACTGGCGGCGCGAGGCGCGGCGAAGATGCTATGGCAATTACGTTGACTGAAAAAGCGGCACAGCACGTGCAAAAGTACCTGACCCGTCGCGGCAAGGGCGTGGGTCTGCGTCTTGGCGTGCGCACGACGGGCTGCTCGGGCCTCGCGTACAAGCTCGAGTACGTCGACGAACTCGCGCCCGAAGACAACGTCTTCGAGAGCCACGGCGTGAAGGTCATTGTCGACCCGAAGAGTCTCGCCTATATCGACGGCACGCAGCTCGACTTCGTGCGTGAAGGGCTGAACGAAGGCTTCCGGTTCAACAACCCGAACGTGAAGGACGAGTGCGGCTGCGGCGAGTCCTTCCGCGTTTGAGCCCGCGTCGAGCGGTGAAAAGGCGGCCTGTGCCGCCTTTTTGATTTTGACGGCCGCGGGAGCCCCTCTCAGCCCCTCATAGCCCCACAAGAACGTTCCAGCCGATGAGCACGCCTTCCACGCCTTCCCGGTCGCTCTCCGACAGCCACTTCGTGCTGTTCGACCTGCCCGAGCAGTTCGCGATCGACGCGAACGCGCTCGACCATGCTTACCGCACGGTGCAGGCGCAGGTGCATCCCGACCGCTTCGCCGCGGCCGGCGAGGCGCAAAAGCGCATCGCCATGCAATGGGCCACGCGCACGAACGAGGCGTATCAGACGCTGCGCGATCCGCTCAAGCGCGCGAAGTACCTGCTGCATCTGCGCGGCATCGACGTGGGCGCGGAGAACAACACCGCGATGGAGCCCGCGTTCCTCATGCAGCAGATGGAGTGGCGCGAGTCGATCGAAGACGCGGTCGCGGCGAAGAACGTCGATGCGCTCGACGCACTCGCGGGCGAGCTGCGCGACGACGAACGCGTGCGCTTCACGAAGCTCGCGGCGCTGCTCGACAGCGGCTCGAACCAGCCCGCGGCCGAAGCGGTGCGCCAGCTCATGTTCATCGAGCGCGTGGCGAGCGAAATCGACTCGCAGATCGAGCGGCTCGAAGGCTGAAACCGGGCGCGCAAACGGATATCGGGCGCTCGCGCCCATCAGGTTAAAAAGCAGATCACACAGATGGCCTTACTGCAAATCTCCGAACCCGGCATGGCACCGGCGCCGCATCAGCGGCGACTCGCCGTCGGCATCGACCTCGGCACGACAAACTCGCTGGTCGCCGCGGTGCGCAGCGGCGTGCCCGACGTGCTGCCCGACGAAGACGGGCACGTGCTGCTGCCCTCGGTCGTGCGCTATCTCGCGAACGGCGGCCGGCGCATCGGCCGCACGGCGAAGGCGGAAGCCGCGACCGACCCGCGTAACACGATCGTGTCGGTCAAGCGCTTCATGGGCCGCGGCAAGTCCGACGTCGAAGGCGCGGCCAACGCGCCGTACGACTTCGTCGACGCGCCGGGCATGGTGCAAATCCAGACCATCGACGGCGTGAAGAGCCCCGTCGAGGTCTCGGCGGAAATTCTCGCGACGCTGCGCCAGCGCGCCGAAGACACGCTCGGCGACGAGCTCGTCGGCGCCGTCATCACGGTGCCGGCGTACTTCGACGAAGCGCAGCGCCAGGCGACCAAGGACGCCGCGCGTCTCGCGGGCCTGAACGTGCTGCGTCTGCTCAACGAGCCGACCGCGGCGGCAATCGCGTACGGGCTCGACAACGGCGCCGAAGGCCTCTACGCGGTCTACGACCTCGGCGGCGGCACCTTCGACCTGTCGATTCTCAAGCTTACGAAGGGCGTGTTCGAAGTGCTGGCGGCCGGCGGCGATTCGGCGCTCGGTGGCGATGATTTCGACCACGCGCTCTTTGCTTACGCGCTGGAGCAGTCCGGCATCGAACGCGCGACGCTCGCGCCCGAAGACGTGCGCCTGTTGCTCGACCGCGTGCGCGATGCGAAGGAAGCGCTCTCGTCCGCGCCCGAGGCGCGCATCGAGGCGACCCTGTCGAGCGGCCAGCCGATCGCGCTGACGATCGACGAGCCGCGCTTCGAAGCGCTCACGCAAGCGCTCGTGCAGCGCACGCTCACGCCGACGAAGAAGGCGCTGCGCGACGCGAAGGTCGCCGCGAAGGACGTGAAGGGCGTGGTGCTGGTTGGCGGCGCGACGCGCATGCCCGTGATCCGCCGCGCCGTGGAACAGCACTTCGGCCAGGCGCCGCTCACGAATCTGGACCCCGATCAGGTCGTCGCGCTCGGCGCGGCGATTCAGGCCGACCTGCTCGCGGGCAACCGCGGCGGCGAGGACGACTGGCTGCTGCTCGACGTCATTCCGCTGTCGCTCGGCGTGGAGACGATGGGGGGCCTCGTCGAGAAGATCATCCCGCGCAATTCGACCATCCCGGTCGCGCGTGCGCAGGACTTCACGACTTTCAAGGACGGCCAGACGGCCATGGCGATTCAAGTGGTGCAGGGCGAGCGCGAACTCGTCGCCGACTGCCGCTCGCTCGCGCGTTTCGAGCTGCGCGGCATTCCGCCGATGGCGGCGGGCGCGGCGCGCATTCGCGTGACTTACCAGGTGGATGCGGACGGTCTCTTGTCGGTGTTCGCGCGCGAGCAGCTCTCGGGCGTGGAAGCCTCGGTGGTGGTGAAGCCGTCCTACGGTCTCGCCGACGACGACGTGGCCCGCATGCTCGAAGACAGCTTCAAGACCGCCGAAGTCGACATGCGCGCCCGCGCGCTGCGCGAGGCGCAAGTCGAGGCGCAACGCATCATCGAAGCGACGAACGCCGCTTTGGGCGCCGACGGCGAACTGCTCGACGAAGCCGAGCGCGCGCAAGTCGACGCGTTGATCGCCGCGCTCGCGCAAGTTGCGCAGGGCGAGGACGCCGGCGCGATCGAAGCCGCCACCAAGGCACTGTCCGAGGGCACCGACGAGTTTGCGGCGCGCCGCATGGACAAGGGCATCAAGCGCGCGCTGGCCGGCAAGAAGCTCGACGAGATCGGCTAAAGGCGCGGCCAGGAGCGCGCCTGCAGTCTCAACAGCTTAAAGGCGAACGCGTCGTTAGCAAACGGCGCACGCGTGCGTGCTTTCCCGATGTGGCTGAGCGCGCACCGACAGTAGAATGGGCACATGCCGCCGTCGGAGGCGGGGCATGCGCCCGATATGAAAGTTATTGGATACGGAAATCACAATGCCTCAAATCGTGGTGCTGCCCCATGTCGAACTGTGCCCTGAAGGCGCGGTCATCGACGCCAAACCGGGTGAGAGCGTGTGCGACGCGCTGCTCGAACACGGTATCGAAATCGAGCACGCATGCGAGAAGTCGTGCGCCTGCACGACCTGTCACGTGATCGTGCGCGAAGGTTTCGATGCGCTCGTGCCGTCCGAGGAAGACGAAGACGATCTCCTCGACAAGGCGTGGGGCCTCGAGCCGACGTCGCGGCTGTCGTGTCAGGCACTCGTGCCCGAGAACGACGACCTGGTGGTCGAGATTCCGCGTTACTCGATCAACCACGCGAAAGAAAACCACTGAGCCACTGAACACCAGGAGGAGCGCGCAGCCATGAAATGGACCGATACGCAGGACATCGCGATGGCCTTGACGGACACCCATCCCGAAGTGGATCCGCAGTATGTGCGCTTCACCGATCTGCACCGCTGGATCACCCAGCTCGACGGTTTCGACGACGACCCCGAGCGCTCGAACGAGAAGATTCTCGAAGCGATCCAGGCTGCGTGGATCGAAGACGCGGACTACTGATTCCCGGCACGCCCGGCACAAGCAGACGAGAAAAAGGCGATTTGCCAGTACGGCAAATCGCCTTTTTTATTGCGCGGCCAGCGTCAGTGCAATCAACCCGCGACGAGCGTGCCGTTCTCCACGCGCACGCGCTCGCCTTGCTGGAACGGCGGCGCTTCGTGATACGTGAAGTAGCGCATCTTGCCGTTCTCCATGCGCACGCGCACAGAATAGGTCGTCGTGCTGCGCAGGTGCTTTTCGACCGAGTTGCCCGCGAAGCCGCCACCCAGTGCGCCAAGCAGCGTCATGGCCGTGCGGCCGTTACCCGAGCCGAACTGGTTGCCGACCACGCCGCCGGCCACCGCGCCGCCTACCGCGCCGATGCCGGTGCCGTGGCCTTCTTGCTTGACCGCGGAAATCGCGACGACCGTGCCGCACGTCGAACATGCGGGCTGGGCGGGCGGCGCTTCCTGGGCGTACTGCTGCTGCGCAGGCTGCGGCTGTTGGGCAGGCTGTTGACCATACTGCTGCGCCGGGGCGACGGGCACGGCCGCTTGCTGTTGAGCTTGTGTCGGCGCCGGCGCCTCTTGCGGCTCGGCGGGCGCATTCTGCCCGTTCTGCGCATATTGCGAGGCCTGCACCGGCTTCGTCGAGTCGACCACCTGCGGCTGGGAAGCCGTCATGGCCGTCTGGCCCGTCTGAACCTGGGCGCTCTGTTCGGCGGTGCTGGAAGCTTTCGGGAAAACGCCGGTGATGGCCGCCGTGGCCGCAAGGCTCGCGACGATGACGGCTGCCGCCGCGGTTGCGATCAGCGGATGGAGGCGGCGTTTCGGTGTGGTCGGATCGGTTGTGTTCATGACAGGCTCCGTCTTTGGCAGAGTTGGCTCTCTTGTGAGACCCAGTTTGAGCCAATCGAATTCTGTGAGCGTTTCAATTTGTAACCCCGCGCGGTGGGTGCGGGCCGACGCTGAGCGCGTGGTCGTCGCGCAGCGTTGCACAGCGCGGTTTTCCACAGGGGAGCAATTGATGTACCCGTCTCCGCCGCTGCGCCCGCCGGCAGATTTTACCGGTGGTTACAAATGTGTGCACTTCAGATGCCCCAACGGAAACGGGGCGCATACGGTGTGAACCGCATGCGCCCCGTCTTGTCAGGCAGTGTTCGGCTTAGTCTTCGCGGCGCAGGTGCGGGAAGAGGATCACGTCGCGGATGCTCGCGCTGTCCGTGAGCAGCATGATCAGACGGTCGATGCCGATGCCGCAGCCGCCCGTCGGAGGCATGCCGTATTCGAGCGCGCGGATGTAGTCGGCGTCGTAGAACATCGCTTCTTCGTCGCCGGCGTCCTTTTGCTCGACCTGCCTCTTGAAGCGCGCAGCCTGGTCTTCCGGATCGTTCAGCTCCGAGAAGCCGTTGGCGATCTCGCGGCCCGTGATGAACAGCTCGAAGCGCTCGGTGATGCCCGGCAGCGTGTCCGAAGCGCGCGCGAGCGGCGAGACTTCAACGGGGTAGTCGATGATATAGGTCGGCTCCCACAACTGCGACTCGGCCGTCTCTTCGAAGAGCGCCAGCTGCAGCGAACCCACGCCCGCGTTGAGGAATTGCGGCTGGTTCGCGTCCACGCCGAACTTCTTGAGTTCTGCGCGCAGGAAGGCGGCGTCGGCGAGCTGCTCGTTCGTGTATTGCGGCGCGTACTTCTGGATCGCCTGCACGATCGTCAAGCGATGGAACGGCTTCGAGAGGTCGAGTTCACGGCCCTGATACGTCAGTACGGCGGTGCCGCTCGCGTCGATGGCGGCCTGGCGGATCAGCTGCTCGGTGAAGTCCATGAGCCACGCGTAGTCGGTGTACGCGGCATAGAACTCCATCATCGTGAATTCCGGATTGTGACGCGGCGAAACGCCTTCGTTACGGAAATTCCGGTTGATCTCGAACACGCGCTCGAAGCCGCCCACGACCAGACGCTTCAGATAAAGCTCGGGCGCGATGCGCATGAACATCTGCATGTCGAGCGCGTTGTGGTGCGTGACGAACGGCTTGGCGGCCGCGCCGCCCGGGATCGGGTGCAGCATCGGCGTTTCGACTTCCATGAAGCCCGAGTCGGCCATGAAGCGGCGCACCGACGAGATCGCCTTGGTGCGCGCCTGGAAGGTCTGACGCGCTTCCGGCGTGACGATCAGGTCGACGTAGCGCTGGCGATAGCGCATTTCCTGGTCGGCGAGGCCGTGGAACTTGTCCGGCAGCGGACGCAGCGCCTTCGAGAGCAGACGCAGTTCCGTGCAGCGCACCGAAAGCTCGCCCTTGTTGGTGCGGAACAGCACACCCCTGGCCGCGACGATGTCGCCGAGGTCCCACTTCTTGAACGCGTCGTAGGTTGCCTCGCCCACGTCGGCGGGCGTGATGAAGAACTGGATCTGGCCCGAGCCGTCGCGCACCGTGGCGAAGCTCGCCTTGCCCATCACGCGCTTGAGCATCATGCGGCCGGCGATCGCCACTTCGAGCGGATTCGCTTCGAGCGCGTCCTTGTCGGTGTCGGCGTAGTCGCGCGCGAGGTCGGCGGCGTGGTGGGTCGGGCGGAAGTCGTTCGGATAGGCGACGCCTGCCTCGCGCAGCGCGCGCAGTTTCTCGCGGCGCTCGGCGATGATCTGGTTGTCGTCGAGTTCGGGCGCGGCGCTGGGCGCGTTCTGCTGGGTCGGTTCGGTCATGATGGCTCGGAGTTCTTTGATTCGCAGGTGTTTCGGCGAGTTTTCGGGGCTGCGGCCCCGGCATGGTCCTTCGCGGGACACGGCGCGCATTGCGCGCAGATAAGCGGACTTCGGTTCCCGCTGCGCGTCGCGCGCCTCGCAGTCGAGGCGGGCGGCGCAGCAGGAGAGGGCGGCATGCGGTGAACTGCTGCGCCCGTGGCGTGCGGCAAGCTTACACGCCCTGTTTCAGGCTCGCGCTGATAAAGGCGTCGAGATCGCCGTCGAGCACGGCTTTGGTGTTGCTGATTTCGACGTTGGTGCGCAGATCCTTGATCCGGCTGTTGTCGAGCACGTAGGAGCGGATCTGGTGACCCCAGCCCACGTCCGACTTGCCCGCTTCGAGCTTGTCCTGTTCCGACTGGCGCTTGCGCATTTCGGCTTCGTACAGGCGCGACTTCAGCATGGCCATGGCTTCGGCGCGGTTGCGGTGCTGCGAGCGGTCGTTCTGGCACTGCACGACGATGCCCGACGGCACGTGCGTGATACGCACGGCGGAGTCGGTCTTGTTGATGTGCTGACCGCCCGCACCCGACGCGCGGTACGTGTCGATGCGCAGATCGGCCGGATTGACTTCGATCTCGAACGAGTCGTCGATTTCCGGATACACGAACACCGACGAGAACGACGTATGACGCCCGCCCGACGAGTCGAACGGCGACTTGCGCACGAGGCGGTGAATGCCGGTTTCGGTACGCAGGAAGCCGTAGGCGTATTCGCCTTCGACCTTGATCGTCGCGCTCTTGATGCCGGCCACGTCGCCTTCGGATTCTTCGAGCACTTCGGTCTTGAATCCCTTGCGCTCGCAGTAGCGCACGTACTGGCGCAGCAGCATGGACGCCCAGTCGCAGGCCTCGGTGCCGCCGGCGCCGGCCTGGATGTCGATGAACGCGTTGTTCGGGTCGGCCGGATTCGCGAACATGCGGCGGAACTCGACGTCGGCTACGCGCGCTTCGATCGCGTGAGCGTCGGTTTCGATGGCGACGAGCGTGTCTTCATCGCCTTCCTCGCGGGCCATCTCGAAGAGGTCCTGGGTGTCGCGCGTGTCGTTCTCGATGCCGTCGAGCACGTGCACTACGCCCTCGAGCAGCTTCTTTTCCTTGCCGAGACCCTGGGCGTGCTTGGAGTCGTTCCAGACGTTGGGGTCTTCGAGTTCGCTGTTGACTTCGACGAGCCGTCGGGCTTTTACGTCGTAGTCAAAGATACCCCCGTAGCTCGCCCGCGCGCGTGCGCAGGTCCGCCAAAAGGGCTTCGATCGCGTTGAGACGTTCCGCTTCCATTTGTGTCGTGATCCGGCGTGTAAAACATTGAATTATAGCCGATTGGACCCGGATCAAGGGTGGCGCGGGTGCTTCGGGCGGCCCGCGCTTTCAGCGCAACGTGCCGTTCGAAGCGGGTTTAGAGCGCGGCGTGCTCCACCACGAGTTGCACGCGCGACACGCCGTTCCATGTGTCGCGCACGAGCCGGTAGGCGACCGTGGTGTGCTGCGGCAGCGACTCCGTGTGATTGAACCAGATCGCGTTGAAGCGCTGGCGCCCGCGCAGCAGTTGCAGCTTGAGATGCTTGTCCTTCACGAGCGCCTGCGAGGCCACCTCGAATTCGCCCGAGAAGACGGGCGCCGGGAAGCCCTGGCCCCACACGGCGGCGTCGAGCATCTCGACGAAATCGGGCGTGAAGTAGGCGTCTTCGAGATCGCCGTCGGTTTCGACCGTGCGCGCGAGGGCCTCTTCGGTGAGCCACTCGCGGCCCACGCGCTCGAAGGCGGCGGCAAAGCGCGGCACGTCGGCGGCGGCGATCGTCATGCCCGCGGCCATGGCGTGACCGCCGAACTTCTGGATCAGACCGGGCTCGCGCTTGCTGATCAGATCGACCGCGTCGCGCAGATGAAAACCGGGGATCGAACGGCCCGAGCCCTTCACGAGTGCGCCGTCGTCATCGGCAGGCGCGAAGGTGAACGAGGGGCGGTGGAAGCGCTCCTTGAGTCGTCCCGCGACGATGCCGATCACGCCCTGGTGCCAGCTCTCGTTGAACAGCGTGAGCGTGGCCTTGCCTTGCGGATCGACGTCGGCGAGATCGGCGAGCGCCTGTTGCTGCATGCCGGCTTCGATCTCGCGGCGTTCGCGGTTCATGCCGTCGAGCTGCTGCGCAAGCTCCCAGGCGCGGCCCACGTCGTCGGTGGTCAGGCACTCGATGCCGAGCGACATGTCCGAGAGCCGGCCGGCCGCATTCAGGCGCGGCCCGAGCGCGAAGCCGAAGTCGAAGCCCGACGCGCTTTTCGCGTCCCGGCCCGCAGCGCGGAAGAGCGCCGCGATGCCCGGCTGCATGCGGCCGTTGCGCACGCGCTGCAAGCCTTGCGCGACGAGCACGCGGTTGTTGCAGTCGAGCTTCACGACGTCGGCGACGGTGCCGAGCGCGACGAGATCGAGCAGGCCGTCGAGGCGCGGCTCTGGCTTGCCATCGCTGAACGCGCCGCGCTTGCGCAGCTCCGCGCGCAACGCGAGCAGCGTGTAGAACATCACGCCCACGCCCGCGATGCACTTGCTCGGAAACTCGCAGCCCGGCTGGTTCGGATTGACGATGGCGCGCGCGTCGGGGAGCGTGTCGCCGGGCAGGTGGTGGTCGGTCACGAGCACCTCGATGCCGAGCGCGTTGGCGGCTTCGACGCCTTCCACGCTGGCGATGCCGTTGTCCACCGTGATCAGGACGTCGGGTGGCCCGCCCTTGCGTTGCGCGGCGAGTGCGACGATCTCGGGCGTGAGGCCGTAGCCATACTCGAAGCGGTTCGGCACCAGATAGTCGATCTGTGCGCCGAACATGCGCAGGCCTCGCACGGCCACGGCGCAGGCCGTCGCGCCGTCGCAGTCGTAGTCGGCGACCACGAGCATGCGGCACTCGGCTTCGAGCGCGTCGGCGAGCAGTTCGGCGGCCTCGTCGAGGCCCTTCATGCCTGTGGGCGGGATGAGGCGCGCGAGGCCGGTTTCGATCTCGTCGGGCTGGCAAACGCCGCGCGAGGCGTAGAGGCGCGCGAGCACCGGATGCAGGCCGTGGCGCACGAGCGCTTCGGTGTCGGCGGGCGAGCAGGCGCGGGTGACGATTCGGGTCATGCGTGAGCGCGGAAGAAAGAAGTCATTCGGGGATCATTCGATAAAGAGCGACGCGAACAGGCGGCGTCGCCAGAACTTGCGCAGATCGCCGCGCGTGATGGACAGCGTGACCGAGCCGGTGTCGCCGCACAGCGTGAGCTCGAGCGCGGCGAGCGCGCCCGTTTGCAGCGCCGTGAGCGCGGGCGCGAACCAGTCGCGCTCCAGTTGAGCGAAGGCGGCGTTCCAGCGGCCCCAGTCCTGCTGGATGAAGGCCGCCGAGAACGGATCGAGCTCGACGAGCGTCGCGCCCGTGCCCGCACCGTTGTTGAGCGCAGCTGCGAGCGCAGCGAAGGTCGCGGGCGCGGCGCCGACTTCCGCCTTTGCGGCGAGCGCCAGGCCGCGCGTGGCGGCCGCATCGGAGCGCACGCGCGCATAGGGGCTCGTGACGGTGCGCAGCGCGCCCTGGGCGTGGAACCAGATCGAATTGACGGCGGGCAGGCCGCGCGCTTCGCGGGCCTCGTTCACAGGATGCTCGAACCACGCCATCTGCACTTCGTTCTGCACCTTCATCCAGGCACGCGAACGCTGGCCCGAATGGGCCTCGTGCGGCAGCCAGATCTCGATGTTGCGGCCGCTCGCGCGCAAGGGCGATGCGCCCGCGAGCGTGCCGAACGCTTCCGACGAGAGATACCAGCGCTGCGGCGTGGGGGCCTCGATGCGCACGCCCAGTTCTTCGATCAGCGGACGGGCGACGGTGTAGAGCGTGGCGGCGTCGGCGTCGGCGAGTTCCAGCGAGGCGGGGTCGATCAGCACCAGGTGATCGTGAGCGATGCGCACGTGCACGGGCTGCACGCACGCCCACGTGGCGTCGCCGGGCGTGCCGCCGTCGGCGAGCAGCATGTAGGGCGCAAGCGGCGCTTCGTCGTCGGCGGCCGGCGGTTGTGCGTTATTTGCGCTCGCCGGACCGAGCGCGCCGAACTGGCGCGCGACCCAGCGCTCGTGCGGCAGCGTACGCTGGAAGTCTTCGCCGATCACCTGCTCGCCGAGTGTCGCGCGCGCAACCAGTTTCGCGAGCGCCGGGTATTCGAGGCCCGCGAGCGCGGTGGAGGCGGCCGCCGCGGACGGCAAGGCAAAGGGGACGAGGAGATGGAGTCGGTCGGCGGGCATGATGGTGCGCATTGTACTTCGGCGCTTCGTGCGCCGGGCGGCCCTCGGGCGCGCCGCAACGGTATCGCGTCGACCCGTTATGCTGGCGCTGCGGCACTTGTGGGCGAATTGCGGCTCGAAGCAGAGGGCGGGCGGACGCCTCGCCGGGTAGCGGTTCTCACGCGCGAAAGTGCGTGGGGAACTTCGTCGAATATCCGTGACCCGCCGCCAGTGTGGCAAACTTCGCGGTTGATCGCCGCCCGACCCGGCACGATATTCTCCGGCCGTCCGGCGCACTGGCCCCAGGGTCAATACGGCGCCGGAGCGCAACGAAGACGCAAAAGGATTCGCTTGAAACTTCCCTACGAATGGCAGATAGGCTGGCGCTACACCCGCGCCGGCAAACGCACGACCGGCAACGGGTTCATCTCGTTCATCGCGCTCATATCGATGTCGGGCATCGCGCTCGGCGTCGCGGCGCTGATCGTCGTGCTCTCGGTGATGAACGGCTTCCAGCGTGACGTGCGCGACCGCATGCTTTCCGTGCTCGCGCACATCGAGATCTTTTCGCCCACCGGCACGATGCCTGACTGGCAGCTCACCGCGAAGGAAGCGAAGACCAATCCCGAAGTCATTGGCGCGGCGCCTTACGTGGACGCCCAGGCGCTGCTCACGCGCGGCGACAGCGTCAACGGCGTCGCGCTGCGCGGCATCGAGCCTTCCGAGGAGCCGCAGGTTTCGGACATCGGCCGGGAAATGAAGGCGGGCAGCCTGAACGACCTCACGCCCGGCAGCTTCGGCATCGTGCTCGGCGCGGATCTCGCCGTGAACCTGGGCGTGACGGTGGGCGACAAGGTCACGCTCGTCGCGCCCGAGGGTTCGATCACGCCGGCCGGCATGCTACCGCGCCTGAAGCAGTTCACGGTGATGGGCGTGTTCGAGTCGGGCCACTACGAGTACGACAGCACGCTCGCGCTCGTCAATATCCGCGACGCCGAAGTGCTCTATCGCCTCGGCGCGCCAAGCGGCGTGCGTCTGCGCCTGAAGGACATGCAGCGCGCGCCGGCGGTGGCGCGCCAGCTCGTGCATACGCTCTCCGGCGACCTCTATATCCGCGACTGGACGCAGCAGAACAAGACCTGGTTCTCGGCCGTGCAGATCGAAAAACGCATGATGTTCATCATTCTCACGCTCATCATCGCGGTCGCGGCGTTCAATCTCGTTTCGTCTCTCGTCATGACCGTCACCAACAAGCAGGCCGATATCGCGATCCTGCGCACGCTCGGCGCGCAGCCGGGCTCGATCATGAAGATCTTCGTCGTGCAGGGCGTGACGATCGGCTTCGTGGGCACGGCCATCGGCATCGCGCTCGGTTGCCTGATCGCATGGAGCATTCCATGGAGCGTGCCGGCGATCGAGCATCTGCTCGGCATTCAGTTCCTGCCGCCTTCGGTTTATTTCATCAGCGAGCTGCCTTCGGAACTCGTGCCTTCCGACGTGATCCGCATCGGCGTGATCGCCTTCGTGCTGTCCGCGCTCGCCACGCTCTATCCGAGCTGGCGCGCGGCCAAGGTTCGTCCTGCGGAGGCGCTGCGCTATGAATGACCGTCAATCGCTGATCGCCGCGGCTGGCGATTATCCGTACGTGCTCGAAGCGCACGGTGTCTCGAAGGTGTTTGGCCAGGGCCCGCTTGCCGTGCAGGTACTGCACGACACCGATCTGAAAGTGAAGCGCGGCGAGAAGCTCGCCGTGGTGGGCGCGTCGGGCTCGGGCAAGAGCACGCTGCTGCACGTGCTCGGTGGACTCGACGAGCCGGGCGCGGGCAAGGTCTCGGTGCTCGGCAAGCCGTTCACCGAGCTGTCCGAGCGCGAGCGCAACGAACTCCGCAATCGCGCGCTGGGCTTCGTCTATCAGTTCCACCATCTGCTGCCGGAGTTTTCGGCGCTCGACAACGTGGCGATGCCGCTGCGCATTCGCCGCATGACGCAGGAAGACGCGCGTGCCGAGGCGATGCAGATCCTCGAGCGCGTGGGCCTCTCGCATCGCGCGCGCAACCGGCCGGGCGAGCTGTCGGGCGGCGAGCGCCAGCGCGTGGCGATCGCGCGCGCGCTCGTGACGAAACCTGCATGCGTGCTCGCCGACGAGCCCACAGGCAACCTCGACGGTGCGACAGCGGATAACGTCTTCAACCTGATGCTCGAACTCTCCGACCAGTTCGATACGAGCTTCGTGATCGTCACGCACGATGCCGACCTCGCGGCGCGTTGCGACCGCATCGTGCGCCTGCGCGACGGCATGCTGCACGAGGAACCGGTCGTGCCGGTCTGAGCCTTCCCGCGAGCGAGCGCCATGTGGATCGATACGCACTGCCATCTCGATGCCGCCGAATTCGACGCCGACCGCGACGCGGTCGCGTTGGCGGCGCGCGCGGCGGGCGTGTCGCGCATCGTGATCCCGGCGGTGGCGCGCGAGAACTTCGAAGTGGTGCGCGCGCTCGCGCACCGCACCCCGGGCGCGGTCTACGCACTCGGCATTCACCCGCTCTATACGCCGCAGGCGCGCGACGAAGACCTTGAAGTGTTGCGCCGCGAGATCGAGGTGAGTCTCGATGATCCGCGCTTCGTCGGCATCGGCGAGATCGGGCTCGATTACTTCGTGACGGGCCTCGACGAGGCCCGTCAACAGCACTTCTACGATGCCCAGCTGCGCCTTGCGCGCGAGTTCGGCTTGCCGGCGATCTGCCATGTGCGCAAGTCGCAGGACCAGGTGCTCAAGGGGCTGCGCCGCAACGGCGTGAAAAGCGGCATCGCGCATGCGTTCAACGGCAGCTTCCAGCAGGCGCGAGCGTTCATCGATCAAGGGATGCATCTGGGCTTCGGCGGCAATGTGACGTTCGAGCGCGCGCTGCAGATTCGCAGGCTCGCGCAGCAGTTGCCGCTCGAGGCCATCGTCATGGAAACCGATGCGCCGGATATCTCGCCTGCCTGGCTCTATCGCGCGCGCAACACGCCCGATCAGGTGCCGCGTATCGGCGCCGTGCTCGCGGGCTTGCGGGGCTTGAGTCCCGAGGAACTCGCACTTGGCACGACGGCTAACGCGGCGGCTGCGCTGCCGCGGCTCGCGCTTTCGTCTGCATAATCGTTTCCAGGGTGGCATGCACGGCGTGCATCTGGCGCGGCGCGATTGACGCGGTCCGGGCATTGAGCCCCCTCGTTGCGAGGAGGCGGGATGCGGGCAATTTGGTGCGGGTTTGCGCTGGGCGTGATTGTGTTGCAGCGACAGGCGGCGTTGCCGGGGTGGGGCGCGTGGGTCGCGCTCGTTCTGGCAAGCGTGCTTGCGGCGGCGTGGGCGGCATGGGCGCTGGGCGCCGCGCCGCCGGCGGACGAATCTCACGAAGCGGCGCGCCGGGTGTTCGGCTTGGCTTGCGGGCGACGCTGGCGTATGGCGCTCGGCTGGGCGGCGGTGTGGCTTGCGGCCGGATGCGCGGGCTTTGGCTACGCGGCGTGGCGCGCCGAAACGCGGCTTGCTGAGGCGCTTCCCGCTGCCTGGCAGGCGCGCAACATCACCATCACCGGCTATATCTCCAGCTTGCCTTCTTACGGCGCGAACGGCGCAAGCTTCCTCTTTCGTGTCGAATCCTGGGCAACGCACAAAGCCGCTGCGCCGCTACCGCATTTGATTCAACTGTCGTGGGTGGCGCGCGAAGCGCCGCTGCCGCCGCTCGTGCCCGGCGCGCGCTGGCGCCTCGCCGTGCGGCTCAAACGCCCGCATGGCAACGGCAACTTCGGCCTGCGCGATACGGAAGTCGCGCTGCTCGCGCGCGGCGTGCGCGCCGTCGGCTACGTGAGCGATCCCGGGCATGCCGTGCGTCTGCCCGTTGACGCCAGCGGCATCGGCGTGCGCATCGAGCGGGCGCGTGCCGCGCTGCGTGCGCGCATCGACGCGGTGCTCGGCGACGCGCCGCATCGCGGCATCGTCATTGCGCTCGCCACCGGCGCGCAGGACGCGATTAGCGACACGGACAGGCGTCTCATGCGCAATACGGGCACGAGCCATCTGGTGGCGATCTCCGGGCTGCATCTCGCGTTCGTCGCGGGGCTCGCCGGGGGGGGCGCGGGCGCACTGTGGCGGCGCGCCCGCTGGCGCGGCGTCGAGGCGCCGCTCATCGTGCCCGCGCAGAAGGTAGCCGTTGCGGGCGCGTTGCTGGCGGCGGGCGTCTATGCCGCGCTCGCCGGCTTCAACGTGCCGGTGCAGCGCGCGCTCTGGATGCTGGCGGTCGTTGCGCTCGCGCTGTGCGCCGGGCGCGAGGTCGCGCGCTCGCACGTGCTGGCGTGGGCGCTCGGGCTCGTGCTGCTGCGCGATCCGTGGGCGGTGACGGCAGCCGGATTCTGGCTCTCGTTTTGCGCGGTCGCAGCGATCCTCTTCGCAGCGAGTGGCGTGCCGCGCTTGCACAGGGACGCGCCGCAAGATGTTGCCGCGGACGCAGCCGATGCGATGCGCGAGCGAACTGAGCCACTAGTGGAGCCAACCGCGCGCGGCGGCTGGCTTCGACGTCTCGCCGCCATCGCCTATCCACCGGGGGGCTGGCGTGGCGCGATGCGACGTCTCGCGTCACGCCTTTGCGATGGCGCTCGCGTGCAGTGGGCCGTGACGCTGGCGCTCGCGCCGCTCACGGTCTACTGGTTCGCGCAAATACCGCTCATCGGTCCGATCGCCAATGCCTTTGCGATTCCCTGGGTGAGCATGCTCGTCGCGCCGCTGGTGATCGCGAGCGCGGCGATGCCCGCGCCGATCGACGCCCTCGCGCTGCGCGCGGCGCATATCTGCCTCGACTGGCTCGTTGTGGCGCTGAGCGCGCTGGAGGGCTTGCCGTGGGCGGTTTTGCGGCTGCCGCAACCCGGGGCGTGGCCGCTCGCCAGTGCAGCCGTGGGCGTCGCCTGGTGGCTTGCGCCGCGCGGCTGGCCGCTGCGCTGGATCGCGCCTTTCACGTGGCTGCCGCTACTGGTGCCCGCGCCCACGGGGCCGCCGCCGGGCGCTTTCCGGCTCACGGCGCTCGACATCGGGCAGGGCACGTCGGTGCTGGTCGAAACGGCCCGGCATCGCCTGCTGTTCGACGCGGGCCCGGGCCCCGAATCGACCCAGGCGGGCGAGCGCATCGTCGTGCCGTATCTGCAGGCGCACGGCATAGGGCGCCTCGACGCGCTGATGATCAGCCACGACGACTCCGATCATGCGGGCGGCGCACAAGCCGTGCTCGATGCCGTCGACGTAGGGGCATTCGTGGCGGCCGTTCTGCCCGCGCATCCGCTGTGGGCGAGCGCGCGTATGAAGGGCGCGCAGACCGTGCAGTGCGCCGCCGGCCAGCGCTGGCGATGGGACGGCGTCGACTTCGAGGTGCTGTGGCCCGACCCCGGGCCGCTCGCGGGCAAACCCAATGCGCATTGCTGCGTCCTGCGGGTGACGGCGGCGGCGGCCAGCGCCGCGTCCGACGCACAGGCAGCGCCGGTATCCGCGCTGATCGCCGCCGACATCGAAGCGGGCGGCGAGCGCACGCTGGTCGCGCGCGACCGCGGGCGGCTGCGCGCACAGCTACTGGTGGTGCCGCACCATGGCAGCCGCAGCTCGTCGACTGAACCGTTCCTCGATTCTGTCTGGCCGCTCGTCGCGATATTTCAGGTAGGCTATCTGAACCGCTTTCATCACCCGCATCCGGGCGTCTACGCGCGCTACGCGGCCCGCCAGATCGTGCTCGCTCGCAGCGACGCGCATGGCGCCGTGCGCGTCGAGGCGCGACCCGGCGCACTCGCCGTCGAGCGCTTTCGCGATACGCAGCGGCGCTACTGGATGGACCCGCCTACGCAGGACTGACGTGCCGGGCCGCTAGCAGCGTGAAGGAAAGCGCGCACGACGAAAGAGATCAACAAAATAGAGAGACACGCCGCCTTTGAAAAACGTCATCCATTTCTCGCACGCGAACGGCTTTCCGGCCTCGACGTATCGCACGTTCTTCGCCGAACTGGGCGACAACTACGAGCTGCGCTACATCGAGCGCATCGGGCACGACGCGCGCTTTCCCGTCACCCGCGACTGGCCGCATCTCGTCGAGCAACTGCTCGACGACATCGGCCGCACCTACGAGGAGCCCGTGTGGCTCGTCGGCCATTCGCTCGGCGGCTATCTGTCGCTGATGGCCGCGCTGAAAAAACCGCAGTGGGTCAAGGGCGTCGTGATGCTCGATTCGCCGGTGATCGCGGGCTGGCGCAGCAGCATGCTGCGGGTCTCGCAGTGGACCGGCCTCGACGAGCGCCTGTCGCCAGCCGTCGCCACGCGCACGCGCCGCACGGACTGGGCGAGCCGCGACGAGGCCTGGCGGCATTTCCATTCGAAGGCGGCGTTCGCGCGTTGGGACGAGCGCGTGCTTTCCGACTATGTGGACTTCGGCATTCCTCAGACTTCGGTCGACGGCGGCCGCACGCTCGCCTTCGACCGCCAGACCGAATACATGATCTACCGCACGCTGCCGCACACGCTCGGCGCGCGACTCGCGCACGGCTCGCCCGTGCCGGTGAGCTTCCTCGCGGGCACGCAGTCGCGCGAAGTCCGCCAGGTCGGGCTTGCGGCAACTCGGCGCATCGCCGGCGAGCGCTTCGAGTGGATCGAGGGCAGTCATCTGTATCCGATGGAGCGTCCGATCGAGACCGCGCGCGCGGTGCAGCGCATGCTTTACGCCATGGAAAACGGAGCCTGAGCGGCCGCTTTCCGGCGCGGTTGCTTGCGGGGCAGGGTGGAGCGCGGGGCGACGCGTCGCGCATCGCGTTCGACCCATATTCGGCTCGCTCAAAATTCAGGGTTAGCCCTTGCTTTCAGGTATAATCCGTTTTTCCCGCGAGCATCCAGCGATGACCAAATATGTTTTCGTCACCGGCGGCGTAGTTTCCTCCCTTGGCAAGGGTATTGCCGCCGCCTCCCTCGCCGCGATCCTCGAATCGCGCGGTCTGAAAGTCACCCTCCTCAAGCTCGATCCCTACATCAACGTCGACCCCGGCACGATGAGCCCGTTTCAACACGGCGAAGTGTTCGTGACGGAAGACGGAGCGGAAACCGACCTCGACCTCGGCCACTATGAGCGCTTCATCACCACGAAGATGCGCAAGGCCAACAACTTCACCACGGGCCAGATCTACGAATCGGTGATCCGCAAGGAACGCCGCGGCGACTATCTGGGCAAGACCGTGCAGGTCATTCCGCACATCACGAACGAAATCCAGGCATTCATCGAGCGCGGCGCCGCATCGGCGACCTGCGGTGAGCCGGATGTCGCGATCGTCGAAGTGGGCGGCACGGTGGGCGACATCGAGTCGCTGCCGTTCCTCGAGGCCGCGCGTCAGATGAGCCTGCGCCTTGGCCGCAACAGCGCGTGCTTCGTGCACCTCACGCTGGTGCCGTTCATCGCGACGGCGGGTGAGCTCAAGACCAAGCCCACGCAGCACAGCGTGCAGAAGCTGCGCGAAATCGGTATCTATCCGAACGTGCTGCTGTGCCGCGCCGACCGCCGCATCCCCGACGACGAGCGCTCGAAGATCTCGATGTTCTCGAACGTGCCCGAAGACGCCGTGATCTCGGTGTGGGACGCCGACAGCATCTACAAGATCCCGCAGATGCTGCACGACCAGGGCCTCGACTCGATCGTCTGCGACGAACTGAAGCTCTCCGCCAAGCCGGCCGATCTGTCGATCTGGGCGGAAATGGTCGAGAAGCTCGAGCATCCGAAGCACGAAGTCACGATCGGCATGGTCGGCAAGTACGTCGACCTGACCGAGTCGTACAAGTCGCTCATCGAAGCGCTGCGCCACGCGTCGATCAAGACCTCGGCGAAGGTGAACATCGAGTACATCGACTCCGAGCAGATCGACGAAGAGGGTGTCGAGAGCCTCAAGCATCTCGACGCGATCCTCGTGCCGGGCGGTTTCGGCCGTCGCGGCACAGAAGGCAAGATCAAGGCCATCCAGTACGCTCGCGAAGCGAAGGTGCCGTACCTCGGCATCTGCCTCGGCATGCAGCTCGCCGTGATCGAATTCGCGCGCGACGTGGTGGGCCTGAAGCACGCGAACAGCACGGAATTCGATCCGGACACGCCCGACCGCGTCGTGGCGCTCATCACCGAATGGGCCGACCGCGAAGGCAAGGTCGAGAAGCGCACCGAAGACTCGGACCTCGGCGGCACGATGCGCCTCGGTTCGCAGCGCTGCCCGATCAAGCCCGGCACGCTCGCGGCAGAAATCTATGGCAAGGACGTGAACGAGCGTCACCGTCACCGTTATGAAGTCAATAACGGCTACGTGCCCAAGCTCGAAGCCGGCGGCCTTATCATCAGCGCCCGTACGCCGACCGAAGACCTGCCGGAAATGATGGAACTGCCGCGCGACATGCACCCGTGGTTCGTCGGCGTCCAGTTCCACCCGGAATTCACGTCCACGCCGCGTGACGGCCATCCGCTCTTCAAGGCGTATGTCGAAGCGGCAGTCGCGCACCATGAGGCGCGCGCCGAGGAGAAAGCATGAATCTGTGCGGTTTCGAGGTAGGCCTCGACAAGCCGTTCTTCCTGATCGCAGGCACCTGTGTCGTCGAATCCGAACAGATGACGATCGACACGGCGGGCCGCCTGAAGGAAATCACGTCGAAGCTCGGCATTCCGTTCATCTACAAGTCGTCTTACGACAAGGCCAATCGTTCGAGCGGCAAGTCGTTTCGCGGCCTCGGGATGGACGAGGGCCTGCGCATCCTTTCCGAAGTGAAGCGTCAGCTCGGCTTGCCCGTGCTGACCGACGTGCACACGGAAGAAGAGATCGGGCCCGTGGCTTCGGTCGTGGACGTGCTGCAAACGCCCGCGTTCCTGTGCCGCCAGACCGACTTCATCCATGCGTGCGCGCGCTCGGGCAAGCCTGTGAACATCAAGAAAGGCCAGTTCCTCGCGCCGCACGACATGAAGAACGTGATCGACAAGGCCCGCGAAGCCGCGCGTGAGGCGGGTCTTTCCGAAGACCGCTTCTTCGCCTGCGAGCGCGGTGTTTCGTTCGGTTACAACAACCTCGTCTCGGACATGCGCTCGCTCGCTATCATGCGCGAGACGGGTGCGCCGGTCGTGATGGACGTGACCCACTCGGTGCAGTTGCCGGGCGGGCAGGGCACGAGCTCGGGCGGTCAGCGCGAATTCGTGCCGGTGCTGGCCCGCGCGGCCGTCGCCACGGGCGTGGCGGGTCTCTTCATGGAGACGCACCCGAACCCCGCGCAGGCCAAGTCCGACGGCCCGAACGCCGTGCCGCTGAACCGCATGGCCGACCTGCTCGAAACCCTCGTGACGCTCGATCAGGCGGTCAAGCGCACGCCGTTCCTCGAGAACGACTTCAGCTGAGCAGGGAATTACGTAGTACGGCGCGCCGCTTCGATTGCATGAGCGGCGCGATGGAGGAGCAGCGCGGCGCACCGCACCGCGCTCGATGTACAAGGCAGCGTGGCAGCGCATCGGTCACGGGAACGTGAGCCTCGCGCTGCGGCAAGTTGAACCTGGCGAGCACGCAGCCTGTCCCATGTGACGGTGTGCCCCGAACGAGCATAGAAACTGTGCCTCGCGGGCCGATGCAGCAGGCGGCGCAGCTCGCGCAAGAATTACTGTCATTTCCTGAGGAAACCATGAGTGCAATCGTAGATATCATCGGTCGCGAGATTCTGGATTCGCGCGGCAATCCCACCGTCGAATGCGACGTGCTGCTCGAATCGGGCACGATGGGCCGCGCGGCAGTGCCATCGGGCGCATCCACGGGCTCGCGCGAAGCGATCGAACTGCGCGACGGCGAAGCCGGCCGCTACAACGGCAAGGGCGTGCTGAAGGCCGTCGAGCACATCAACACCGAAATCTCCGAGGCGATCATGGGCCTCGACGCGTCGGAACAAGCCTTCCTCGACAAGACCCTGCTCGAGCTCGACGGCACCGACAACAAGTCGCGCCTCGGCGCAAACGCCATGCTGGCCGTTTCGATGGCCGTGGCGAAGGCCGCCGCTGAAGAAGCCGGCCTGCCGCTGTACCGCTACTTCGGCGGCTCGGGCGCGATGCAACTGCCGGTGCCGATGATGAACATCGTCAACGGCGGCGCGCACGCGAACAACAGCCTGGACATCCAGGAATTCATGATCGTGCCGGTGAGCCAGCCGACCTTCCGCGAAGCGCTGCGTTGCGGCGCGGAAGTGTTCCACGCGCTCAAGAAGATCCTCTCGGATCGCGGCATGAGCACGGCAGTGGGCGACGAAGGCGGCTTCGCGCCGAACTTCGGCAGCAACGACGAGTGCCTCTCGACCATCCTGCAAGCCATTGAAAAGGCTGGCTACCGCGCCGGTGAAGACGTGCTGCTCGCGCTCGACTGCGCAGCGAGCGAGTTCTACCACGACGGCAAGTACCAGCTCGCGGGCGAAGGCCTGCAACTGTCGTCGGCCGAATTCGCCGACTACCTCGCGACGCTCGCCGACAAGTTCCCGATCGTTTCGATCGAAGACGGCATGCACGAAAGCGACTGGGCCGGCTGGAAGCTCCTGACCGACAAGCTCGGCAAGAAGGTCCAGCTCGTGGGCGACGACCTGTTCGTCACCAACACGCGCATCCTGAAGGAAGGCATCGAGAAGGGCATCGCCAACTCGATCCTGATCAAGATCAACCAGATCGGCACGCTGACGGAAACCTTCGCGGCCATCGAAATGGCCAAGCGCGCGGGTTACACGGCCGTGATCTCGCACCGCTCGGGCGAAACCGAAGACTCGACGATCGCCGACATCGCCGTGGGCCTGAACGCGGGTCAGATCAAGACCGGTTCGCTCTCGCGCAGCGACCGCATCGCGAAGTACAACCAGCTGCTGCGCATCGAGGAAGATCTCGGTGATATCGCCAGCTACCCGGGCAAGTCGGCGTTCTATAACCTCCGCTAAGCGGACCCAGCGCCGGCAGCAGCCTTGCTGTCACCCTCCGTCATCTCTCTCCGCCGCCCTGCGTATAGCGCAGGGCGGCGTGTATTTATCCGGCACCTTTCATGCGGCTTGTCACTGTCGTTCTGATCATCCTGCTCGTGCTGATCCAGTATCCGCTCTGGTGGGGCCATGGTGGTTGGCTGCGTGTCCACGAACTGCAGCAGCAACTCGCGCAGCAGCAAAAGCAGAACGACGACGAGAAACTGCGCAACGAACGCATAGCGGGCGAAGTGCAGGATCTGCAGAACGGCACGGCGGCGGTCGAGGAGCGGGCCCGCTATGAGATGGGCATGGTGAAGGACAGCGAGGTGTTCGTGCAGTTCGTCTCGCCGAACCAGACGCCGCCGGTTACGCCGAGCGGTTCGTCGAATACCTCGACGCGCGGCGAGATGTCGGCGGCGCCGGTGAGGGTGGTGCCGAACCCCGTTTCGCGTGTGCCGGAGAAGAAACACGGGCACGCGAAGGAAGCGAAGAAGGCGGGTTGAGCGGTCCGCTTGCGCCGAGCAGGCGAGCAAGCCAGGAGCAAACAAAAAGGCGCGGCATTGAGCCGCGCCTTTTTTTGTTCTGAGCGTTCACGTCGCGAAGCCGCGCGATCACCAGCCCCAACCTGGATAGCCGTAGCCAATCCCGGTACCCCAGCCGTGCCCCCAGCCGCCGCTGTAATAGCTGCCGTAGACGGAGACCGGCGGCGCATACGCGCGCGACCAGGCTTGTGCGGCAGCTTCCGCAGCCATGGCGTTGTCCTGCTCGGCGAGTACCTGACGGTCGATCGCGTCGTAGCGTGCCTTCTCGTCGGGCGTGAGCACGGGCGCGTTGGCCGGGAGGCCCGACTGCGCCGGGGGCAGCCGGCTGTAGATTGGCGACGGGCCCGGCGGGTCCATCATGCAGCCGCTCGTCGACGCAACGGCCGCGCCGAGCGTTGTGAGTACGAGCAACGCGCTCACGCGCGGCATGCGCTCGCGTAGTGGACGTGCGAAGGGACGTATGAAGCGCTTGTTCTTGATCATGCTCTCTCCATCTGTCGGACGCCTAAGCAATTTGCGATGAAGGCAGCGCCGCATTTCAACACGGTTCCCGGTCCTGCCTGCGTGCCGCTGCGCGGGGCGGCGACGCAACTCGCGTTGCGCCGCCTCGGTGTTATCGCCTCAATGTGCCCTTGTGCGCCTCAGGTTGCTTCAGTGGCGACGCTCCGCGGCGGGGCTCACGCTTTCTGAGAGCCCCGTCACGGCAAAAAGTTGCGCCACATCCACAGGGTCGAACTCATAGCGCTGATTGCAGTAGTCGCAATGAATCTCGACATGACCGCGTTCCTCGATCACGCCGTCGACTTCCTCGCGGCCCAGCATCTTGAGCATCGCGCCCACCTTCTCGCGCGAGCACGAACACTGGAAACGCGGCGCAAGCGGCTCGAAGTGACGGACGTTCTCCTGCCAGAAGAGGCGGCGGAACAGCGTCTCGCCGTCTTCCTTGAGCATTTCGTCGCGCGTGAGCGTGCTGCCGAGCGTGCAGACACGCTCCCACGTATCGAGGTCGTGCTCGCCCTGGTGCGGCACGATCCCGCCGTCGCCCGGCAGTTTCTGCAGCAGCATGCCGACCGCGCGGTCGTCGTTGGCGGCGAGCCACAGGCGCGAGTCGAGCTGTTCCGAGTGATGCATGTAATGCTCGAGCACGGCGGCGATCGACTTGAGCGGGCCGTCTTCGCCATTCAGCGGCACGATGCCCTGGTAGGGCTGCTGGCCCGGCTGCTTTTTCGCGGGATCGAGCGTGATCACGCAGCGGCCCTGGCCGTCCGGATTGACGAGGTCGGCGAACGTGAGTTCCTCGCCGAGCGGCAGGGCGTTCTCGCCCGTGAAGTCTTCGCCGAGGCGGGCGGTGGCGCGCATCGTCAGATCCGAGCCGCACTGCACGACCAGCATCTTCACGGGGCCGTCGCCGAAGATCTGCATGATCAGCGTGCCGTCGAACTTGAGATTCGCCGAGAGCAGCGAGCACGCCGCCATCATCTCGCCGAGCACCGTGCGCACGGGCGCCGGATACTGGCGGCGCTTGAGCACTTCCTGCCACGTGTTGCCCAGCGAGACGATCTCGCCGCGCACCGGCGCGGCGCTGAACATGAATTTTTGCAACTGGTCGTTCACAATCTTTTCCTTCGTTTCAATCGGGGCGGCGCGGCCCGCGCCGCACACGGCGAGAGCGTGCTCTCAACCGATGCGCACGAGCTGCGCCTTGAAATATTCGCGGCGCTGCGCGTAGACATCCGCGTTGCGCTTGAGGCCGGCGATGTCGGCCTCGGTCAGTTCGCGCACGACCTTGGCCGGCGCGCCGAGAATCAGCGAGTTGTCGGGGAACACCTTGCCTTCCGTGACCACCGCACCCGCGCCAACCAGACAGTTGCGGCCGATGACCGCGCCATTCAAGACCACGGCCTGAATGCCGATCAGCGCGCCTTCCTTCACGGTGCAGCCGTGCAGCATGGCCTGATGGCCCACGGTCACGTTCGCTTCGAGCGTGAGCGGGTAGCCGGGGTCCGTGTGGAGCACCGCGCCTTCCTGAACGTTGCTGCGCGCGCCGACGGTGATCGGCTCGTTGTCGCCGCGCAGCGTCGCGCCGAACCAGACGCTCGAGTCTTCGGCCAGTTCGACCTTGCCGATGACGGTCGCGTTGTCCGCGACGAACACGCTTTCGTGAATGGTCGGTGCGGCTTCGCCAAGCTTGTAGATGGCCACGGTGTTGAGTCTCCTGTGTCTTTCGGGGCTGCTGCCGGTCTGCGGGCGACGCGCAACGGCTGCGCACGACGCGAGGCAGGTGAATCGCGTATTGTAAACGGTTGCGTGCGCGGTCCGCTTGGGGGCTTTTCGGGCGCCCCCGCGCGACAGTTTTCCACTCCCGCTTTTCGGTCCCTGTTTCTTTTGCCGATGAATTCCGTTTTCTCTGCCGCCGGCGCGAGCGCTGACGTCCCAGGACCCACCGATGTCGAGCCCTGCTGGCGCCTCGCCGCACTCGCCGCGCTGCGCGAACGCGACCCGGTCGCCAAGGCCAATGCAGTGCGCGCGCTGCACGCGCAGAGTCAGGCGCAGGCCGCTGCGCCTCGCTGGGAGCCGCAGCGCGTTATCCCGACGCCGGCCGGCTTGCCTGGCCGCCCCGCCGAGCCGCCGCTCGTCGAGCCGCGCGAGCTGCAGCGCCGCAGCATGAGCACGCCTCAAGGCCGCGTCGTGCTGCTGCACGCGCTGGCCCACATCGAATTCAACGCGATCAACCTCGCGCTCGACGCGGTCTGGCGCTTCCCCGCCATGCCCGACGCCTTCTACGCCGACTGGCTCAAGGTCGCGGCGGAGGAGGCGTATCACTTCTCGCTGCTGCGTGCGCGGCTCGCCGACTATGGTCACGCGTACGGCGATTTCCCCGCGCACAACGGCCTGTGGGAGATGTGCGAGCGCACCAGCGCCGACGTGCTCGCGCGCATGGCGCTGGTGCCGCGCGTGCTGGAGGCGCGCGGGCTCGACGCCTCGCCGCCCATCCGCGCGCGCCTGAAGCAGGCTGGCGACGAGGCATCGGCCGCGATCCTCGACATCATCCTGCGCGACGAAGTGGGACACGTGCGCATCGGCAACCATTGGTTCCGCCACCTGTGCGAGGCGCGCGGTCTCGACCCGCACGCGGCATGGATCACGCTCGCGGAGCAGTACCACGCGCCGCGCATGCGCGGTCCGTTCAACTTCGAGGCGCGCCGCTCGGCGGGCTTCGACGAAGCCGAACTGGACACGCTGGCGGCCCAGGACGCCGCGGAGCAGGCCGCCACGAAGCAGTCAACGGGGCGTCAGTCGAACGAATGACGTACTGCAAGCGCCCAGCGCCTATATAATCGAACGATCATTCTTTTTTGCGGCGGCGCAAATGAATCAATCCCGATCCGAATTCGTCGACGTCAACGGCATCCGGCTGCACGTGCGCCGCTGGGGCGCCGAGGGCGCGCCCGTGCTGTTCATGCTGCACGGCTGGATGGACGTGGCGGCGTCGTTCCAGTTCGTCGTCGATGCGCTCGATGTTCGCGGCGGCGACTGGCAGGTCATCGCGCCCGACCTGCGTGGCTTCGGCCTGTCCGACTGGCCCGTTGCGCAGGGGCAGGGCAGCAATTACTGGTTCCCCGACTACCTCGCCGATCTCGATGCGCTGCTCGCCCATTACGCGCCCGAGGGGCAGGTGGATCTCGTCGGGCACAGTCTCGGCGCGAACATCGTGTGCCTCTATGCGGGCGTGCGGCCCGAGCGCGTGCGGCGTGTGGTCGACCTGGAGGGTTTCGGGCTGCCGGCGCCGTCACCCAGGCAGGCGCCGGTCCGCATGCGCGAGTGGCTCGACGAGGTGCGCACGCCGCCGCAACTGCGCTCGTACGCGTCGCTCGACGAGGTGGCCGCGCGGCTCGTGAAGACCAATCCGCGTCTGATCGCATCGCGCGCGCGCTTTCTCGCGCAACACTGGTCGAAGCCGGACGGCGAGGGCGGCTACGTGCTGCTCGGCGATCCGGCGCACAAGATGCGCGGCCCGCTGCTGTACCAGCTCGACGAGGTGATGGCGATCTGGTCGCAGGTGAGCGCGAGGGTGCTGCACGTCGAAGCCGCCGGCTCTGAAACGCTCGCACGGCTCGCCGGGGCGGTGCCCATCGACGCATTCAAGAAGCGTTTCGAGGCGTTTCCCGACTGGCGCGAACGGATCGTCGACGGGGCGGGGCACATGGTGCACCACGACCAGCCGGAAGAGGTCGCGCGCCTGATCGAGGCGTTCTGCGCCTGAGTGCAAGGCACTTCGAGTGCGAATTCGGGTGGCGGCGAGGCACGAGGCGCCGCCCGACGACTTCACTGCGTTGCAGTAAAATGGACGTTCATCCTTTTCACGCATCCAATGAACGCCGATCTCCACTGTCACTCCACTGTCTCCGACGGGCAACTGGCCCCGGCTGCCGTCGCGCAGCTGGCGAAAGCGGGTGGCGTGGGCTTGTGGGCGCTCACCGATCACGACGTGCTCGGCGGCCAGCGCGAAGCGCGCGAGGCGGCCGAGGCGCTCGGCATGCGCTATCTGAGCGGCGTCGAGATCTCGGTCACCTGGGCGTCGCGTACGGTGCACATCGTCGGTTTGCATGTGGACCCGGAGTGCGCCGCGCTCGTCGACGGGCTCGCGCGCACGCGTGACGGCCGCGCGGCGCGCGCCGAAGCGATTGGCGAGCGGCTCGGCGAACTCGGCATTCCCGACGCGTACGAAGGCGCGTTCCAGTACGTCTCGAATCCCGACCTGGTCTCGCGCACCCATTTCGCTCGCTTTCTCGTCGAGAGCGGCCGTGCGCAGAACACCCAGGACGCGTTTTCGCGCTGGCTCGGCGAAGGCAAGCCCGGTTACGTTGCGCACCGCTGGGCCAAGCTCGCCGACGCCGTTGCGTGGATCAAGGCGGCGGGCGGCGAGGCGATCATCGCGCATCCGGGCCGCTATGCTTACACCCAGCTCGAATTCGACACGCTCTTCGGCGAATTCCTCGATCTGGGCGGCAAGGCCATCGAAGTCGTCACCGGTAGCCATACGCCCGACCAGTATGGCGAGTACGCGGCCGTTGCGCGGCGCTTTGGCTTCGAGGCGTCGCGCGGCTCCGACTTCCATGCGCCCGGGCCCGACGCGATCGAGCCCGGCACGCTGCCGCCTTTGCCTTCCGACCTCAAGCCTGTCTGGGAGCGATGGCTGTAGGCCGCGCACGGCGCGCGGCCCACTGATCCCGCCCGTTTGCTGCAAGGCGTTTCGCGCCGGTCAATCCCGCTTTGTCGTCGCTTCGTGGTAACTACGTGCAGTCGCCTGCCGTTCTCGCGCATCGTCCCGCTGCTTTCATCGCCCGCTGTTTTCATCGCCATTCGTCAGCTGATTACTGCCATGTCCCAGTTCTTTCGGCTTCACCCAGAAAACCCGCAGCCGCGTCTCGTCAAGCAGGCGGTGGAGATCATCCGCGACGGCGGTGTGATCGCATTGCCGACCGATTCGAGCTACGCGCTCGCCGCGCGCATCGACGACAAGCACGCGGCCGAACGTCTGCGGCGCATCCGCGGGCTCGACGAGAAGGCGCTGCTCTCGCTGATGGTGCGGGATCTGTCCGAACTCGCAAACTTCGCCATGGTCGACAACCGCCAATACCGGCTCATCAAGTCGGTGACGCCGGGGCCATATGTGTTCGTGCTGGTGGCGACGAAGGAAGTGCCCCGGCGTCTCTCGCATCCGTCGCGCAAGACCATCGGCCTGCGCGTGCCCGGTCATCCGATTCCGCTGGCGATTCTCGAAGAACTGGGCGAGCCGCTGCTGGCCACCACGCTGATCCTGCCGCCCGACACCGAGCCGCTCAACGACCCCGAGGAGATTCGCGAGCGCCTCGAGAAACACGTCGATCTCGTGATCGACGGCGGGGCGTGCCCGTGCGAGCCGTCCACCGTGATCGATCTCACGGGCGAGGAGCCAGTGCTCGTGCGGCCGGGGCGGGGTTCGCTGGCGCCGTTCGGCATCGAAGAAGAAGAGGCGTGATGAGACCTGCGCGGCATGAACGCGGCATGACCGTGGCCTGAGCGCATTGACGCATTGATACAATAGCCCGCCATGGAAGCCAATCTGATTCAGACGATCGTCGTCTACGCCTTGCCCGTGATCTTCGCGATCACGCTGCACGAAGCCGCGCACGGCTACGTCGCGCGCATGCTCGGCGACAACACCGCGTATGTGCTCGGGCGCGTCTCGTTCAACCCGATGCGCCACATCGACCCGATCGGCACGATCGCCATGCCGCTCGTGCTCTATTTCCTGACGAACGGCGCGTTCGTGTTCGGTTACGCGAAGCCCGTGCCGATCGCCTTCAGCAATCTGCGCAATCCGCGCTGGGGCACGCTGTGGGTCGCGGCGGCCGGACCGCTGTGCAACTTCGTGCAGGCCATCGTATGGGGCGTGTTCGGCGTGGGGCTCGCGGTGCTCGGCGTGGACGAGCCGTTCTTCACGCGCATGGCCGCCGCCGGCGTGGGCGTGAATCTCGTGCTCGGCGTGCTGAACCTCTTTCCGCTGCCGCCGCTCGACGGCGGCCGCGTGCTCGGGGCGCTCCTGCCCACGCGCGCAAGCATTGCGCTCGCCCGTATCGAGCCCTATGGTTTCATCATCGTGATGGGGTTGCTCGTGAGTGGCATCTTCACGCGATTCTGGCTGCGCCCGCTCGTGAGTCTAGGTTACGACGCGGTCACGGCCATCCTTACCCCACTTGTGTCGCTCTTTTCATAACATCATGTTCCCAGACCGTATCTTCTCCGGCATGCGGCCCACCGGGTCGCTGCACCTCGGCCACTATCACGGCGTGCTGAAAAACTGGGTGCGCCTGCAGTCCGAGTATCCGTGCTTCTTCTGCGTGGTCGACTGGCATGCGCTCACCACGCACTACGAAACGCCGGATGTCATCGAGAAGAACGTCTGGGACGTGCTGATCGACTGGCTCGCCTCGGGCATCGACCCGAACCAGGCCACGCTCTTCATCCAGAGCCGCGTGCCCGAGCACGCCGAACTCGCGCTGCTGCTCGGCATGAGCACGCCGCTGTCCTGGCTCGAACGCGTGCCGACCTACAAGGAGCAGATCGAGAAGCTGCGCGACAAGGACCTCGGTACCTACGGCTTCCTCGGCTATCCGGTGCTGATGGCCGCCGACATCCTGCTGTACCGTGCGTCGCTCGTGCCGGTGGGCGAGGATCAGGTGCCACACGTCGAAATGGCGCGCGAAATGGCCCGCCGCTTCAACTACATGTACGGCCGCGAGCCGGGCTTCGAAGAGAAGGCCAACGATGCGGCGAAGAAGCTGGGTGGCAAGCGCTCGAAGCTCTACCACGAGCTGCGCAACGCCTATCAGCAGGAAGGCAATGAAGAGGCGCTCGAACAGGCCCGCGCGATGCTTTCGGAGTCGCAAAGCCTTTCGATGAGCGATCGCGAGCGCCTCTTTGGCTACCTCGAAGGCTCGCGCAAGATCATCCTGCCGGAGCCGCAGGTGCTGCTCACGGAAGCCTCGCGCATGCCGGGTCTCGACGGCCAGAAGATGTCGAAGTCGTACGGCAACACCATCGGCCTGCGCGAAGACGCCGAGTCGATCACGAAAAAGGTCCGCACCATGCCGACCGACCCCGCGCGCGTGCGCCGCACCGATCCGGGCGATCCGGACAAGTGCCCGGTGTGGCAGCTCCACCAGGTCTACACCGACGAGCAGACGCACGACTGGGTGCAGAAGGGCTGCCGTTCGGCCGGCATCGGCTGTCTGGAGTGCAAGCAGCCCGTGATCGAGGGCATCCTGCGCGAGCAGCAGCCCATGCTCGAGCGCGCTCAGAAGTACATGGACGACCCGTCGCTGCTGCGTGCAATCGTCGCGGACGGTTGCGACAAGGCGCGCAAGTTCGCCAACGAGACGATGCGCGACGTGCGCGAGGCCATGGGCCTCTCGTACAGCTGATCGAGCCGATGACGTCGACGCCTGCCGCCGGTTCGCACGCCCATGGGCTTTCCGAGCCGTCGCGCTGGGTGCGCCGCTGGGCGCACCTCATCGCGCCCGGCGGCACGGTGCTCGACGTGGCTTCCGGCGCGGGCCGGCACACGCGCTGGCTGGCCAGCCAGGGGCACCCGGTAACGGCGCTCGATCGCGACGCCGCCGCGCTCGCCACGTTGCATGACGTAGCGGGTGTCGCGACGTTAGAGTGCGACCTCGAAGGCGCGCCCTGGCCGCTCGCAGCGGACGCCCGCTTCGCGGCCGTCGTCGTCACGAACTACCTGCATCGCCCGCTCATGCCCCGTCTCATTGAGGCGCTGGCGCCGGGCGGCGTCCTGATTTACGAAACCTTCGCGCAAGGCAACGAGACCGTCGGAAAGCCATCGAACCCCGCTTTCCTGCTCGCTCCGGGCGAGTTATTGGCCGTCTGTACGCCTGCGCTGCGGGTAATCGCCTATCAGGACGGATTTCTTTCGGAACCGCGTGAGGCGTATATTCAGCGCATCTGCGCGGTACGGGAAAAAACGACCTCAGTGTCCCTCGAAAGAGCCAGTAATGTACCTGAGAACCAGGGCCTACCCGTAACGCGTTACGATCTGACCGGCTAATCCGCTACAATCGCGGTTTAACCGACTCATTTTTCTGGCGTTTCATGGCTAACGGCACTCAGGACGGCATTACGCTGCAAGGCAGCATTCCCGCGATCGTCACCCCCATGCATAGGGACGGCAGTCTCGACCTGCCGGCATTCCGCAAACTGATCGACTGGCACGTGGAAGAGGGGACGGATGCCCTCGTCGTCGTCGGTACGAGCGGGGAGTCCGCCACGCTGGACGTCGAAGAACACATCCTGATGATCAAGACGGCGGTCGAGCACGCTGCCGGCCGTATGCCGATCATCGCGGGCGCCGGTGGCAATTCCACCGCCGAGGCGATCGAACTCACGAAGCACGCGAAGGAAGTGGGCGCACAGGCGTCGCTCCAGGTCGTGCCCTATTACAACAAGCCGACCCAGGAAGGCATGTACCGCCACTTCGCGAAGATCGCGGAGGACGTGGACCTGCCCGTCATCCTCTACAACGTGCCGGGCCGTACGGTCGCGGACATGGCGAACGAGACCATCCTGCGTCTGGCCGAAGTGCCGGGCATCATCGCGGTGAAAGAAGCGACGGGTAACATCGACCGCGCCGCGCACCTCATCAAGCATGCGCCGAAAGGCTTCAAGATTTTCAGCGGCGACGATCCCACGGCGATCGCGCTGATGCTGCTTGGCGGCCACGGCAATATTTCGGTGACCGCGAACGTTGCGCCGCGCCAGATGAGCGACCTGTGCAAGGCCGCGCTCGCAGGCGACGCGAAAACGGCGCGTGCGATCCATATGAAGCTGTTGTCGCTGCACAAGAACCTGTTCATCGAATCGAATCCGATTCCGGTGAAGTGGGCGCTGCAGGAACTCGGCCGCATCGAAGGCGGCATCCGACTGCCGCTCACGCCGCTCGACGCGCGCTACCACGACGTGGTGCGCGCCGCGCTGCGCGAAGCCGGTCTGGCTGGCTGATCCGATCAGCCAGCCGCCGATTTATCAACCGACGCCGCCACGGCCCAGCCGCCCAATCACTGAAAGACCTCGGACCGACCTCGGTCCACCGTCTCGAAGAGCAAGGCTTAGCGTTCCCGTATCACGAAGGCCCACATGAAACGTTCCGCTTTTTCCCTCCACGCAACCCGCATGGCGGTGCTGGCGCTTGCCCTCGGGTCGCTCGCAGGTTGCGAGTCGCTGAACGACATGTTCGCGTCCGATCGCGTCAACTACAAGGACACGCCGACCGCGCCGCCGCTGAATGTGCCGCAGGATCTGTCGTCGGCGCCGAACGACCAGAAGTACGTCGCGCCGCCGCCCACGATCACGCTTGGCGGCTCCGCTCAGCGCACGGTCATGCCGGCCGGCAACGCCACGCTCGGCGTGCCGGATGCGCAGGACCCGTTCGGCATGCACGTGGAGCGCGACGGCGACCGCCGCTGGCTCGTGGTGGACGGCCGCTCGCCTGACGACGTCTGGCCGCAGCTGCAGGAATTCTGGACGGAAAATGGCTTCACGCTGACGACCGATTCGCCGTCCACGGGCATCATGACGACCGACTGGGCCGAGAACCGCGCCAACATTCCGGACGACTGGTTCCGCCGCACGATCGGCCGCGTGATCGACTTCGCGTACTCGTCGGGCACGCGCGACCGCTTCCGCGTGCTGGTCTCGCGTGGCCCGGACGGTCAAACGGACATTTCCGTCACGCATAACGCCATGGAAGAAGTGCTGACGGGGCAGGACAAGACGGGGTCGAAGTGGGTCGAGCGTCCGCGCGACCCGGCACTCGAAGCCGCCTTCCTCGCCAAGATCATGCAGAAGTTCGGCCTGACCGACGCGCAGTCCAAGCAACTGCTGACCGATGCGCGCCCGTCGACGGCTGGCGTCAAGGTCGCCGCCGGTCCTGACGGCACGACGCTCGACTTGCCCGAAGCGTTCGACACCGCGTGGCTGCGTGTGGGCCTCGCGCTCGACCGCACGAACTTTACGGTCGACAATCGCGACCGCGAGAAGGGCCTCTACTTCGTGCGCTACGCCGATTCGATGCAGGAGCTCAAGGGTGACGGCCTGCTCGGCAAGCTTTTCTACAACCCGAAGAAGGCCACGAAGGATCAGGGTCCGGAATACCGCGTAGCCGTGCGCTCGACGGGCAATTCGACCCAGGTTGCCGTGGTCGACCAGAGCGGCCGCGTCGACACCTCGTCGGACGCACAGCGTATCGTCTCCGCGCTCCACGCGCAGCTGAACTAACGTGCGCTGATATGCGATTTGCGAGCCTCGGCAGCGGCAGCGAGGGTAACGCACTGGTCGTAGAAGCAGGCAGCGGCACGACGCCCACGCGCGTGCTGCTCGACTGCGGATTCTCAGCGAAGGAAGTCGAGCGGCGCCTCGCCCGCGCGGGGCTGGCCGCCGACGCGCTAACGGCGATTCTCATCACCCACGAACACAGCGATCACGTCGGCAGCGCGCTCACGCTCGCGCGCCGCTGGTCGATTCCGCTTTACATGAGCTGGGGCACGGCGCAGGCCGTGGGCGCCGACGACGCCGCAGGCGTCGAACTCAACGTCTTGTGGGGCGACGAGACGGTCGAGATCGGCGAACTCGGCGTATTGCCCTACACGGTGCCGCACGACGCGCGCGAGCCGCTGCAGTTCGTGTTCAGCGACGGCGCGAGCCGGCTTGGCGTACTGACCGACGTCGGCGAGTCGACCTCGCATATCAGCAACGTGCTGAGCGGCTGTGACGCACTGGTGCTCGAATGCAACCACGACCTCGAGATGCTCGCGGCGAGCCGTTATCCGGCTTCGCTCAAGGCGCGCATCGGTGGGTCGCATGGCCATCTGAACAACGAGGCGGCCGGCGGTATCCTCGCGGGGCTCGATCGCGCGAAGCTGCGGCATTTGATCGCCGCGCACCTGAGCCAGCAGAACAACACGCCGGAGCTTGCGCGCGCGGCGATGGCTGCGATTCTGGGAAATGCCGCGACGCAGATCGGGGTCGCTTCGCAAGCCGAGGGTTTCGACTGGATTGCGCTCTGAGTCCCGCGCCCGCGACGCGGCCAAACGAATAGACGAAAAAAGCCCATGACGAAAGTCATGGGCTTTTTGCTTGCTGAGGCGGGAATCCATCGATCCGGCCCCGCCAAGCTTTGATTAGACTTTAGTTACGATTGCCGCCGAAGATGCCGAGGATGGCCAGCAGGTTCGTGAACACGTTATACAGGTCCAGATAGATCGCGAGCGTGGCCGAGATGTAGTTCGTCTCGCCGCCGTTCACGACGCGCTGCACGTCGAACAGCATGTAGGCCGAGAAGATCGCGATGGCGAGCACCGAAACCGTGAGCATCAGCGCGGGCAGCTGCAGGAACATGTTCGCGACGCCGGCCAGCAGGATCACGATCACGCCCATGAAGAGCCACTTGCCGAGGCCCGAGAAGTCGCGCTTGCTGACCGTGGCGATGGTGGCCATGGCGGTGAAAATGATGCCGGTGCCGCCGAACGCTAGCATGATGAGCTGTGGGCCGTTCGAAAAGCCGAGGACGAACGACAGCAGGCGCGAGAGCATCAGGCCCATGAAGAACGTGAAGCCGAGCAGCACGAACACGCCGATCGAGCTGTTCTTGGTGCGCTCGATGGCGAACATGAAACCGAAGGCGATCGCGAAGAACGCGAGCAGGCTCATGGCCGGGCTGGTAGCGGCAAAAAGCGAGAAGCCGGTCGCGACGCCCACCCACGCGCCGAGCACCGTCGGCACCATCGACAGCGCGAGCAGCCAGTAGGTGTTGCGCAGTACGCGGTTGCGGGTCTCCGCCGAGGTGACGCTGCCGCCGCGGCCGAAGTTATAGGGATACTCGTTCATGCTTTCTCCTTGCGTGAGACGCGTGGGTGAGGGCGCGCAGGTGCGCGGTCCGCTCCCCCATAAGATAAGTGCGCCGACCCAGAGTTTCAACGGGTTGCCACACAGTTTCCGTTATGTTTCCACAGCGTATGCCGCCAATCTTAAGCCTCTCTGAATGGTACGGCAGCGCAGTGCATGTGCCCGGCTTGCGCTCATTTGCCCCGGTTTGCCGGGCTATGAGGGTTCAATCGCAATCATACATGGGAACATGCTACAATTGCGGATTCATTTGAATCTGTAACCTCTTAATTTTCTGGAGTTTTTATGGCGATCGAACGCACCCTGTCGATTATCAAGCCGGACGCAGTGGCGAAGAACGTGATCGGCCAGATCTACAGCCGCTTCGAAAACGCTGGCCTGAAGATCATTGCCTCCCGCATGGTTCACCTCTCGCGCGCCGACGCTGAGAAGTTCTATGCTGTTCACGCAGCGCGCCCGTTCTTCAAGGACCTCGTCGATTTCATGATCTCGGGTCCGGTCGTGATTCAGGTTCTGGAAGGCGAGAACGCTATCCTGAAGCACCGCGATCTGATGGGCGCAACCGATCCGAAGAAGGCTGAGAAGGGCACGATCCGCGCCGACTTCGCCGACAGCATCGACGCGAACGCCGTGCACGGCTCGGACGCCGCTGAAACGGCAGCCGTGGAAGTCGCGTTCTTCTTCCCGCAAGTCAACGTCTACTCGCGCTAAGCACGGCGCGAGCTGACTGCAGTAGTAGCATAGGGTCGCGAACGGCGATGACGCTCACCGTCCAGTTCCCGATGCCGCGCAAGTGCGCAGGCAGCCGGGCAGCGCGGGCGGTGAGCGCGCTCTCGCACTGAAATGGCAGGATTCGACATGACGAGCAGTTCCACCGTCAACCTTCTCGATCTCGACGCCCAAGGGCTCGTCGCCTATTGCGAGAGCCTGGGCGAGAAGCCGTTTCGCGCCAAACAGCTTCAGCGCTGGATCCATCAGTACAACGCCGCCGACTTCGACGGCATGACGGATCTCGCCAAATCGCTGCGCGAGAAGCTCAAAGGGCGCGCCACCATCGGCATGCCAGGCATCATCAGCGACAACGTTTCCTCCGACGGCACGCGCAAGTGGCTCGTGGACGTCGGCAACGGCAACGCGGTCGAAACCGTGTTCATCCCCGAAGACAACCGCGGCACGCTGTGCGTGTCGTCGCAGGCGGGATGCGCGGTCAACTGCCGGTTTTGCTCCACCGGCAAGCAAGGTTTTTCACGCAATCTCACCACCGCCGAGATCATCGGCCAGCTGCGCATGGCGGAATTCGCCCTGCGCGCCTCGCTTCTGGGCGAGGCTGGAGGCCGTGCGACCGGCGGTGACGGCAAGGGCGAACGCGTCATCACGAACGTCGTGATGATGGGGATGGGCGAGCCGCTGCTGAACTACGACGCGGTCGTGCCCGCCATGCGCCTGATGCTCGACGACAACGCCTACGGCCTGTCACGCCGGCGCGTCACGCTCTCTACGTCGGGCGTCGTGCCGATGATGGATCGTCTCGGCGCCGAGCTGCCCGTGGCGCTCGCCGTTTCCTTGCACGCACCGAACGACGCGCTGCGCGACGAACTCGTGCCGCTCAACCGCAAGTACCCGCTGCGCGAGTTGATGGCGGCGTGCCAGCGTTACCTGGAAGTGGCGCCGCGCGACTTCATCACGTTCGAGTACTGCATGCTCGACGGCGTCAACGACACGGAAGAGCACGCACGCCAGTTGCTCGCCGTGACGCGTGACGTGCCATGCAAATTCAATCTGATCCCGTTCAATCCGTTCCCCGAGTCGGGCTTGCTGCGCTCGAAATCGGACCAGATCAAGCGCTTCGCGCAGATCCTCATGGATGCGGGCGTCGTCACGACCGTGCGCAAGACGCGCGGCGACGACATCGACGCGGCCTGCGGGCAGCTCGCCGGCGAAGTGAAGGACCGCACGCGCCTTGCTGAGCGCACGGGCCGGGCCGCGGGCAAGGTCATCGAAGTACGGCCGGTTCAGCACTGAACCGGCATCAGGAGGGCCGATGGCCGCGTGCGGGGGAAACGCGCGGCCGTGGGCGGTAGTAAAAGAAACGTTGCAGAAGCGATCGGAAGCGGCACACTGGCCGCACATTTTGTTATAAACGGTCTGCGAATCGGGTAGAGGCGGGGCGGGACGCGCCCAACCGGTTCCAGTATTGAAAAGAATCGACGCAAGGACTTTGGGATGAGCGAGCCGCAGCACCCTTTCGGGACAGACGGAACTGACAGCAACGCAGGTCGTTCGGCGCCGGGCGCCACACCTTCGCCGGTGCAGGCAGTGCCCGACACGATGGCCGCGGCCGGCGCGCGTCTTGCGCAGCTGCGCGAGGCCAAGGGTTGGGCGATCGAAGATGTCTCGGCACGCCTGAAGGTGTCGGTGTCGAAGCTGCGCGAACTCGAAGCGGGCGATATCAGCCACCTGCCGGACACGACGTTCGCGCTCGGCGTGGTGCGTGCCTACGCGAAGCTGCTCGGTACCGATTCCGCGCCGTTCACGCAGGCGCTGCGCCGCGAGCGCGGCATGGCGCAGCCGGATCTGTCGATGCCGGCTTCGGCGGGCTCCGATCTGCCGCGCGGCCGCGTCTCGCTCTCGCTCGGCGGCAGTGGCGCGCGGGCTCCGCGCCGCCGCGCTTCGTGGTTGTGGGGCGTGGCGATCATCGTTATCGCGGTGCTCGCGATTTCCATGTGGCACACGAACAGTGGCGAATCGTCGGCCTGGTTTGCGCGCCTGAAGGCGATGGCGAACGGCGCGAGTGTGCAGACGGGCGCATCGTCGCCGACGGTCCAGCAGGGCGTTGCAACCGGCAGCGCAGATGCATCGGACGCCCAGGGCGCGGATCAGTCCGCAGCGCCGCAGACGGCTGACGCAAACGATGCGGGCGACAACGCCAACGCGGCGCCCGATCAAGGCGCTGCGGCGAGCGCACCGCAAGCTGCGCAACCTGCGCCTCAAGCTGCGCAACCCGCGCCGCAAGCGACGCAACCGGCGCCGCAGGCCGCGAAGCCTGCCGCTGCAAGCGCCGCACCGGCGGCGGCCGTTGCCAACGCGGCAAGCGCTGCGCGCGCCCAGGCGGCGAGCGCGCCGGCCGCAGCGGCAGCGCAGGCCGCGGCAGCCGACAACGGCGCCGATACCTCGACGTTCGCGATCCGCGTGACGCAGGACACCTGGGTCAATGTGCGCCAGAAAGATGGCAAGGAAGTTTTCTCGGGGCTGATCCACGGCAGCGACGCGCGTGAGATCAGCGGCACCGAGCCGCTCAAGGTCACCGTGGGCAACAAGGCCGGCATCGAGTCGATGACCATCGACGGCCAGCCGGTCGACACGTCGAAGTACGCGTCGGCGCGTGGCAATGTCGCGCGCTTCGTGCTGCCCTGATCAAGACATGGCATGCGTCGCGGCCTGGCAAGTCTCATTGCCGGCCGCGACGCTTTTTCAATTCACGCAGTGCCGCCGCCGGCTAGCCGGCGCTAGTGCGCGTGAGGCGTAAATGGGTTTTTCGATGCAAAGCGAAACGCAATCCTCGACCAGCAACAGTCAGATCTGCTCGAACGAGCCGGTTCTCGGCGGCCACGCGCCGCGCCGCAAGTCGCATGCCGTGCATGTGCGCTGGGGCGGCCAGCTGGTGACGATCGGCGGCGACGCGCCGGTGCGCGTGCAGTCGATGACCAACACCGACACCGCGGACCCCATCGGCACCGCGATCCAGATCAAGGAACTCGCGCAGGCGGGTTCGGAGCTCGTGCGTATCACGGTCAACACGCCGGAAGCGGCAGCGGCCGTGCCGCATATCCGCGAGCAGCTCGACCGCATGGGCGTGATGGTGCCGCTCGTCGGCGACTTCCACTACAACGGCCACCTGCTGCTGCGCGACTATCCCGCCTGCGCCGAGTCGCTGTCGAAGTACCGCATCAACCCGGGCAACGTGGGCCAGGGCGCGAAGCGCGACACGCAGTACGCGCAGATGATCGAAGCGGCCATCAAGTACGACAAGCCGGTGCGTATCGGCGTGAACTGGGGCAGCCTCGACCAGGACCTGCTCGCGCGCATGATGGACGAGAACGGCGCGCGCAAGGAGCCATGGGAAGCGCAGAGCGTGATGTACGAAGCGCTCATTCAGTCGGCCATCGGCTCGGCGGAACGAGCCGTCGAACTCGGCCTCGGCCGCGACAAGATCATCCTGTCGTGCAAGGTGAGCGGCGTGCAGGACCTGATCGCGGTCTACCAGGAACTCGCGAAGCGTTGCGATTTCGCGCTGCACCTGGGCCTGACGGAAGCGGGCATGGGCTCGAAGGGCATCGTCGCGTCGACGGCGGCGCTTTCCGTGCTGCTGCAGCAGGGCATCGGCGACACGATCCGCATCTCGCTCACGCCGGAACCGGGCGGTGCGCGCACGGGCGAAGTCGTGGTCGGCCAGGAAATCCTGCAGACCATGGGCCTGCGCTCGTTCACGCCGATGGTCATCGCGTGCCCCGGCTGCGGCCGCACGACCAGCACGCTGTTCCAGGAACTGGCTTCGCAGATCCAGGGCTATCTGCGCGCGCAGATGCCGCTGTGGCGCGACGAGTATCCGGGCGTCGAGACGATGAACGTTGCCGTGATGGGCTGCATCGTGAACGGCCCGGGCGAGTCGAAGCACGCGAACATCGGCATCAGCCTGCCGGGCTCGGGCGAGAACCCCGCGGCGCCGGTCTTCATCGACGGCGAGAAGGTGAAGACGCTGCGCGGCGAGCACATCGCCGAAGAATTCCAGCAGATCGTGAGCGACTACGTCGCGCGCAAGTACGGCAAGGCCGAAGCGACGAACTGAGCAGGCGGGTCGATCCGTTTGTAGTTCGCATGTAGCCCGCTTGTCGCTCGATACGCACAACCGCATAAAGCCAATTCGCAACGCAATGACTGAACAAAAACGCAAGCCCGAAAAGCTCTCGGGCGTGAAGGGCATGAACGACATCCTGCCGCAGGAGGCAGGGCTGTGGGAATTCTTCGAAACCACGGTGAAGTCGCTGCTTCGTTCGTACGGCTATCAAAATATCCGCACGCCGATCGTCGAGCACACGCAACTATTCACGCGCGGCATCGGAGAAGTGACCGACATCGTCGAGAAGGAGATGTACAGCTTCACCGACGCGCTCAACGGCGAGAACCTCACGCTGCGCCCGGAAGGCACGGCGGCCGCCGTGCGCGCGTCGATCGAGCACAACATGCTCTACGACGGTCCGAAGCGCCTGTGGTACATCGGCCCGATGTTCCGTCACGAGCGTCCGCAGCGCGGCCGCTATCGCCAGTTCCATCAGGTGGGCGTCGAAGCGCTCGGTTTCGCGGGCCCCGATGCGGACGCTGAAATCATCCTGATGTGCCAACGCCTCTGGGACGACCTCGGCCTCACCGGCATCAAGCTCGAGATCAACTCGCTCGGCGTGGCCGAAGAACGTGCGGCGCATCGCGTCGAGCTCATCAAGTATCTCGAGCAGCACGTCGAGCTGCTCGACGAAGACGGCAAGCGCCGCCTCTACACGAACCCGCTGCGCGTGCTCGACACGAAGAATCCCGCGCTGCAGGAGATCGCGGACAAGGCGCCGAAGCTGATCGACTTCCTCGGCGAAGAATCGCGTGCGCACTTCGACGGGCTGCAGCGCATTCTCAAGTCGAACAACATCCCGTTCAAGATCAACCCGCGTCTCGTGCGTGGTCTCGATTACTACAATCTGACCGTGTTCGAGTGGGTGACCGACAAGCTCGGCGCGCAGGGCACCGTCGCGGCGGGCGGTCGTTACGATCCGCTGATCGAGCAGCTGGGCGGCAAGCCGACGGCAGCGTGCGGCTGGGCCATGGGCATCGAGCGCATTCTCGAACTGCTCAAGGAAGAGGACCTCGTGCCGGAAGAAGATGGTTGCGACGTCTACGTTGTCCACCAGGGCGAAGCCGCGCGCGAGCAGGCGTTCATCGTGGCGGAGCGTCTGCGCGATACGGGTCTCGACGTGATCTTGCATTGCAGCGCCGACGGTCAGAGCGCGAGCTTCAAGTCGCAGATGAAGCGCGCGGATGCCAGCGGCGCGGCCTTTGCCGTCGTGCTCGGCGAGGACGAAGTGGCCAGGGGCGAGGCCGGTGTGAAGGCGCTGCGCGGCACGGCTGCGGAGGCCCGCAGCGAGCAACAAACGGTAGCGCTTGAGGACTTGACCGAATATCTGATCAATGCGATGGTTGCATCCGCCGAAGACGGCGACGACTAACAGGGCCGCCCAAGGGGCCGCCCGGTGGGGCTGCCCAGGTCGCTGCGCATTCGAAAACAGGCTTCAGAATAAACGAGGAATCGCTACGCGATGAGTTACCACGACGAACAGGAATCGATCGAGAGCTTCAAGGCATGGTGGGGGCAGTGGGGTAACGCCACTACGTGGGTCGTGCTGATCGTTCTGCTCGCGCTCGCAGCGTGGAACGGCTGGAACTTCTGGCAGCGCCGCGAGGCGGCCGAAGCCGCCGTGCTGTACGACCAGGTGCAGCAGGCCGCGAACAGCAGCGACAAGGCCATGCTCACGCGCGTGGCGTCCGACATGGAAGATCGCTTCGGCAGCACGGCGTACGCGCAGATGACGGCGCTCGGCGTGGCCAAGGCGCTCTATATGGCGGGCGACACGGCCGGCGCGAAGGCACAGCTGCAATGGGCCGCCGACCACGCCAAGGACGACGAATTCCGCCAGATCGCAAAGCTGCGTCTCGCTTCGCTCCTGCTCGACGAAAAGGCCTACGATCAGGGCCTCGCGCTGATTCCGCAACCCGATTCGGGTCCGTTCAAGGGCATCGTAGCCGACGGTCGCGGCGATCTGCTGGCCGCGGCCGGCAAGCGCGACGACGCGCGCGCTGCCTACAAGCTGGCCCTCGACAGCCTGCCGAAGAGCGACGCTTCCGAGCGTCAGCTGATTCAGTTCAAGCTGGATGCGCTCGGCGGCTGAATCGCTGGCTAAATTGCGAAGTGTGCCGGACGTGCGCGCCGCGTTGCGAAACCATTCAAACCAACTTCATTCATGCGTCGTTCACCGATGAATCTGCTGAAACGAACCGTTGTGCCCGTCGCGCTCGCGATGACCGTCCTGGCTCTCGCAGCCTGCTCATCGACGAAAGACGTGCGCCGCGTGCCGGTGCCGCTGACCGAATTCAAGCCGGCGCTGGACGTCCAGCAGGTGTGGAAGTCGAGTGTCGGCAAGGCGGGCCGCTATCTGTTCGCGCCGGTCGCCGTGGGCGACGCCGTCTACGCGGCGGGCGAGAACGGCTCGGTCGCGAAGATCGACGCCGCATCGGGCAAGGACGTCTGGCGCACCAAGCTCAAGGACGACCTCTCGGCGGGCGTGGGCAGCGACGGCAATCTCACGGCAGTCGGCGGCCTGAAGGGTGACGTCTACGTGCTCGACTCGAATGGCAAGCTCTCGTGGCAGGCCAAGGCGCCGGGCGAGATCATCTCGCCGCCGCTCGTCGGCAACGGCCTCGTGATCGTGCGCACGATCGACGGCCAGATCGTCGCCTTCAACGGCCAGACGGGCGAGCAGAAGTGGATCTACCGCAACCGCGCCGTGCCGCTGAACCTGCGCGTTTCGGCCGGCATGACGTTCGCGGGCGAACAGGCCGTGCTGGCCGGGTTCCCGGGCGGCTCGTTCGCGGCGATCAACCTGCAAAGCGGCGACGCCTTCTGGGAAACGCCGGTCTCGTACCCGAAGGGCGTGACGGAAGTCGAGCGCATCAACGACGTGAGCGGTCCGCCCACGCTGGTCGGAGCCACGACCTGCGCGGTCACGTTCCAGGGCCAGCTTGGCTGTTTCGACGCCAATTCCGGTCGTCCGATGTGGCAAAAGCCGTTCTCGAGCACGAGCGGCATCGCGCAGGATGAAACCACGGTGGTGGGCGGCGACGACTGGTCGGTCGTGAAGGCCTTCAGCGTGTCGACGGGCGAGCCGACCTGGACGAACGAGAAGCTCAAGAGCCGCGACGTGAGCGTGCCCGCCGTGCTGGGCCACGCGGTCGTGCTCGGCGATTTTCAGGGCTACGTGCATTTCCTCTCGCTCGACGACGGCAGCTTCGTCTCGCGCGTGAAGACCGACGGCAGCCCGATCGCGGCCGCGCCGGTGCTCGCTGGCAACACCCTTGTCGTGCAGACGAAGGACGGCGACCTGTACGGTCTGCGTCCGCATTAAGCGTCGTCTGCGGCGGCGCCTCACGAGCGTCGCGCGGATGGATGCAGGTGCATGAGGCGCTGGAGCCCGCAGGTTCCGACGCCTTGCCCGCTGGCCGGCTGAAGCCGGCCGTGCCCGTTTTAGGAATGCGGCGTGCACGACCCCGCCGTTCACCGTTACCGCCACCCGGCGGTTGCGCGGCGTCCCGCCCCGGTCGCGCCGCGCTTTCGGCTCGGGGCCACGGCCCGGTCCGTGAATTTCGTGATAATTTGCAACTGATGCAGCCCCGCAGGCGCGGGGTTTGCCGCGCAGCGCGCCGGACTCGCCGGCGCCGCGCCTTACTGTAGAAAAGATCAGATGAAACCCGTAATCGCCCTCGTCGGGCGCCCCAATGTGGGGAAATCCACGCTGTTCAACCGGCTCACGCGTTCGCGCGATGCGCTGGTGGCCGACCTGCCCGGCCTCACGCGCGACCGTCACTACGGTGAAGGGCGCACGGGCGATCGCCCGTATCTCGTGGTCGACACCGGCGGCTTCGAGCCGGTCGCCAAGGACGGCATCCTGCACGAGATGGCTCGCCAGACGCGCCAGGCCGTGGAAGAAGCCGATATCGTCGTGTTCATCTGCGACGGCCGCAATGGCCTGGCACCGCAGGACAAGCACATCGCCGACTACCTGCGCAAGACCGGCCGGCCGATCTTCCTCGTCGTCAACAAGGCCGAAGGCATGAAGTACAGCGCCGTGGCCGCCGACTTCTACGAACTCGGTCTCGGCGACCCGCGCGCGATTTCCGCCGCGCACGGCGACGGCGTGACGGAAATGATCAACGAGGCGCTCGAAAAGGCGTACGCCGACCAGCCCGAAGAAAGCGAAGAGGACGCCGCGAAGCACGGCGTCAAGATTGCGATCGTCGGCCGCCCGAACGTAGGCAAGTCGACGCTCGTCAACACGCTGATCGGCGAAGACCGCGTGATCGCATTCGACATGCCGGGCACGACGCGCGATTCGATCTATGTGGATTTTGAGCGCAACGGCAAGAAGTACACGCTGATCGACACGGCGGGTCTGCGCCGCCGCGGCAAGGTGTTCGAAGCGATCGAGAAGTTCTCGGTGGTGAAGACGCTGCAGTCGATCGCCGACGCCAACGTCGTGATTCTGCTGCTCGATGCGCAGCAGGAAATCTCCGACCAGGACGCGCATATCGCGGGCTTCGTGGTGGAGCAGGGCCGCGCGCTCGTGGTGGGCGTGAACAAGTGGGACGGCATGGACGATCACGCGCGCGAGCGCACCAAGCACCACCTGCAGCGCAAGCTGAAGTTCCTCGACTTCGCGGAAATGCGCTTCATCTCGGCGACCGAGAAGTTCGGTATCGGCCCGCTGATGCGCTCGGTGGACGACGCCTACGCCGCCGCCATGGCGAAACTGCCCACGCCGAAGCTCACGCGCGCGCTCATCGAAGCCGTGGAGTTCCAGCAGCCGCGCCGCCGCGGCCCCGTGCGTCCGAAGCTGCGCTACGCGCACCAGGGGGGACAGAACCCGCCGATCATCGTCATTCACGGCAACGCACTCGACGCCGTGACTGAGACCTACAAGCGCTATCTGGAGAACCGTTTCCGGGAAACTTTCTCGCTCACCGGCACTCCATTGCGCATAGAGTTTCGCTCCTCGACGAATCCCTATACTGAGAAAAACTAGGCTGTTGCTGAATAGCGTTCGCTACCCCGCAAAGGCCTCCTGGCCGAACCGCCAGGAACCGCGCGGGGGAACGAGAATCGGCTATAGTGTAGCGATTGGTGGTGGATTTCTTTTTCTTCACCCCAATATAAGTTAAACCTGCAAAAAAATACGGAGTTTGCTATGAGCAACAAAGGGCAATTGTTACAAGACCCGTTTCTGAACGCGCTGCGCAAGGAGCACGTGCCTGTTTCGATCTATCTGGTCAACGGCATCAAGCTTCAAGGGAACATCGAATCGTTCGACCAGTACGTCGTGTTGCTCCGTAATACGGTTACGCAAATGGTTTACAAGCACGCCATCTCCACGGTGGTTCCGGCCCGTCCGGTGAACTTCCACCCGGATACGGAAGCGTCCTGACCCATGACGCGGCCGGCCCGGGGCGCCTCGCAGGCAGCTCTGGTCCGGCCGCTTTCATTTTGACATCCTCTAATTTGATCAACGCCGCACTCGTCGGCATCGACTTCGGCAAGACCGAGTTCGAAGCCAGTCTCGAAGAACTCAGCCTGCTCGCCAAAAGCGCGGGCGCCACTCCCGCTGTCACGCTCACCGGGCGACGCTCCAGCCCTGACGCCGCCATGTTCATCGGCAGCGGCAAGGCCGAGGAACTGCGTCTCGCCTGTGAGGCGAACGACATCGAAATCGTCATCTTCAATCACGCGCTGTCGCCCGCCCAGCAACGTAATCTGGAGCGCGCGCTCAATCGCCGCGTGGTCGACCGCACGAGCCTCATCCTCGACATCTTCGCCCAGCGCGCCCGCAGCCACGAAGGCAAACTGCAGGTCGAGCTCGCGCAGCTGCAATACCTCGCCACGCGCCTCGTGCGCGCCTGGACTCACCTCGAGCGCCAGAAGGGCGGTATCGGCCTGCGCGGCCCGGGTGAAACGCAGCTCGAAACCGACCGCCGCCTCATCGGCGAGCGCATCAAGATGCTGCAGGGCAAGCTTGCGAAGCTGCGTCGCCAGCATGGCACGCAGCGGCGTCAGCGCGAGCGCAACCGCACGATGTCGGTGTCGCTCGTGGGCTATACGAACGCGGGCAAGTCCACGCTCTTCAATGCGCTCACGAAGGCGCAGGCCTACGCCGCCGACCAGTTGTTCGCAACGCTCGACACGACCTCGCGGCGCGTCTGGCTCGGCGACGAAGTGGGGCAGATCGTGCTGTCCGATACGGTCGGGTTCATCCGCGAACTGCCTCACCAGCTCGTCGCCGCGTTTCGCGCGACGCTGCAGGAAACGGTGCAGGCCGATCTGCTGCTGCACGTGGTGGACGCGTCGAGCGCCGTGCGCCTCGATCAGATCGATCAGGTGAACGGGGTGCTGCACGATATCGGCGCGGACACGATCCGCCAGGTGCTGGTCTTCAACAAGATCGACGCCGTGCCGGAACTGGCGGCCCGCGGCGGAACGGTCGAGCGTGATGAATATGGTAATATTTCGCGCGTCTTTTTGAGCGCCCGCACAGGTGTCGGACTGGATGCGCTGCGCTCCGTCATCGTCGAAATCGCGACTGCCGAGCCGCTTGCCGATGCGCCGCAGTCCCTGGCCGCAGACTGGAGCGCGGTGCAGGAAGAACCTCGCTGGGAACCCGAACACGAGCGCTGAGGCGCGCCCGGCATTGTCTTGCACGCAAGGCCGGCCCAGCGGCTCCGACGGAATCCGCACGCAATTGACCCGCTGTCTACTCTGGTGAACGAACACAGGTGAACGATTACAACAAGCGGACTGGCTGGCAGCGCGCGCGCGCCATTTTCTCGCTGAACGACCCGCGTTGGGGTCGAGGCGACGGCAATGGCCAGCGTTCTGACGACGGGCGCCGCCCGCCGGGCAATAACGGCAACAAGGGTGGCAACGGCGACAAGGGCGACGGTCCGCCGGACCTCGACGAAATGTGGCGCGACTTCAACCGCCGCATGTCCGCTTTCTTCGGCCGCAAGGGCAAGGGTCCGGGCGGCTTCGGACCGCGTCCGGACAATGGCCATGGCGCGCGCATCGGCGTGGGCATCGTGCTCGGCGTGCTGATCGCGATCTATGTGGGCAGCGGCGTGTTCGTCGTGCAGGAAGGCCAGGCCGGTGTCGTGCTGCAGTTCGGCCAGTATCGCCACACGGTTGGCCAGGGCGTGCACTGGCGCATGCCCTATCCGTTCCAGACTCACGAAATCGTCAACATCGGTCAGATCCGCACCGTCGAGATCGGCCGCAGCAACCTCGTGCGTCCGGCAAACGTGAAGGATGCCGCGGTCATCACGCATGACGGCGACATTCTCAACGTGCGCCTGACCGTGCAGTACCAGGTCAAGCAGCCAACCGACTACCTGTTCCGCAGCGTCGATCCCGACCTCACCGTCACGCAGGCCGCCCAGGCGGCGGTGCGCACCGTGGTGGGCGCGCGCAGCACGAACGACATGCTGTACGCGGACCGCGAGCCGATTCGCGCCCAGCTTGCCGATACGATCCAGCACTCGCTCGACGAGTACAAGACGGGCCTCGGCGTGACCGGTGTCGCGATCCAGAGCGTCTCGGCGCCCGATCAGGTGCAGGCCGCGCTCGACGACGAAGCCAAGGCGCGCCAGGACCGCGAACGCGCGAAGCGCGACGCGCAGGCCTATGCCGACCAGCTGCTGCCGCGTGCGCAGACCGAGGCGGCGCGTCTCGTCGACGAAGCCAAGGCGTACAGCGAACGCGTGGTCTCGCAGGCGCAGGGCGACGCGCAGCGCTTCACGCAGGTCTACGAACAATATGCGAAGGCGCCGGCTGTGATTCGCGAGCGCATGTATCTCGAGACGATGCAACACATCTATTCGAATGCGACGAAGGTGTTCGTCGACAGCAAGTCGGGCAACAACGTGATTTATCTGCCGCTCGACAAACTCGTCGATACGACGCGTCAGCGCGCCGCCGTGGCGGCGGGCGCAACGGGCGCGGCTGCGGCCTCGGGCGCCGGCGCTGCGCCGGCAAGCGCGGCTTCGGACGCCAATGCGGCTTCCGCGCCGGCAGCGGGCAGCGAGCCACAGCCAGGGGCCCAGCCGGGTGCCCAGCAGCAAGGCTCGCAGCAGCAGGGCGCGGCTCCCGCAACCACGGCCAGCGACGCGGCAGCCGCCGCGAGCGACGCCTTCCGTTCGCGCGATGCGTTCCGCTCGCGCGGCCGCGAAAGCGACGTGCAATAAGGGGCGCGCCGATATGAACAAGATCATTGCGCTCGTTGTTGCCGTCGTGGTTGTCGTGCTGGTTGCGTCGTCGGCCGTCTTCATGGTCGATCCGCGCCACGTCGCCATCATTTCTTCGTCGGGCGGGGCCAATGCCACGCTCGCCGGTCCCGGGCTGCATGTGAAGCTGCCGCCGCCGTTCCAGACCGTCACGTTCATCGACACGCGCATTCAGGCGTTCGATGCGCCCGACGCCGACCGCTACACGACCTCGGACAAGACCGAACTGCTTGTGAACCCGGTCGTGCGTTACCGCATTGCCGATCCGCTCAAGCTCTTCGCTGCGACCAAGGGCGATGCGCAGACGCTGTCCGATCGTCTCGCTTCGCTGTCGCGCGACGCGCTCGGCGACGCGATCTCGAAGGTCACGCTCAGCGAGGCGCTCGCGCAGCAGGAAGCCATCGCCAACGGCGCGCGCGACGCGCTGAGGCAAACCGCGGCGCCGCTCGGCATCGACGTGATCGCGATCGAACTCACGCGCGTCGATTACCCGCCGGAGCTGGCGCAGACCATCTTCAAGCGCATGAGCGCCGCGCGCGAGCAGGCCGCTGCCGAGATTCGCGAGAAGGGCGTGGCCGAAGCGCAGCAGATCAAGGACGACGCGGAGCGCAAGCAGCAGGGCGTGCTGGCCGATGCCTATGCTCAGGCGCAAGCGATCAAGGGCGAAGGTGACGGCCGGGCCGCCGCGATTGCCGCCGAGGCGTTCGGGCGCGACCCGGACTTCTACCGGTTCTATCAGAGCATGCTCGCGTACCGCGAGAGCTTCCGGCCCGGCGACGTCATCGTGGTCGATTCGTCGAGCGACTTCTTCCGCTTCATGCGTGGTCCGAACGGCGGCGCGAATAGCGGGGACAACGCTCCCGCTTCCGCCACCCCGCGCAAACACTAGACAAAACGAGACACACGCGCCGCGCTCTGCGCGGCGTATTTCTTCGCATGGACATAGCTGGCTCCCTCTTGCTCGCGATCGCGCTGATGCTGATTATCGAGGGCATGTTCCCGTTCGTCTTTCCGACGGCGTGGCGTGACACATTCCGTAAAATCGCGGAACGGCCGCCGCATCACATCAGGATCGGCGGGCTCATCGTGATGGGGCTCGGCCTCGTCCTGCTGATGCTGGCGACCTGACGGCCTCGTGCCGCAGTCGCCCTCAGAGGCGGTGTGCGATTGACGTTTTTGACGGATTCCGAAATATCGGGCCGCGTGGCGTTTGGCCGCGCGCGGCCCTCATTGTGGCAGGACTCAACCGATGTCGACCTGGTTACTCCCCGAGAATATTGCGGACGTGCTGCCGTCCGAAGCGCGCAAGATCGAAGAGCTGCGCCGTCGCCTGCTCGATCGTTTTCGCGCGTATGGCTACGAAATGGTCATGCCGCCGTTGCTCGAGTATCTCGAGTCGCTGCTCGTGGGCAGCGGCCGCGACCTGAACCTGCGCACGTTCAAGCTCGTCGATCAGCTCTCGGGCCGCACGCTCGGCCTGCGCGCCGACATGACGCCGCAGGTCGCGCGCATCGACGCGCACCTGCTGAACCGCCAGGGTGTGACGCGCCTGTGCTACGCGGGCAACGTGCTGCACACGCTGCCGCGCGGTCTGCACGCCACGCGCGAACAGATCCAGACCGGCGCGGAAATCTACGGTCATGCGGGCCTCGAAGCGGACCTCGAAATCCAGCAGCTGATGCTCGATGCGCTGCGCCTCGCGGGCCTCGCGAAGGTGCGTCTCGACCTTTCGCACGCCGGTGTGCTCGCGGCGATCTTCGAAGCGGATCCCGCTGCGGCGGCGCTTGGCGATGCTTTGTATGAAGCGCTCGCTGGCAAGGACGTGCCGCGTCTCGCAGAACTCACGCAAAACCTCGGAGCCGCCACGCGCGACGCCTTGCGCGCGCTGCCGTCGCTTTACGGCGACGCGAGCGTGATCGACGAGGCACGCACGCGCCTGCCGGCGCTGCCGGGCATTGCTCGTGCACTCGACGACCTCGCGTTCCTCGTGCGCGAGATCAAGGGTGCGGAGCTGATGATCGACCTCGCGGATCTCGGCGGCTACGCGTACCACAGCGGTGTGATGTTCTCGGCCTACGTCGACGGCGTGCCGAACGCCGTGGCCCGCGGCGGCCGTTACGACAAGGTGGGCGAGGTCTATGGCCGCGCTCGGGCGGCAACGGGCTTCTCGCTCGATTTGCGCGAAGTGGCGCGTATTTCGCCGGTCGAAGCGCGCAGCAGCGCGGTCCTCGCGCCGTGGCGCCATGACGAGGCGCTGCGCAGCGCGGTCGCCGCGCTGCGCGATGCGGGCGAGGTCGTGATCCAGGCGCTGCCGGGCCACGAGCACGACATGGACGAGTTCGCCTGCGACCGCGTGCTGGTCGAGCGCGATGGCGTCTGGGTCGTCGAAAAGCACGCCTGATACCGCACTCGGGCGGCCATTCGCGCCGCCCGGCAAGCCTCCGCGCAAGCGTGCCAAAGCACGCTTCGGATCGCGCATGCCGTTGAGTGCAAAAGGAAATTCCGCGAATTTCGGGAAAAAAAGGCGGCCTTGCCGCTGAACCCAGGTAGAATACGTTTTTAACCAGCTAACGAAACACCATGTCTGCCAGCGCAGTGAATGTAACCCCGGGGCGCAATGTCGTCGTCGTGGGCACCCAATGGGGCGATGAGGGCAAGGGCAAGATCGTCGACTGGCTGACGGACCACGCGCAAGGCGTGGTGCGTTTCCAGGGCGGTCACAACGCCGGCCATACGCTCATCATCGGCGGCAAGAAGACCATTCTCCGACTGATCCCGTCGGGCATCATGCGTGCCGGCACCGCCTGCTATATCGGCAACGGCGTGGTGCTTTCGCCCGAGGCCCTGTTCAAGGAAATCGGCGAGCTCGAAGATGCGGGCATCGACGTCCAGAAGCGTCTGTTCATCTCCGAAGCCACCACGCTCATCCTGCCGTACCACATCGCCATCGACCAGGCGCGCGAAGCCAGGCGCGGCGCCGCGAAGATCGGTACGACGGGTCGCGGTATCGGTCCGGCCTACGAAGACAAGGTGGCACGCCGCGGCCTGCGCGTGCAGGACCTGTTCGAGCCGGAAACTTTCGCCGAGCGCCTGCGCGAGAACCTCGACTACCACAACTTCGTGCTTACGCAGTACCTGGGTGCGCCGGCTGTCGATTATCAGCAAACGCTCGACACGATGCTCTCGTACGCCGATCGTCTGAAGCCGATGGTCACGGACGTTTCGCGTCGTCTGTATGACGTGAACCACGAAGGCGGCAACCTCCTGTTCGAAGGCGCGCAAGGCACGCTGCTCGACATCGACCACGGCACCTATCCGTTCGTCACGTCGAGCAACTGCGTCGCGGGCGCGGCGTCCGCTGGCGCGGGCGTGGGTCCGCAAAAGCTCAACTACGTGCTCGGCATCACCAAGGCGTACTGCACGCGCGTCGGTTCGGGCCCGTTCCCGAGCGAACTGTACGACGCCGACAACGCCGATCGCCAGGAAGAAGTGGGCCTCACGCTCGCCAAGGTCGGCAAGGAATTCGGTTCGGTCACCGGCCGTCCGCGTCGCACCGGCTGGCTCGACGCCGCCGCGCTGCGCCGCTCGATCCAGATCAACGGCGTGACGGGTCTGTGCATCACGAAGCTCGACGTGCTCGACGGTCTCGACGAAGTGAAGCTCTGCGTCGGCTACAAGGTGGCTGGCCAGGACGTGGACATTCTCCCGCGAGGCGCCTCGCAAGTGGCCGCATGCGAGCCGGTCTACGAAACGTTCGAAGGCTGGAACGAAAGCACCATCGGCATCACGCAGTTCGACGCGCTGCCGAAGAGCGCGCAGGCGTATCTCACGCGCGTGCAGGAAGTCGCCGGTGTGCCGATCGACATGGTCTCGACCGGCCCTGATCGCGACGAAACGATCCTGCTGCGTCATCCGTTCAAGGTCTAAGTGGTAAGAAGGCAGAAGCAAAAATGATTCAAATGATGGACCCGCGCAACGACGAAAAGAACCTGTGGGTCGGCTGGGACGAGTATCACCGGCTGATCGAACTGCTCGCGCTCAAGGTGCACGAGTCGCGCTGGAAGTTCGACCAGATCCTGTGCCTCGCACGCGGCGGTCTGCGCGTGGGCGACCAGCTCTCGCGCATTTACGACCTGCCGCTGGCGATCCTTGCAACCAGCTCGTATCGCGAAGCCGCCGGCACGGAGCAGGGCGAGCTCGACATCGCGCAGTACATCACGATGACGCGCGGTCACCTGGAAGGCAACGTGCTGCTCGTCGACGATCTCGTCGACTCGGGCGTCACGCTCGCACGCGTGCAGGAGCACCTCAAGGAGCGCTACCCGGCCGTGACCGGTGTGCGTTCGGCGGTGCTCTGGTACAAGGGCTGCTCGAAGGTGACGCCGGACTATTTCGTCCAGCATCTGCCGACCAATCCGTGGATCCACCAGCCGTTCGAGGAGTGGGATACGGTGCGCCCGCATAATCTCAGTGCGTGGATCAAGCGTGGTCTGCAGCGAGCGCAAGACGCGCAGAAGTAATGCAGGGATCGTGCCGCCGCCAGGGTTCTCATACCCGAGGCGGCCAGATCCAGTGACGGAGCCTTCATGGCTCCGTTTTTTTTGTGCGTCGCCCACCGAATCGCCGGCGGCGGCGCAGGCGGGCAGACGGCATCTGGGGCCGGTGCTAAACTGCGCGGGGATCGGCGGATGTCGCAGTGCCGCGACGACCGCTCGGTTTCCGCCGCAGCCCGGTTTAGAATAGCGCTCGTTTTTTCCGCCTCGCAACGGATTACCGCGTATATGACAACTAGCACACACGTGGCCAAGCAGCCGCTACCTACTCTCGCCGTAGCGGCCATCGGCGTGGTGTTCGGCGACATCGGCACAAGCCCGCTGTATTCGCTGAAAGAGGCCTTCAGCCCATCGCACGGCATTCCGCTCAACGACACGTCCATTCTCGGCGTCATTTCGCTGCTGTTCTGGGCGATCGTGATCGTCGTGAGCGTCAAATATGTCCTTTTTGTGATGCGTGCCGACAACAACGGCGAAGGCGGCGTGCTCGCGCTCATGGCGCTTGCCATGCGCTCGTTCAACCGCAAGAGCAGGTCGGCTGCGCTGCTCACGGCATTGGGGATCTTCGGCGCATGCATGTTCTACGGCGATGCCGTGATCACGCCGGCCATCTCGGTCATGTCGGCGGTGGAAGGCCTCGAAATCGCCGCGCCCAAGCTCACGCATCTGGTGCTGCCGCTCACGATGGTGATCCTGATCCTGCTGTTCTGGATCCAGCGGCACGGCACCGCGCTGGTCGGCCGCCTGTTCGGCCCGATCATGGTGCTCTGGTTCATCACCATCGGCGTGCTCGGCGTCTCGCGCATCGTCCAGGCGCCCGGCGTCATCGCGGCGCTCAGCCCGTATTACGCGGTCAGTTTCATGGGCGCGCACATGCTGCAGGCCTACGTGGTGCTCGGCTCGGTCGTGCTGGTGCTGACCGGTGCGGAAGCGCTCTACGCCGACATGGGCCACTTCGGCGCGAAGCCGATTCGCTTTGCCTGGTACGCGCTCGTGATGCCCTCGCTCGTGCTCAACTACTTCGGGCAGGGCGCGCTGCTGATGCAGGACCATCACGCGATCGAAAATCCGTTCTTCCTGCTCGCGCCGGAATGGGCCTTGCTGCCGCTCGTCGTGCTTTCCACGGTGGCGACCGTGATCGCTTCGCAGGCCGTGATCTCGGGTGCGTATTCGCTTACGAGCCAGGCCATTCTGCTTGGCTATGTGCCGCGCATGAAGGTGCTCCACACGTCGGACCTCGCCATCGGCCAGATCTACGTGCCGGTCGTGAACTGGATGCTGCTCTTCATCATTCTGTGCATCGTGGTCGCCTTCAAGAGTTCGGACAACCTGGCGGCCGCATACGGTATCGCCGTGACCGCCACGATGGTGATCACCACGGTGCTCGTCGCCGTCGTGATGACGAAGGTGTGGAAGTGGAACAAGGCGCTCGTCACCTGCATCATCGCGGTGCTGCTGGCCGTCGATCTGGGCTTCTTCGGCGCGAACCTGCTGAAGGTCGAGGAGGGTGGCTGGCTGCCGCTCGGCATCGGCGCGCTGCTGTTCTTCCTGCTGATGACCTGGTTCAAGGGCCGCATGATCGTGAAGGACCGCACGGCCGCCGACGGTATTCCGCTCATGCCCTTCCTGCAGGGGCTGCTCGCGCATCCGCCGCATCGCGTTTCGGGCACGGCGATCTATCTCACGGGCAGCGAGTCGCTCGTGCCGGTGAGCCTGCTGCACAACCTCAAGCACAACAAGGTGCTGCACGAACGCACGATCTTCCTCACGTTCGTGATTCGCGACATTCCGTATGTGGCGGACGCCGAGCGCGTGACGGTGAAGGATATCGGCGGCGGGCTCTATCTCGTGAAGGCCGATTACGGCTTCAACGAAACGCCCGACGTGCAGGCGGTGCTCGACGAGATTTCGCGCACCCACAATATGACGTTCGAGATGATGGACACGTCGTTCTTCCTCGCGCGCGAGACGGTCGTACCGACGCAGTTGCCGGGCATGTCGATCTTCCGCGAACGCGTGTTCGCGTGGATGCATCAGAACGCTGCGAAGCCCACCGATTTCTTCAGCATTCCTGCGAACCGCGTGGTCGAACTCGGGACGAAGATCGAGATCTGATCGCGTCGTTTCGACCAGTAAAAAGGGCACCCTCGGGTGCCTTTTTGTTGCGCACGCAACGCGAGCCGCTGCGGCCCACGCTGCGTCATGCGGACATCAGCGCTGCTTGAGCTTCGCGAACGCCGCCGCCATCGCGCCTGCCGGTTCCGCATCGCGCGAACGCTGACCGCCGCGATTGTCACGACCGCCGCCGCCGCGATTGTCGCGGTTGCCAGACTGGCCCGCGCTGCCGCCGCTGCGCGACGCGCCGGCGCTCGCGGGGTCGTCGTCCAGACGCATCGTGAGCGCGATGCGCTGACGCTTCACGTCGACGTCGAGCACCTTCACCTTCACGACCTGGCCGGCCTTGACGACTTCATGCGGGTCCTTGATGAACTTCGTCGACATGGCCGAGACGTGCACGAGCCCGTCCTGATGCACGCCCACGTCGATGAATGCGCCGAACGCGGCCACGTTCGTCACGACGCCTTCGAGCAGCATGCCCGGCACGAGGTCGGAGACTTTCTCGACGCCGTCGCGGAACGTCGCCGTCTTGAACTCGGGGCGCGGATCGCGGCCCGGCTTTTCCAGCTCGCTCAGGATGTCGCGCACCGTCGGCAGACCGAAACGTTCATCCACGAACTCGGTGGGCGCGAGGCCCGAGAGCGCTTCGCGGCTGCCGAGCACGTCGCCGATCGTACGCTTGATCTTCGCGAGCATGCGCTCGACGACGGGGTACGCTTCCGGGTGTACCGACGAGCGATCGAGCGGGTTGTCGCCGCCGTTGATGCGCAGGAAGCCGGCGGCCTGCTCGAAGGTCTTGTCGCCCAGACGCGGCACCTTCTTCAGATGCTCGCGCGAAGGGAACGGGCCGTTCGCATCGCGGAAATCGACGATATTGCGCGCGAGCGTCGAGTTCAGGCCCGACACGCGGGCGAGCAGGGCAACGGAGGCCGTGTTCGCATCGACGCCCACGGCGTTCACGCAGTCCTCGACCACGGCGTCGAGCGAGCGCGCGAGTTCGCGCTGGTTCACGTCGTGCTGGTACTGGCCCACGCCGATCGCTTTCGGCTCGATCTTCACGAGTTCGGCGAGCGGGTCCTGCAGACGGCGCGCGATGGAAACGGCGCCGCGCAGCGACACGTCGAGCTCGGGGAATTCCTTCGCAGCCAGTTCGGATGCCGAATAAACCGATGCGCCGGCTTCGGAAACCACGATCTTCTGCAGTTTCAGTTCGGGATGCTTCGAGATCAGCTCGCTCGCGAGCTTGTCGGTTTCACGCGAGGCCGTGCCGTTGCCGATGCTGATGAGTTCTGCCTGCGTCTGCGCGGCGATGCGCGCGAGCTTCGCGAGCGAGCCGTCCCAGTCGCGGCGCGGCTCGTGCGGGTAGATCGTATCGGTGGCGAGCAGCTTGCCCGTGCGGTCGACCACGGCGACCTTCACGCCCGTGCGCAGGCCCGGATCGAGGCCGATCACGGCCTTGGGGCCGGCCGGCGCGGCAAGCAGCAGATCCTTGAGGTTGCGCGCGAACACGCGGATCGCTTCGTTTTCCGCCTGCTCGCGCAGGTTGGTGAGCAGCTCGTTTTCGATATGCGGCTGCACCTTCACGCGCCAGCACCAGCGGCAGACATCGGAGAGCCATTTGTCGGCTGGACGATTCTGGTTCGCAATGCCGAAGTGGCGCGCAATCATCGCTTCGCCCGGATGCGGCACCTGCGTGTCCAGCTCGCCGCCGAGGCCGAGCTTGACCATCAGCACACCGGCGTTGCGGCCGCGGAACAGCGCGAGCGCGCGGTGCGACGGCACGGTCTTGATGGTCTCGGAATAGTCGTAGTAGTCGCGGAACTTCTCGCCTTCCTCGTTTTCCTTGCCCTCGACCACGCTCGACATCACCACGCCCTGGTTGTGCAGCCAGTCGCGCAGCTTGCCCAGCAGCTCAGCCGTTTCGCCGAACTGCTCGGAGAGGATGTCGCGCGCGCCGTCGAGCGCGGCCTTGACGTCGGCGACACCCTTTTCGGCGTCGACGTACTGTGCGGCTTCCGTTTGCGGGTCGAGCAGCGGGTTCGCGAGCAGTGAGTCGGCGAGCGGCTGCAGGCCGGCTTCGCGCGCGATCTGTGCACGCGTGCGGCGCTTGGGCTTGTAGGGCAGATAGAGGTCTTCGAGAACCTGCTTGCTGTCGGCCGCCTCGATGGCGCTGCGCAATTCGTCGGTGAGCTTGCCTTGTTCCTCGATGCTTGCGAGGATCGCCGCGCGGCGGTCTTCGAGTTCGCGCAGGTAGAGCAGGCGCTCTTCGAGCGTACGCAGTTGCGTATCGTCGAGATTGCCCGTGACTTCCTTGCGGTAACGGGCGATGAACGGAACGGTCGAGCCTTCGTCGAGAAGCTGCACGGCGGCTGCGACCTGGCGCGGCTGCACGCTCAGTTCAGTGGCGATACGCTGGACGATCTTGAGTGCTACGGTTTCCGTCATAGGGTCTGGATATTCCTGCGAGGATCGGATTGCGGTCCGGGTTTGCGGTCCGGCGGCCGATGCGGGCTCGAGCGCGCGGGGCGCCCGGTGTGCAAAACGGCACGTTGCCGAGTGCGTCCGCCGGCCGGTGGAGCGGGGCATTTTGCCATAAATGGCCGAGCGCTCAACCCGGGGGGTGTTAGAATTTCCCCCATGTTCCGCTGCCCACAGAAGACGTTGACGACCTCCCGCTTCTCCCCTGATTTGCCCCTTGCCCGGTTTCGCACGCCTCATGGCGTCACGCGGCGGTTCCCCGCTCTTGGGGCAATTTGTGCCGTCGCGTTGAGCCTCGGTGCAAGCGTTCCGGCCCTCGCGCAGGCGGTCGGGGTGACAGGGCCGCTGCAGCAGCAAGGTGCGGCAGCTGCGCCAGCGCAGCCGGCGCCTTCGGGCAACGCGCCGCTCGCGGCGTCCGACGCGGCTGGGGCCGGCGGCGCGCCACAGTCGCAGCAGAGCGACTTCGACGCGCGGCAACAGGTGCTGGACCGTCGTACCGCGGAGAACGACTATCAGTTTGCAGTCGCGCAGCACAACTGCTACAGCACGTTCTTCGTGAATCATTGCATCGGCAAGGCGCGCGACAAGATGCGTGTCGTGCAGGCCGACATCCGCCGCGAGCAACTGGCGCTCGACGACGAAAAACGTACCGCGCATGCGCAGCAGCGCGACCAGCAGGCCGCCTTGCAACGCGCGCAGGACGAAGCCAATGCGCCGCAGCGCGCCGCCAACGAAGCGGCCAGCGCGCAGGCGTACGAACAGAAGCAGCAGCAACACGCGCTCGATCAGGCGCAACGCCAGGCCGAAGCGCCGCAGCGTGCGGCGAACGAGCAGGCGTATCAGGAAAAGCAGCGGCAGCATGCGCTGGCCCAGGCACAGCGCCAGGGCGAGCAATCGCAGCGCAACGCGAACCAGGCGGCGTACGACCAGAAGCAGGCGAACTACCAGAACCAGCTCGACGAAGCGCGCCGCCAGGGCGAACAAAAGGCTCAGGAACGCGCCGACAAGGCCCAGCGCTACCAGCAGAAGCAGGAAGACGCGGTGAAGCACAAGGCCGATGTCGCAGAGCGTCAGAAACAGGCGGCCGAGAAGGCGCAACAAAAGCAGCAACAAGAAGAACAGCAGAAGCAACAGGAAAAGCAGCTGCAGGAACAACAGCAGGACCAGTAGCACGAGTAGCACGCTTTTTCAGCCGGACTGCAACCTCAGGCGCGTCGTCCTTCGCAAGCGCGCGCCGCATATGTCGAGGAGGCGAGCATGCGCGAGCATCGTGAAGTCAAGACCGAGGTCCTTCGTGACCGCATTCTGCAACTGGAATCGGAACATGGCGATCTGGACCGCCTGATAGACAGGATGTCCGACACCCCGGACTATGACGATCTCGAACTGCAGAGGCTGAAGAAGCGCAAGCTCAAGGTCAAGGACAACATCCTCCTGCTGCAACTGCAGCTGGACCCCGATTCAACGAAGACTTCGGACGGGCACGCCTGATTCCGGGTCCTGGCAGGCGCCGGGGCGCGGCAGTCGGCGCGTTGCGCCGTTCCGGACCGAGCAGGAACCGCTTGCCTTGAATTCAACGACCGTTTCCCGTTCCCGGCCCGCGCGCGAAGGCGGCGCGCCGGAGGCCGACGCGCGCGCGGCGCAAACAGCCGCTGCACCCATGTTGAGCGCACGCCGCGCCGCCGAGCTCGAGGAGCTCTTCGCGGCCGACGGCTTGCTCGCCCGCGAGATCGACGGCTATCGCCCACGCGCTGCCCAGATCGAAATGGCGCGCGCGGTCGCGGCCGCAATGGAAGCCGCCGCGCAATCCCTGCCCGATCCCGCGGCGTTCGAACTCCAGTCGCGCCCGGCGCGGCGGGTCGAGCGTGGTGCGCCGGCGCAGCCCGCCGCCGGGGAAGCGGCGCGCGCCGCGGCCGAGAACGGCGACAACACGCTGATCGTCGAGGCGGGCACGGGCACGGGCAAGACCTATGCGTACCTCGTGCCGGCCATGCTGTGGGGCGGCAAGGTGGTCGTCTCGACGGGCACGAAGCATTTGCAGGACCAGCTCTTCGCGCGCGACATCCCCACGGTGCGCGACGCCCTGGCGGTGCCCGTGAGCGTGGCGATGCTCAAGGGGCGCGCCAACTATCTGTGCCACTACTACCTGCAGCGCACGGCCGACAATGGTCGGCTGCCGTCGCGCCAGGAAACCGCGTATCTGCAGGAAATCGTGCGCTTCGCGAAGATCACGCGCTCGGGCGACAAGGCCGAGCTCGCGAGCGTGCCCGAGACGGCGGCCGTCTGGTCGATGGTCACGTCGACGCGCGATAACTGTCTTGGCCAGGAGTGCCCGCATTACAAGGACTGCTTCGTGATGCAGGCGCGCCGCGAGGCGCAGCAGGCCGATATCGTGGTGGTCAATCACCATCTGTTCTTCGCCGACATCATGCTGCGCGACACCGGCATGGCCGAACTGCTGCCGAGCGCGAATACGATCATCTTCGACGAAGCACACCAGCTGCCCGAAACGGCAACGCTCTTTTTCGGCGAAACGCTCTCGACGGCGCAGTTCCTTGAGCTCGCGCGCGATTGCGTGGCCGAAGGCCTGAGCCACGCGCGCGACGCGGTGGAGTGGGTCAAGCTCGGCGCGGCGCTGGAACGCGCTGCACGCGACGTGCGGCTCGCGTTCAAGGAAGATTCGCTGCGGTTGTCGATCACGCAGTTGCCCGAGGATCACCCGCTCTTCGATGCGCTCGACGCGCTGCAGACCGAACTGGGCACGCTTGCCACGGCACTCGCGGGGCAGGCCGAGCGCGCTGAATCGATCGGCGCGTGCCTGCGCCGCGCGCGCGAGCTGCAGGGCATCCTCGCGGGCTGGACCGCGCCGCAGGGCGCCGCGCCAGCGCGCGAAACACTAAAGGCCGACGCGGACGGGCAGGACGAAAACGCGCACGCGCCGGACGACGCGGACGAGAAAGTCCGCTGGGTCGAGGTGTTCTCGCACACGGTGCAATTGCATGAAACCCCGCTTTCCGTGGCGCCGATCTTCGCCAAGCAGCGCGCCGGCGTGCCGCGCACCTGGGTCTTCACGTCGGCGACGCTTTCGGTGCGTGGCGACTTCACGCACTACGCGGCGCAAATGGGCCTGAGTTCGCGCCGTTCGATGACACTGCCGAGCCCGTTCGACTATCCCACGCAAGGGCTGCTTTACGTGCCGCGCAACATGCCGCAGCCGTCGTCGCCGCAGTTCACCGACGCCGTGTTCGATGCGGCGCTGCCGGCGATCGAGGCGTCGGGCGGCGGTGTCTTCATGCTATGCACGACGCTGCGTGCCGTCGACCGCATTGCCCAGAAGCTGCGCGACACGATCGAGGCGCGCGGCTGGAATACGCCGCTGCTCGTGCAGGGCGACGCGAGCCGCACGGAGCTGCTCGAGCGCTTCCGCGCCTATGGCAATGCGATCCTCGTGGGCAGCCAGAGCTTCTGGGAGGGGGTGGATGTGCGCGGCGATGCGCTCTCGCTCGTGGTCATCGACAAGCTGCCGTTCGCGCCGCCCGACGATCCGGTGCTGGCGGCGCGCCTCGACGCGCTGGCGAAGAAAGGTCTGAGCCCGTTCGCGGTCCACCAGCTCCCGCAGGCGGTGATCACGCTCAAGCAGGGCGCGGGGCGACTGATTCGCGCGGAAACCGACCGCGGCGTGTTGATGATCTGCGACACCCGACTCGTCGACAAGCCGTATGGACGACGCATCTGGCAAAGCCTGCCGCCGTTCAAGCGGACCCGGGAGATCGAAGTGGTGCAGGCGTTCTTCGAAGAGAAGAACGGGCCGGCGGGGGAGCCTGGCGAAGCGCATTGAGTTTCATGCGCACCGCATAACAAAAAAGCCACGAACGTGAGTTCGTGGCTTTTTTGCTTGCCCGCCGTATGTCTGAAGCGCGTTTGACGCAAGCAGCAGACCGTACGGCGATTCGCTGCGATGCCCGCCGGGACCGAGGTCCCGGGCGAGCGTCGCGCGAACGCAACTTACTGGCTTGCGCCCGAAGCAGCAGCCGGAGCCGAAGCGCCTGCGTCCGAAGCAGCAGCGCCAGCGTCCGAAGCAGCGGCGGTAGCCGAAGCAGCAGCGTCGCTCGCAGCAGCAGCAGCGCCCGAAGCAGCAGCTGCCGAATCCGAAGCAGCAGCAGCCGGTGCCGAAGCAGCAGCAGCATCGCTAGCCGGCGCAGCAGCTTGGTCGCTGCTCTTGTTGCACGCAGCAAGTGCAACAGCTGCCAGCAGGGATGCTACGAGGAGGGATTTCTTCATGATCACGTCCTTTTATGGTTAAAGGTAAGCAACAGCGCAAAATAATACCGGTAAATGTGCCCCAACACCGACCTGAGCCGCTGGTGGAGACGCACTGCAAGAGCGTGAATCTTCCCTACGGCCTGGCCGGAAATTATAGGCACTTTCGTATCGACCGTCGACAAATCCGGGGACAATACGTTGTCTTTCTCATACAAGCACTATTTTAGTACGGTATAACAGTCCGAAGCGCTTAGGCAAGCACCCCGGTCCGAATCCAGCCCGCACGATACCACTCGTGTAGCAACGCTGTCACACACGAATCGTGTGAGAGTGTTACAAAGCGTTTCCCGTCCATAGAGCGCCTGTCGGCCAGTGCCGGCAGCCACTTTCTTGCCTCTTTGAGCAAGTACTGTTCCCCATTCAGGTAATACGACCGCGAATCGTAAAGCAGGATCGTCCTGCGGTCGAGTGTTATCCCGTTTTTTGCCGCTTGCGCAACGAAACGGGCTTCGTCGAGCGGCTTTTCGGGGGCGTCGAACACCACATTGGCTTTCGGTTCGGACAGCCAGGAGCCCACGAACGAGGAGACGTCGGCGTCGCTCCAGCGCACTTTAGCAAGCACGTCGCCAACACGCTCTACGAGTGCCGGAGGAAGCTGTGCCGGATGCGCCACGGCCGGCTGGTCGGGGTCGCGGTAGAGCGTGGGCTTGCCGCTGCCGTTATCGGCGCCGCGCTCGGCGAGCCAGTAAAGAAACTGGCTCGTCAATTCGTTCGTGGAAGGAGAACGAAAGCCAATCGAACACGTCATGCATTCGCCTTCGGCGATGCCGTCGTGGGCGATGTGCGGCGGCAGGTACAGCATGTCGCCCGGCTCCAGCACCCACTCTTCTTCAGGCTCGAAGTTCGCGAGAATCTTCAGCGGCAGGCCTTCCTGCAGGGAGAGATCGCGCTGGGCGCCGATGCGCCAGCGGCGCTTGCCGTGCACCTGCAACAGGAAGACATCATACGAATCGAAGTGCGGGCCGACACCGCCGCCGTCCGATGCGTACGAGATCATCAGGTCGTCGAGCCGTGCGTCGGGCGCGAAGCGAAAGCGCTCGAGCAGGGTGCGCGCGCGGTCGTCGTGCAGGTCGGCACCCTGCACGAGGAGCGTCCACTGGCGGGTCTTCGGCGTCGGCAGGTCGTCCGGCGAGAACGGGCCGTGCTCGAGCGCCCAGCGGCGGCGAAAATGTGTGATGAGACGCGACTCGACATCGTCGCTGTCTGCGAGCGCGAAGAGGGCTTCGCGCGAGAGCGGCGCTTCGATGTCGGGAATCGCCTGGCGGATCAACAGCGGCTTTTTCTGCCAGTATTTGCGCATGAACTGCGCCGGCGTCAGGCCGCCCAGAAGCGGCGTGGCAACATCGGGCGCGGGGCATGCCAGGGGGAGGGAGGCGCGCCGCTTGCGCGCGTCCACCGGGTGGTCTGGGGACCGCTTCGGCATCGTATAATGTGGTCTGTAATCTGGAGGAACGAATGAAAATTGCAAAGGACACCGTCGTGTCGGTCGCTTACAAGCTATCGGATGCGCAGGGCAATCTGATTGAGGAAAGCGACGAGCCGATGGTCTATCTGCACGGCGGCTATGATGGCACGTTCCCCAAGATCGAGGAAGTGCTGGACGGGCAGGAGCCGGGCTTCGAGACCCAGATCCAGCTTGAGCCGCAGGACGCTTTCGGGGAGTACGATCCCGAGCTCGTGAAGATCGAGCCGCGCAACCGCTTTCCGGAGCCGCTCGAAGTCGGCATGCAGTTCGAAGGCACGCCCGAAGAAGGCGATGAAGATCTCGACACGCTCATCTATACGGTCACGGATGTTGCCGAAGACAAGGTCGTGCTCGACGGCAACCATCCGCTGGCGGGCATGGCGCTGCGTTTCGCGCTGACGGTCAAGGAAGTGCGCACCGCCACCGAAGACGAAATCGAACATGAGCACGCGCATGGCGCGGACGGCCTCGAAATCATTGACGAAGACGAAGAAGACGACGGCGACGAAGGCGCCTCGAAACCCACCCTGCACTAAGCGCCGCTCAATGCGCGAAGCCGCCTGACGCCGGTGCGCCGGGCGGCTGCAGCTGATCAGGCGGCTGGCCATTGCCGCTGCCGTTTCCACCCTCCAGGCCGTTCTGGCTGTTCGCATCGTTCCGACCATTTAGTCCATTCTGGCCACCCTGGGTGGGCCACGCTGGCATCAGCACGCCGTTGCCGGCCGGCGGCAAGCCGGGCGGCACGGCGGTTCCCGGTGCGCCAGGCGTCGCGGGCGCGACATCGGGCGATTGCGGCATGCCGGGAATCTCGGTCACGTCCGGCATCGACGATACTTCGGGCATTTCCGGCATCGCGGGCGACGATCCCGCGCCGGGCGTGTACGGCGAAGGCTGCGCGGGCAACAGCGGCAGATGCTTCGGCACATCGCGCACGCTCACGCGCAGCGGCGTACGGCGCGCCATGTCGGCGTCCACCTGCAGCCATTGCGTGAGCGGATCGTGCAGTGAGAATGCGATGCGCGTAACGTTTTCTATCCTTGCGCCCTTGTCGTTACGCAGCGGCTGATCGATCGTGAAGCCATGTGCGAGCTTCGAGTCGTCGGCATTCACGACGATGATCTGGCCGCGGAAAATCTCGGCGAGCTTCACGAGGCTGCGGCGCAACTCGAGATAGCCGTCGCGCGGTGCGCGGTGAAAGCGCAGCCACGCGAAGCGGTCGGGACGCTCGTAATGCTCGGGCATCGCGTTGCCTTGCATGAAGATGACGATCGCGCGCGCGTTGCGGCGCTTCGCATATTCGGCCGCATGTTCGAGCCAGAAGCCGTTGGCGATCACGCGGTCTTCGAACTCGCCGTTGCGCCCGCCCGCATTGAGATAGTGATTGTTGCCGTCCGGCACGTTCAGCCCGATGAACACGGTGTCGCCGAGTTGCCAGCGCACGTTTTCCCGATACGGCCGGAAGCGCGAGACTTCACTCTCGCGCGTGAGCGTCAAGGGGGTTTGGCCGAGCGCGTTGGGATCGGAGAAGAAGTTCTGGCGCAGGAAGTCGAGTCGCTCGGCGGGGTCGTAGGCGCCCGAACCGTTCATGCCGCAGCTGACCCAGTCGCGTTCGCCGGGCACGAACACGAGCGGCGCACGTGACGCATCGAGCAGGTCGCGACGCTGCTCGTAAAGATGGTCGGCACAGGTTTCGTGTGCGCCTTTGAGATTGCCGTCGTAGACCGTGAACGCGATTTGCGGATCGCGCCCGATGGCGTCGATGAGCCGCTGCGCCGATGCTTCCTCGGACTGCGAGGTGAGCGCGTTCGCCACGACCGCGAAGGCATAGCGCGGCGCCTGCGCGAACGCCGCGAGCGGCGAACCCAGCGAAGCAGCCAGCATCAACGTGCACGACGCACGGCGCATCATTTTCAGATAGCGCGCGCGGGGACCGCCGCGGCCCGCCGGTTGCGGTGGCCGCGGCGGCGTCGCGAGGCGACGCTCAGCGATTGGCGTCCGGCGCCGTGGCCAGCTCATGCAGTTCGTACAACAGGTCGAGTGCGTCGCGCGGGCGCAGTTCGTTCGGATCGAGTTCGCGCAGCCGCTGTGCGACGAGCGACGCGCCACGATCTTCCTCGACCGGCGCGGCGCGATCTTCGACGATGGGGGCATCGTCCTCATACTCGGCGGCGGGCGCGGCGAACAGGTCGAGTTGCGGCGTGGGCTGCCCCGCCGATTGCTGCTCCAGATGCACGAGATGCTTGCGCGCGGCGCGGATCACGGCGGCAGGCACGCCCGCGAGCTGCGCGACCTGCAGGCCGTAGCTCTGGTTCGCCGGGCCTTCTTGCACCGCATGCAGGAAGACGATGCCGTGGCCATGCTCGACGGCCGAAAGATGCACGTTCGCCGCCTGCGCAAATTCGGCCGGCAGTTGCGTGAGCTCGAAGTAGTGGGTGGCGAAGAGCGTGTGGCAACCGTTGTGCGCGAGCAGATGTCGCGCGATGGCCCACGCGAGCGCGAGGCCGTCGAACGTCGACGTGCCGCGCCCGATCTCGTCCATGAGCACGAGGCTTTGCGGCGTGGCGTCGTTGAGGATGGCCGCGGCTTCGGTCATCTCGACCATGAAGGTCGAGCGGCCGCCCGCGAGGTCGTCGGCGGCGCCGATACGCGTGAAGATGCGGTCGATCGGCCCGAAGCTCGCGCGCTTTGCCGGCACGTAGCTGCCCACGTAAGCGAGCAAGGCGATCAGCGCGGTCTGCCGCATGAAGGTCGATTTACCGCCCATGTTCGGGCCGGTGATGAGCAGCAGCTTGCGCTCGGCCGAAAGCAGGCAGTCGTTGGCGATGAACTGCTCGACCTGCGCTTCGACCACGGGATGGCGACCTTGCTCGATCTCGATGCCGGGCGCCTGCGTAAACGTGGGCGCATTCCAGTCGAGCGCGCGCGCGCGTTCCGCGAACGCGGCCAGCAGGTCGAGTTCCGCGAGTGCGGCGGCCACGCGCTGGCAATCGGGAATGAACGGCAGCAGCGACTGCAGCAGCGCGTCGTAGAGCGCCTTTTCGCGCGAAAGCGCGCGTTCCTGCGCCGACAGCGCCTTGTCCTCGAACGTCTTCAGTTCCGGCGTGATGTAGCGCTCGGCGTTCTTGAGCGTCTGGCGACGGCGATAGTCGTCGGGCACCTTGTCGGTCTGGCCGCGTGTGACTTCGATATAGAAGCCGTGCACCTTGTTGTACTCGACGCGCAGATTGCCGATGCCGGTACGCGTGCGTTCGCGCGTTTCGAGGTCGAGCAGGAACTGACCGCAGTTCTCGGAGATGTCGCGCAGTTCGTCGAGATCCGCGTCGTAGCCGCGTGCGATCACGCCGCCGTCGCGCACCATCGCAGCCGGTTCCGGCGCGACCGCGCGCTGCAGGAGCGCCGCGCACTCGGCGGGCGGTTCGAGCGCCTCGGCAATGTGCGCGAGCGACGTGGCCGCGCCGCTGGCGGCCGCGACCTGTTCGCGCAGCGCGGGCAGCGCCGCGAAGGTGTCGCGCAGGCTCGACAGATCGCGCGGGCGCGCCGAAAGCAGCGCGAGGCGCCCGGTAATGCGCTCGACGTCGGCGATCTGGCGCAAGGCGCCGCGCAACGTATCGACGCTCGCTTGCGGCGGCGCCTCGAGCAATGCGCCGATGGCCTGCTGGCGCATTTGCGCGATCACGGCTTCGCGCGGCGGGTGATGGAGCCAGTGACGCAGCAAGCGGCTGCCCATGGCCGTGCTGCACGTGTCGAGCAGCGAGCAGAGCGTGGGCGATTCGGTGCCGCGCAGCGTTTCCGTGAGCTCGAGATTGCGGCGCGTGGCCGGATCGAGCCCGATGTATTCCGATTCGGCTTCGACCTTCAGGCTGCGCACGTGGCGCAGTTGCTGCCCCTGCGTGGCCGCCGCATACAGCAGCAGCGCGCCCGCCGCGCCACACGCGCTCGTGAGCGTTTGCGCGCCGAAGCCGTCGAGGCTCGCTACGTCGAGCTGGTCGCACAGGCGCTGCTTGCCCGAACCGACGTCGAAGTGCCATGCCGGCACGCGCGTAAGCGCGCCCGATCCAGCGGGTGGCGCCCAGGCGGCGGTTTCCGCCGGCATTTCCGCGACGAGAATTTCCGCGGGCCGAATGCGCTCGAACGCCGTGGCGACCTGTTCCGGCGCGACTTCCGCGAGGCGCAGCGCGCCGCTCGCGAGATTGAGCCACGCGAGGCCCACGTTGACGGTCGCGCCGCGCCGGTTGTGGCCGGGGCAAACGGCCATCAGGTAGACGTCGTTCTTGTCGGAAAGGAGCGCGGCGTCGGTCAGCGTGCCGGGCGTCACCACGCGCACGACCTTGCGCTCGACCGGACCCTTGGAGGTGGCCGGGTCGCCGATCTGTTCGCAGATCGCCACCGACTCGCCCAGCTTCACGAGCTTCGCGAGATATTGCTCGACCGCGTGATGCGGCACGCCCGCCATCTTGATCGGATTGCCCGCCGAGGCGCCGCGCTGCGTGAGCGTGAGGTCGAGCAGGCGCGCGGCCTTCTCGGCGTCTTCGAAGAAGAGCTCGTAGAAGTCGCCCATGCGGTAGAACACGAGCGTGCCCGGATGGTCGGCCTTGATGCGCAGGTATTGCTGCATCATGGGAGTGTGTTGCGCGATGTCGGCTGCGCCGGCGGTGTGTGTAGCCATCCTCGGTGTCTTGCTAGGGGTTCAGGGCGTGAGTTTAACGCGCGCCGATTGCATGTAAAGTCAGCCTTTCGGCTAACGCCGTCACCAGTGCTTCCGTCATTCGTCGACCAGCGCCTGCAGGTCCACGGCGCGCGCGTTTGCCGCACTGTGCCGCATGGCGAGCCAGATCATCGTCGAAACGAACAGGCCGAACACGACGATGATCCACTGCACGGGGATCTTCGCGGTGAGCAGCAGCGCATACGCGCCGAGCATGAGCAGCACCGCGAGATTCTGGTTGAAATTCTGCACCGCGATCGAGTGACCCGCCGAAAGCAGCGTCGCGCCGCGATGCTGGAGCAGGGCGTTCATCGGCACGATGAAAAAACCGGCGAGCACGCCGAGCAGCACCATCAGCGGGTACGCGAAAAGCAGATAGAAGGGCACGATGAACGTGCCGAAGCGCACGCCAACGCCTTGCGGAAAGAGGCCTTTGCTGTAGAACGCCATGCCGATCGCCACCGCGCCGCACAGCACGCCCACGGGCAGCACGCGCAGCGAGGCGCGCAGCGACACCCATGCGGCTGCCGCGCCCGCGCCGAGCGCGATGCCGAGCCCCGTCACGCCCTGCATCACGGCGGCTTTCGAGAGCGAGAGTCCGAGATTCGCGTCGGCCCACTTGAGCACGAGCAGTTGCAGTGTGACCGCCGCGCCCCACATCAGGGTCGTGACCCAGAGCGCGATCTGCGCGAGCTTGTCGGTCCAGAGCACGTTGAAACTATGCGTGAAATCGCCCATGAGGCGAGCCGGCTCCCTGAGCCGGTTCTCATAGCGCGCGCCCGTGTCGGGAATGCCGATGTTGATGATCGCGGCGAACACGTACGTGATCATGACGGCGAGCATCGCGAGGTCGGCGGCCGAATGGATCGCCGGCCACGGATGACGCGTGACGAAACGGTCGGCGTAAGTCGAAACGAGTGCGCCGCCCATCATCGTGCCGAGGATGGTGGAAAGCACCGTAGCCGACTCGAGCCACGCATTGGCGGCGATGAGCTTTTCGGCCGGCAGCAATTCCGTCAGGATTCCGTACTTTGCCGGCGAGTAAGCCGCCGCGCCAAAGCCGACCACGCCGTACGCGATCATCGGATGCACGCCCGCGATCATCAGGAGGCAGCCGCACGCCTTGAGCGCGTTCGAGACGAACATCACGTGGCGCTTTTGCAGGGCGTCGGCAAACGCGCCGACGAAAGGCGCGAGCAGGACGTAGGAGATCGTGAAGAAGATCTGCAGCAGCGGCGTCACCCAGGCGGGCGAAGCAATGACCGTGAGCAGTGCAATCGCCGCGATGAGGAGCGCGTTGTCGGCGAGCGACGACACGAACTGCGCGGCGATGATCGTGTAGAAGCCTTTTTTCATCGGATGCGTGCGTGGTCCTCTTGCAGCAGGGCGACGGGCGAAACAAAAAAGCGGCCGAAGCCGCTCGCTGCACATGCGTGGGCCAGGCGTGACTGGCGCGCGCTCTGCACGCGTCGCGGTGGAACAAGGCGTGCACCGCGACGCGCATGGGCGCTTACGCCGCCTTGGGCACGCGCGTGTACTTCGAGAGGATCGGCACCATTTGTGCGTAGATCTTCGGGTTGCCCGCGACGACTTCGCCCATGTGCAGGAAGTCCGAGTCGCCCGTGTAGTTGCCGATCAGACCGCCGGCTTCCGTCACGAGCAGGCCGCCTGCGGCGACGTCCCACGGATTGAGGCCCTGCTCGAAGAAGCCGTCCATGCGGCCGGCGGCGACGTTGGCCAGATCGAGCGCGGCCGCGCCCGGGCGCCGCAGGCCCGCGCACGCGTTGGTCATTGCGGCGAACAGCTCGCAGTAGCTGTCGAGGCCGTCCTTTTCGCGGAACGGGAAGCCGGTGCCGATCAGGCCGTCGGCGAGACGGTCGCGGCGGCCCACGCGGATGCGGCGGTCGTTCAGGAAAGCGCCGCGGCCGCGCGAGGCGGTGAAGAGGTCGTTGCGCGTCGGGTCGTAGACCACGGCCTGCGTGACGAGGCCCTTGTGTGCGAGCGCGATCGAGACGCAGTAGTACTGGAAGCCGTGGATGAAGTTGGTGGTGCCGTCGAGCGGATCGATGATCCACTGGTACTCGGACTCGTTCTCCGACTGGCCCGATTCCTCGGCGAGGATGGCGTGGTCGGGGTAGGCGGTCTTGAGCGTTTCGATGATGGCGGCTTCGGCCGCCTTGTCGACTTCCGTGACGAAATCGTTGTGCTGCTTCTTCGCGACCTGCACGAGATCGAGGTCGAGCGACGCGCGGTTGATGATCTGTCCGGCGCGGCGCGCGGCCTTGACAGCGATGTTGAGCATGGGATGCATGAGCCAGGATCCTTGTTGTCCGGCGCTCGCGAAGGCTGGATGCGCGCCGGTGGTGCAAAAGATAAAAGCGTCTAACGATTGGACAGGGCGCGGGCCTCGAGCGGACCTGCGGAACCTGTCCCGTCAACGGAGACGAATTGGATAAGAGCGGGGCGCGGCGGCGCTGTTGGCCAGCGACTTGCCGGGCGCCTGGCGGGCAGCAACACGGCTGCACGATTCGCCCGACGCGCGCGAAACTGCCATTTTACCCGAGTATCGGCGTTTCCATGGCTTCTCCCGGGCAGGAAATCGGGATTTCTATGGATAGGACGTTCGGTCAGCGCGCCCGCCCAGGCAACCGTGGCGCACGGCGGCCATGCGCGGCAGGACGTGCATGAGCGCGCATCGCCGCGGCGCCGGGCGCGCTAACATAGACATTTCAATATCCTTTTCGCGGTTAGAGAACCATCTTGGCGCACCCCGATTCACCTGATTCCGACGCAACTTCCCACGCTACGGCGCCGGCTTCCGGCGACGTCCACGAGCCGCTGCGCGGCGGCTTCACGTCCACCCGCTTCGTGCTCGTCGAGCCGAGCCACCCCGGCAACGTCGGCGCGGCCGCGCGCGCGCTGAAGACCATGGGATTCTCGCGCCTCGTGCTGGTGGCGCCGCGTGTGCCGCAGGTCCACTGCGACCCGGAAGCCGTGGCGATGGCGAGCGGCGCCGACGACGTGCTCGCGGCCGCCCACATCGTGCCGACGCTCGCCGACGCGCTGGCGGGCGTGCAATGGTCGCTCGCGCTCACGGCGCGCACGCGCGAGTACGGTCCGCCGCCTGCGGCGCCGCGTCAGGCGGTGCAGGACGCCTGCCGCCAGGCGGTGCACGGCGGCGACATCGCACTCGTGTTCGGCAACGAGCGCACGGGCCTGTCGAACGACGACGTCGAGCGCTGCAGCGCGCTTGCGCATATTCCGGCCAATCCTGCCTATAGCTCGCTCAATCTTGCCCAGGCGGTCCAGGTGCTCTCCTACGAGTTGCGCCTCGCGTACCTCGGGGAGAGCGCGCCGGCCGCCGCACTGCCAGCGGCGGGCGGAGCGGGCGGCGCCGCCCAGCCTGCGGCCGGGTCGCCGCTCGCGACGAGCGACGACATCGAGCGCATGTACGTGCACCTCGAGAACGCGCTCATCGCGCTCGAGTTTCTCGACCCCGCCAATCCGAAGAAACTGATGTCGCGGCTGCGCCGGCTGTTCGCCCGCTCGGGGCTCGAGCGCGAGGAGGTCAATATCGTGCGCGGCATCGCCAAGCACATCCTCCTGCTCAAGGGCAAAGGCGACGGCAAGGGCGAGAGCCGCTGATCCTCTGCGCCGGCGCGGCTGCGTGCGCGCCGGCTCCAACCTTGCCACCGACGGGGGCTTCCGACCTCGAATCGGCTTTGCGCCTACAATCGGCTGAAAACCGGCGAAAAATTCATAAGCAAATGCGCGCGGCTGCAATAGCCGGTGCGCCGCTTGCGCGCATGCTGCGGCGTCGCGCGGCCGCCATTCCCCATGTTTCACCCGTTTTTAGCGTGACTGCCATGTTCAAGAGACTTCGCGAAGACATTGCCACGATCCGCGAGCGCGATCCCGCCGCCCGCAGCGCGTGGGAGGTCCTGACCTGTTATCCGGGTCTGCACGCGCTCGTGCTGCATCGCTTCGCGCATGCGTGCTGGCTCGCGAAGCGCCGCTGGCTCGCGCGCTACGTTTCGCAGGTCGCGCGTTTCCTGACGGGCATCGAGATCCATCCGGGCGCGACCATCGGCAGGCGCGTGTTCATCGATCACGGCATGGGCGTCGTGATCGGCGAGACGGCCGAAGTGGGCGACGACTGCACGATCTACCAGGGCGTAACGCTCGGCGGCACGTCGCTCACGCGGGGCGCGAAGCGCCACCCGACGCTGGGTCCGGGCGTGATCGTCGGTGCGGGCGCAAAGGTGCTCGGCGGCTTCACGGTGGGCGCCGGGGCGAAAATCGGCTCGAACGCCGTGGTCGTGAAGCCGGTGCCGGAAGGCGCGACGGCGGTGGGCAACCCCGCACGTGTCGTCGCGCCCGCGAAGACCGCGTCGGTGCAGGCGAAACCCGCCTCGGCGCGCGAGGGCTTTTGCGCCTATGGCATTACGCCCAATGCCGACGACCCGGTTTCGCTCGCGATCCACGGCCTGATCGACCACGCGGCTACGCAGACGCAGCGCGTCGATGCGATCGTCGTCGCGCTCGAGCGGCTCGGCGCACGACTCGAGGCGCTGCACGGCGCCGATGCGGCGCTCGCCGAATTGCGGCGTCTATCCGAGGGGCTGGAATGCGGCGGCCCGCAAGCCGAAGCGTCGAGCCGCGAAGAAGAGAAGGCGCCTGCGCGCGTTTGAGGCGTGGCGCGAGGCGGGTGCTGATAGCGAGGCGCCAAAAGCGCGGGGCTAAAAGTAAAAGCGTCGCGCCTCAGTCCAGCGGCAGCACCCTGAAGCCTTCGGCATCCACGCGCAGATAGCCGCCGCGCGGCTTGCCGTGATCGAGATCCCAGTCGGGCAAGACCCAACGCGTGCCGCCGGGCTCCTGGTGGCGCGCCGGCCGGTGCGTGTGGCCGTGCACGATGGTGTTCGCACGCGCGCGCTTGAAAAGCGCCGCGACACCTTTGACGGTGACGTCGTACTTCGGCAGACGCGGGCCGCTGCGTTTGTTCTCGCTCGCGCGGCGCGCCCGCTCGGCGATCGCCCGCCGCCAGCGAAACGGCCACGCCAGAAACAGCAACTGCACGAGCCGGTTGCGCGCGAGCTTGCGAAAGAGCTGATAGCCGTGATCGTCGGTGCACATCGCGTCGCCGTGCGCGAGGGCGAGGCGCGTGCCGAACGCGGTGATCGCGATGGGGTCGGGCAGCCAGATCGCGCCCGCGGCTTTCATGAAGCGCTTGCCCATCAGAAAGTCGCGGTTGCCGTGCATGATGTAGAGCGCGATGCCGCGCTCGGAGAGCGTATGCATCAGCGCCGCCATGCGCGCGGGGAACACATCGGTGAGCATGTCGTCACCGATCCAGTATTCGAAGAGGTCGCCGAGTATGAACACCGAGTCGGCCTGATCGGCCGTAACCCGGATGAAGCGCTCGAACGCGGCGACCGTGCGCGGAATCCCTTCATTCAGATGCACATCGGAAATGAACAGAAACGGACGAGCCGCGTGCGGGCGCTTGCCCTCGCCGGGCACGCCCGCGGCAGCGTGTCGTAAAGCCTTTTCCTGCAGCATCGATGAAGGGGGTGCGTGAGAGTTATGTGAAGCTTATTCGGCGACGACAGCCTTCTCGATCACGACGTCGTCGACCGGCACGTCCTGATGGAAGCCCTTCGAGCCCGTCTTGACCTTTTTGATCTTGTCGACCACTTCGAGGCCTTCCACGACCTTGCCGAACACGGCGTAGCCCCAGCCTTGCGGCGTCGGCGACGAGTGGTTCAGGAAGTCGTTGTCGGCGACGTTGATGAAGAACTGTGCCGATGCCGAATGCGGGTCGTTGGTGCGCGCCATGGCGATCGAGCCGCGCTCGTTCTTCAGGCCGTTGTTCGCTTCGTTTTCGATCGGCGCTTCGGTCGGCTTCTGCTTCATGCCGGCGTCGAAGCCGCCGCCCTGGATCATGAACCCGTCGATGACACGGTGAAACACCGTGCCGTCATAGTGGCCGTTCTTCACGTAGTTGAGGAAGTTGGCGACCGTCTTCGGGGCCTTCTCGGCGTTCAGTTCGAGCTTGATGACGCCGTGGTTCGTGTGCAGTTCGACCATGATGGGTTCCTTTGCCTGTGGCTGGGGGAATGAACGTCGCTGCATCGGCAAGAGGCGGGGCGTGTTGCCCAACGCGTGTGCCGGCGCCGCGACGTGCGACGGGTGAGGGCGGCGCTGCCGCCCGGTTAGTCGATGATTAACTGGCGTGTTGCCGGCGTGCTCATTTGCCGACGACGGTCGCCGACTCGATCACGATTTCCTTTTGCGGCACGTCGGCCATCGGGCCTCGCGAGGTGGTGGGCGCCGCTTCGATCTTCTTCACGACGTCCATGCCTTGCGTGACCTTGCCGAACACGGCATAGCCGTTGCCGTCCGGGTTCGGATAGTCGAGGCCGGCGTTGTCGACCGTGTTGATGAAGAACTGCGCGGTGGCCGAATTCGGGTCGCTCGTGCGCGCCATCGCGATCGTGCCCGTGAGATTCTTCAGGCCGTTCTTGCTCTCGAGCGCGATCGGCGCGCGCGTGGGCTTCTCGACGAAGCTTTGCGTGTAGCCGCCGCCCTGGATCATGAAACCGCGAATCACGCGATGAAAGATCGTGCCGTTGTACTGGCCAGACTTCACGTACTGCAGGAAATTGTCGACGGTCTTCGGCGCTTTCTCCGGATAGAGCTCGACGCGAATGTCGCCTTCACTGGTCTTGAAGAGCACTTGCGGATGCGCGGCGGCCGGCTGGCCGTTTTGCGCAAAGGCGGGTGCGTTCGCGATCAGGGCGGCGCTGCCGAGCGCCAACATCAACCATTTCATGAGTATCCTCGGAAGTGCGGGAAAAACGTGTCGCGGCGCGCACGCTGCGCGCCAGATGTTAGTTCGACGGCGCCACGAAAGGCGGCATCGCGAGCGACCCCGTCGAGCCGCCGAACTGGTACGCGGGGTTGCTGAGCGCGGGCACGATGGCCGACGGGCTCGCTGCCGATGCGCCTTCTGCCGCTGCGGCGGCCGACTTCTTTTGCGCGGGCGGCGGCGAGATGATCTTCGCGATGTCGGCCTGGCGCTGCTGCGTGGTGGCGCTTGCATGGCCAAGCGTTTGCGCGCGGCGGTATGACGCGTCGGCCAGACGCAGGTAAAGGTCGCCGAGATTTTCCCACGCGAGTCCGTACGACGGGTTCGCCTTGACCGCGGTTTCGAGCGCGACGCGCGCCTCGTCGTAGCGGCCATGCTTCGCGTAAAGCGCCGCGAGATTGTTGTAAGGCTCGGGCAATTCGGGGTAGAGCTGCGTGAGTTCGGTGAACGCCTCGATCGCGTCGTCGTCGCGGTTCAGGCGCGCGAGAATGGTCGCACGCTTGAACTTCGCCTGCACGTCGCGCGGGTTCGTCTTGATGCGCGCGTCGAGCTGGCTGAGCGCGCCAGCCCAGTCGTGCTGGCTGATCGCGGCGTCGGCGCCGGGCGTCGCGTCGGAGGTCGCCGGGGGCGCGGCATGCGCGATGCTGACACTGCACAGCACGATCGCGACGCTCGAGAGAGCCGACGCGGCAAGGGTCGCAGCACGGGGCGCGCGGCCGCTGGAAGGTTTCATAGGGTGAGGTCGCGGTGTTATACTCCGAGCCATTCTAACAAAAGGTCTGTGCGTTTTCGTCGCGCGCTTTGTCCCTCGCCCGTTTCATTCGCATTCCGGGCGCGCTGCGCGAGTCGCCGGGCTTTCCAACGCCACTCGTGGTCGTCTCCGCCCCGATAGCAACCTGGTTGCAGTCCGGACGCCGACAGACAGCAGCCTGAGCAATGCGGGCATCACCCGCTGGCTGCGGTCGGCGCCGCCGCGGATTTCTTTCGACCCACGTATCCATCGCCTTTATGGAATCACTGCGCATCTACAACACGCTCGCGCGTGACAAGCAAAATTTCGTGCCACTCGAGCCCGGCGTCGTGCGTATGTACGTCTGCGGGATGACGGTGTACGACTATTGTCATGTCGGGCATGCGCGTGTGATGGTGGTGTTCGATATCGTGCAACGCTGGCTGCGCGCGATCGGCTACAACGTGACCTATGTGCGCAACATTACCGATATTGACGACAAGATCATTCGTCGTGCGGTAGAAAACGGCGAGACGATCAAGCAGCTCACCGACCGCTTCATCGCAGCGCTGCACGAAGACGCGGACGCGCTCGGCATCGAGCGTCCCGATCATGAGCCGCGCGCGACGCAGTACATCCCGCAGATGCTCGACATGATCGGCAAGCTCGAGCGCAACGGCTACGCGTACCAGGGTACGGACGGCGACGTGAACTACGCGGTGCGCAAGTTCGCGAACTATGGCGCGCTCTCGGGCAAGTCGATCGAAGACCTGCGCGCGGGCGAGCGTGTGGCGACGAACGATGCCAAGCAGGATCCGCTTGACTTCGTGTTGTGGAAACAGGCAAAACCGCAAGAGCCGGCCGACACGAGCTGGGACTCGAAGTATGGACGCGGGCGTCCGGGCTGGCATATCGAATGCTCGGCCATGGGCTGCACGTTGCTCGGCGAGCACTTCGACATTCATGGCGGCGGCCAGGACCTGCAGTTTCCGCACCACGAGAACGAGATCGCACAGAGCGAAGGCGCGACCGGCAAGACGTTCGTCAATACATGGATGCATAACGGCTTCGTGAATATCGACAACGAGAAGATGTCGAAGTCGCTCGGCAACTTCTTCACGATCCGCGAAGTGCTGGCGAAGTACGATGCCGAAGTGGTGCGCTTCTTCATGGCGCGCGCGCATTACCGCTCGCCGCTGAATCACAGCGACGCGCATCTCGACGACGCGCGCAACGCGCTCACGCGTCTTTACACCGCGTTGAAGGACGTGGCGCCGGACGCGGGCGAGCTTGACTGGGACGAGCCGTACGCGCAACGTTTTCGTGCGGCAATGAACGACGATTTCAACACGCCGGTGGCGATCGCCGTGCTGTTCGAACTCGCGAGCGAGGTGAACCGCACGCGCGACGCCATGCTCGCGCGTCAGCTGCAGCGCCTCGCACGTGTGATCGGGCTGCTCGTGCGCGAGCCGCGCGTGTTCCTGCAACAGGCCGCGGGCGCACAAGATGCAGGCGCGCTCGACGTGGCAGCGATCGAAGCAAAGATCGCGGCGCGCACGGCGGCCAAGCAGGCGAAGCAATATGCGGAGGCGGACCGGATTCGGGCCGAACTGCTCGAATCCGGTGTCGCGCTCGAAGACAAACCGGGCGGGTTGACCGAGTGGCGCCGCGTGTAAGCGGGCTGTCCAGTTTCCACTGATCGATTCGCGAGGCAGGAGGCAGGATGGCAACGGCCACGAAGACGCAGACCAGGCGGTCTGCGTCGCTAACGGGCGGAACTGCGGGCGCGCCCGCAGGTGCAAAGCGTGCGCTCAATGGAGCGGGCGGCAAGGCAGCGACAAAGGCGGCTGCGAAGACGGCGCGTGGGAAAACCAACGGCGCGTCCGGCTCGCACGAAGTGCTCGACGGCGCGGCCATCGAGGCTGCGCTCTCCACTGGTCCGGCGGCACTCGAAGCCGTGGAGCCCGCGGCGAACGCGCTGGGCGATCTCGAGTTCGAAGTGCAGCGTCCCGACTATTGGGACAAGGCCTGCGCGGACCTCGTCAAGCGCGACCGTATTCTCAAGAAGCTGATTCCGAAGTTCGGCCCCGTGCATTTGTTGAGCCGCGACGATCCGTTCGTCACGCTCGCGCGCTCGGTGGTCGGCCAGCAGATTTCGACGGCGGCGGCGCAGGCGCTTTGGCAGCGTGTGGAAGCCGCATGCCCAAAGCTCGTGCCGCAGCAATTCCTCAAACTCGGTCACGAAAAGCTGGCCGCGTGCGGCCTCTCGAAACGCAAGACGGAATACATCCTCGATCTCGCGCAGCACTTCGTTTCGGGTGCGTTGCACGTCGGCAAGTGGACGTCGATGGACGACGAAGACGTGATCGCGGAGCTCACGGCGATTCGCGGCATTGGCCGCTGGACCGCCGAAATGTTCCTGATCTTCAATCTCGCGCGCCCGAATGTGCTGCCGCTCGACGATCTGGGCCTGATCCGCGCGATCAGCGTCAACTATTTCAGTGGCGAGCCGGTCACGCGCAGCGAAGCGCGCGAAGTCGCGGCCAACTGGGAGCCGTGGCGTACCGTCGCGACCTGGTATATGTGGCGCAGCCTCGAGCCGTCGTGAGGCCCGGGGCAGTCGTCAGTGACTAAGAAAAATGCTATCGATCGAAGAAATCGATAGTTCTGAGCCGATTTCGGCGCGGGCTGGCGCGGTTAGAATACGCGCTGCCGCAAAGTGAAGGATTCCCACACATGAAGACCACGTTTCTGGATTTCGAACAGCCGATCGCTGAACTGGAAGCGAAGATCGAAGAACTGCGCTTCGTTCAGGACGATTCGGCCGTCGATATTTCGGAAGAAATCGAGCGGCTGTCGAAGAAGAGCCAGCAGCTCACGAAGGACCTCTATGCGAACCTGAGCCCGTGGCAGGTTTCGCAGATCGCGCGTCATCCGCAGCGTCCGTACACGCTCGACTACGTGCACGAGTTGTTTACCGATTTTCACGAACTCCATGGCGACCGCTCGTTCGCGGACGACCTTTCCGTCGTCGGCGGCCTCGCGCGCTTCAATGGCCAGGCCTGCATGGTGATCGGCCACCAGAAGGGCCGTGACACGAAGGAGCGCGCCGCGCGCAACTTCGGCATGCCGCGCCCGGAAGGCTATCGCAAGGCCGAACGCCTGATGCGCCTCGCCGAGAAGTTTGGCCTGCCCATCTTCACGTTCGTCGACACGCCGGGTGCGTACCCGGGCATCGGCGCGGAAGAGCGCGGCCAGTCGGAAGCCATCGGCCGCAATCTCTATGTGATGGCCGAACTCAAGACGCCGGTCATCACGACGATCATCGGCGAAGGCGGATCGGGCGGCGCGCTCGCCGTGGCCGTGGCCGATACCGTCATGATGCTGCAGTTCTCGACCTACTCGGTGATTTCGCCGGAAGGCTGCGCGTCGATTCTCTGGAAGAGCGCCGCGAAGGCGCCGGAAGCCGCTGAAGCGCTGGGCCTGACGGCGCACCGTCTGAAGGCGCTGGGCCTCATCGACAAGATCGTGAACGAGCCGCTCGGCGGCGCGCATCGCGACCCGAAGGGCATGGCCGCGCTGCTGCGCCGTGCGCTTGCGGACTCGCTGCGCCAGTTCCAGGGCATGAGCATCGCCGACCTGAAGCAGCGCCGTTTCGAGCGCCTGATGGCCTACGGCAAGTTCAAGGAAACGACGCCGGGCGCGTAAGGCGCGCGACGCCAACGCTCCTCGACGTCTGCGGTCCTGCTGTGACCGACCATCCCGAATCCGACGCCGGGCGCATCGTTCTCGATGCGCTCGGCGTTGTGCTTTCCACGCTTGCCGACGACGCACGCATCGCGATCGCGTATAGCGGCGGGCTCGACTCGTCCGTGCTGCTGGACGCCGCGGTGCGGGCGGCCGGAGCGCAGCGTCTCGTCGCACTGCATGTGCATCACGGCCTGAGCGCGAATGCCGACGCATGGCTTGCCCACTGCGAGGCGACTGCGCACGCGTATGGCGTGACGTTCGACGCGAGGCGCGTAGAGTTGGCGCGCGACGACGCGGCCGGCGTCGAGGCGGCTGCCCGCGACGCGCGCTACCGCGCGCTCGACGCGATGTGCGTGGCGCACGGCGTGCAGGCGCTCTGGCTCGCGCAGCATGCGGACGATCAGGCGGAAACGGTGCTGCTGCAGCTGCTGCGCGGCGCCGGGCTCGCGGGGCTCGCGGCGATGGCCCCCGCACGTGCGAGCGTGAATGGCGTGGCGCGCATGCGGCCGCTGCTCGCGCTGTTGCGCACGCAACTGGAGCGCTATGCCCGCGCGCACGGCCTGCACTGGATCGACGACGAATCCAACGACGACACGCGCTATGCGCGCAACGCCTTGCGTCACGACGTGATGCCGGCGCTCTCGGCCCATTTTCCCGGTTATCGCGATGCGCTCGCGCGCACGGCGGCGCATGCGGCTTCTTCGCAGCGTCTGCTCGACGATCTCGCGCGCATCGATTTGCGCGACGCTGGACGCGAGGGCGACAGCGCGCTTTCACACACCGCGCTGCTCGCGCTCGACGATGCGCGCGCGCTCAATGTGCTGCGTTACTGGATGCGCGCGCTTGGCCTGCCGGCGGCATCGACGGCGCGGCTTGCGGATATGTTGCGGCAGTTGCGCGAGATTGCGCGCGATGACGTGAGCGGTCACGCATTGCGCGTCGATCACGCCGGACACCGTTTGCGCGTGTATCGCGGCATCGTCTCGTGGGAAGCCGTGCGCGCGCGCGACGAACGCGCAGGCGAGGGCGCCGCTCATGCGCGTGCGCCTGTGTCGTTGACCTGGCGCGGCGAGGAAGTCTGGCGGCTGCCGGCATGGCGCGGGACCTACGTCTTCGCGCCCGCCGCTCCCGACGATGCCGACGCCGTTCCCGAGCGCGTGCTCGCGAGCGCGCCGCTCGTCGCGCGCGAGCGCAGCGGCGGCGAGCGCCTGCGCGACGAAGCCGCGAACGTGAGCCGCACGCTCAAGAACCTGTTCCAGACGCGCGGCGTGCCGGCATGGGAGCGCGACGTGCCGTTGCTCTATGTGGGCGAGACTTTGCTGTTCGTGCCCCGTATCGGCGTGAACCGGTCGGCGTTCGGTGCGACACCCGGCGAACCTGGCGCGGCCTGGCGTCGCATCGAATGGCGCGAGGATGTGCTGATCGCCTGAAGTCGCGTCCGACGTCACCGATCAATTCGCCGACGCGAAGGGTGATCGTTCCCCCGCAAATCCTTGCGGCGCAAGCCTTTTTCGGCATCCGCAAGCGTGTTCTGTCTTGTAATTTGGGCGTCAATCGGGTAGTGTAAGTCGTTTGTCCAGCCCGCTTTTTCGCGTTCGCGGACGCCGTCAAAAGCGGCGTGTCTCGTGAAGGCGCGATTTTTCCTTCGAGCGGTACCCGACGGTTGCAGGGACGTCGTAGCGGCATGCGGGCAGGGCGCGAGTGCAAGGCACCAGCGCGCGTCGACACGATGCGCCGGCCTTCGCGCCCCTGAGGCAAAACCCCGCGCGTGCTGCACGCGCTGAAGCCGCCGCCGTGGCCCCAAGGCGTCCGGGCGGCCCGGTTCTTCAGTGCGCCAGCGCGGTAACATCTCCAGTTCAGAACGACAATGGCACTCATCGTACACAAATACGGCGGCACCTCGATGGGCTCGGTCGAGCGCATCAAGAACGTCGCCAAGCGCGTCGCCAAATGGCACAAGGCCGGCCACAAGATGGTCGTCGTGCCCTCGGCAATGTCCGGCGAAACCAATCGTCTGCTCGGTCTCGCGAAAGAAATTTCGCCGCAGCCCAGCCCGCGCGAGCTCGACATGATTGCGTCGACCGGTGAGCAGGTGAGCGTCGGCCTCCTGTCGATCGCCCTGCAGGAAGCAGGCGTCGACGCCATCAGCTACACCGGCTGGCAAGTGCCGGTCAAAACCGACAGCTCGTTCACCAAGGCCCGCATCAACGACATCGACGGCGAGCGCGTGCTGGCCGATCTCGACGACGGCAAGGTGGTCGTGATCACGGGCTTCCAGGGCATCGACCCGGAAGGCCACATCACCACGCTCGGCCGCGGCGGCTCGGACACGTCGGCGGTTGCAGTCGCAGCGGCGCTTAAGGCCGACGAATGCCTGATCTATACGGACGTCGACGGCGTCTACACGACCGACCCGCGTGTGGTCGACGACGCACGCCGTCTCGACCGCATTACGTTCGAAGAGATGCTGGAAATGGCCAGCCTCGGCTCGAAAGTGCTGCAGATCCGCTCGGTGGAATTCGCGGGCAAGTATCAGGTGAAGACGCGCGTGCTCTCCAGCCTGACCGACCCGATGATGAACCTCGACGAGGAAATGTCCTCGGGCACCCTGATTACTTTTGAAGAAGACGAGACCATGGAAAAAGCAGTCATCTCGGGTATCGCGTTCCAGCGCGACGAGGCCCGCATCATCGTGATGGGCGTGCCCGACAAGCCGGGCATCGCATATCAGATCCTCGGCCCGGTGGCGGACGCGAACATCGACGTCGACATGATCATCCAGAACCAGAGCGTGGCCGGCAAGACCGACTTCACGTTCACGGTGCCCCGCGGCGACTATCAGCGCGCCATCGACGTGCTGAATAACCAGGTGAAGGGCCACGTGAGCGCGGAGCAGGTGCTCGGCGACGCGAAGGTGTCGAAGGTTTCGGTGGTCGGCGTGGGCATGCGCTCGCACGTGGGCGTGGCGAGCAAGATGTTCCGCACGCTCTCGGAAGAGGGTATCAACATCCAGATGATCTCGACCTCGGAAATCAAGATCTCCGTGCTGATCGACGAGAAGTACATGGAACTGGCGGTGCGCGCGCTGCACAAGGCGTTCGACCTCGAGCACGCGTAAATCGCGCTGTTTTTGCGCGGCCGTCGCGCCGCGTTTGCGTTGTGTGACGAGGGTGTGACGCGGTTTTTCCGCTCGATTCCGCTTCGCGATGCCGCGCATGACGTTTGTTGTGCGCTTGCGGAAAAAACTTTGCAAAAAAGCGTCGTATGAATTGACCGGAAGGCGCTAACCCGCTATTATCTTTGCTTCGTTGCGCTGCCTCCCTGGCGCGAACGAAGTTTTCGGGAGACGTGGCCGAGAGGTCGAAGGCACTCCCCTGCTAAGGGAGCATCTGGGCCAAAACCTGGATCGAGGGTTCGAATCCCTCCGTCTCCGCCAGTAATGGCGGCGGAACCCCGCAAGTCTCGGCTTGCGGGGTTTTTGTTTTTTGGGTCGCCAATTGCTCGATGTGAGCAAGCAATGTGTCGTCGTTCGAGGGGAGGGAAGAGGTGCTGCAACAACCTTCAGGAATACCAGGTAAATTGCAGTGGCGCGCTCGCGAGCAAAGGTTCTGCATCGAGGCGCCGATAAATGGAATGGGCTTCGCGCGTTATGCGGGGTCTCCTGCGCACCGGTGCAAGCGATGCTATTCTCCCCGGCGCTGTTGGCCATCCGCCGCCCAGTGTAACGAGACGTAACGACATCGAACGCAGGCCAGGTTTGTGCATCAGTTATTACAAGTTTGAAATACGCGGGCGAAAGCCGTGCGTTATATTGGCTTCAACAAAACATCAAACCCGAAAGGTGAGTCCATGAAGTTCCCACGTGTTGTTGCAATGCTGCTCGGGGGCGTGGCTATCGGCGCATCGAGTGCTGCTATGGCTGGCGTGAGCGTTGGTGTCAACATCGGTATTCCGGCCCCGGTCTATGTCGCTCCGCAACCGGTCTACGCGCCGCCGCCTCCGCCACCGGTCGTCTATCAGCCGGCGCCTGTTTATGCGGCGCCGCCGGCCATCGTCATCGGCTGGCACGGCGATCGTTACTGGGATGGCCGCCGCTACTGGGGGCGCGACGACTGGTATCGCCACCACGGCGGCTACGGCGGTCCGGGCCGCGGCCACTACGACCGCGACCACTACGACCGCGACCACTACGACCGCGACCACGGTGGTCCTCCGGGACATTGGCACTAAGCCGCGAGGCTCATTGCCGGCGTGATGCGCGTGACACGGTGCGCATCGCACACCAGGCGTCGCGCCAAAAGAAAAGCCGCCCAGTGGGCGGCTTTTGCATTCTTGCCGTTGTGCGCGCAACGACGCCGCGAAGAGAGGCTTACTCGAGGCCGGCCATGCCGCCAACCACGGCGTTGAAGCCCGAGTCGACGTGCATGATCTCGGCGGTCACGCCGGCAGCCAGATCGGAGAGCAGGAACGCGGCGGAGTTGCCGACCTGCTCGATGGTCACGTTACGCTGCAGCGGGGCGTTCTGCTCGACGAAGTCGAGAATCTTGCCAAAGCCCTTGATGCCGCTTGCCGCGAGCGTCTTGATCGGACCGGCGGAAATGCCGTTCACGCGCACGCCTTGCGCCCCGAGCGCCACCGCGAGATAACGCACGCTCGCTTCGAGTGCGGCTTTCGCGACGCCCATGGTGTTGTAGTTCGGAATCGCGCGCTCCGCGCCGAGATAGGTCAGCGTCAGCAGCGAAGCGTTCTGCGCGAGCATCGGCTTGGCGGCCTTGGCGAGCGCCGGGAAGCTGTATGCCGAAATATCGTGCGCGATGCGGAAGTTCTCGCGCGTCATGCCGTCGAGGAAGTCACCCGCGATCGCTTCGCGCGGCGCGAAGCCGATCGAGTGGACGAGGCCGTCGAGCGTATCCCAGTGCTGCTTGAGGTTCGTGAAGAGCGCTTCGATTTGTGCGTCGTCGGCCACATCGCAGGGGAACACGAGGTCGCTGCCGAATTCCTGCGCGAACTCGGTGATACGGTCCTTGAAGCGGTCGCCGACGTACGTGAACGCCAGTTCCGCGCCTTCGCGCTTGCATGCCTGCGCGATGCCGTACGCGATCGAACGGTTCGACAGCAGGCCGGTCAACAGGATGCGTTTGCCAGCGAGGAAGCCCATGAATTCTCCTAAATCAGGTCAATGCGCCAGCGCCAGTGGGGGCGGCGCCGCGTGGTTTGGGTAGAATTCTCTCACAACTGACAAGGCAGCCTGGACAATTACCGATCTATGACGACAGGAACGCGAGGCAGGACGGCGCTTGGCGCGCTTGGGGCAACCGTTCCTGCGGCTCGGCTCGCACTTGCCAAAAGGCTGGCGGCGATGGGGCTGGCGCTCGCATGCGGCCTGCTGGCCATGCCGTGCGCGCATGCGGTCTACGCCATCGCGCAGTACGGCGAGCCCAAATATCCGCAAGGCTTCGCGCACTTCGACTACGTGAATCCGCATGCCCCCAAGGGCGGCACGCTCGTCCTCGCCAATCCCGACCGCCTCACGAGCTTCGACAAGTTCAACCCGTTCACGCTGCGCGGCAACGCGGCCCCGGGGCTCGGCATGCTGTTCGAGAGCCTCACGACGGGGAGCCTCGACGAAGTGGCGTCGGCCTACGGTTTGCTCGCCGACGACATCCGTATCGCGCCCGACGCGCTTTCGGTGACGTTCCACATCAACCCGAAGGCGCGCTTCTCGAACGGCGATCCGGTGACAGCCGAAGACGTGAAGTTCTCGCTCGACACGCTCAAGAGCCGCCAGGCCGCGCCCTCCATGCAGGCGTATTTCAGCGAAATCACGCGCGCGGTGGTGGTCGATCCCGCGACGATCCGCTTCGAGTTCCGCAGCAACAACCGCGAGCTGCCGCTCATCGCGGGCGGCATGCCGGTGTTCTCGCACAAGTGGGGCTTGCGCCCGGACGGCAGCCGCATCGCCTTCGATCAGCTCGCGTTCGAGCAACCGATCGGCAGCGGCCCGTATGTGATCGACCGCTACTCGAACGGCCGCACGATCACCTACAAGCGCGACCCGAACTATTGGGGCAAGGAACTGCCGGTGCGGGTGGGCACCAACAACTTCGAGCGCATTACCTACAAGCTCTATTCGGACGACGTGGCGCGCCTCGAGGCCTTCAAGGCGGGCGAGTACGACGCGCTCGTCGAATACGTCGCGCGCAACTGGGTGCGGCGCGATGTCGGCAAGCGCTTCGACAGCGGCGAGCTGATCAAGAAAGAATTTCCGCAGCACAACGGCACCGGCATGCAGGGCTTCGTCATGAATCTGCGCAAGCCCGTGTTCCAGGACGTGCGCGTGCGCCGCGCCCTCGATCTCGCGCTCGACTTCCCGTGGCTCAACCGCATGCTGTTCTATAGCCAGTACCGCCGCATCGACAGCTGGTTCGCGAACACGCAGCTGCAGGCGAAGGGTCTGCCATCGCCTGGCGAGCTTGCCTTGCTCGAGCCGTGGCGCAAGTCGCTCGATCCCGCCGTGTTCGGGCCGCCGCCCTTGCAGCCCGATACGACCCCGCCGGGCTCGCTGCGTGCGAATCTGCTCAAGGCGCGCGCGCTGCTCGCCGAGGCCGGCTGGACCTATCGCGACGGCGCGCTGCGCAACGAGAAGGGCGAACCGTTCACGTTCGAGGTGCTCGACGATACGAGCGCTTCGACGCAGTGGGCGCCGATCATGGCGCAGTACACGCAGGCGCTCAGGCGCCTTGGCATCCAGGTGAACTATCGCTCGGTCGATTTCGCGCTCTACCAGAAGCGGCTCGATGCCTTCGACTTCGACATGACGACCATCAAGTTCCCCGACGTCCAGGTGCCGGGCGCGGAACAGGTCGACCGTTTCGGCAGCAAGGCCGCCGACGAGCCGGGCTCGGGCAATCTGCTCGGCCTGAAGTCGCCGGCCGTCGATGCGATCCTCAAGGCGCTCACGCAGGCGCAGACGCTCCAGCAATTGCTCGACGCCACGCATGCGCTCGACCGGGTGCTGATGCACGGCTACTATGTGGTGCCGCAGTGGTACAGCGCGACGCACCGGGTGGCGTTCAAGAACACGCTGGCGTATCCGGCGAAATTGCCGCTGTACTATGGCGCGAACGACTGGATCATCTCGACGTGGTGGTTCAAGCCGCAGCCCGAGCCCCAAGCGGCCGGTCATTGACAACGGACACGACGGGAGCAACGAATCATGTGGAGCTACATCGTCAAGCGCCTGCTGCTGATGATCCCGACGCTGCTCGGCGTGCTCACGCTGACCTTCGGCGTGATCCAGTTCGTGCCCGGCGGCCCCGTCGAACAGGCGGTGCGCGAATTGCGGCGGGGCGCGGAGCAGGGCATGCCGTTCGGCATGCGCGCGCATTCGGGCGTGGACGCGCAGCAGATCGCGCAGCTCAAGCAGCTTTACGGCTTCGACAAGCCGCCGCTGCAACGCTATTTCCTGATGCTCGGGCGCTTCGCGCGCTTCGATCTCGGACAGAGCTATTTCCATCACCAGAGCGTGTGGTCGCTGATTATTTCCAAGCTGCCGGTTTCGATCAGCATCGGCCTCTGGACCTTCTTTCTCACGTATCTGATATCGGTGCCGTTGGGCATCGCGAAGGCGGTGCGCAACGGCTCCCGGTTCGACCTCGTGACGAGTCTCGTCGTGCTCGTCGGTTATGCGATTCCGGGCTTCGTGCTGGGCGTGCTGCTGCTCGTGCTGTTCGGCGGCGGCTCGTTCCTGCAGCTCTTCCCGCTGCGCAATCTCACCTCTGACAACTGGGACACGCTCTCGCTCGGCGGCAAGATTCTCGACTATCTCTGGCACATCACGCTGCCCGTGACGGCCTCGGTCGTGGGCAGTTTCGCCGTCACGACCATGCTGACCAAGAACGCCTTTCTCGAAGAGATCCGCCGCCAATACGTGCTGACCGCGCGTGCGAAAGGCCTCTCGGAGCGCACCGTGCTCTGGAAGCACGTCTTTCGCAACGCGCTGCTGCCGCTCGTGGTGGGCTTCCCGGCGGCGTTCATCGGCGCGTTCTTCACCGGCAGCCTGCTGATCGAAACGCTGTTCTCGCTCGACGGGCTCGGGCTGCTTTCGTACGAATCCGTCGTGCGGCGCGATTATCCGGTCGTGCTCGGCACGCTGTACCTCTTCACGTTGATCGGACTGCTAACCAAACTGATCTCCGATCTGTGTTACGTGTGGGTCGATCCCCGCATCCAATTCGAACAACTGGAGCGCTGAGTTGAACCGAGTCCGCGCTGGCGCCGAGCCCGAACTGCGTACCGAGAGCGTGCGCGCCTTCAAGTCCCCCACACCGGCCCGCCGCGTGTGGCTGCGCTTCAGGCAGCAGCGTCTTGGCTACTGGAGCCTGATCGTGTTTCTCGTCGCGTTCGCGGCGAGTCTCGCGGGTCCGCTCTGGTGCAACGACAAGCCGCTCGTCGTGCACTACGACGGGCACCTGTATTTCCCGTTGTTCAAGGACTATCCGGAAACCACGTTCGGCGGCGATTTTCCGACGCCTGCCGACTACCTCGATCCATACATTCGGCACCGCTTCGACGCGCCGGGCAACTTCGCGATCTATCCGCCGAACCCGTACTACTACGACACGCTCAACTACTTCGCGAAAGTGCCGAACCCGGCGCCGCCGTCGCGCCAGAACTGGCTCGGCACCGACGAGAGCGGCCGCGACCTGTTTGCCCGCCTGCTCTATGGCTTTCGCGTGTCGGTGGAGTTCGCGCTCGTGCTGACCGCTATCGGCACGCTGCTCGGCGTGCTGGCGGGCGCGGTGCAAGGGTATTTCGGCGGCAAGGTCGATATCTTCGGGCAGCGTCTCATCGAGATCTGGAGTTCGCTCCCCGAGCTTTATCTGCTGATCATTTTTGCAGCGATCTTCGAGCCGGGCTTCGTGCTGTTGATCGTGCTGCTTTCGCTGTTTGGCTGGATCGGACTATCCGACTATGTGCGCGCCGAATTCCTGCGCAACCGCAACCAGGACTATGTGCTCGCCGCGCGCGCTATGGGCCTGTCGAACTGGCAGATCATCTGGCATCACGTGCTGCCCAACAGCCTCACGCCGGTCATCACGTTCCTGCCGTTTCGCATGAGCGGCGCGATTCTCGCGCTCACGAGCCTCGACTTCCTGGGCCTTGGCGTGCCCGCACCGACGCCGAGCCTCGGCGAGCTGCTCGCGCAGGGCAAGCGCAATCTCGACGCATGGTGGATCGCGCTCTCGACCTTCGGGGTGCTCGTGGCGACGCTGCTGCTGCTCACGTTCATCGGCGACGCGCTACGCAACGCGCTCGACACGCGCATTTCCGACGCCATGAAGGCCGGAGGCAACCAGTGAGCGCCGTGCCACAGGACGCCGCCGCGCCGCTCCTCTCGATCGAACACCTGAGCGTGCGCTTTGACGAGACGCTCGCCGTCGACGACGTCACGCTCGCGATCGGGCGCGGCGAACGCGTGGCGCTCGTCGGCGAGTCGGGCTCGGGCAAGACCGTCACCGCGCTCGCGGTTCTGCGCCTCCTGCAGGACGCGCAGATCAGCGGAAGCATTCGCCTCGACGGCGACGATCTGCTCGCGAAGAGCGAGCGCGCGATGCGCGGCCTGCGCGGCAACGACGTCGCGATGATCTTCCAGGAGCCGATGACGGCGCTCAATCCGCTCTACACGATCGGCGAGCAGATCGCGGAAACCATCGTGCTGCACGACGGCGTCTCGAAGAGCGCGGCCTACGAGCAGGCGGTGGGCTTGCTCGAGCGCACGGGCATCACCGAGGCGCGGCGGCGCGTGTCGAGTTATCCGCATCAGCTTTCGGGCGGCCAGCGCCAGCGCGTGATGATCGCGATGGCGCTCGCGTGCCGTCCGCGCCTGTTGCTCGCCGACGAGCCGACCACGGCGCTCGACGTGACGATCCGCGGCCAGATCGTCGATCTGCTGCTCGAACTGCAGCGCGAGGAGGCGGCGCGGCGCGGCATGTCGGTGCTGCTCATCACGCACGACCTGAACCTCGTGCGCCGCTTCGCGCAGCGCGTGGCCGTGATGGAGAAGGGCAGGCTCGTGGAGTCGGGCAGCGTCGAGCAGATCTTCGAGGCGCCGCAACACCCGTATACGCAACGGCTGATCGCGAGCCGGCCCGAGCGCCACGTGCTGCCCGTCCTGCCGATCGCGCCGGTTCTCCTGCAGGCGAAGGACGTGATCGTCGACTTCGCAACGAAGCTGCCGGGGTTTCGCGGCTGGTGGCAAAAGGGGCGTTATCGCGCTGTGAACGACGCGAACCTTGCGGTGCGCCAGGGCGAGACGCTCGGCATCGTCGGCGAGTCAGGATCGGGAAAAACGACGCTGGCGATGGCGATGTTGGGGTTGCAGCGAACGGCAGGCGGTGTCGTCGAGTTCCAGGGGCGGCCGATCGCGAGCTACAAGGGCCGCGACAGGTTGTCGTTGCGTTCGCATTTGCAGGTTGTTTTTCAGGACCCGTTCAGTTCGCTTTCTCCGCGCCAGACCATCGAGCGCATTGTGGGGGAGGGGCTCACGCTGCATCGGCCCGATCTTTCCAGCGAGGAGCGGCGCAAGCGCGTCGTCGGCGTGCTGCGCGAAGTGGGCCTCGATCGCACCGCCTTGCAACGATACCCGCACGAGTTTTCGGGTGGCCAGCGCCAGCGTATCGCCATTGCGCGCACGCTGGTGCTGGAGCCGCGCGTGATCGTGCTCGACGAACCGACCAGTGCGCTCGACGTGTCGATCCAGCAACAGGTGTTGAGATTGTTGACGGAATTGCAACGCAAGTACAACCTGGGCTACGTGTTCATCAGCCACGACCTGGAGGTGATCGGCGCGATGGCGCACCGGGTGGTGGTGATGCAGGACGGGGCGATCGTCGAGGCGGGAGAGGTCGCGAATATCTTCGACAGACCGGCCCATCCTTACACCCGGAAATTGTTGAAAGCTGCCTTCGATCGCTAGGCTTTGGCGGAACTTTAGGTTGAATTTCGGTGAAATTCACCAATGAGGTGAATGTCGCGATTGAATTTTTCTATTTGTTTTGACACACAAATACTTACTGGCTAGTATCGTCCAAACTTTTCTACTAACTCCCTGATTTACGGGCAATTTCTACCGACCAATGCAGCACCGATACCTGACCCAGGCTTGCGCGCGCGTCGTCGCCGGGATGTTCATCGGCGTACTGATGGCCGCAGCTCCCGGCGCGTTCGCCGACGAAGTAAGCAGCTTTAACCAGAATGCCTCATTTTCGCCGAGCAATTCGGCGAATCCGCAGTCAATCCCCGCAGTTCAGAACGCCCTCCAGAATGCCAACCAGGCGACCCCGGCGGCGGCTCCGGCCCCGACCGAAGGCGGCGCCAAGGCGTTCCTGTCCGGCATGGCCGGCAAAGCCGGCGACGTCGTTGTCGGCGCACTCAATATGATCGGCGTGCGTTACCGCTGGGGTGGCAACACGCCCGACTCCGGACTCGACTGCAGCGGCTTCGTGCGCTACGTGTTCCAGGACACGCTCGGCATGTCGCTGCCGCGCCGCGCCGAGGAAATGAGCCGCGTGGGCGAGAAGGTCAGCATGAGCAACCTGAAGCCGGGCGACCTCGTGTTCTTCAACACGATGCGCCGCACGTTCTCGCACGTCGGCATCTACATCGGCGACAACAAGTTCGTGCATTCGCCGTCCACCGGCAGCACGATCCGCGTCGACGACCTCGACGACGGCTATTGGGAAAAGCGCTTCACGGGTGCGCGCCGTGTCGAAACGTCGTTCACGCCGGACCAGCAGCAAAACCTCAAGCGCGTGAGCGCTCAGTTCGACGGCAACGGCGGCAACTGATCGGGGTTGTGTAGCGAACAAAAAAGCCTGCTTCTTGCGAAGCAGGCTTTTTGCGTTTTCTGTGCCCCTGCGCCCGCCGAAGGGGCGCTCAGATCAAGCGATCAAGCCGTCAGGCGCGCTGCGGCGAGCTTGCGCTCGAGCTCCGGCATGATGCGCGCCGCAGCTTCCTCGCCTGCGAGAATCGCCGCGTTGCGCTGCGTGAAGTCGCTGGACGACATCGCGTTGAGGTTCGGGCGGATCACGACATCGGCGTACTTGTCGAGTTCGTAGGTCTTGATCGTCTGGCCCATGATCGTGAAGGTCTGCATCAGCACGTCGAACTGGCTCAGCGTCGAGGCCGTCTCCGGGCGCGCCGAGATGTCCACGGCGATCACGAAGTCGGCGCCCATCTTGCGTGCGAACGAGGCCGGCACCGGGCTCACGAGGCCGCCGTCCACGTATTCATGTCCCGCGATCTTCACGGGCTCGAAAATCGACGGAATGCTGCACGACGCGCGCACGGCAATGCCCGTGTTGCCGCGCTGGAACAGGATGGGCTGGCCCGTGCGCAGGTCGGTCGAGACGACGCCGAGCGGCTTCGCCATCTTCTCGATGGGCCGGTCGTGCAGCGTGGTGTTCAGATAGTTCTGGAGCGCCACGCCCTGCAGGAGCCCGCGCGTGCGAAACGGCATTGCCCAGTCGCTGATCGAGGCTTCGTCCATCGTCAGCGCGAGCTTGTTGAGCGCGAAGCCGTTCATGCCCGAGGCGTAAAGCGCCGCGACGACCGAGCCTGCGCTCGTGCCGACCACGAAGTCGACCTGCACGTTGCGCGCCTCGAGCGCCTTGATCACGCCGATATGCGCGAAGCCACGCGCCGCGCCACCGCCGAGCGCGAGGCCCACGCGAACCGGGTGCGCCGGCCTGGCGACGGGCGGCGGGGGCGCGGTGGTGTCGGGCGGCGGGACGCTGGCGGTCTGCGTGCCCGCGGTCGTGCACGCGGCCAGGACGGAGGAGGCGGCCGCAAGCGAAAAGTGCCGGCGGCTCAACGAGGGCGATGACTGCTTCAAGAAGGTTCTCCATGCGGTCCGCGGGCGTGTCCGGCAAGGAACGACGCGGTACCCCGGTCTGCTCGCGCGGGCGGCCGAGTATCTGCGTTTGCGCGCGCGACGCCGCATCGTGGTGGCGGCGCGCCGACATCATAAGGCAAAGCGCGGCCGGTTTAGCAGGCGTGCATGTAACGCGATGTGTCCACGATGTGACGGCAGATGACAATGTGCTCGGCGGCTTGCGGGCGCGCGGACGTTTGCAGCAAAGAAACCGGGCGCCCGCACGCGAGCCTCGGGCCTCGCCTCCCGGCCGAAGTGGTGCATGGCGGGTATAATCCCGTCTCTAATTTTCCGGATTCCCGTTCGTGTGCGCGAGGCTGCGCGCGCCCCGGCGTTCCCGCGCTAGCCGCGCGGGCCGAACGCGCCGCGAACCCCGGCCGTCCGCCGCCGTCGCTGCTGTTATCGCCAGCGCCGCGCTCCGGATGGCATCGTCTTCGAGTAATCGCCCATGACTACCTCCGTCGTCCGTACCCGCTTCGCGCCGAGCCCGACCGGCTTCATCCACCTCGGCAACATCCGTTCCGCGCTTTACCCGTGGGCGTTCGCGCGCCACAACAAGGGTGTCTTCGTGCTGCGGATCGAAGACACCGACCTCGAGCGTTCGACGTCGGAATCGGTCGATGCGATCCTCGAAGGCATGGAGTGGCTCGGCCTGAATTTCGACGAAGGTCCGTTCTACCAGATGCAGCGCATGGACCGGTATCGCGCAGTGCTCAAGGATATGCAGGAGCAGGGCCTCGTGTACCCGTGCTACATGTCGACCGAAGAGCTCGACGCGTTGCGCGAGCGCCAGCGCGCCGCAGGCGAGAAGCCGCGCTATGACGGCACGTGGCGCCCGGAGCCGGGCAAGGTGCTGCCCACGCCGCCGGCGGGCGTGGAGCCGGTGCTGCGTTTTCGCAACCCGCTCACGGGCGTGGTGGTATGGGACGACGCCGTCAAGGGCCGCGTGGAGATCTCGAACGAAGAGCTCGACGACCTCGTGATCGCGCGCCCGGACGGCACGCCGACCTACAACTTCTGCGTGGTCGTGGACGACCTCGATATGAAGATCACGCACGTGATTCGCGGCGATGACCACGTGAACAACACGCCGCGCCAGATCAACATCCTGCGCGCGCTCGGCGGCGAGCCGCCGGTCTACGCGCACCTGCCTACCGTGCTCAACGAGCAGGGTGAAAAGATGAGCAAGCGCCACGGCGCGATGAGCGTGATGGGCTATCGCGACGCAGGCTATCTGCCGGAAGCGGTGCTCAACTATCTCGCGCGTCTGGGCTGGTCGCATGGCGACGCCGAAGTGTTCACGTGCGAGCAGTTCGTGGAGTGGTTCGATCTCGAGCATCTCGGCAAGTCGCCCGCGCAGTACGACCACAACAAGCTCAACTGGCTCAACAACCACTACCTGAAGGAAGTGGACAACGCGCGCCTCGCCGAGCTTTCGAAGCCGTTCTTTGCCGCGCTCGGCGTGGACGACGCGGCGCTCGCCAGGGGGCCATCTCTCGAAGGCGTCGTCGCGCTTTTCAAGGACCGTGCGAACACGATCAAGGAGATCGCCGAGAGCGCGATGATGTTCTATCGCGAGCCGCAGCCGGAAGCCGAAGCGCTCGCACAGCACATCACGGAAGCCGTGCGCCCCGCGCTCGCCGATCTCGCCGTCGCGCTCAAGGGCGCGGAGTGGACGAAGGAGGGTGTCTCGGCCGCGCTCAAGGCCACGCTCGCCACGCACAAGCTCAAGATGCCGCAGCTCGCAATGCCGGCCCGCTTGCTCGTGGCGGGGACGACGCACACGCCGTCGGTCGATGCGGTGCTCGTGCTGTTCGGTCGCGATGCAGTGGTGAGCCGCCTCGAGAAGGGCATTTCGGCTGCAAATTAATTTTTTTGAAGAATTTTTCGCCCGGACCCTAGCGCCCGGGCGGCAGTTCTTGTAGTATTCGGGCTCCGTTGAATACGGAGCGCGAGAGAGTCGCCAATAAGCGGCAAATGAGCAGTAAATCTCACGCAAAGAGCCGCAGAATCGGGCAACGATGTTTCAAGGAAACCTCGAAGCGCTTCAAAAAACGATTCAAAAGCTCTTGACGAAAGCGAAATTGATGTTTAAAATCTCGCTTCTGTTCTGCAAGGGGGTATAGCTCAGCTGGGAGAGCGCTTGCATGGCATGCAAGAGGTCAGCGGTTCGATCCCGCTTACCTCCACCAACAGAACATGCAGTAAGCAGTGGAGTGCGGTAAAGGCATTATCTGAAAAGATCATGTCCCCTTCGTCTAGAGGCCTAGGACATCACCCTTTCACGGTGAGTACAGGGGTTCGAATCCCCTAGGGGACGCCAGACATGAGCGTCGTCAATGAGATTGGCGAGGCATCAGGTGGAAATCAACCGACATCCATCTGACTGTGTCGAACTGGAGCGGTAGTTCAGTCGGTTAGAATACCGGCCTGTCACGCCGGGGGTCGCGGGTTCGAGTCCCGTCCGCTCCGCCAGATCGAGCCCGTTCAGAAACTGTGAGCGGGCTTTTTAGTTAAAGTGACGATTACAGGCGCAAGCCCGTGTTGTCCCCTTCGTCTAGAGGCCTAGGACATCACCCTTTCACGGTGAGTACAGGGGTTCGAATCCCCTAGGGGACGCCAAATCAAAATGCGGCGCCAAAGTGTAGTGTGGCGACGCCGCCAGCGGGAATCGACCGACGCCCGCCGGTGTGAGCAGCAAGCTGGAGCGGTAGTTCAGTCGGTTAGAATACCGGCCTGTCACGCCGGGGGTCGCGGGTTCGAGTCCCGTCCGCTCCGCCAGATTCAAAGCCGTTCCGACGTTGCTTCGGCAACTGCGAACCGCTGCAGTTCAAAGGTGTAAGCCTGCGCTTATACCCGTGTTGTCCCCTTCGTCTAGAGGCCTAGGACATCACCCTTTCACGGTGAGTACAGGGGTTCGAATCCCCTAGGGGACGCCAAATCAAAATGCGGCGCCAAAGCAGTAGCACTGCAAGCAGTATGGCGACGCCGCCAGCGGGAATCGACCGACGCCCGCCGGTGAGCAGCAAGCTGGAGCGGTAGTTCAGTCGGTTAGAATACCGGCCTGTCACGCCGGGGGTCGCGGGTTCGAGTCCCGTCCGCTCCGCCAGAACGAAGCCCGTTGGATACGTCCAACGGGCTTTTTCTTTTTCCACAGACGTTTCTCCCGCGTCCATCCCCATCCTTCATTTCGTTGGCCGTACGGACAATCTGCGATTGCCGGCGGCCGCGCGTTATCGTAGCGTTGTCGAAACCTGGTTTCCTCGCTTGCCGACATGTTCGCACCGAACGACATCCCATCGCCGTTTCAGCTGCGCCGCGCCACCATGGACGATTTCGAGTTCGCGGAGACGCTCACGCGCAACAACATGGGTGGCTACTATCTGCGGCATCACCTCGTCTGGCGCGGTGATCTCTTTCTGGCGAGCTATCGCGAGTCGGAGAATTTCGTCCTCGAACTCGACGGCGAGCCGATTGGCGTGCTGCGCGTGACGCAGGAGGGCGACTCGCTGCACATTCGCGACGTGCAGATCGCCCAGGGGTATCGCGGCAATGGCGCCGGTACGTTCCTGCTCGACATCTCGCACCAGTGGGCCCGCGAGCGCGGCCTGCGCGAATTGCAGCTGCGCGTGTTCGTCGACAATCCGGCGGCGCGTCTTTATCTGCGCATGGGCTATCGCGTGGCGGGTCCGAGGCTTGCTCGCCTCGGCTCGATTCGCCACATGACTCGGCTCGTCTGAGCTTGGGCAGTCACTCGCTTAACGCGGGTGGTCGTCGCGCACCGCGGCCACGGAATCTTCCGGTTCGTCGTAGTCGCGATCGCCCGTGCCGCGCGCGATGAAGGCGCGCGGGCTCTCGCCGAAGGCGCGGCGAAACATCGCCGAAAACGCACTCTGGCTCTGGTAGCCGAGTTCCTGCGCCACGACGGCCATCGGGCGTCCCTGATTGAGCAGCGGGATCGCGCGCGCGAGGATCGCCTGCTGACGCCATTGCGAAAAGCTCACCCCGAGTTCCTGACGAAAGAGCCGTGCGATCGTGCGCGTGCTCGCGCCCACGTGAGCAGCCCAGTATTCGAGCGAGCCGGGTCCCGCCGGGTCGGCGATCAGCGCTTCGCACAGCGCACGCAGGCGCTTTTCCTCGGGCATCGGCACGGCGAGCGGCAGCGGCGCCGAGCGCGTGATCTCGTCGAGCGCCAGCGCGCCGAGCAGGCGCTCACGCGCGGTGGGAATGCCGCGCTCGTCGAGGGCCGCGATCGTCTCGCGCAGGAGGCCCGAGACCTCGACCACGCGGCACGCGCCGAGGCCGGGCGGAATCACCGATTCGTCTACGTAGAGCGTGCGCAGGAACGCGTCCTCGACGATCGCCACTTCGTGCGTGATGTGTGGCGGCACCCAGATCGCGCGCGAGGGCGGCACCATCCACGTCGTGCCGGGCGTCGCCATACGCAGCACGCCGCGCGACGAGTAGGCGAGTTGCGCCCACGCATGGGTGTGCTGCGCGATGCACACACCGGCCGGCATGGGCCGCGAGCGCACGCGGATCGGATGCGTGGGTGTCGGCGCGAACTCGGGCGGGATATCGACGAGTTCGGCGCGCGGCAGCGCCGCGTTGCGAGCGCCGCTGGATGCGGAGTTGGGCAGATCCTCGGGCATGACGGGCAGGGCGGCGGGTTGGGTGACGACTTTGGCGATAAGCGCATTCATTGTAGACGTCTCGCGCGCGAAGGCCTGGGCCGCACGCATTTATGGCCGGGCATAATGTTGGTGAATCGACAGCGTGCTCGTGTGGCGCGAGCCGCCCTGAAGGAGAGAAAAGCCATGAAATACGTGTTCGTCTACGGCACGCTGCGCGCGGGCGAGATCAACGACATCAACCTCGCGGCGGATCGCAACGCGATCGCGCGCCCGCGGCACCTCGGTCTCACCACGCTCGCCGGTCGGCTCTTCGACTTCGGCAGCTATCCTGGGATGGTGGCCGGGTCGGCGAGTGCGCAATCGACGGTCGTCGGCGACGTCTACGAGATCGACGACGCGCTCCTCGCGGTGCTCGACGAAATCGAGCAGGTGTATCCGGGCGCCGACAATCTGTTCGTTTCGCAGGAAGTGGATATCGAGGTGCAGGGTGAACGTATCGCTTGCCTCTACTATCCGGTGGCGTTCGCCGCCATTGCCGGGCGCCCCGAGATCGCAGGCGGCGACTGGGTCGCGCATCGGCGCACGCGCTGATCGCTCAAGACGCGGCGCATGAAAACACGAAGGCCCGGCGGGCTCACACCCGCCGGGCCTTTTTCATCGGCGATTCGTTAGATGTGCCGAGCGATTAGATCTCTTCGTACAGCGGCAGCGTCAGGAACTCGACGAAGTTTTCCGACGTCGACATCTGCTCGAAGATCTGCGCGGCGCGCTCGTACGGTTTCGTGTCGCCGCCGACCGACGCCTTCACCTTGTCCAGCTCCTGCGGGATCAGTTCGCGCACGAGTTCGGCCGTGACCTTGCGGCCGTCTTCGAGCTTGCCCTTGGGCGAGCGGATCCACTGCCACACCTGCGAGCGCGAGATTTCGGCGGTCGCGGCGTCTTCCATCAGGTTGTGGATCGGCACGCAGCCATTGCCCGCGAGCCACGAACCGAGGTAGTGGATGCCCACGTTGATGTTGTTGCGCAGGCCCGTCTCGGTGATCGGCGCTTCCGGACGGAAGTCGAGCAGATCCTTGCCCGCGACATTCACGTCCGCGCGCTGCTTGCTGATCTGGTTCGGCTTGTCGCCGAGCACCTTCACGAACTCTTCCATCGCGATGGGCACGAGGCCCGGGTGCGCCACCCAGCCGCCGTCGTAGCCGTCGGTGGCGTCACGCGCCTTGTCCGAACGCACGCCGCCCATGGCCTTGTCGTTGGCGGCCGCGTCGTTCTTGATCGGGATGAGCGCGCTCATGCCGCCGATCGCCGGTGCGTTGCGCTTGTGGCAGGTCTTGAGCAGTTCGAGCGCGTAGGCGCGCATGAACGGCACCGTCATCGTGATCTGCGCGCGGTCGGCAAGACAGAAGTCCTTGTCGTTCTTGAACTTCTTGATCGCCGAGAAGATGTAGTCCCAGCGGCCGGCGTTCAGACCCGAGCTGTGTTCGCGCAGTTCATAGAGGATTTCGTCCATCTCGAACGCCGCGAGGATCGTCTCGACCAGCACCGTCGCGCGGATCGTGCCGCGCGCAATGCCCACGCCTTCCTGCGCTGCGACGAAGACGTCGTTCCACAGACGCGCTTCGAGGTGGCTTTCCATCTTCGGCAGATAGAAGTACGGGCCGCTGCCGCGCGCGATCAGTTCCTTCGCGTTGTGGAAGAGGTAGAGCGCGAAGTCGAAAATGCCGCCCGACACACGCTGACCGTCCACCGTCACGTGCTTCTCGTCGAGGTGCCAGCCGCGCGGACGCACGATCAGCGTGGCGGTCTTGTCGTTGAGCCGGTAGGTCTTGCCGTTCTGTTCCAGCGAGATCGTGCGGCGCACCGCGTCCTTGAGGTTGAGCTGGCCGACGATCTGGTTTTCCCAGTTCGGCGCGTTCGAGTCCTCGAAGTCGGTCATGTACGCATCCGCGCCCGAGTTCAGCGCGTTGATGATCATCTTGCGCTCGACCGGGCCCGTGATTTCCACGCGGCGGCATTCGAGATCCTTCGGCAGCGGCGCGATCTTCCAGTCGCCTTCGCGGATCGATTTGGTGTCGGCAAGAAAGTCGGGGCGCTCGCCGGCGTCGAGGCGCTTCGTGCGCTCGACGCGTGCCTTCAGCAGTTCCTGGCGGCGCGGCTCGAACGCGCGGTGCAGCTTCGCGACGAGTTCGAGCGCTTCGGGCGTGAGGATCGTTTCGAAGCCGGGCTGGATGTCAGCCGTGATCTGCATGCCTTGCGGCAGCTGCAATGTGTTCGCCATTTGCTTGCTCCTTGGTCGGTCAGTTTGTGAATGTGTGGTTGTTGTGGCTGCGGCGAGCGGCGTGTCCGTCACGCGCCCGGGCTGGGGCGAGGGCGGCCTTGTCGTTCGGGCGCGGCGGTTTCGAGAAAGGCGGCGAGTTCTGCCATGCCGCTGCCAGTGCCATGCGGCGCCACGCCGAGCTCTTCGGCGGGCAAGCGCTGGCGGTTGATCCAGAACGTGATGTAGCCGAACCAGCCGGCGCCCGCGGCGTCCCAGCCGTTCGACGACACGAACACGAGGTCGCGTGGCGCGGCGTCGAAGGCGGCTGTGCCGAGCGAATACGCGGCGGCGGCCGGCTTGTAGGCGCGCACGGCATCGACCGACAGCACGTGGTCGAAGAGGCCGCTCATGCCGGCGCTCTTCACCGCGATGTCGAGCATCTGCGGGTTGCCGTTCGAGAGGATCGCAAGGCCCATGCGCGTGCCGTCTTCGCGTGGCTCACGCAGGCGGCGCAGCACGGGCAGCACGTCGGGGAACGCCGACAGGCAGGCGTATTCGTCCATGAGACGCTTTTCGCCCGCGCCCGTGAGCGACAGGTTCAGGCGGCGCGCGGCGTAGCGCAGCGCGTCGAGCGTGATGTCCCAGAACGGGCGATAGCGCGCGCCGGCCGGGTCGGAGAGCGTGCGCAGCTGCGTGTACTCGATCTGCTTGAGGCGCCACAGCTGCGAGAGCGCTTCGCCCTGGCCGGGGAACATCTGCTCGGCGGCGGCGACGACCGAATGCACGTCGAACAGCGTGCCGTACGCGTCGAAGACAACTGCCTTGGGAAATCGTGTCGTTGAGGGTGTCGTTGTGGCCGACATAGCCTTGCACTCCATCTTCAGAGGTCGAGGTCGATTGTATTCATGAGTCGTATCAGTGAAAAAGGCGGGATTGATCACTTGATCTTTTACTTTTACCCACCTAATCTGTCGGCCTGTCTTCTCTTTTCCACTGTTTCTGTCGCCCAGTGCGCGCAGTGTCCGCCGATGGACCGCTTCAAGCAGATCGAGACCTTCGTCACCGTGGCTGCCAAGGGCAGCCTTTCCGCCGCTGCCCAGGCCGAGGGGGTGGCGCCCGCCATCATCGGCCGGCGCATCGACGCGCTCGAAGAGCGCCTCGGCGTGAAGCTGCTCGTGCGCACCACGCGGCGCATCACGCTCACGTTCGAAGGATCGGCGTTCCTCGAGGACTGCCAGCGCATCATTCACGACATGCAGAACGCCGAGGCGAGTGTGTCCGAGGGCGGCGTGAAAGCGAGCGGGCACCTGCGCGTGTCCGCGCCGGCGGGCTTCGGGCGTCGCCACGTGGCGCCGCTCGTGCCCGATTTCACGGTTGCGCATCCGGACGTGAGCATCGCGCTCGATCTTTCGGACCGGCTCGTCGATCTCGTGAACGAAGGCTTCGACTGCGCCGTGCGCCTCGGCGAATTGCCCGATTCGTCTCTTGTGTCGCTCAAGCTTGGCGAGAACCGCCGCGTGTGCGTGGCGGCGCCCGCGTATCTGTCGCGCCGCGGCGAGCCCGAAACGCCCGCCGACCTCGCGCGCCATAACTGCCTCGCCTTCGGCGCGAGTCTGAACCAGCAGCGCGGCTGGGCGTTCCAGCAGGACGGCAAGGTGGTGTCGATCCGCGTGGCGGGCACGATGGAATGCTCGGACGGCGCCGTGCTGCATGAGTGGTGTCTCGCAGGCCACGGTCTGGCGTGGCGCTCGTGGTGGGAAGTCGGCGAGGACATCGCGGCGGGCCGGCTCGTGACCGTGCTCGACGCGTTCGCCGCGCCGCCCATCGGCATTCACGCCGTGTTTCCGCAGCGCCGCCATTTGCCGCTGCGCGTACGCCTCTTTCTCGACTATCTCAAGCATACCTACGGTCAGCCCGGTTACTGGGGATAGGGGCGCCGTGCGTGTTTCCGATATCCGGAATGACCCGCACGCACGGCTTGCACTGATTTTTCGCGCACTACAATCGACCTGAGGGCCCAGGCGCTTGCTTGCGCGAGACGCCCGCCGAGTCTTTGCCCCGCGGCTTCATTCTTGACTTTGACCCTAGCCTTGCCCGTAATCCGATAGACCACGGAGGGCGCCATGTTCAAGCACATCCTCGTTCCGACGGACGGTTCCGAACTGTCGAAAAAGGCGATCGACGGCGCGATCGACCTCGCCCGTACCGTGGGCGCGCGCGTGACGGCCTACGCGTGCCTGCCGCAATATCCGTACTCGCCTTATGCCGACGTCGTGATCGAGCCGCCCGGCGACTTCCAGACGCGCAGTGAGCGAGAGGCGCGCGTGCATCTGGACGAAATCGAGGCGGCGGCACGCAACGCAGGCGTGATCTGCGACAGCCGCACGAGCGTGCATCCTTCGCCCTATCTCGGCATCATCGAAGCCGCCGAAGCGGGCGGCTGCGACGTCATCTTCATGGCCTCGCATGGGCGTCGCGGGCTCGGCAGCCTGCTGATCGGCAGCGAGACGCAGCGCGTGCTCACCCATACGAAGATTCCGGTGATCGTGTATCGCTAGCGGGCGTTTTCCCGTGGATTCGGGATGAAGCACGAGGCCATGCTCGCCCGCTGCGTTGGCTGGGCGAGCCGCGGGCCGGATTCTGTCCGGCACGCGCGGCCTGTGTCCTCTACCGCTTCCTCCCTGAACGTCCTGCGGCGTGCGCCCGCGCCGCGTCGGCAGACGGCCGGCGCGCCCCGCCAAGGTACGCGTGCCGGCTGCCCGTTCGAGCGCGGCGGCTGGCGCCGCCGATGCTGCCGGTGGTCTTACGCCACCTTCTTGTCGAAGAACTGCTCGTCTTCCGTCGAACCGTGCAGCGCCGTGGTCGAAGCCTCGCGCTCGACCGTCTGCGTCACGGCGTCGAAGTAGCCGGTGCCCACTTCGCGCTGATGCTTCACGGCGGTGAAGCCCTTCTCGGCGGCGGCGAACTCGGCCTGCTGCAGTTCCACGAAAGCGCTCATGTTCTGGCGCGCGTAGCCGTGCGCGAGGTTGAACATCGAGTAGTTGAGCGAGTGGAAGCCCGCGAGCGTGATGAACTGGAATTTGTAGCCCATCGCACCGAGCTCGCGCTGGAACCGCGCGATCGTCGCGTCGTCGAGGTTCTTCTTCCAGTTGAACGACGGCGAGCAGTTGTACGAGAGCAGCTTGCCCGGGAACTGCTTGTGGACCGCTTCGGCGAACTTCTTCGCGAACTCCAGATCCGGCTTGCCCGTCTCGCACCAGATCATGTCGGCGTACGGCGCGTAGGCGAGACCGCGTGAGATCGCCTGGTCGAGGCCGTTCTTCGTGCGGAAGAAGCCTTCCACGGTGCGCTCGCCGGTGAGGAACGGGCGGTCGTTGTCGTCGATGTCCGAGGTCACGAGGTCGGCGGCTTCCGCGTCGGTGCGGGCGAGCAGCACGGTCGGCACGCCGCAGACGTCGGCGGCCAGACGCGCGGCCGTGAGCTTGGCGACGTTCTCGCGCGTCGGCACGAGCACCTTGCCGCCCATGTGGCCGCACTTCTTCACCGAGGCGAGCTGGTCTTCGAAGTGCACGCCCGCGGCGCCCGCTTCGATCATCGCCTTCATCAGTTCGAACGCGTTGAGCACGCCGCCGAAGCCGGCTTCCGCGTCGGCCACGATCGGCTGGAAGTAATCGACGTAGCCTTCGTCGCCGGGGTTCTTGCCTTCGGACCACTGGATCTGGTCGGCGCGCGTGAGCGTGTTGTTGATGCGCTTGACCACCTGCGGCACCGAGTTGGCCGGGTAGAGCGACTGGTCCGGGTACATTTCGCCGGCGAGGTTGGCGTCGCCCGCGACCTGCCAGCCCGAGAGATAGATCGCCTTGAGGCCGGCCTTCACCTGCTGCATGGCCTGGTTGCCCGTGAGCGCGCCCAGTGCGTTGATGAACGGCTCGGTGTTCACGCCTTTCCAGAGCTTTTCGGCGCCGTGCTTCGCGAGCGTGTGCTCGGGCTGGAGCGAGCCGCGCAGCCGCACCACGTCTTCAGCCGTGTAGTTGCGCTTGATGCCCTTCCAGCGCGGATCGGTTTCCCATTGCTGTTGGAGTTGCTGAGCTTGCTGTTGACGAGTCGACATGGTGGGCTCCTTCGTTTGCCTGATGAGTGGATCGCTGAAACGAAACTGCTGAACCGCTGAATCTCGCGAAACGCAGGCGCCGGGGTTGTGGGCTGGGCGTTTCGTTTCGCGAACTCTTATATAAGAGTCTAGGCAAATCGATCGACCGGCAACAGGCGGGCAATGAGCTTTTTCGAGGTTTTTTATTTGAAAAAAATCAACAAGTTATGTGGTTTGTTTTGAGATGCGAAACGTTATTTTCCATCTTGCAATGGGTCCCTTTGTGCCACGCAGCACGATTTTTTACGAAGCAAAAAAATTTTTCGTATCGTGAAATCTGCGCGGAGATAAAAAAAGACCGGTGCCTGAGCACCGGTCCTGGGTATTTCGCTGCGGCGGCGGGGCGGCTCGAAGGCCGCGCCGCGCGCCGTTTAGGGCGATTTAGCTGTCGCGACGTGCGCCACGCGGGCCGTCGTTACGGCGCGCGCCGTAACCGCCACCGCCTTCGCGCGAGCGGCCGTAGCCTTCGCGTTGCTGGCCGTAGCCGCCGCCACGGTTGCCTTCGCCGCCGCGCGAGCCGCCGCCGAAGCCGCCTTCACGCGAACCCGAGTTGTAGCCGCCTTCGCGGGCACCGTAGCCGCCGCGCGAGCCTTCCGGCTTGTTGCCCCAGCTGTTGCCGTTGCGATCGCCGCCGTTGCCGCCGTTGCCGCCACGGGCGCCGTAGCCACCCGGCTTGCCGTTACCGTTGCCGAAGCGACGGCCACCGCCATTGCTGCCACCCGGACGGCCGCGGCCGCCGAAGCCACGGTTGGCCGGCGGCGCCTTGCGCGGCTCGAAGCCTTCCACGACGTTCACGGGCAGCGGCGCGCGCACGAAGCGCTCGATGCGCTTGAGCGCGCCTTGCTCGGCATGATGCACGAGGCTCACCGCGGTGCCCGAACGGCCCGCACGACCGGTACGGCCGATACGGTGCACGTAGTCTTCGGCGAACTTCGGCAGGTCGTAGTTGAACACGTGCGTGATGCCGGGGATGTCGATACCGCGCGCCGCGACGTCGGTCGCGACGAGCACGCGCACGCGACGCTCGCGCAGCGCACGGATCGTGCGGTTACGCGCGCCTTGCGGCAGGTCGCCGTGCAGCGCGGCGCTTTCGAAGCCGGCGTCGGCGAGCTTGCCGGCGAGCTGGTCGGCGTCCATCTTGGTGGCCGTGAACACGACGGCCTGGTCGAGGCTCTCGTCACGCAGCAGGTGGTCGAGCAGACGATCCTTGTGATCGCGGTCGTCCACGTAGTGCACGGTCTGCGCGATGTTCGAGTTCGCTTCGACCTTGCGCACGATCTCGATACGCTCCGGGTCCTTCAGCAGGCGGCCGGTGATCGAAGCGATCTTGCCGTCGAGCGTGGCCGAGAACAGCATCGTCTGACGCGTTTCGGGCGTCGCGGCGACGATCGTGTCGATGTCGTCGATGAAGCCCATGTCGAGCATGCGGTCGGCTTCGTCGAGCACGAGCATCTTGAGTTCGGACAGGTCGATGCGGCCGCGCTCGAGGTGATCGAGCAGACGGCCCGGGGTCGCCACGAGAATCTCGGGGTTCTTCGCGAGCAGCATCAGCTGCTGGCCGTACGCCACGCCGCCGAGAATGCTGACCGTGCGCAGACGGCGCAGATGCTGGCCGTACGTCGAAGCGGCCGTGGTCACCTGCATCGCGAGCTCACGCGTAGGCGTGAGGACGAGCAGACCGGGGCGTGCCACCGGTTGCGGACGGCGCTGGCGGCGATCGCCTTGCTGGCCGTTCGCGCCTTGCGGGCGCGGCTCGCGCGGCTGGGCGGCCTGGGCCTTCTGGATCTGCGCGAAGCGCTCGATGGCGGGCAGCATGAAGGCTGCGGTCTTGCCCGAACCGGTCGGGCTCGAGACCAGCAGGTCGCGGCCGGCGATGGCGGCAGGAATGGCGCGTTCCTGCACGGGCGTCGGGGCCTTGTAGCCCGCTGCGATCAGCGCGGAGACGATCTCCGGCGACAGACCGAGCGACGCGAACTCCGAACCGTCGGTCGCATCGGCGGCCTGCGCGGGGGCTTCAGCGGAAGCGTCGGCGGCGGCGGCGGAAAGACCGAGGGCCTGATCGGCGATGGCGTCCAGGGGGCTTTGGGTATTGCTCGAAGTCATGAAAATCCTTGTTACACAGGAAATAGAACGTCGGCGCCAATCGGCATACCCAAGTCGTCGGATTTTGCGAGCAAATCGAAAAACGGGGGCAATCCGCCCACAATGGCGGATTTTTCGTTAGAAGCTGTTTTGGGTGCGGCTCAGGCCGGGATTGGCCAGCCGCCAGCCTGATATTGACGGCCCGAAAAACAGGGCCATGGCAGGGGGGACAGGTTCTAAACTGGATTGGAGCTTAACGCTACGAGGCGTTGTGCTGATCGAATGGGCGACCGGAGCGCAACGCAGCGCGAAGTATAGCTTGTTTTGTTGCGGCGCGCCAGAGCGACGCACCGCGCGGGGACGGGTGCGGCGGCGTGACGCAGCAGAAGGCGGGGCGGCCCGCCTCTGTCACGCGCGCCGTGTCAGTTGCGCGGGTTCAGCTCGTGGCGCCGCTCTTGAGCGATTCGACGAGTTCGACGTATTGCTGCCTGGCCGTTTCCTGCGCGGTGCCTTGCAGCGCGGCCCATGCCTCGTACTTGTACTTGCCGACGATATCGGTGAAGCCGGGCTTGTCGCCGTGCACGTCGCCTTCGGTGGCCTGCTTGAAGAGTGCATAGAGGCGCAGCAGCGTCAGATTGCCAGGACGCTCCGGCAGTTGCTGCACGTCTTGCTGGGCTTGGGCGAACTGTGTGTTCAAGTCGCTCATGGTTGTTTCCTCCGCATAGTGGTTCAGGTCAGCGCGCCGATGGTAGCAGCGCAGACCCCGGAAAAGCTGGAGCGATTCCTCCACTCGCGCCGGGCACGGATGAGTCAAAAGCGGCCTTGACGCCTGCGCATCCGCCAGTTGGCGAGAGCCCTGGGCCCGCGCGGGGGGCGGGGCATTACAATAGCGCTCATGACCGAAACCGTGCTGCTTGCCCTCGATACTTCGACCGAATATTGCTCGGTCGCGCTGCTTCGCGTCGCCCCTGGCGACGCAGATCGTTCTCCCTCTACAGGCGGCGAGGCCGCTACCGCGTCGCGCTCGGAAGTCAGCGTCTGGGTGCGCCACGAAGCCACGGGCGCCGTCTCCAGCACGCGGCTCCTGCCGGCCATCGGCGAATTGTTCGACGAAGCCGGCCTCACGCTCGCCGACTGCGACGCGATCGCGTTCGGCGCGGGTCCGGGCTCCTTCACGGGGTTGCGCACGGCGACGGGCGTGGCCCAGGGGCTCGCGTTCGGCCTCGATATCCCGGTGGTGCCCGTGGGCACGCTGCTCGTGTGTGCGGAGAGCGCGCGGCTGCGCGATCCCGCCGCGACCCGCGTGCTGGCTGCACTCGACGCGCGCATGGACGAAGCCTACTGGGCCGACTACGCGTGGGACGCCGCAGCCGGCGACTGGCGCACGCTGCAGGCCGCATCGCTCGATTCGCCGGAGCACATCGCCGCGCCCGACGCACCGTTCACGCTGGCGGGCAACGCCGCCGCCGCGTTCGGCGCGCGCCTGACGGCGGCTGCCGCCGCGCGCACGATCGACGCCGAGGCGCTCCCGCACGCGTTGCCGCTGGCGCACGCGGCGCTGCGCGCGTATCGCGCGGGCCGCACGCAACCCGCCGACCAGGCCGCGCCCGAATACGTGCGCAACAAGGTCGCGCAGACCACGGCCGAGCGGCTTGCCGCGAAGGCCGCCGCCCACGGTGGCACGGGTGGCGAGGGCGCAGGCGGCGAGGGCGCGCAATGAGCGGCGTGCTCATGACCGACCGCTACCTGTCGCCGATGACCGAAAGCGACCTGGACGAAGTCGCGATCATCGAGCGCTCCGCGTACGAGTTTCCGTGGTCGCGCGGCAACTTCGAGGACTCGCTGCGCAACGGCTACTACGGGCTGTGCATGCGTCACGTCACCGGCACGCTGATCGGCTATTGCGTGTTGATGCCCGTGGTCGACGAGATGCATCTGCTGAATCTGTGCGTCGCGCCTCAGGCGCAGGGGGCGGGCGCGGGGCTCGCCATGCTGCGCGAGGCGGTGCGCATCGCGCGCATGCAGGGTCTCGAAGGCCTGCTGCTCGAAGTCCGGCCGTCGAATCACCGGGCAATCCGGCTTTACGAACAGTTCGGCTTCGTCACGATCGGCCGCCGCAAGAACTACTATCCGGCCCGGCATCACAGCCGCGAGGACGCACTCGTGATGCGATTTTCTTTTGCAGGGGAGGGCGCGGATGTCGCTCGATGAGATCGCGCTGGAGGAGCTTGGGCTCGCGCCGCGCTGGGTACGTAAAGAGGCGCGGGGTGCCGCGCCGCTCGAAGCGGCTCGCGAAGATGAGGTCGTTGCGCCGTCGTCCGCGGTGACGCGCGCCGAAGCCGAAGCGCAGATGGCGCCTGCGGTGCCGGTCGTGCAAACCACGCGTCCGGTCGCTGCGCCGCAGCCGGCCGAAGCACGACCGGCCGCCGAGGAGCGCTCGCAACCGTCGCAACCCGTTACGCGCGCCGCTTCGCCATCGACGCTCGCACCGCATTCGTCCGACGAACCGCCGCCCCTCACCGACGAAGATTTCGCCTGGTTCGACACTGTGGCCCAGCCGGTTCTGCCACACGACGCCGAGCCGGATCAGGCTGGCGGCGCACCGCGCAACGATGTCGCGACGCTCGACTGGGACGCGCTCGCCGAACGCGTGGCCTCGTGCACGCGCTGCCGCCTGTGCGAAAAGCGCACCAACACCGTGTTCGGCGTAGGCGATCGCGAGGCCGACTGGATGCTGATCGGCGAGGCGCCCGGCGAGAACGAGGACCGCCAGGGCGAGCCCTTCGTCGGGCAGGCCGGCAAGCTGCTCGACAACATGCTGCGCGCGCTCTCGCTCGCACGCGGCGAGAACGTCTATATTGCGAACGTCATCAAGTGCCGCCCGCCTGGCAACCGCAATCCGGAGCCCGACGAGGTCGCGCGCTGCGAGCCGTATCTGCAGCGTCAGGTGGCGCTCGTGAAGCCGAAGATCATCGTCGCGCTCGGGCGATTCGCGGCGCAGAGCCTGCTCAAGGCCGATGGCAGCATCGCCTCGCTGCGCGGACGCGTCCACGAGTACGAGGGCGTGCCCGTCATCGTCACCTATCACCCCGCTTATCTGCTGCGCAGCCTGCACGACAAGGCGAAGGCCTGGACCGACCTTTGTCTCGCGCGCGACACCTGGCGCGCGGCGTCCGGCGGCGAGCAATGAACGCCGCGCGGCCCGCGGACGGTTCCGGTGCCCAATGTGCCGGGGGCGACGGCGGGCCGCGAGATGATGCTGGGTCTCAACACGTGCCCGGTACTGGCGCGAACCGCGACGGACTCGATCGCCTCGCCGATCCGGCCGTGCGCGACCTCGCGTGGCTGCTCTTCAGCGCCGATCTGTTGCGTGCGCAACCACCGCTCGCGCCGCTGGCGCAATGGTGCGCCGATGCCGACGAAGCGCGCGCCACGCGCGACTGGCTCGCGCAACTCGATCGCGATCCGGCGCGTCTGCACGAAGCGCTTCTGGCCGCGCCGACGCATCGCCTTGGCCGCTATGCCGAAAACTTGCTGGGATGGTTTCTCGCGCATGGACCGGCGGCGCGGCTCGTCGCGCAGAACGTGCCGCTGCGGCGTGCCGGGCTCACGCTCGGCGAGTGCGATTTTCTCGTGCGCACGCGCGCCGGAGAACGTCTGCATTGGGAGCTGGCGGTGAAGTGCTACCTGCACGCAGGACCCGGCGGTGACGCACGTGCCTCGCTTGCCGAATTCGTCGGGCCGAATCTGCGCGATCGCTTCGATCTGAAACTTACGCACCTGCGCGACCGTCAACTGCGGTTGAGCGCGCACGAAGCATTCGCCTCGCTGGGCTACGAAGGTCAGTGGCTTGCGCAGATGTTCGTGAAGGGCTGGCTTTTCTACCGGGCGGGAGAGGCGGCGCCGTCACGCGTGGAAGACGCCCCTGAACTGGCCGCCGATCATGGACGCGGCTGGTGGGTGACGCGCTCGGACTGGCCGGCGTTCGCCGGGCAACAGGCGGCCGATGGCTGGAGCGTGCTGCCGAGGCTCGCGTGGCTCGCGCCGCGCAGGCTGGCGGCTGCGCCCACCGTCGACCCCAACGCGTTACTCGACGTGCTGGCCCGGCCAGACGACCCCGTACTGATCGCGGCATTCACGGTCGACAGCACAGGCGGCTACCGCGAACAGTCGCGCGGCTTCATCGTTCCCGACGACTGGCCTGCTCGCGCCGCGACATTTGCACGTCAATGAGCGCGAGCAAGCACGCTCACCACCAGCGCCAGAAATGATGCACGGGGCCGACGCCATGACCGACGTCGAGCCGATCACTGGCTTCCAGCGCCGCCGTCAGATACTGCTTGGCTTCGCCAACGGCCGGGGCGAGCGCGCCGCGCTGCGGCCACAGTGCGGCAATCGCAGACGAGAGCGTGCAGCCCGTGCCGTGCGTATTCGTGACCGGCACGCGCGGGCCGCCCAGGCGCAGTGTGCCGCCGGCTTCGATGAGCCAGTCGGGGCTGTCCGCGCTGCCCAGATGCCCGCCTTTCATCAGGACCGCCTGCGCACCGAGCGCGCGCAGCGCTTCGCCTTGCTCGACCATCGCGGCTTCGTTTGCGGCGGGCGGCACGCCGAGCAGCGCCGCGGCTTCGGGCAGATTCGGCGTGACGACGCCCGCTAGCGGTAGCAGCTCCTCGCGCAGCGCAGCGACGGCTTCGGGCGCGAGCAGGGCGTGATTGCTCTTCGAGATCATCACGGTGTCGAGCACGACGCGCGACGGCCGATGGCGGCGCAGCGCGTCGGCGACAGCGCGCACGATCTGCGCGTTGGCGAGCATGCCGATCTTCACGGCATCGATGCGGATGTCGTCGAACACGGCGTCGAGCTGCGCCGTGACGAAACTTGCGTCGGGCGCGTGGATCGCGGTGACGCCGCGCGTGTTCTGCGCGGTGAGCGCCGTAATGACGCTCGCGCCGTACGCGCCGAGCGCGGAGAACGCCTTGAGGTCGGCCTGAATGCCCGCACCGCCGCCCGAGTCGGAGCCGGCGATCGTGAGAACGTTGGAAATCGGTGAAGTCATGGCAGCGTCAGGTGCGCGTCGCGCGCGGCCGGGTCGACAAGACGTGCCGCGCGTGCGCAGGGAGGAAGGATCGATTCAGCAGACGTGGCGGCCGGATGGTGTGCGCACAGGCACGCCCGTCAATGCCTGTGATTTTCGCCGATCAGGGCGACCGAGTCGAACGAGCGTTGATTCGCCTGGTGGCGGCGCATCACGAGCCACATCATCAGACAGACGAAGGTGCCGAACAGCACGATCACGATGGTCACCGGCACGTCGAGCCAGACGAGCACGGCGTAGAGGCACAGCATCACGAGCACCGAGAGGTTCTCGTTGAAGTTCTGCACGGCGATCGAGTGGCCCGCGGAGAGCAGCACGTGGCCGCGGTGCTGGAGCAGCGCGTTCATCGGCACGACGAAGAAGCCCGAAAGGCCGCCCACGACCATGAGGAAGAGGTACGCGAAAATCAGGTAGCCGGGAATGCGCATGTGGCCGATATGCAAGCCCCAATGCGGCGGAAAGAGATGGCGCGTGTAGAACGCCATCAGCATGACCGCGAGACCCATGATGATGCCGACCGGCAGCACCGAGAGCGACTTCTTGAGCGGCACGCGCGCGGCCGCGATCATGGCGCCGGCCGCCACGCCCACGGCCACCACGGCCTGCAGCACAGCGCCTTCGGAAAGCGACATGCCGAGCGAGACTTCGGCCCATTTCAGCACGATGAACTGCAGCGTCGCGCCCGCGCCCCAGAACAGTGTCGTGACCGCGAGCGAGATTTGCCCGAGCTTGTCGCGCCAGAGCGTGTTGAAGCAGTCGGCGAAGTCGGTGATGAGGCGAATGACACCGTGCTGCTGGCGCGGGTAGCGTGCGCCGGTGTCGGGAATGCGCAGATTGAAGAGGGCGGCGATTACGTAAATCACCATGATGACGACCATCGCGGCTTCGGCGGGCGTGCTGATCGCGGCGGGCGTATGGCGCAGCACATGCGAGGCGATGTGGGGGCTGATCAATGCGCCGCCGAGTACGGTGCCGAGGATGATCGAGCCGACTGTCGTGCCCTCGATCCAGCCGTTGGCGGCGACGAGGCGCTCAGGCGGCAGCAGCTCGGTCAGGATGCCGTACTTGGCGGGAGAATAAGCCGCAGCCCCGAAACCCACTACGCCATAGGCCAACAAAGGGTGGGTGCCTGCCAGCATCATCGCGCAGCCCACGACCTTGATCGTGTTCGTGATGAACATCACGCGGCCCTTGGGGCGGGAATCTGCGAAGGCGCCGACGAAGGCGGCAAGAACGACGTAGGAGAGAACGAAGAACAGCTTGAGCAGCGGCGTCATCCAGTTCGGGGCGTTGAGGTCTTTCAGCAGTGCAATTGCAGCGATGAGGAGCGCATTGTCGGCCAACGACGAAAAAAACTGCGCGGCCATGATGGTGTAAAAGCCTTTTTTCATCTGATGCGATGCTTTCCTCGCTGCGGTCCGTCCGCCCCGGACGGGTGGGAGGCATCCGGGCTTATTACGTTCGAAATGGGTTGTGCGCAGGGCTTTATATCACGAAAATAGGTGCATTCGGACTAGCACAATCCTTGAGCGCCCGTCAGGCGGGCCTGCGGGGTGCTGAAAACACCCTGTAAGCTCCTGATTCGAAAGCGTCTTTGCGAAAAAATCTCCCATGCCGCGCCCCCTCTCAGCAACGATTCACACCGCCGCTCTCGCCAATAACCTCGCCGTCGTCCGCAAGTACGCGCCAAAGTCGAAAATCTGGGCCGTGGTGAAGGCCAACGCCTACGGGCACGGGCTTGCGCGCGCGTTCCCCGGCCTGCGCGCAACCGACGGTTTCGGCCTGCTCGACCTCGAGGAGGCCGTGAAGCTGCGCGAACTCGGCTGGGCCGGGCCGATCCTCCTGCTCGAAGGTTTTTTCCGGCCGACCGACATCGACGTGATCGACCGCTATAGCCTCACGACCGTCGTGCACAGCGACGAGCAGATGCGCATGCTCGAAATGGCGCGTCTGTCGAAGCCGGTCAACATCCAGCTCAAGATGAACAGCGGCATGAACCGGCTCGGCTACACGCCGGAGAAGTACCGTGCCGCATGGGAGCGTGCGCGCGCCTGCGCGGGCATCGGCCAGATCACGCTGATGACGCACTTCGCCGACGCCGACACGCCGCGCGGCGTCGGCGAGCAGATGGAGACGTTCGAGCGCGGCGCGCAAGGCATTGCCGGCGCGCGCAGCCTCGCCAATTCGGCGGCCACGCTCTGGCATCCGTCGACGCACTTCGACTGGGTGCGCCCCGGCATCATTCTTTATGGCGCGTCGCCATCGGGTTTCGCCTCGGCGCTCGAAGGCACCGGTCTGCAGCCGGCCATGACGCTCGCGTCCGAACTGATCGCCACGCAGCATGTGGCCGAAGGGCAGACCGTTGGCTACGGCTCGATCTTCACGGCGCGCAAGCCCATGCGCATCGGCGTGGTGGCGTGCGGTTATGCCGACGGCTATCCGCGCGTCGCGCCCGAAGGCACGCCCGTGATCGTCGACGGCGTGCTCACGCATGTGGTGGGCCGCGTCTCGATGGACATGCTCACCGTCGACCTCACGCCGGTGCACACCGCGGGCGTGGGCGCGCGCGTGGAACTGTGGGGCAACAATCTGCCGATCGACGACGTCGCGAAAGCCTGCGGCACGATCGGCTACGAGCTGATGTGCGCCGTTGCGCCGCGTGTTCCCGTGCGGGCCGAATAACGCCATGGCAAAGAGCATGGCGAAGGTCAAGACACTGTATACGTGTACCGAATGCGGCGGGCAGGCGCCCAAGTGGCAGGGCCAGTGCCCCGCGTGCGGCGCGTGGAACACGCTCGTGGAAGGCGTTGCCGAAACGGCGAGCAGCCACCGCTTCCAGTCGCTCGCGAAGAGCGCCCCGGTGCGGCGTCTCGCCGATATCGAGGCGTCCGACGTGCCGCGCTTCACGACCGGCGTAGGCGAGTTCGATCGCGTGCTGGGCGGCGGCCTCGTGGCGGGCGGCGTGGTGCTGATCGGCGGCGACCCCGGGATCGGCAAATCGACGCTGCTGCTGCAGTCGCTCGCGCAAATCGCGGCTGAGCGTCGCGCGCTCTATGTAAGCGGTGAAGAATCGGCGGCGCAGATCGCGTTGCGCGCGCAACGACTGGCGCTGCTCGACCCCGGCTCCATGGCGAGCGAGCTGCAGCTGCTTGCCGAGATCCAGCTCGAAAAGATCCAGGCGACGATCGAGGCCGAGAAGCCCGACGTCGCGGTCATCGACTCGATCCAGACGATCTACTCCGAAGCGCTGACTTCCGCGCCCGGCTCGGTCGCGCAGGTGCGCGAGTGCGCGGCGCAGCTCACGCGCATCGCGAAGCAGTCGGGCACGGCGATCATCATGGTCGGCCACGTGACGAAGGAGGGCAACCTCGCGGGGCCGCGGGTGCTCGAGCACATCGTCGACACCGTGCTGTATTTCGAGGGCGACACGCATTCGTCGTTCCGGCTGGTGCGCGCGTTCAAGAACCGCTTCGGCGCGGTCAACGAGCTGGGCGTGTTCGCGATGACCGAGAAAGGCCTGCGCGGCGTGGCGAATCCGTCGGCGCTCTTCCTCTCGCAGCACGAGCAGAGCGTGCCGGGCTCCTGCGTGCTCGTGACCCAGGAAGGCTCGCGGCCGCTGCTCGTCGAAGTGCAGGCGCTCGTCGACACGGCGCACGTGCCGAATCCGCGGCGCCTCGCCGTCGGTCTCGAACAAAACCGGCTTGCCATGCTGCTGGCGGTGCTGCATCGCCATGCCGGCATCGCGTGCTTCGATCAAGACGTGTTCCTCAACGCCGTGGGCGGCGTAAAGATCACGGAGCCGGCCGCCGACCTGGCCGTGCTGCTCGCCATTCATTCTTCGATGCGTAACAAGGCGTTGCCCAAGGGTCTGATCGTTTTTGGCGAAGTCGGCCTCGCGGGCGAGATCCGACCCTCACCGCGCGGCCAGGATCGTCTGAAGGAAGCGGCGAAGCTCGGTTTTTCATGCGCCCTGATTCCCCGCGCCAATGCGCCGAAACAGCCGATCGACGGTTTACAGGTGATTGCCGTGGAGCGCCTCGAAGAAGCGATCGACCGGATACGCGAGCTGGATTGAGCCGTCGTGCGCGTGCCGATGGCGTGTACTGGCGCGTAATGATTAGTAACAACCCTGGTTCCGGCTGTAACCATTTCAGACTGCGATTTCCCTATCCTTGGCGCGGTGTTCAACCCGTGTCGAGCGGAAAGGATAGCGACTTGAAACAGACTGATACGTCCTTCGACGGTCGTTCGATCGTCGTGCGCGGCTGCCGGGTGTCCGAGCCGCTGATGCAACCCTGGGGCAGCACGTGCCGCATCGTCGAGTGGATCGACGGCGACGGGCGCATTTCGCGCCGCGTTGTGGCGGAAGACGTGACGGCGGCCGAAGTGCGCAGCACCATTGCGCACCACGTGGAAGGCCGCAAATACGTGATGTACGACGACGAGCGGACGCCGCGGCAAACGCTGCCGCGACGCTAAACAAAAATGGGCGCTGCGAAGCGCCCATTTTTCATTGTGCCCACGGATGATGCGGGATACGGCGAGGGCTAGCCCCAGGGCCCGTAGGTGAAGGGCTTTTTGCCACCAGGCGCGCCCGACGTTTCGGCGCCCTGGCCGGGTTGCGCAGGCTGGCCGGGTTGGACCGGCCGGGCAGGTTGGACGGCATGCGTGCCCGGCGGCTGACCGCCCGGCTGAAAAGGCGCCGCCTGCATGCCGGGCGCGGCCTGCTGCGTGTGTCTCGCGGCCATTTCGTCCATCATGGCCTGCAGCACTTCGGCATTGAAGAGGGGATGGCGCGAAGCCTCGCCTGGCGTGAGGACGGGCGAAACACAGGTGTCGATCGCCTCCAGACGGTCGATCCAGGTCTGCAGCGACTCCGACTCGATGATGGCTGCCAGCTCGCGCGTGAGCGCGGCGGCATCGGCGCCGCCGATCGCCTGGCCGAGACTCCAGTGCCGTTCGGCCCAGTCGTCGCGGCCAATGGCCTGGCACAGCGTCTGCCAGAACTTCAGTTCGAGCGCGCCGACGGCGAGCCACCGTCCGTCCTGCGTGCGATAGAGGTTGTAGCAGGGCACGCCGCCGTTGAGCAGCCCGCCGCCCGGTTGCAGCGCCGCGGCGTCGTCGTTGGCCAGCGCGACCTGGGCGACCACGTTGTGCGCGTAACTCGCGTGCGCCATCGAAACATCGACGAAACGACCCTCGCCGCCGCGCGCCACATGCCAGAGCGCCGCGAGAATCTGCGTGACCGCGCTGAGCGCGCCGCCAAGCAGGTCGGCGATCTGGAAGTTGGGCAGCACCGGCACGCCGTCGCGCGTGGCCAACTGGTCGAGCACGCCCGAATAGGCGACATAGTTGATGTCGAGGCCCGGATGGCCGGCGAACGGGCCGGTCGTGCCGTAGCCCGTGATCGCGCAGTAGACGAGTTTCGGATTGACCTTGCGCAATGCCTCGTAGCCTACGCCGAGGCGGTCCATCACACCGGGCCGGAAACTTTCGACGAGCACGTCGGCGTCGCGCGCGAGCGCGAGCAACACCGAGCGGCCGCTCTCGGTCTTCAGATCGACGCGCGTTTCGCGCTTGCCGCGATTGACGAGGCGATAGAACGCACCGGGGCGCGCGGCCACTTCGTCCACCGCACTCTGCATCATCACGCGCGCCGCGTCGCCCGCACCGGGCGGCTCGATTTTCAGGACATCGGCGCCCATTTCCGCGAGCCGCAAGGTGGCCACGGGCCCGGGCAGAAGGCGGGTCAGATCCAGTACGCGAAGGCCCTGCAATGCGGCGGGTGACGACACTCGTGGCTCCCTGGCGAAAATAGCTGGCGAAAGCGCCTGATGGCGCGATGGTGACTCAGCGCTGCGCTAGCCGATCTGCTCGAGTTCCTCGTGCGCATCGAGCCACTCGGCTTCGAGCGTTTCGAGGCGCGTGGCGACTTCGGCCTGGCGGCGAATCGCTTCGGTCAGGCGGCTCTTCTGCTGAGGCTCGTAGCTCGCCGGGTCGGCGACGAAGGCGTCGAGCGTGCTCTTTTCGCTGTTGAGCGCATCCATTTCCTTTTCGATCTTGCCGATTTTCGCCTGTAACGGCTTCTTCAGGTGCGCAACCTTCTGGCGCTGCCCGGCTTCCTGGCGGCGCTGTTCCTTGCGATTGACGCCATCGGCGGCAGTTGCGCCGTTTGCCGCATCCGCCGTGCCGGAAGCGGCCTCCTTGAGCGCCGCGCGTTGCTCGGCCGCGTGCTGCAGCAACCAGTCGCGGTAGTCGTCGAGGTCGCCGTCGAACGGCTGCAGACGGTGCTTCGCCACCAGCATGAACTGATCGGTCGTGGCACGTAGCAAATGCCGGTCGTGCGACACGAGGATCAGCGTGCCTTCGAATTGCGCGAGCGCCATGGTGAGCGCATGGCGCGTTTCGAGGTCGAGGTGGTTGGTCGGCTCGTCGAGGAGCAGCAGGTTGGGCTTTTGCCAGATGATGAGCGCGAGCGCGAGGCGCGCCTTTTCACCGCCCGAGAACGGCGCGATGGGCGCCGTGGCCATCGCGCCGGGGAAGTTGAAGCCGCCGAGGAAGTCGCGCAGCTCCTGCTCGCGCGTGTCGGGCGCGAGCCGGGCGAGATGCTGGAGCGGCGAGTCGTCCGGGCGCAGCGTTTCGAGCTGGTGCTGCGCGAAATAGCCGATCTGCAGGCCCTTGCCCGTGCCCAGCTCGCCGGAGAGCGCCGCGAGCGTGCCTGCGAGCGTCTTGATGAGCGTGGACTTGCCCTGGCCGTTCGCACCGAGCAGGCCGATACGCTGGCCGTTCTGGATCGATAGCGTGACGCGCTCGACGATGGGCGTTTCGCTGCCGTCCTCGGCCCGATAGCCGCAGCGCACGTCGTCCATCACGAGCATGGGGTTGGGCGCGGAGTCGGGCGTGCGGAATTCGAACGTGAACGGCGAGCTGGCGTGCGCCGGTACGATCAGCTCCATCTTTTCCAGCGCCTTGACGCGGCTTTGCGCCTGGCGCGCCTTGGTGGCCTTGGCCTTGAAGCGGTCGATGAAGCTTTGCAGGTGGGCGACGGTGCGCTGCTGCTTTTCATACGCGCTTTGCTGGAGCGCCAGTTGTTGCGCGCGCAGGATCTCGAACTGCGAGTAATTGCCGCCGTAGCGCTTGATCTGCTGGTTCTCCAGATGCAGCGTGACGTTGCAGATCGAGTCGAGGAACTCGCGGTCGTGCGAGATCACGACGAGCGTGCCGGGATAGCGGTGCAGCCAGTCTTCGAGCCAGACGATCGCGTCCAGATCCAGGTGGTTCGTGGGCTCGTCGAGCAGCAGCAGGTCGGAGCGGCACATGAGCGCCTGCGCGAGGTTCAGGCGCATGCGCCAGCCGCCCGAGAAGCTCGAGACGCTCTGGCGCGTCTGCTCGAGCGTGAAGCCCAGGCCGAGCAGCAGCGCTTCCGCTCGCGCGGGGGCGGTGTAGCCATCGGCGTCGGCGAAGGCGCCGTGCGCTTCGGCTTCCGCCGCGCCGTCGTGCGCCGCCGAGGCCGCGGCGATGCGGGCCTCGATGTCGCGCAGCGCGGCGTCGCCGTCCAGCGCGTAGTCGAGCGCGGTGCGGTCGACCGCCGGAGTTTCCTGCGCGACGTGCGCGATGCGCCAGGACGGCGGCAGCGAGAAGTCGCCGGCGTCGGCGTGCAGTTCGCCGCGCAGCACGGCGAACAGGGTCGATTTGCCCGCGCCGTTCGCGCCGATGAGACCGACCTTTTCACCCGGGTTCAGCGTGAACGAGGTCTGTTCGAAAAGCGGCTTGGTGCCGCGGGCAAGACTGAATTGGTTGAAGCGGATCACGACGGCGCCGGCGGGAAGAAAACCAAAGAAGGCGGTATTTTAAACCGGGGCGCGCAGACCGGGGCGCGCAGCCTGGGCGCGCTGCAGCCGACATTGGCCGGACGGCTAGCCGTCTGGTCGGGTGCTAATTGCGCGTTTTCTCACGTAGACTGGCGCTTTTCCACGGGAGAGCCAGATGACATCGATCTATTCGTTTTCGGCGCAACCGCTCGGCGGCGGCGAGCCGGTGAGCCTCGAGCGCTATACGGGCAAGGTGCTCCTGATCGTCAATACTGCGAGCGAATGCGGTTTCACGCCGCAGTACGCGGGTCTGCAAACGCTCTACGACCAGTACGCGGCGCGCGGGCTCGCGGTGCTCGGCTTTCCGTGCAACCAGTTCGGCAAGCAGGAACCCGGCGACGCCGCGCAGATCGGCAGCTTCTGCGAGAAGAACTTCGGGGTCACGTTCCCGATGTTCGAAAAGATCGACGTGAAAGGGGCGAACGCGCATCCGCTGTATCGCTGGCTCACGGGCGAGGCGCCGGGGCTGCTCGGGCTCGGCGCCATCAAGTGGAATTTCACGAAGTTTCTGGTCGATCGCAACGGCGACGTGGTGAAGCGCTATGCGCCGATGACGAAACCCGAGGCCATTGCGGCGGACATCGAAAAGCAGCTCTGAGCGCAGCCTGGCGGCACCGGTGCGCTAGAGAATCGGCGCGAAGAGCCGCGCGAGATGCATCGTGATCTTGCGCCACGCGGGCGCGTCGCGGTACTCGCTGCGATCGATCTCGAACGTCTCGTTGAAATCGCGCAGCAGCATCGCTTCGACTTCGGCCGCGAAGCCGCGATGCACGGTCAGCACCATGATCTCGAAGTTCAGGCGAAACGACCGGTTGTCAAGATTCGCGCTGCCGATGGCGGCAGCCACGTCGTCGATCAGCACGACCTTCTGGTGCAGGAAGCCCGGCTTGTAGCGAAAGATGCGGATGCCCGCGCGCACCGCATCGAAGGCGTACAGCATCGACGCCTCGAAGACCACATAATGGTCGCGCCGGCTCGGGATCATGATGCGCACGTCCACGCCGCGCAGCGCTGCGAGGCGCAGGGCCGAAAACACGGCCTCGTCGGGCACGAGGTAGGGCGTCGTGATCCACAGGCGTTTTTTCGCGGCGTTGATCGCCTCGACGAAGAACAGCGAGCAGGTCTCCTGGCGGTCCGCCGGCCCGGTGGGCAGGACGAGGCAATACATATCGTCGCCATCCTGCGGCACGACCGTGGGCGGCTCGCAGCCGGGCAGCTGCTGGGTGGCCCAGTACCAGTCCTCGGTGAAGGCGAACTGCACGTTGGCGACCGCCGGTCCGCGCAGCTCGATATGCGTGTCGCGCCACGGAGAAAGCCGCGCGTTCGCGCCCAGATATTCGATGCCCACGTTGTGGCCGCCCACGAACGCGTGCTGGCCGTCTACCACGACGATCTTGCGGTGGTTGCGGAAGTTGAGCTGGAAGCGATTCACGAAGTGGCGCTTCGTGGAGAACGGGTGCACTTCCACGCCGGAGTCCTGCAATTCGTGGACGTAGCTGGCGGGCAGGTCGAACGAGCCGATGCTGTCGTAGAGGAAGTACACGCGTACGCCGCGTTTCGTGCAGTCGAGCAGCACGTCCTTGAGCATGTCGCCGAGCGCGTCGGCGCGCACGATGAAGAACTGCACGATCACGTAGTGCCGGGCTTGCTCGATCGCATCGAAGATGGCGGAGAAGGTCGCTTCGCCGTTCACGAGCGTGCGCACGGCGTTGCCCGGCACGAGCGGCATCCCGCCGAGGCGCGCGAACGTGCGGATCACGCGTACGCCCAGCTCGTCGGCGGGCCATTCGCCCGCGGAGACGAGCTTGTCCCAGTCGGGCGCGTGGGCGCGCGAGCGCAAGGTTTCGTTGCGCAGGCGCCGCGCGTCCGCATAGCCCGCGAACTTGCTGCGGCCGAGAAAGAGATACGGGACGAGCGTGAGGTAGGGCATCGTCGCGAGCGAGACGGCCCAGGCAATCGCGCCTTGCGAGGTGCGCGTGTTGAGGATGGCGTGGCACGCTGCGATCAGTCCAAGCAGATGGATGAGCGCGAGCAGCGTACCGAGGTGTGACCAGTCGAATCGCATAGATGCGTGGGACGCTCCTTCAGCCGGACGCAGGACCGGCCCGCGCCGGGAAGCGCACGGCCGGAGGGCTCAATCTTACCGAACCCGCTGCGATGACGGCGATCGTCCCGGTCCTGCACGCGGCGAGACACGGCGCTCGGGCGCCGCGGCTCGCTCGGACAAGACGCACAGGACGATCAGACCGGCAGGTCGCAGGCCTGAATCAGGAAGACCTGGTCGTCGCCGGCGCTCGTCGAGAGCCAGACGAGATCGAGGCCGCCGAACGCCGCTTCCACGTTCTCGCGCTCGTTGCCGATCTCGATCACCAGCACACCGTCGTCGGTGAGCCAGTTGCGTGCTTCCTTGACGATGCGGCGCACGATGTCCATGCCGTCCGCGCCGCCCGCGAGCGCCATTTCCGGCTCGTGGCGGTACTCGGGCGGCAGCGCCTGCATCGAGTCGGCATTCACGTAGGGCGGGTTCGTGATGATCACGTCGTAGCGGCGCTCGGGCAGCGGCGCGTACAGGTCGCCTTCGAAGAGGGCAATGCGCTCGTCGAGAGCGTGTTCGTGCACGTTGCGCCGCGCGACTTCGAGGGCGGGCGCGGACAGATCGACGGCGTCGATGTCGGCGTTCGGAAACGCGTGCGCCGCGAGAATCGCAAGGCTCGCCGAGCCGGTGCACAGCTCCAGCACCGCGGTGACCTGTTCAGGATCTTCCACGTAGGGCTGCAGGCCGTCTGCGAGCAGCTCGCCGATGAACGAGCGCGGCACGATGACGCGCTCATCGACGTAGAAGCGCAGGCCGTGCATCCACGCTTCCTGCGTGATATAGGCGGCGGGGACGCGATCGGTCGCGCGGCGCTCGATCACGCCGAGCACCTTGTCGATTTCCTCGCTCGTGAGGCGCGCGTCGAGAAACGGATCGAGCAGGTCGAGCGGCAAATGCAGCGTGTGCAGGATCAGGTACGCGGCTTCGTCGTAGGCGTTGTTCGAGCCGTGGCCGAATGCGAGTTGCGCGGCCGAAAAGCGCGAGACACCGTAGCGCAACAGGTCGCGAACGGTGGCGAAGGTGGCGGCGAGCGGATGGGTCATGTTCTGGACTCCAGAGCGTGTTCGGTGGGCCGGTCAGGCGATCAGTTGTTCGAGCACGCGGCGATAGACGTTCTTGAGCGGATCGATGAATTTCACTTCGATATGCTCATCGATCTTGTGGATGCTGGCGTTCGGCGGCCCGAACTCCACCACCTGCTCGCACATGCGGGCGATGAAGCGGCCATCGGACGTGCCGCCCGTGGTCGACAGTTCGCTCGTGACGCCGGTTTCGTCGTGGATCGCCTTTTCGAGCGCGTTCGAGAGCGCGCCGCGCGGCGTGAGAAAGGGCAGGCCGCTCACGCTCCAGTGCAGGTCGTATTCGAGGCCGTGCTTGTCGAGGATCGCGTGGACGCGCTGCTGCAGGCCTTCCACCGTGCTCGCGGTCGAGAAGCGGAAGTTGAACATCACGTCGGCGTGGCCCGGAATCACGTTGCTCGCGCCGGTGCCGCTGTGCAGGTTCGACACCTGCCACGTGGTGGGCGGGAAGTACTCGTTGCCGTCGTCCCACTTTTCGGCGACGAGTTCGGCGAGCGCGGGCGCCAGCAGATGCACCGGGTTCTTCGCGAGATGCGGATAGGCGATATGCCCCTGCACACCCTTCACGACGAGCTTGCCCGACATCGAGCCGCGGCGGCCGTTCTTCACACAGTCGCCGAGCGTATGCGTCGAAGTCGGCTCGCCCACGATGCAGTAATCCATCTTCTCGCCGCGCGCCTGCAGCGCCTCGACGACCTTCACGGTGCCGTCGGTGGCCGGGCCTTCTTCGTCGCTCGTGATGAGGAACGCGATGGCGCCGCGATGCTGCGGATGCGCCGCCACGAACTCTTCGCTCGCCACCACGAAGGCCGCGAGCGAAGTCTTCATGTCGGCGGCGCCGCGGCCATAGAGAACGCCGTCGCGATGCGAGGGTTGGAACGGCGGCGAACTCCATTGCTCGATGGGGCCGGTGGGCACGACGTCGGTGTGGCCCGCGAAGGCGAGCAGTGGGCCTTGCGCGCCCGCGGTGCCGCGCTTGACGGCCCACAGGTTGGTCACGCCGTTGGATTCGATCGTTTCGCACGCGAAGCCGAGCGCGCCAAGGCGTTCGGTCATGATGCGCTGGCAGTGCTGGTCGTCGGGCGTGACGGACGCGCGCGCGATCAGGGCTTCGGTAAGGGCGAGGGTGGCGGACATAAAAAGACCACTTTCAATAAAAATGCCGGCGCCGCTGATGGAGCAGGGGCCGGCAACAACTTGTCATGACCGTGTGCCCGACCTGCCATGGGGCAGTTCAGGCGCACCGGTCTCATGCGGCGCTCAAGCGAACAGCTCCGCATACTGGTCGGCGGAAAAGCCGAGCGTCTTCACGCGGCCGTTCACCACGACGACGGGCCGCTTGATGATCGACGGCTTGTGGATCATCAGCGCGATCGCGCCGGCGGTCGTGTCGGCTTCGGCCTTGTGCACATCCGACAGGCCGCGCCAGGTCGTGCCGCGCTTGTTGATGAGCTGATCGAGCGACACGTCCTTGAGCCAGTCCTGGACCAGCGCATTCGAGACGCCCGCTTTCTTGAAGTCGTGAAACTCGAACTCGACGCCGTGCTCTTCGAGCCACACGCGGGCCTTCTTCACGGTGTCGCAGTTCGGAATGCCGTAAACGACGGTCTTGGCCGACTTCGCCATCAGTCGCCTCGCAGCAGCTCGTTCAGGCCGACCTTGGCGCGCGTTTTCGCGTCGACCTTCTTGACGATCACGGCGCAGTACAGGCTGTGCGAGCCGTCCTTCGAGGGCAGGTTGCCCGCGACCACGACCGAGCCTGCCGGGATGCGGCCGTACGAGACTTCGCCGGTTTCGCGGTCGTAAATTTTGGTCGACTGGCCGAGGTACACGCCCATCGAGATGACCGAGTTCTCTTCGACGATCACGCCTTCCACGACTTCCGAGCGCGCGCCGATGAAGCAGTTGTCTTCGATGATGACCGGGTTGGCCTGCAGCGGCTCCAGCACGCCGCCGATGCCGACGCCGCCCGAGAGGTGCACGTTCTTGCCGATCTGCGCGCACGAACCGACCGTGGCCCACGTATCGACCATCGTGCCTTCATCGACATACGCGCCGATGTTGGTGTACGACGGCATCAGCACGACGTTCTTCGCGATGAACGAGCCGCGGCGCGCGATGGCCGGCGGCACGACGCGGAAGCCGCCCGCGGCGAAATCTTCGGCCGTGTAATTGGCGAACTTCGAGGGCACCTTGTCGTAGAACTGGCTGTAGCCGCCGGCGGGCATCGGTGCGTTGTCTTCCAGGCGGAACGACAGCAGCACGGCCTTCTTCACCCATTGGTTGACGACCCAGTCGCCGTCCTTCTTCTCGGCGCAGCGCAGCGCGCCTTTGTCCAGCTCGGCGATGACGTGGGCGACGGCTTCGCGCACGTCGTTCGGAGCCGACTTGGGCGAGAAGTCGGCGCGGTTTTCCCAGGCGGTGTCGATGATCTGCTGAAGTTGTTGCGACATGGTGGTGATTTCGTGAGATTGATGGTTGAAAGCGGTGTTGCGCGCCGCGAGGTGCGGGACCCCGGCGCGCACGAAAAAGGCTTTACGGTTTGAGCGAGCGGCAGAACTCGACGATGCGCTGCGCGCCCTCGATGCACTCTTCGACGTCGGCGACGAGCGCCATGCGCACGAAGTCTTTGCCCGGATTCGTGCCGTGCGCCTCGCGCGCGAGGAACGAGCCGGGCAGAACCGTCACATTATAGTCGGCGTAGAGACGCTGGGCGAACGCGGTGTCCGTGAGGCCGGTGCGCGCGACGTTGGCCCAGAGGTAGAACGCGGCGTCGGGCAATTTCACGTCGAGCACGTCGGCGAGCATGGGTGTGACGGTCGAGAACTTCTTCACGTATTTCGCGCGGTTTTCGCGCACGTGCGCCTCGTCGCCCCAGGCCGCGATGCTGGCGGATTGCCAGACCGGCGACAGGGCCGCGCCGTGATAGGTGCGGTACAGCAGGAACTGCTTGAGGATGGCGGCGTCCCCGGCGACGAACCCCGAGCGCATGCCCGGCGCGTTCGAGCGCTTCGAAAGGCTCGACAGCATGACGAGGCGCTCGAAGCCGCGGCCCAGCTTGTGTGCCGCTTCGAGACCGCCGAGCGGCGGCGTGGCTTCGTCGAAGTAGATCTCCGAGTAGCACTCGTCCGAGGCGATCACGAAGCCGTAGCGGTCGGAAAGCGCGAACAGCTCGCGCCAGTCGTCGAGCGTGATCACGGCACCCGTGGGATTGCCGGGCGAGCACACGTACAGCAGCTGCGTGCGCGCCCAGACCTCTTCGGGAACCTGCGAATAGTCGCAGGCGAAGTTGCGGGCCGGATCGCTGTTCACGAAGTACGGCTCGCCGCCGCCCAGCAGCGCGGCGCCTTCGTAGATCTGGTAGAAAGGGTTCGGGCAGAGTACGATCGCCCGCTTTGCCGGGTCTTTCACGCCCGCCGTCGGGTCGATCACGGCCTGCGCGAGCGCGAACAGCGCCTCGCGCGAGCCGGACACGGGCAGGATTTCCGTGTTCGCATCGATGGCCGGCAGCCCGTAGCGCGCCTTTACCCAGTTCGCGATCGATTCGCGCAGTGCCGGGGTGCCCGCCGTGGCCGGGTACGACGAGAGGCCGTCGAGCGACGCGACGATGGCGTCGCGGATCAGCGCCGGCGTCGGGTGTTTCGGCTCGCCGATCCCGAAGCTGATGTGGCGCAGGCCGGCGTTCGGCGTGACGTCCTTGAAGAGCACGCGCAGCTTTTCGAAGGGATAGGACTGAAGGGTGTCGAGTAGCGGATTCACTTGGGGCTGGACAGGCGTGAGCGAAAGACGGATGGCGTGGCGCGCAGGATGGGAGTGGCCACTGCGGGCCGGCGAGCCGGTCGCGCCGCGCTGGGCGAAACAACACGGATGCGCGGCGCGGCCTTGCGGCTGCAAGCGGTCGATTATAGCGTGGCGCCGCTGCTGCTGCGGGCGCCGGCCGGATCCCGCCCCGGCGCCGCCGGTGCCTGCCGGGCGACGAAATAAAGGAAAAGCATGAAATTCTCGAACGACGTTTCGAACCACGGCGCACGTGCCGCGAACCCGCGGCCGGGCCACGGGAAGCGCGAGCCATGAGCCACAGCACGGGCTTGCGCGCCGCGTGGCCGACGCTCGCCATCATGATTGGCGCGTCCGTCTGGGGTTTTGTCTGGTATCCGCTGCGCATGCTGGCGGCCGCCGGGCTCACCGGTACGGCCTCCAGCGCGGCAACGAGCGCGGCCGGCTGTCTCTTCGTGCTGGTGCTGCGCTGGCGCTCGCTCGCGAGCGTGCGCTGGCACTGGGTGCTGCCGATGCTCGGACTTGCCGCGGGCGTGACCAACGTCGGTTTCGTGTGGGGCGCGATCCACGGCGAAGTGATGCGCGTGCTGCTGCTCTTTTATCTGACCCCGGCGTGGACGGCGATCTTCGCGCACTTCATCCTGCACGAGCGCCTGAACTGGGCGGGCGGCGCGCTGGCGGCGCTTTCGCTGCTCGGTGCGGTGCTGATGCTCTGGTCGCCGCGGCTCGGCGTGCCGCTGCCCGCCAACGCGGCCGAATGGGCGGGTCTCATCGGCGGCATGGGTTTCGCGATGAGCAACGTGCTGGTCGTGAAGACGAGCCGCGTGCTGCCGCACATGAAGCCTGAGATGCGCACGGCCGTGATCTTCGCGGGCGCGGCGCTGTTCGGCGCGCTGACCTCCTGTTTCGAGCCGATGTCGGCCGCACCGGCGGGCGAGCACCTTGCGCGTGTCGTGCTGCTCGTGCTCGCGCTTGGCATCGTGCTCGGCAGCAACAACATGCTCGTACAGTACGGGCTCGCCCGCGTGCCGGCGAACCGTGCCTCCATCATCATGCTGTTCGAGATCGTCGTGACGGCGCTCACGTCGTGGCTCTTCGCCGGCGAGACGCCGGGCCCGCGCGAATGGGCGGGCGGCGCGTGCATCGTGCTGGCTTCCCTGCTGTCGAGCTGGGTGCACCGGGCGCAGGACGCGCGCAAGCGCGGCGCGCACGCGAGCGCCGATGCGAGCGTCATGACCCACGCCGACGCGAGCCGCACCGATGACGCGGACGACGCCGACGGCAACGGCCCCGGCGGCGACGATGGCAACGGCGGCGGCAACACAGGCGGCGGCACGGGCCCAGGGCCTTCCCGCGCGCGGAATGGCGCGCGTGCGATGGTATGATTGCCGCTGATTCCCGTCGGCCGCACGCGCGCATGCGCGTTCGTACGGCGAGCCGTGGCGGCTGCCCAGTGTGCACTCCGCCGTCGCGCGATCGGTTGCGGATGCGCGGCGGCAAGCGAGGTACGGCACGGGCGGTCCCGTTCACCACTATTCAAACAGCGATATCGCCGTGCGTCTGACCTCGATTAAACTCGCTGGCTTCAAATCCTTCGTCGATCCCACGCATTTCCAGGTTCCGGGCCAACTCGTCGGGGTGGTCGGGCCAAACGGCTGTGGGAAATCCAACATCATCGACGCGGTGCGCTGGGTGCTGGGTGAATCCCGGGCGTCCGAGCTGCGCGGCGAGTCGATGCAGGACGTCATCTTCAACGGTTCCACCGCGCGCAAGCCGGGCAGCCGCGCGAGCGTCGAACTGGTGTTCGACAACGCCGATGGCCGCGCCGCCGGGCAGTGGGGCCAGTATGCCGAAATCGCCGTGAAGCGCGTGCTCACGCGCGACGGCACGTCGAGCTACTACATCAACAACCTGCCGGCGCGCCGGCGCGATATCCAGGACATTTTCCTCGGCACGGGCCTAGGCCCGCGCGCCTACGCGATCATCGGGCAGGGCATGATCGCGCGGATCATCGAGGCAAAGCCCGAAGAGCTGCGCGTGTTCCTCGAAGAAGCCGCGGGCGTGTCGAAATACAAGGAACGCCGCCGCGAGACCGAGAACCGCCTGCACGACACGCGCGAGAACCTCACGCGTGTCGAGGACATCGTGCGCGAGCTGTCCAGCAACCTCGAAAAGCTCGAGGGCCAGGCGGTCGTCGCCACGAAATACCGCGAGCTGCAGGCCGAGGGCGAGGAAAAGCAGCGCCTTCTGTGGCTCTTGCGCAAGAACGAGGCAGCGGGCGAGCAGCAACGCCAGCAGCGCGCGATCGAGCAGGCGCAGATCGACCTGGAGCGCCATACGGCTCAGCTGCGCGAAGTGGAAGCGCAGCTCGAAACGCTGCGCGTGGCCCACTACTCGGCGAGCGACGCCATGCAGGGCGCGCAGGGCGCGCTTTACGAAGCGAACGCCGAGGTGAGCCGTCTCGAGGCCGAGATCAAGTTCATCGTCGAGTCGCGCAACCGCGTGCAGGCGCAGATCGCCGCGCTCACCGCGCAGCGCGAGCAATGGCAGGTCCAGGCGCAGAAGGCGCAGGACGATATCGAAGACGCCGAAGAACAGCTGGCGATCGCCGAGGAAAAGGCGGCGCTGGCCGAGGAAGATGCGGCGGCGAAGCAGGAAGCGCTGCCCGCGCTCGAAAACCGCTGGCGCGACGCACAGGCGCAACTGAACGACGAGCGCGCGGGCATCGCGCGCACCGAGCAGGCCATCAAGCTCGAAGCCGCGCATCAACGCAACGCCGACCAGATGCTCCAGCAGCTTCAGCAGCGCCACGAGCGTCTGAAGTCGGAGGAAGGCGGCCTCGACGCGCCGGACGAAGCCCAGCTCGAAGAGCTGCGCATGCAGCTGGCCGAGCAGGAGGAAGTCCTGCACGAAGCGCAGGCGCGTCTCGCCGACGCTCAGGAAACGGTGCCGCGCCTCGACGCGGAACGCCGTGCCGCGCACGAGCGCGTGCAGGCAGAAAACGCACAGATCCACCAGTTCGAAGCCCGTCTCGCCGCACTCAAGCAGTTGCAGGAAAGCGTGCAGACGGAAGGCAAGATCCAGCCGTGGCTTGAACGTCACGAACTGGGCGCGTTGCCGCGGCTGTGGAAGAAGCTGCACGTCGAGGCGGGCTGGGAAACGGCGCTCGAATCGGTGCTGCGCGAGCGGCTCGCTGCGCTCGAGGTGTCGAACCTCGACTGGGTGAAGGCATTCGCGAGCGACGCGCCGCCTGCCAAGCTCGCGTTCTATTCGCCGCCGGCCGCGGGTCAGGCGCCCGCTGCGCCCGCGGGCCTCACGCCGCTGCTCTCGCTCGTGCGTATCGACGATGCGGGCTTGCGCGCGGTGCTCACCGAATGGCTCGGCTCGACCTACGTCGCGAGCGATCTCGCCGAGGCGCTCGCCCAGCGTGCGCAGTTGCCCGGCAGCGGCGCGTTCGTCGTGAAGGCCGGTCATATGGTCACGCGCGTGAGTGTGCAGCTGTACGCCGCCGACACCGAGCAGGCCGGCATGCTCGCGCGTCAGCAGGAAATTGAGAATCTCGAGCGTCAGGTGCGCGCCCAGACTCTGCTCGCCGACGACGCCCGCACGGCTGTCGTGCGCGCGGAAGCGGCGCACACGCAGGCTGCCCAGGTGCTCACCGATGTCCGCCAGCAGGCCGAACGCGCGACCCAGCGCGTGCACGCGCTGCAGATGGACGTGCTGAAGCTGACCCAGGCGCATGAGCGCTACACGGCGCGCAGTACGCAGATTCGCGAAGAGCTCGGCGAGATCCGCACGCAGATCGAAGAGCAGCGCGCGTTGCGCGCCGAATCGGAAGCGAACTTCGAGCGCCACGACGTGGAACTCGCCGAGTTGCAGGCCCGCTTCGAGGACAACCAGCTCGCCTTCGAGGCGCTCGACGAGGAACTCGGCGCGGCGCGCAACGAGGCGCGCGACCTCGAACGCGCGGCGGCCGACGCGCGCTTTGCCGCGCGCAACATGGCGAACCGCATCGAGGAGTTGAAGCGCAACATTCAGGTCGCGCACGATCAGAGCGAACGCGTGGCCGCATCGCTCGAAGACGCGCGCGCCGAGCTGGAAACGATCAACGAGCAGACCGCGCACACGGGCCTGCAGGACGCGCTGGAAATTCGCGCGCAGAAGGAAGACACGCTGCGCGCCGCGCGCGCCGAACTCGACGACCTGAGCGCGAAGCTGCGCGCCGCCGACGAAACGCGCCTCGCCGCGGAGCGCGCGCTGCAGCCGCTGCGCGACCGGATCACCGAGCTTCAGTTGAAGGAGCAGGCCGCGCGCCTGAACGGCGAGCAGTTCGTCGAGCAGCTGCAGGCCGCGGGCGTCGACGAGGCCGCGCTGCAGGAAAAGCTCACGGCCGATATGAAGCCGTCGTATCTGCAAGGTGAGGTCACGCGCATCAACAACGCGATCACGGCGCTTGGGCCCGTGAACATGGCCGCGCTCGACGAACTGGCCGCGGCGAAGGAGCGTAAGACCTTCCTCGACGCGCAGTCGGCCGACCTCACGAGCGCAATCGAAACGCTCGAAGACGCGATCCGCAAGATCGACCAGGAAACGCGCACGCTGCTGCAGGGCACCTTCGACGAAGTGAACCGTCATTTCGGCGAGCTGTTCCCGCGCCTGTTCGGCGGCGGTCAGGCGAAGCTCATCATGACCGGCGACGAGATTCTCGACGCCGGCGTGCAGGTGATGGCGCAACCGCCTGGCAAGAAGAATTCGACGATTCACCTGCTCTCCGGCGGCGAGAAAGCGCTCACGGCCACGGCGCTCGTGTTCGCGATGTTCCAGCTCAACCCGGCGCCGTTCTGCCTGCTCGACGAAGTGGACGCGCCGCTCGACGACGCGAACACCGAGCGTTTCGCGAACCTTGTTCGCGCGATGTCGGACAAAACACAGTTCCTGTTCATTTCGCACAACAAGATCGCCATGGAGATGGCGCAGCAGCTCATTGGCGTGACGATGCAGGAACAGGGCGTTTCGCGCATCGTCGCGGTCGACATGGAAACTGCGGCGGGTTTCGCCCAAAATACGGTCTAATCGATTTATACGGTCTAACGGACGGCGCGCGATGCGCGGCCGGCGGCGCCATCGGTGAGGCAGCCGCCGCGCGCAATGCGCTCGCCAGAGCAACGGCGCACAGAGTGCGCGCGCCGTCGAATAAGAATTGCTGATGGAGCATGCATGGATGAGTTGACTCTCGGGTTGATCGGCGCGGGCGCCGTGGTCGTCGGGGGCGTGGTGGTGTACAACGCGTGGCAGGGCGCGAGGGTGCGCCGGCGCATGCCGCGCCCGATGCCCGAAGAGGCGGTCGAAGCGCCGCAGCGCGACGAGTTCCAGGAGCCGAGTCCGTTCATCGAACCGGCGCGTGCGCCGTCGCGCCGCGAGCCGTCGCTCGCGGGCAGCACGGAAGCCGAGCGCGTGGAGCCGGGTTTCGGGACCGCGGCGCCGCTCGACACGCCGGCCGACATCCAGGCGGAAACGACGACGCCCAACGGCTTTCCGGAGGCCGAATCCGGTGCGGAGGAGGCTGCCGACAAGGCTGCTGACAAGGCGCCGGCTGCAAGTGCGGCTGCCCCGCAATCCGCGAAGGACGACGCCGACGAAGCCGGGCGCATCGAGCCGGTCATGCCGGCCGCCACGACGATCTCTTCGGCGCCGCCCGCCGTGGTCGACCGTCGCATCGACTGCATCGTGCCGATCCGGCTGGGTGCGCCGATGGCGGGCGAGCGGGTGATTCCGTTTGCGCAGCGGCTGCGCCGCGCTGGCAGCAAGCCGGTTCACATCGAAGGCAAGCCCGAAGGGGGCGACGGCTGGGAGTTGCTCCAGAGCGGCGTGCGCTACGAAGAACTGCGCGCGGCTGCGCAACTCGCGAACCGCAACGGCCCGCTCAACGAACTCGAGTTCTCGGAATTCGTGACCGGCGTGCAGCAGTTCGCTGACGCGCTCGACGCCGCGCCCGAGTTCCCGGACATGATGGAAACGGTCGCCATGGCGCGCGAGCTGGACGGCTTCGCGGCGCAATGCGACGCGCAGCTTTCCGTGAACGTGATGTCGGATGGCGCGCCGTGGTCGGCAAACTACGTGCAGGCGGTGGCGGCGCAGGACGGCCTGCTGCTTTCGCGCGACGGCACGCGCTTCGTGAAGCTCGACGCGAAGCAGAGCCCGGTTTTCATGCTGCAGTTCGGCGATACCAACTTCCTGCGCGACGACCTCACGTACAAGGGCGGCGAGCTGATCACGCTGATCCTCGACGTGCCCGTGGCCGACGAAGACATCCTGCCGTTCCGCCTGATGTGCGACTACGCGAAGTCGCTCGCCGAGCGCATTGGCGGGCGCGTGGTCGACGACCAGCGCCGGCCGCTGCCGGAATCGGTGCTGCAGTCGATCGACAAGCAGCTCATGACACTCTACGCGAAGCTGGAGCAGGCCGGCATTCCAGCCGGCTCCCCGGCCACGCGGAGACTGTTCAGCCAGTAACGCCGCAGGCCTGCAGGCGGCCAATACGCAAGGCGCGACGCCCTAAGGGTGCCGCGCCTTTTTTGCGCGCAGGCGGTACAGCGTAACGGGCATCGGCACGCGTGTTGCAGTGCATTTGGGTTCGTCTTGCAGGACCTGGGCGTCAATGCAACGGAGGCGGCGTTCGCCGTTCGGCCAGGACGCTGGCGAGGCCCGTTCGGCGGCGCACGAAGATGGCCGCTCGGCCGATGCGACAGGTGCCGCTTCCTGAGATAATCTGACGTCCGAAATCATTTTCAACAGCGAGTTGCCCAAGGCATGGTCCGTACTCCCGCCCGTCCTCCCGAAGAAGCCACCGCTGCGCAGCGCGCGGTGTGGTTGCGCGCCGAACTCGAGCGTGCGAATCACGCCTACTACGTGCTCGACCAGCCGGAGCTGCCCGACGCGGAATACGACAAGATGTTCGGCGAACTTCAGAGAATCGAGGCCGAGCACCCCGACCTCATCACACCCGATTCGCCCACTCAGCGCGTGGGTGGCGAAGTCGCCGGGGGCTTCGAGCCCGTGGTCCACGACGTGCCGATGCTGTCGCTCAACAACGGCTTTGCCGATGAGGACATCGTCGCGTTCGACAAGCGCGTGGCCGACGCGCTCGGCAAGATCGAGGGCGCCGGCGTCGTCGAGGTCGAATACGCCGCCGAACTCAAGTTCGACGGCCTCGCCATCTCGCTGCGCTACGTCGACGGCGTGTTCGTCCAGGCGTCCACGCGCGGCGACGGCGCGACCGGCGAGAACGTCACGGAGAACGTGCGCACGATCCGCTCGCTGCCGTTGCGCCTGAAGGGCAAGCGGGTGCCGAAGGTGCTCGACGTGCGCGGCGAGGTGCTGATGTTCCGCCGCGACTTCGAACGCATGAACCAGCGTCAGCGCGACGCCGGCCACAAGGAATTCGCGAACCCGCGCAACGCGGCGGCGGGCAGCCTGCGCCAGCTCGATCCGAAAATCACGGCGCAGCGGCCGCTGTCGTTTTTCGCCTACGGCATTGGCGTGCTTGAGGGCGAGCCGATGCCGGCCACCCATAGCGACCTGCTCGACTGGTACGCGGAAATGGGCCTGCCGGTCAATGCCGAGCGTGCGGTCGTGAAGGGCGCGCAAGGCCTGCTGGAATTTTTCCGCGCCGTAGGCGAGAAGCGCGACGGCCTGCCGTACGACATCGACGGCGTGGTCTACAAGGTGAACCGCCGCGACGAGCAGGACGCGCTCGGCTTCGTTTCGCGTGCGCCACGCTTTGCGCTCGCGCACAAGTTCCCGGCCCAGGAGGCGCTCACGAAGCTGCTGGCCATCGACGTTCAGGTCGGCCGCACGGGCGCGATTACGCCGGTGGCGCGGCTCGAGCCGGTGTTCGTCGGCGGCGCGACCGTGACCAACGCCACGCTGCACAACGAAGACGAGGTGCGGCGCAAGGACATCCGCATCGGCGACACGGTGATCGTGCGACGCGCCGGCGACGTGATTCCCGAGGTGGTCAGCGCGCTCATGGACCGCCGTCCGGCCGACGCCCACGAATTCGTGATGCCGACCGAATGCCCGGTCTGCGGATCGCGCATCGAGCGGCTGCCCGACGAGGCGATCGCACGCTGCACGGGCGGCCTGTTCTGTCCGGCCCAGCGCAAGCAGGCGCTCTGGCACTTCGCCCAGCGCCGCGCGCTCGATATCGACGGCTTGGGCGAGAAGATCATCGACCAGCTGGTCGACCAGAGCCTCGTGCGCACGCCCGCCGATCTGTTCAATCTCGGCTTCGGCACGCTCGCGCAGCTCGAGCGCATGGCGGACAAGTCGGCGCAGAACCTGCTCGACTCGCTCGAGAAGGCCAAGGCCACATCGCTTGCGCGCTTCATTTACGCGCTCGGCATCCGGCACGTGGGCGAATCGACGGCCAAGGATCTTGCGAAGCACTTTGGCTCGCTCGATCCGATCATGAGCGCGTCGGTCGAAGAATTGCTCGAAGTGAACGATGTGGGCCCTATCGTCGCGCTCGCGATCCACGAGTTTTTTGCGGAAGAGCATAACCGCACAGTGATCGAGCAACTGCGCGCGCCGGGCAAAGTAACATGGGCGGAAGGCCCGCCCGCGCCGAAGGCGCCGGTGGGCGTGCTGGCCGGCAAGACGGTGGTGCTCACCGGCACGCTGCCCACGCTCTCGCGCGACGAGGCGAAGGAGATGCTGGAAGCAGCCGGTGCGAAGGTGGCCGGCTCGGTGTCGAAGAAGACTGACTATGTGGTGGCGGGCGCCGACGCGGGCAGCAAGCTCGCAAAAGCCGAGGAACTCGGCGTGCCGGTGCTCGACGAAGAAGGAATGCGCAAGCTCCTGGAGGGGCAAACGACATGATTCGCGAAATTCTCAGAATGGGCGATCCGCGCCTGCTTGCCATAGCGAGGCCAGTCGATCACTTCGACACGCCCGAGTTGCACGAACTCATCGCCGATATGTTCGACACCATGCACGCGGCCAACGGCGCCGGACTCGCCGCCCCGCAGATCGGCGTCGACCTGCAGGTGGTGATCTTCGGTTTCGAGCAGAACGAGCGCTATCCCGAGGCGCCGGCCGTGCCGCAAACGGTGCTCATCAACCCGGTCATCCATCCGCTGTCGCACGACATGGAAGAGGGCTGGGAGGGCTGTCTGTCGGTGCCGGGCATGCGCGGCGCCGTGAGCCGCTTTTCGATGATCCGCTATGACGGCTTCGATCAGTACGGCACGCCCATCGAGCGGGTGGCCGAGGGCTTTCACGCACGGGTCGTCCAGCACGAATGCGATCACCTGATCGGCAAGCTGTACCCCATGCGCATTACCGACTTCTCGAAGTTCGGCTTCACCGATGTCCTGTTTCCGGAACTCGACCCGAACAGCGACGACTGAAGATCGAAGCATCAAGAAAAACGGGAGCCGGATGGCTCCCGTTTTTCATTCAGTGCGGCGTTTGACGCCGATGTGGCGTTAGAACGCTTCGTCGGCGGCCAGATAGCGCCATTGGCCCTGCGGCAGCGCGCCGAGCAGCACGCGGCCCATGCGCACGCGCTTGAGGCCAACGACCTTGAGGCCGACCAGTTCGCACATGCGGCGGATCTGGCGCTTCTTGCCTTCGCGCAGCACGAAACGCAACTGCTCGCCGTTTTGCCAGCTCACCTGCGCGGGCTTGAGCGGCACGTCGTCGAGCGACAGGCCGTGGCGCAACTGTGCGAGCGACTCGGGCGGGAAGTGCTGGTCGATTTCGGTCTCGATGTCGTCGTAGGTGACGCGCACGAGGTATTCCTTGTCGATGTCCGAGCTCTCGCCGATCAACTGCTTGGCCACGCGACCGTCCTGGGTCAGCACGAGCAGGCCGGTCGAGTCGATGTCGAGCCGGCCGGCGGGCGCGAGCGTGCGCAGATGCTTCGCCGAGAAGCGGATACCCGAGTGGTCGCCGTCCCAATGATTCTCGCCGGTGATGAGCGTGGCGGCGGGCTCATAGCCGTCCTCGGCCTGGCCCGACACGTAGCCCACGGGCTTGTGCAGCAGGATCGTCACCTGGCGCGCCTGCGCGGCGAGCGCGGCCGGATCGATTTCGATGCGCTGATTCGGCGTGACCTTGGCGCCGAGCGTGTCGACGACTTCGCCATCCACATACACCCAGCCCTTTTCGATCCATTCGTCGGCTTCGCGGCGCGAGCACAGGCCCAGTTCGGACATGCGCTTGGACAGGCGCAGGGTGTTGTCGCCATCGACTTCTTCGCGCGGCGCGCGGCGTGGTGCGGAGTCGGCGTCATCGGTGCGGCGTGGGGCTTTCCCGGCCGATTTGACCGGGCTGGCGGTCTTGCGGCCGCCGCCGCCTTCGCGGTCATCGCGCGAGGTGGCTTTCACCGGGCGCGCGAAACGGCGCTCCGTGCCCTCGTCACGGGTGCGTGCGGGGCGCCGCTCGTCGCTGTCCGTGCGGCGGGCGAAGCGTCCCTCGCTGCCTTCGCTGCGGCTGCGCGGCGGACGGCGATCATCGCCTTCGGTGCGCCGTTCGAAGCGACGTTCGCCACCTTCCTCGCGGCTGCGCGGCGGGCGGCGGTCATCGCCTTCGGGGCGGCGCGTGAAGGGGCGTGCACCGCCTTCGTCGCGGCTGCGCGGAGGGCGGCGGTTATCACCCTCGGGGCGGCGCGCGAAGGAGCGTGCACCGCGTTCCTCGCGGCTGCGGGGCGAGCGGCGGTCGTCGCCTTCGGGGCGGCGCGTGAAGGGGCGTGCACCGCCTTCTTCGCGGCCACGTGCGGGGCGTCGGTCATCGCCTTCGGTGCGTCGTTCGAAGCGGCGTTCGCCACCTTCGTCACGGCTGCGAGGCGGGCGGCGGTCATCGCCCTCGGGGCGGCGCGCGAAAGAGCGTGCGCCGCCTTCTTCGCGGCTGCGGGGCGGGCGGCGGTCATCGCCCTCGGGGCGGCGCGCGAAGGAGCGTGCACCGCCTTCGTCGCGGCTGCGGGGCGGGCGACGGTCATCGCCCTCGGGGCGGCGCGCGAAGGAGCGTGCGCCGCCTTCATCGCGGCCACGTGCGGGGCGGCGATCATCGCCTTCGGTGCGTCGTTCGAAGCGACGCTCGCCACCTTCTTCGCGGCTACGCGGCGGACGACGATCATCACCCTCGGCACGGCGCGCGAAGGAGCGTTCGCCACCTTCTCCACGGCTGCGCGGCGGACGTCGGTCGTCACCCTCGGGGCGGCGTGCGAAGGAGCGTGCGCCACCTTCCTCACGGCCACGCGGCGGGCGTCGGTCATCGCCTTCGGCACGGCGCGCAAAGGGGCGCTCGCCGCCTTCGTCACGGCCACGCGCAAATCCACGCGCCTCATCGCCCGAGCGACGGACCGGGCGGCGCTCGTCACCGAATCCGCCTTCGCGAGCCGGCCGCGCCGGGCGCTCGCCCGGGCGCGTATCGCCGGTGCGAGGCGTGGCGCGCCCGGTAGAGGAGGCGCGCACGGGCTTCCCGGCAGGCGTCTTCGCGGCCGATGCCGGCCGAGCGTCCGTCGCCCGCACCTCCGCCGGGCGCACCGGCTTACGCGCGGTCGTGCTGCCGCGGCGGACGGGGGCGCGTTCCGGAGTGGTCGGGCGCGGATGTTTGGCTGTCAGTTTGGCTCGCATGGATCTGGTATTTCGCTTGGGTCATTCAAACTGCGATCGCGCGCAGCAATTCGGTTTCGACGTGAATCTGCTGGCGGTTGTCGGAGAGTCCCGAACCGTCGAGCAGAAACACGTCTTCCACGCGTTCGCCGAGCGTATTGATCCGCGCCGCATGGACGCCGACATGATGCTCCGCGAGCACGCGCGCGATGGAATAGAGGAGGCCCGGCCGGTCGTTCGCCGACACGGACAGGATGTAGTATTGGCCGCGCTCGTCGGCCCGCAGGTCGACTCGCGGCGTCACCGGGAAGGTGCGCGACAGGCGCGAGAGACGGCCCTTCGACGGCTCGGGCAGGGCATTGCCCGTCGCCTTCAGGCGCGCGGCGAGTTCCTGCTCGACGAGGTTCGCGATATCGCGGTAATGCACGTCGCCCTCGGTGTGGGCGACGATGAAGTTATCGAGCGCGTAGCCGTGACGCGTGGTGCTCACGCGCGCATCGAGCACGGACAGGCCGCTGCGGTCGAAGTATGCGCACATCGTCGCGAACAGGTCGGGGCGGTCCTGCGCATAGACGAGCACCTGCAGCGCCTCGCCGATCGGCGACGGGCGTGCGCGCACGACCGGCTCCGGCGCCTCGACGTGGCGGTAGAGCACGCGCGTTTGCCAGGCGATGTCGGCGGCGTCGTGACGCAGGAAGTAGCCGACGTCGAGCTTGTCCCAGAGCGCGCGGTGCGCGTGCTCCGGCACGGTCTCGAGACGCAGTAGCGCGAGCGCCAGCTCCTGGCGCGTCTTGAGTTCCGAGTGCGCGTCGGGCTTGGCGCCGCCGAGCACGGCGAGCGTCGAGCGGTAGAGGTCTTCGAGCAGCTTGCCTTTCCAGTTGTTCCAGACCTTCGGGCTCGTGCCGCGAATGTCGGCGACCGTCAGCAGGTAGAGCGCCGAAAGACGCCGCTCCGTGCCGACCAGCTCGGCGAAGCGCTTCACGACCTCGGGGTCGGTGATGTCCTGTTTCTGGGCGACCTGGCTCATCGTCAGGTGCTGCTGCACGAGCCAGACGACCAGCTCCGCGTCGTCGCCCGTGATGTCGTGCTCACGGCAAAAGCGCCGCGCGTCGGCCATGCCGAGCTCCGAGTGGTCGCCGCCGCGGCCCTTGGCGATGTCGTGGAACAGCGCCGCGACGTACAGCACCCACGGGCGCTCGAAGTTGGCGATGAGCTGGCTGCAGAACGGATACTCGTGCGCATGCTCGGCCACGGCGAAGCGGCGCATATTGCGCAGCACCATCAGGATGTGCTGATCGACCGTGTAGACGTGATACAGGTCGTGCTGCATCTGCCCGACGATGCGGCGGAAATTCAGCAGATAGCGCCCGAGCACGCTCGTCTGGTTCATGAGCCGCATGGCGTGCGTGATGCCGGCCGGCTGCTTGAGGATCTCCATGAAGAGCCGGCGGTTTTCCGGGTCGCGGCGCCAGCGCTGGTCCATGGTCTCGCGCGCGTTGTAGAGGGCGCGCAGCGTGCGTGCCGACAGGCCCTTCACGCCGGGCACCTGCTCGTAGAGCAGGAACGCTTCGAGAATCGCGTGCGGCTCGCGTTCGAACACGTCGTCGCTGACGATTTCCAGCATTCCCTGCTTCTCGACGAAGTGCTCGGAGAGTGTGCGCGTGATGCCGCTCGTGCTCGGGAACAGCTGCGCCTCGATGTTCTGGATCAGGATCGTGGACAGCTGCGTGACCGCCTTCGCGGCCCAGTAGTAGCGGCGCATGAGCTGCTCGCTCGCCCGCCGCGCGCTGCTGGCCTTGTAGCCGAAGCTTTCGGCCACGGCCGTTTGCAGGTCGAACACGAGGATGTCCTGGCGGCGCCCCGCGATCACATGCAGGCGCGCGCGCAGCGCCTTGAGAAATGCTTCGTTGCGGCGCAGTTCGCGCGCCTCGCGCCCGGTGACGAGGCCGCGCTGGTCCAGCTCCTTCCAGCTGCTGCCGAAGGCGGCGGCCTCGGTGATCCAGAGGATCAGTTGCAGGTCGCGCAGGCCGCCGGGGCTTTCCTTGACGTTGGGTTCGAGCGAATAGGGCGTGTCCTGGAAGCGCGCATGGCGCTGGCGCATTTCGAGCACCTTCGCCTGGAAGAATGCGCGCGGGTCCATGGCGTCGCGATAGCGCTGCGCGAAGTCGCCAAAGAGCGTCGCGCTGCCGGTGATGCGGCGCGCCTCGAGAAGCGACGTGCGCACGGTGACGTCATTGACGGCTTCTTCGAGGCATTGCGTGACGCTGCGCACGCTGCTGCCGATATCGAGTCCGAGGTCCCACGCAAGGCCGATAAAACGCTCGATGCGTTCTTCGAGCGGCGCGAGCGGCTCGTCGTCCGGCAGCAGCACGAGGATGTCGACGTCGGACCAGGGCGCGAGCTCGCCGCGCCCGAAGCCGCCCACCGCCACGAGCGCCAGCGTGGCCGGCAGCTCGCACAGGTTCCAGGCGCTGCGCAAGGTGTCGTCGGTGGTGCGGGCGAGGGCGCGCATCAGCGAGTCGACATTGGTCGCGGTCTTGAAACGCTCGAGCAACTGGGCCTTGGCGGCCTTGTAGTCGGACTTCAGCGACGACGTATCGGGAACGGCGACAGCGGGAACACTCATGGGCTCGGGTCGTGTCTGGCGTGGTTGGGCGGGCGGCTGCTCGTGCGCGCGACAGGCCTCGCGAGGGCGGCTGGCCGCGTTGGTTCGTCGGTTAATGCGTCGGCTGCCTGGCAGGCTGCCTCATCGTGCTGCGGGCGCCGGGCGGCGTCCGCATTGGGTGCATCGCTCGCGTTGAGCGTACTGCCCCGAGGCGCAGGCCGGTTTCTACGAGTGCATCCATTTTGCGCCGGATCGCGCCACGAAGCGCTTTCCGGCACTTTATCCGGCGCTCAGGCCGCCGTGCCCGCCATCTGCGCGACGATGGCCGGCTTCGCGGGCGTGCCCGCCGAGACCGTCAGGACCTCGTAGCCCGTTTCGGTCACGAGTACCGTGTGTTCCCACTGTGCCGAGAGGCTGCGGTCCTTCGTCTTGACGGTCCACTGGTCCGGCATGGTGCGAATGTCGCGGCGGCCGGCATTGATCATCGGCTCGACGGTGAAGATCATGCCGGGCACGAGTTCGATGCCGGTGCCGGGGCGGCCATAGTGCAGGACCTGCGGGTCTTCGTGGAACACCGTGCCGATGCCGTGGCCGCAGTATTCGCGCACCACGCTGTAGCCCTGGCTTTCGGCGTAGCGCTGAATGGCGTGGCCGATGTCGCCCAGATGGCCGCCGGGACGCACCTGGTCGATGCCGAGCCACATGCATTCATAGGTGGTCTGCACGAGGCGCTTCGCGAGGATCGAGCCTTCGCCGACGATGAACATGCGGCTCGTGTCGCCGAAATAGCCTTCCTTGATGACGGTGATGTCGATATTGAGCGCGTCGCCGTTCTTCAGCGCCTTGTCGCCCGGAATACCGTGACAGATCACGTCGTTCACGGATGTGCAGATCGCCTTCGGGTAGGGCGGATAGCCCGGCGGCTGATAGTTCAGCGGCGCGGGCACCGTGCCCTGCACGTTGGTCATGTACTCGTGGCACAGGCGGTCGAGTTCACCCGTCGTCACGCCCGCGGTGACGAACGGCGTGATGTAATCGAGCACCTCGCTCGCCAGCCGGCAGGCGACGCGCATTTGCGCGATGTCTTGTTCGTTCTTGATCGAAATGGCCATGATATGCGCCCGGAAATGCAGTCGAATATTGAATTATCGCACCTAATGCCAGGGGTCGCTGACTTTTGAGAAGGCGGGGTGGGATACGGCGCCCACGCTCGGCGCCGTATTCCGCGGGTAATAGCTGTCTTGAGTAAGGGGCAGGTTGCGTGCTATACTCTTCGGCTAAGTCGCTTCCCATATCCTTCGAATTCGCGTTCGAGGTTCGTGGGAAAGGCTGGATCCGCCGTTGCCGCGGAGCGCCTTGCCAAAGATGGATTCTGGCGGGTGCGCGAAGAACATTCGGAAGCATCTTCTTCAGGCAGCACACTCGCAAGCCGGCGCACCCAGGGTGTCGGGCGCGTCGATCTCCGGAATGGGAGGGCGCACCGATACGGCAGCCGGCTTCAGACCCAAACCCTAGCGGAGAATTTCTCATGGCAGTTACCATGCGCCAGATGCTGGAAGCCGGTGTCCACTTCGGTCACCAAACGCGCTTCTGGAACCCGAAGATGGCCCCCTTCATCTTCGGTCATCGCAACAAGATTCACATCATCAACCTCGAAAAAACGCTGCCGATGTACAACGACGCGCTGAAGTACGTGCGTCAACTGGCAGCGAACCGCGGCACGATCCTGTTCGTCGGCACGAAGCGTCAATCGCGCGACACGATCGCCGAAGAGGCGCAGCGCGCTGGCATGCCGTTCGTGAACGCACGCTGGCTCGGCGGCATGCTGACCAACTTCAAGACGCTGAAGGTTTCGATCAAGCGCCTGAAGGACATGGAAGCAGCCGTGGAAGCGGGCGAGCTCGAGAAAATGAGCAAGAAGGAAGCGCTCCTGTTCGAACGCGAAATCGCCAAGCTGCAAAAGTCGATCGGCGGCGTGAAGGACATGGGCGGCATTCCGGACGCGATCTTCGTGGTCGACGTCGGCTACCACAAGATTGCCGTGACGGAAGCGAACAAGCTGGGCATCCCCGTGATCGCCGTGGTCGATACGAACCACTCGCCGGAAGGCATCGATTACGTGATCCCGGGTAACGACGACGCGAGCAAGGCCGTTGCGCTCTACACGCAAGGCGTGGCTGACGCGATCCTCGAAGGCCGTGCGAACGCGGTCAACGACGTGGTTGTCGCCGCGCGCGGCAACGACGGCGACGACGAGTTCGTCGAGGTCAACTCGGAGGCGTAAGCTGCCCCGTGTCCGGCAAGAAAAGGGGGCTTTCCATAGGCCCCTTTTTTTTAAGCCGCGACTTTCGTTGCCGCGTCATATGAGCGGCACCGTAGCCCTGTAGAAGCAGCTGTAAAAAAGCGTTTCACGGCAGGCTCAGACGGAAACGAATTTCTGCCGGCCGCGTCGAAAGGCGGGCGGCGTGTACCAGACAGACTCAAGGAGCGAATGATGGCGGCAATTACCGCAAGCATGGTGGCAGAACTGCGCGCGAAGACCGATGCGCCGATGATGGAATGCAAGAAGGCGCTGACGGAAGCCGACGGCGACCTGGCGCGCGCCGAAGAACTGCTGCGCGTGAAGCTCGGCAACAAGGCCAGCAAGGCCGCTTCGCGCGTCACGGCTGAAGGCGTGATCTCGTCGTTCATCGGCGGCGGCGCCGGCGCGATCGTCGAGCTGAACTGCGAAACCGACTTCGTTTCGAAGAACGACGATTTCATCGGCTTCTCGAAGAAGATCGCCGAACTCGTCGCCACGCAAAACCCGGCTGACGTCGCCGCCCTGTCGGCGCTGGCGCTGGACGGCTCGACGGTCGACGCAGTGCGCCTCGCGCTGGTCGGCAAGATCGGCGAAAACCTGTCGATCCGCCGTTTCGCGCGTTTCGAAACCGCCAACCAGCTGGCTGCGTACCTGCACGGCACGCGCATCGGCGTGCTGGTCGAGTACACGGGCGCCGACGAACAAGTGGGCAAGGACGTCGCGATGCACATCGCCGCGATGAAGCCGGTCTCGCTGTCGTCGGACGACGTGCCGGCCGACCTGATCGCCAAGGAGCGCAGCATCGCCGAGCAGAAGGCCGCCGAATCGGGCAAGCCGGCTGAGATCGTCGCGAAGATGGTCGAAGGTTCGGTCCAGAAGTACCTGAAGGAAGTCTCGCTGCTGAACCAGCCGTTCGTTAAGAACGACAAGCAGACGATCGAGCAGATGCTCAAGGCTGCTGGCACGACGGTGCAGAAGTTCGCCCTCTTCGTGGTCGGCGAAGGCATCGAGAAGCGCCAGGACGACTTCGCTGCCGAAGTGGCCGCGCAAGTCGCTGCTGCAAAGCAGCAATAAGACGGTTAAGCCTGCCTCGCCGTGCCCAGCACGGCAGGCGGCAATCGCAGTTGTTGCAGTACCGCAGTTAGCACCGCAGTTTGCTGAGTTGTAAGCCGTGGCGGAGCAATCCGCCGTGGCGGGCAGCGTAGCGGCGACGCGCATGGTAGTCCCCCGCCGTGCGCGGCGTCGGAAATCTTCGCTATTTCTGGCGGCGCTTGCCCGAAGCCGTATTTCACCCCTACAGTTTCAAGTTATTGCCCTTTGCGCGCGATCCTGGATACCTCCATGCCCACACCCGCCTATAAACGCGTCCTGCTCAAACTTTCCGGCGAAGCCCTGATGGGCGATGATGCCTTTGGCATCAATCGCGCCACGATCGAACGTATGGTGGCAGACGTGGCCGAGGTGGTGCGTCTGGGCACCCAGCTCGCAGTCGTGATCGGCGGCGGCAACATTTTCCGCGGCGTCGCGGGCGGCGCGGCCGGTATGGACCGTGCAACGGCCGACTACATGGGCATGCTGGCCACGATGATGAACGCGCTCGCGCTGCAGGACGCCATGCGTCACGCGGGCATCGAAGCGCGCGTGCAGTCGGCGCTGCGCATGGACCAGGTCGTCGAGCCGTACATCCGCCCCCGCGCGATTCGCCAGCTCGAAGAAGGCAAGGTCGTGATCTTCGCGGCCGGCACGGGCAACCCGTTCTTCACCACCGACACGGCTGCTGCGCTGCGCGGCTCGGAAGTCGGCGCCGAAGTCGTGCTGAAGGCCACCAAGGTCGACGGCGTCTACTCGGCCGACCCGAAGAAGGACCCGACCGCGACGCGCTACTCGACGATCAGCTTCGATGAGGCAATTGGCCGCAACCTGCAGGTGATGGACGCCACCGCGTTCGCGCTGTGCCGCGACCAGAAGCTGCCGATCCGGGTTTTTTCCATCGTCAAGCCGGGTGCGCTCAAGCGCATCGTTCTGGGCGAAGACGAAGGTACGCTCGTCCACGTGTAAACTCTCGTTTCACGAGAGGTTCGAACACGGGCCGCGCCGCCCATCAGCGCGCTGGCGGGCTCGTTCCGTTATGAAGGTTCGGAGGTATCAAAATGGCTGTGGCTGACATCAAGAAGGGCGCCGAGCAGAAAATGCAGCGCTCGATCGACGCGTTCAAGAGCGATCTGGCGAAAATCCGCACGGGCCGCGCCCATACCGGCTTGCTCGACCACATCCAGGTCGACTACTACGGTTCGCCCGTGCCCATTTCGCAGGTCGCGAACCTCACGCTCGTCGACGCGCGCACGATCGGCGTGCAGGCGTGGGAAAAGAAGATGGTGCCGGTCATCGAAAAGGCGATCCGCGAGTCGGATCTCGGCCTGAACCCGGCCACGCACGGCGACCTGATCCGCGTGCCGATGCCCGCACTGACCGAAGAGCGCCGCAAGGAGCTCACGAAGGTCGTCAAGAACGAAGGTGAAACGGCGAAGGTCGCCGTGCGCAACCTGCGTCGCGACGCCAACGAGCAGCTCAAGAAGCTCGTGAAGGACAAGGAAATTTCCGAAGACGACGAGCGCCGTGGCAGCGACGAAGTCCAGAAGCTGACTGACCGCTTCGTGACCGAGATCGACAAGCTCGTGCAAACGAAGGAAGCCGAGATCATGACGGTCTGAGGCCTCAGGGCTTCCAGATTCGCCTGACTTCCGGCGGTTTCCCTTTTTTATCGCAGTTACAGTCCGACGGCCATGACCTATACCAGCTCAACCGTTCGCGTGCCCGACGTGGCGGCCGTACCGCGCCACATCGCGATCATCATGGACGGCAATGGCCGTTGGGCAACCCAGCGGCGCCTGCCGCGCGTCGCGGGCCATACGCGCGGCGTCGATGCCGTGCGTTCGGTCGTCGAATCGTGCGTGGAGCGCGGCGTCGAATACGTCACGCTCTTCGCCTTCAGTTCCGAGAACTGGCGCCGCCCGAGCGACGAAGTGTCGTTCCTCATGCGCCTGTTCGTCACCGCGCTCGAGCGCGAGGTGGCGCGCCTGCACGCGAACGGCATCCGCCTGCGCGTGGTCGGCGACCTGTCGATGTTCAACGAGCGCATCCAGGACCTGATTCGCCGCGCGGAAACCAAAACCGCGCGCAACACCCGTCTCACCCTCACGATCGCCGCGAACTACGGCGGCCGCTGGGATATCCTGCAGGCCACGCGCAAGCTGGTCGAGGAAGCGGCAGCCACGGGCCAGCCGGTTCCCGTCACCGAAGACACGCTGTCCCAGCATCTGGCCATGGCCTACGCGCCCGAACCGGACCTCTTCATCCGCACGGGCGGCGAGCAGCGCGTGAGCAACTTCCTGCTCTGGCAACTCGCCTACGCCGAGTTCTATTTCACCGACACGTTCTGGCCGGATTTCGACGCCGAAGCGCTCAGCCGCGCCATCGCGTCGTATGCCGAGCGCGAGCGCCGCTTCGGCCGCACGAGCGCGCAGGTCGTCGCCCAGAACGCCGATTCCCTTTCATGCTGAAGACCCGCGTCATTACGGCGCTCGTCCTGCTGGCAGTCTTCCTGCCGATCACGCTGTTCGCGCCCGTGGCGGCGTTCGGCGCGCTGATCGGCGTCGTAGTCGTGTTCGCCGCGTGGGAGTGGGCGCGCCTCCTGAAGGCGGGCGCGGCCGGCTCGATCGTCTACGCCGTGATCGCGGCGGCCGCCGTGGCGCTCAGCACGCGTCTGCCGGCGCCCCGGCCGCTCTTTCAGGCCGCGGGCGTGTTCTGGATCATCGCCGGTCCTTACGTGCTGCTGCGCAAGCCGGTGCTCGCCGCCGGCGCGTGGCGCGCCTTCCTGCTGGCCGCCGGTCTCGTCGTCTTCGCGGCCTGCTGGCACGCCCTCGTGGCCGCGCGCACGGCCGGTGTGGCGTTCGTTTTGTCCCTGTTGCTCGTGGTCTGGCTGGCCGATATCGGCGCATACTTTGCAGGTAAGGCATTCGGAAAGCATAAGCTTGCGCTTTCGATCAGCCCCGGCAAGACCTGGGAGGGCGCCGTGGGCGGCTGGGCCGCTGTGATGGTGGTGTCCGGCGCGGCAATCGCGCTGCACGCGTTCGAACCCACGCTGTATTCCGCGCTCGCCGCCCAGATCGGGCTCGGTCGTGCGCTTTTCGTACTTACGGTGCTGGTCGCGTTCAGCGTGATCGGCGATCTGTTCGAGTCGATGCTGAAGCGCCAGGCCGGCGTGAAGGATTCGAGCGGGCTCCTGCCGGGCCACGGCGGAGTCCTCGACCGCATCGACGCACTGCTGCCCGTGCTGCCGCTTGCCATGCTGCTGCTCGGCTAAAGGCGCCTGGCCAGGACGCCCGGTTAGAGATTTGAATATGCAAAAACGACTCACACTGCTCGGTTCCACGGGCTCGATCGGAGACAGCACGCTCGACGTCGTCGCGCGTCATCCGCAACGCTTCTCGGTCTATGCACTCACTGCGCATCGCAACGGCGAGAAGCTCGTCGAACAATGCCTGCGCTTCGCCCCCGAAGTGGCCGTGGTCGGCGACGCCGACACCGCCGCCCAGGTCGAGCGCAATCTGCGCGCGGCCGGCTCGAAGACCGTCGTGACGTACGGGCCGCAGGCGCTCGTCGAAGTCTCGAAGAGCGATGGCTGCGACACGGTGGTCGCGGCCATTGTCGGCGCGGCGGGTCTCGCGCCCACGCTCGCGGCGGCGAAGGCCGGCAAGCAGATCCTGCTCGCCAACAAGGAAGCGCTCGTGATGTCCGGCGACATCTTCATCGATGCCGTGTGCGACAGCGGCGCCGTGCTACTGCCGCTCGACAGCGAGCACAACGCCGTGTTCCAATGCTTCCCGCGCGAAAACGCCGAGCGCGACGGCGTCACGAAGATCATCCTGACCGCCTCGGGCGGCCCGTTCCGCACCCGCGAGCCCTCGACGCTCGTGAACGTGACGCCCGACGAGGCCTGCAAGCACCCGAACTGGTCGATGGGCCGCAAGATCTCCGTCGATTCGGCCACGATGATGAACAAGGGCCTCGAAGTGATCGAGGCGCACTATCTGTTCGACCTGCCGGGCGAGCGCATCGACGTGCTGATCCACCCGCAGAGCGTGATCCACTCGATGGTTTCGTACGCCGACGGTTCGGTGCTCGCGCAACTAGGCAACCCCGACATGCGCACGCCGATTGCGCACGCGCTGGCGTACCCGGACCGCGTCGACTCCGGCGTCGCGCAGCTGGATCTCGCGCAGATCGCGACGCTCACGTTCGAGAAGCCCGACTACGCGCGCTTTCCGTGTCTCGCACTCGCGATGCATGCATTGGCCGCCGGCGGCGTGGCGAGCGCGGCGCTCAACGCGGCGAACGAAGTGGCAGTCGAAGCATTTTTGAACCGGCGCATCGGCTTCATGGCCATCGCCCAGACGGTGGATGCCGTACTGAACGCACTCGAGAACCGCAACGCGTCGAGTCTCGAAGTCGTGCTCGAAGTCGACGCGGCGGCCCGCCGCGCGGCTCACACCATCATAGACAGCCTGCCGGTGCCGGCCTGACAGGTCAGCGAGGGGCTTGCGGAAGGGCCCAGGCGGCCCCTCAGGCACGCAAGCCTGACCTCGGGGCCGCTCCCGCACCGGTGCGCTGCTTCCAGCCCAGGAGGCGCTCATGAACCTGCTTACCGAACTGGTCGCATTCGTCGTGGCGATCGGCGTGCTGGTCGTCGTGCACGAATACGGGCACTACAGCGTCGCGCGCCTGTGCGGCGTGAAGGTCCTGCGTTTCTCGATCGGCTTTGGCCGGCCGCTCGTCCAGTGGGTCAGCAAGAAGAGCGGCACCGAGTGGACCATCGCGGCGCTGCCGCTCGGCGGCTACGTGAAGATGCTCGACGAGCGCGAGTCGCCCGACCAGATTCCCGCAAGCGATCTGCCGCACGCGTTCAACCGCCAGTCGGTCGGCAAGCGCATTGCAATCGTCGCGGCGGGCCCCATCGCCAACTTCGTGCTGGCCGTCGCACTCTTTTCGGTGGTCTACGCGAGCGGCGTGACCGAGCAGAAGGCCATCGTCGCGGCGCCGCCCGCGCAAACCGCGGCGGCTCGGGCCGGCTTCCAGGGCGGCGAAACGATTCTTTCGGTGAGCGATGCAAACGGCAGCCGCACCGAGCCCGTGCGTTCGTGGTCGGACCTGCGCTGGAAACTGCTCGCGACGGCGTTCGACCAGGGCCATGTCGTCCTTGCCGCGCGTGATGGCGAAGGCACCTACGATTTCCCGCTCGATCTCTCGCAATTGACCAGCAAGGATCTCGACGACGACTTCATGGCGAAGCTCGGGCTCGAGGCGGGCGGCAACACGCTCAAGGTGGCGGCCGTGGAAGCGGGTAGTGCGGCGCAACATGCCGGACTGCAGGCGGGCGATCAACTGCGCGCCGTCGACGGCCGGCCCGTGGACAGCGCAAGCACTTTCATCGCCTGGGTGAAGGCGCGTGCGGGCAAGCCCGTGCGGCTCACGGTCGCGCGCGGCGAGGCTGGCCAGAACGCGCAGCAGACGCTCACGCTCACGGTCACGCCGACACTGCAGCGCGACGCGCAGACGGGTGAGGAAGTGGGCCGAATCGGCGCGGCGCTCTCGGCGCAGGCGCCTTCCGTGGATGTGCGCTACGGGCCGCTCGAGAGCGTGCGGCTCGGTGCGCATCGCACGTGGGACATCGCCGTGTATTCGCTGCGGATGTTCGGCCGCATGATCACGGGCGAAGCCTCGCTGAAGAATCTGTCGGGCCCGGTGACGATCGCCGACTACGCCGGCAAGAGCGCGAGACTCGGTCCGTCAGCGTTCCTGTCGTTCCTCGCTCTCGTGAGCATCAGCCTCGGCGTATTGAATCTGCTCCCAATTCCGGTATTGGACGGGGGGCATCTGTTATATTATGCGGTTGAAGCCGTAACGGGCAAAGCCGTCTCGGACCGCTGGCAGCTCGTACTGCAGCGCGCGGGACTTGCCTGCATCGTCGCACTGTCGGCGATCGCGTTGTTCAACGATCTGGCTCGGTTAATCCATTTTTAAAGATGTCTGGCGGCGTCCGTGGGCGGGCCGCCTGACCTGATGCAGCTATACATAATTGGGGAAGCACGTTGTTTAGACCTCATCGCTTGGTTCCAAAAACGGTTGCGGCCGCGGCGATCGCCGCACATGGACTCGTTGCCCACGCAGCAACGACGCCTTTCGTGGTTCAGGACATCCGCATCGAAGGGCTGCAACGCGTCGAGCCGGGCACGGTGTTCGCCTATCTGCCGATCAAGCAGGGCGACACGTTCACCGACGACAAGGCGTCCGAGGCCATCCGCGCACTGTATGCGACGGGCTTCTTCAACGACGTGAAGATCGCCACCGAAGGCGGCGTAGTGGTGGTGCAGGTGCAGGAGCGCCCGGCCATCGGCACGATCGACTTCGCGGGCATCAAGGAATTCGACAAGGACAACCTCACGAAGGCGCTGCGCGCGGTCGGCCTCTCGCAAGGCCGCTACTACGACAAGGCGCTCGTCGACAAGGCCGAGCAGGAGCTCAAGCGCCAGTACCTCACGCGCGGCTTCTACGCCGCCGAGGTCACGACCACGGTCACGCCGATCGACCGCAATCGCGTCGGTCTGCTGTTTTCGGTGGTCGAAGGTCCGAGCGCGAAGATCCGCCAGATCAACTTCATCGGCAACAAGACGTACAGCAGCGGCACGCTCCTCTCGGAGATGCAGCTGTCCACGCCGAACTGGTTCTCGTGGTACACGAAGAACGACCTCTACTCGAAGGAAAAGCTCACGGGCGACCTCGAGAACGTGCGCTCGTACTACCTGAACCACGGCTACCTCGAGTTCAACATCGACTCGACGCAGGTCTCGATCTCGCCCGACAAGAAGGACATGTACCTCACCATCGGCATTCACGAAGGTGAGCCGTACAAGGTGTCGGGCATCCAGCTGTCGGGCAACCTGCTCGACCGCGAGGCCGAGCTCAAGAAACTCATCAAGATCAAGCCGGGCGATACCTTTTCGGCCGAAAAGCTGCAGGCCACGACCAAGGCCATCGTCGACAAGCTCGGCGAGTACGGTTACGCGTTCGCGACCGTCAATGCGCTGCCGCAGATCGATCAGGCGAACCACACGGTCAACCTCACGCTGCAGGTCGATCCGAGCCGCCGCGTGTACGTGCGCCGCATCAACGTGGTGGGCAACACCCGCACCCGCGACGAAGTCGTGCGCCGCGAAATGCGCCAGCTCGAAAGCTCGTGGTTCGATTCGAACCGCCTCGCGCTGTCGAAGGACCGCATCAACCGTCTGGGCTACTTCACCGACGTCGACGTGACCACGGTGCCCGTGGAAGGCACGGCCGACCAGGTGGACGTCAACGTGAAGGTCGCCGAAAAGCCGACCGGCGCGATCACGCTGGGTGCGGGCTTCTCGTCGACGGACAAGGTGGTGCTGTCGGCGGGCGTGTCGCAGGACAACGTGTTCGGTTCGGGCACCTCGCTCTCGCTGAACGTGAACACCGCGAAGACGTACCGCACGCTGGCCCTCACACAGGTGGACCCGTACTTCACGGTGGACGGCATCAAGCGCATTACCGACGTCTACTACCGCACGTACCAGCCGCTGTACTACTCGACCGATTCGAGCTTCCGCATCATCACGATGGGCGGCGACCTCAAGTTCGGCATCCCGTTCTCGGAAGTCGACACGGTCTACTTCGGCGCCGGCTTCGAGCAGGACACGCTCGACATCGACTCGAACACGCCGCAGAGCTATATCGACTACGTGCACCAGTTTGGCCGCGTGTCGAACAACGTGCCGCTCACGGTGGGCTGGTCGCGCGACGCGCGTGACAGCGCGCTCGTGCCGAGCAAGGGCTACTTCACGCAGGCGAACGCCGAGTACGGCACGCCGGTTGGCGGTACGCAGTACTACAAGGCCGACATTCAGGCGCAGTACTACTACTCGTTCGCGCGCGGCTTCGTGCTGGGCCTGAACTTCCAGGGCGGCTACGGTAACGGCCTCGGCGGGAAGCCGTACCCGATCTTCAAGAACTACTACGCCGGTGGTATCGGTTCGGTGCGTGGCTACGAGCCGAGCTCGCTGGGTCCGCGCGACGCCAAGACGAACGACCCGATCGGCGGTTCGAAGATGATCGTAGGCAACGTCGAGTTGACCTTCCCGCTGCCGGGTACGGGCTACGACCGCACGCTGCGCGTCTTCACGTTTGTCGATGGTGGTAACGTCTGGGGCACGGAAGGCGACAGCATTGGCGCGAACGGCCTGCGTTACAGCTACGGTTTCGGTCTCGCGTGGATTTCGCCGATTGGCCCGCTCAAGCTGAGCTTGGGCTTCCCGGTGACCAAGCACACGGGCGACCAGTACCAGAAGTTCCAGTTCCAGATCGGGACGGCATTCTGACGTATGTTTTGCCCGGCGTTCGTTGCGCGCGCAGCGCACGACGCCGGAATCCAGGAAACGAGAGGATGACTTTGCTAACGGGTATGTTTTCCAGACGGTCGATCGGGGCGATTACCGTGTCGCTGGCGCTCCTCGGTTTTGGCATGGGCGTGGCGCAGGCGCAGGAAGCCAGGATCGCGGCGGTGAACTCCGATCGCATCCTGCGCGAATCCGCTCCCGCGAAGGCCGCGCAGACCAAGCTCGAAGCCGAGTTCGCCAAGCGCGACAAGGATCTGCAGGACATGGCGCAGCGCCTGAAGTCGATGTCCGATTCGCTCGACAAGAACGGCCCGTCGATGTCGCCGACCGATCGCGCGTCGAAGCAGCGCGACCTGTCCGCGCTCGACAGCGACTTCCAGCGCAAGCAGCGCGAATTCCGCGAAGACCTGAATCAGCGCCGCAATGAGGAACTGGCGGCGGTGCTCGACCGGGCGAACAAGGTGATCAAGCAGATCGCCGAGCAGCAGCATTACGACCTGATCGTGCAGGAAGCGGTGTACGTGAGCCCGCGCATCGACATCACCGACCAGGTGCTGAAGGCGCTCGCAGCGAATAGCGCTGGCGCTAGCAGCAGCAACTAAGGCAACGAAAAGCAACTAAGGCAGGAGCAGCACGCGCATGGCATTTACGCTTGAGGACATCGTCGGGCGGTTCGGCGGCGAAGTGGTGGGCGATGCGACGCAACGCGTCAGTTCGCTGGCGCCGCTCGACCAGGCCGGTCCGCAACAGCTCGCGTTCCTCGCCAATCCGAAGTATCTCGCGCAGGTCGGGACGACCCGCGCGGGCGCGGTGCTCATCAGCCCCGGCGACCTCGAGAAGCTCGCATCGCGCGAAGGACGCAACTTCATCGTCACACCGAATCCGTATGCTTACTTCGCGCGTGTCGCGCAGGCGTATATCGACCTCGCCGCGCCGAAGGCGCAGCCGGGCATCCACGCCAGCGCCCACGTCGACGCGAAGGCGCAGGTTGCCGCGAGCGCGGTGATCGGCCCGAACGTCACGGTCGAAGCGGGCGCCGTGATCGGGGAAAACGTACGGCTCGACGCGAACGTCTTCGTCGGCCGCGGCACCCAGGTGGACGAGGGCTCGCACCTGTATCCGGGCGTGACCGTCTACCACAGCTGCAAGCTCGGCCCGCGCGCCATCGTGCATGCCGGCGCCGTGATCGGCTCGGACGGCTTTGGTTTCGCCCCCGATTTCACGGGCGAAGGCGACGCGCGCACGGGTAGCTGGGTCAAGATTCCGCAGGTGGGCGGCGTGGCCATCGGGCCGGACGTCGAGATCGGCGCGAACACCACGATCGACCGTGGCGCGATGGCCGATACGATCATCGAAGAATGCGTGAAGATCGATAACCTCGTGCAGATCGGCCACAACTGCCGGATCGGCGCGTACACGGTCATCGCGGGCTGCGCCGGCATTGCGGGCAGCACGACGATCGGGCGTCATTGCATGATCGGCGGCGCAGTGGGCATCGCGGGGCACGTCACGCTGGGCGACTACGTGATCGTCACCGCGAAGTCGGGCGTCTCGAAGTCGTTGCCGAAGGCTGGCATCTACACGAGCGCTTTCCCGGCGGTCGATCACGCCGACTGGAACAAGAGCGCCGCGCTGTTGCGTAACATCGACAAGCTGCGCGACCGTATCAAGGCGCTCGAGGCGGCGGTAGCCCAGAAGCCGCAGGGCGAATAAGAAAGCAGTATCGAGGTAGCGGGCGGCGTGTCGCGGGAGCGGCGCGCCGCTTTGCGTAGCGGACGGCCAAAGCTGCTCGCCTGGGGGTTCCCCGCAGGGGGCCTCCGCCCGGGGCTTCCCGCCCGGGGCTTCCCGCCCGGGGCTTCCCGCCCGGGGCAATACGCATGCACGGGAGCCCGGGCGTGGCGCATACTTCGCGTCAGCGCGGGCGAGTTTGGTCCGGCGCCTCGAATATCGAAATCGAAAGTCACACGCGCAATTCCTGCGTGAGCAGAACCACCATGAACATCGAAAAACTCAACTTCGACATCCACAAGATTCTCACGCTGCTGCCGCACCGCTATCCGTTCCTGATGGTGGACCGGGTCATCGAGCTGGAGCCGCACAAGAGCATCAAGGCGTTGAAGAACGTGACGGTCAACGAGCCCTTTTTCACGGGACACTTCCCGCAGCGTCCGGTCATGCCCGGCGTGATGATTCTCGAGGCGCTGGCGCAAACCGCCGCGCTGCTCACGTTCTCGGAGGAAGAGCAGGACTTCGAGAATACGCTGTACTACTTCGTGGGCATCGACGGCGCGCGCTTCAAGCGCGTGGTCGAGCCGGGCGACCAGCTCATCCTCAACGTGACGTTCGAGCGCTACATGCGCGGCATCTGGAAGTTCAAGGCGGTGGCCGAAGTCGAAGGCTCCGTGGCCTGCGAGGCGGAACTGATGTGCACCGTCAAGAAAATGGACGCGGCGCAATAAGCAGCGCCGCCGCATGCCGCAGCGCGCCTTGACCTCGAGGCGCCGGCGCACGGAAACAGAATCGGAGAGCGAGGACGAATGAGCAGGATCCATCCCACTGCGGTCGTCGAGTCGGGCGCGCAGATCGACGAATCGGTCGAAATCGGACCGTTCGCGGTCATCGGTGCGAACGTCACCATCGGTGCACGCACGAAGGTCGGTTCGCATAGCGTGCTGGAAGGCCACACGACGATTGGCGAAGACAACACGATCGGCCACTACGCGTCGATCGGCGGCCGTCCGCAGGACATGAAGTACAAGGGCGAGCCCACCAAGCTCGTGATCGGCAGCCGCAACACCATCCGCGAGTTCACGACGCTGCATACGGGCACGGTGCAGGACACCGGCGTCACGATCATCGGCGACGACAACTGGATCATGGCCTACGTGCACGTCGGCCACGACTGCCGTCTGGGCAACAACGTCATCATGTCGAGCAACGCGCAGCTCGCGGGCCACGTGTTCGTCGAAGACCACGCGATCGTCGGCGGCATGACCGGCGTGCACCAGTTCGTGCGCATCGGCGCGCATTCGATGGTCGGCGGCGCCTCGGCGCTCGTGCAGGACGTGCCGCCGTTCGTGATCGCCGCCGGCAACAAGGCGGTGCCGCACGGCATCAACGTCGAAGGTCTGCGCCGTCGCGGCTTTTCGGCTGACGCGATTTCCGCGCTGCGCTCGGCGTATCGCACGCTCTACAAGAACGGGCTCTCGCTCGAAGAGGCGAAGGTGCAGCTCGCCGACCTCGCGCAGGCGGGCGGCGACGGCGACGTGCACGTGAAGGCGCTGCTCGACTTCGTCGAGCAGTCGCAACGCGGCATCATTCGCTGATCGATGGCGCTGACAACGCGTCCGCTGCGCCTCGCAATGGTCGCCGGCGAGCCGTCCGGCGACCTGCTCGCGTCATCGCTGCTCGCGGGTCTCAAAGCCCGCTTGCCCGACACTACGCAGTACTACGGAATTGGCGGCCCGCGCATGACGGCCGCCGGCTTCGACGCGCACTGGCCGATGGAAAAGCTCTCGGTGCGCGGCTACGTCGAGGCGCTGCGCCACATTCCCGAGATTCTGCGCATCCGCAACGAGCTCAAGCATCAGCTGCTGGCCGAACCGCCTGACGCCTTCATCGGCGTGGACGCGCCTGACTTCAATTTCGGCCTCGAGCACGCGCTGCGCGACGCGGGCATTCCGACGATCCACTTCGTCTGCCCGTCGATCTGGGCGTGGCGCGGCGGTCGTATCAAGAAGATCCAGAAGGCCGTGGATCACATGCTGTGCGTGTTCCCGTTCGAAACGGCGCTGCTCGAGAAGTCCGGGGTGGCGGCATCGTACGTGGGCCATCCGCTCGCCGACGAGATTCCGCTCGAACCGGACATGCCCGGCGCGCGCCGCACGCTGGGCCTGCCGGAAAGCGGCCCGGTGATCGCGGTGCTGCCGGGCAGCCGCCGCTCGGAAATCCACCTGATCGGCCCGACCTTCTTCGACGCGATGCAGATCATGCAGCGGCGGGAGCCGGCGCTGCGTTTCGTGATGCCGGCGGCAACGCCGGCCATCCACGCGCAGTTGCAGGAACTCGCGAACGCGCATCAGGGTCTCGCGCTCACGATCATCGACGGCCAGTCGCAACTCGCCATGACGGCCGCCGACGCGATCCTCGTGAAGAGCGGCACGGTCACGCTCGAAGCGGCGCTGCTCAAGAAGCCGATGGTCATCTCCTACAAGGTGCCCTGGCTCACCGGGCAGATCATGCGCCGCCAGGCCTATCTGCCGTACGTGGGCCTGCCGAACATACTCGCGGGCCGCTTCGTCGTGCCGGAAATCCTGCAGCACTTCGCGACGCCGGAGGCGCTTGCCGACGCGACGCTCACGCAGTTGCAGGACGAAGCAAACCGGCGCACGCTCACCGAGGTGTTCACGCAGATGCATCTGACCCTGCGCCAGAACACCGCGGAGCGCGCGGCCGAGGTGGTCGCGAGCATCGTCGAAGGCCGAAAGGGGCGGGCATGAGCGAGGGCACGATCAAGCGCACGGCAAGGCGCACGACAGCGCAGGCGGAGAAAAAGCCGCCGTCGCAAGCGGCGCTCAAACTCGCCGCGCGTCGCAAGGCGGCGCGCCAGGCCGGACTGCTGTTCGAATCGCCGGACGACGTGATCTGCGGCGTGGACGAGGCCGGCCGCGGGCCGCTCGCCGGGCCCGTGGTCGCGGCGGCCGTGATTCTCGATCCGGCGCGGCCGATTCGCGGGCTCAACGATTCGAAGGTGCTGACGGCGCAGGTGCGTGAAACGCTCTACGAGCGCATCGTCGAACGCTCGCTCGCGTGGTGCGTCGCGTCGGCGAGCGTCGAGGAAATCGACACGCTCAACATCCTGCACGCGACGATGCTGGCGATGCGGCGTGCGGTCGAAGGCTTGAGCATCGTGCCAACGCTCGCGAAGATCGACGGCAATCGCTGCCCGGTGATGCCGGTGCGCAGCGAGGCCGTGATCGGCGGCGACGCGCTCGTGCCGAGTATTTCGGCGGCGTCGATCATCGCGAAGGTCACGCGCGACCGCATGCTGGTCGATCTGCACCAGTTCCATCCGTATTACGGCTTCGACGCCCATGCGGGCTACGGCACGCCGCAGCACCTCGAAGCGTTGCGCGTGCATGGTCCGTGCGAGCACCACCGGCGCTCGTTCGCGCCCGTGCGCGACGCGTATGTACTGCACGGCATCGTCCTGCCCGGTGCTTCGACGGTGGTCAGCGACGTCGCCGGCCTCGAAACAGACGACGCCTTCGCGCCGCTGCCTTGAGCCGCTGACGGCGTCTCGCGCGAGCCTGCGCCGTTTCGCGTAGTGCCGGCGCCGCCGTTTTTCCATCTCCCGATCCTCATTTGACCCGCCAGAGCTGCCCGTGAAAGCCATTACCTCGCGCGACAATCCGCTCTACAAGCGCCTCAAGGCGCTCGCCGGCTCGACGCATCAGCAGCGGCGCAGCCATCAGGCCTTGCTCGAAGGCTTCCATCTCGCGAGCGCGTGGCTCGACGGCGGCACGCAACCCGAATACTGCGTGGTGACCGAAGGCGCGCTCGCGCATGAAGAAGCGCAGGCCATCGTCGCCCGCGTGGACGAGCGCCGTGTCATCACACTGCCCGATGCGCTCTTCGGGCAACTCTCGAACGTGGTGCACGGCGTGGGGCTGCTGCTGCTCGTCGATATGCCCGAGACGCAGTTGCCCGAGCGCATCGCATCGACCTGCCTCGTGCTCGACGGCTTGCAGGACGCCGGCAACGTCGGCTCGATCCTGCGCAGCGCGGCGGCGGCCGGCATCGACAAGGTGTTCTGCACGCCGGGTACGGCCTATGTGTGGTCGTCGAAGGTGCTGCGCTCGGCGATGGGCGCGCATTTCCTCTTGCAGGTGTTCGAGAACGTGGAGGCCGAAGCGCTCGTCGAGATGCTCGGCGTGCCGGTCGTCATCACCGATTCGCATGGCGCGCAGGCGATCGACGAGGCCGATCTCACGGGTCAGGTCGCGTGGGTGTTCGGCAACGAAGGCGCGGGCGTCTCGCAGGTATGGCGCGACGCGGCCGCGCTGCGCGTGACGATTCCGCAGCCGGGCGGCATGGAGTCGCTCAACGTCGCGGCGGCGGCGGCCGTGTGCGTGTTCGAGCAATGCCGGCAGCAGCGCCACGCACGTTGACGCTCGCGCTGGCGAGCAATAAAAAAGCCCGCTCGGACGCGGGCTTTTTCGTTTCAGGCCGGGCGTTTCAATACGACGGCTTGTCGATGCGGATTTCCTGCAGGATCGTGGTGGCGATTTCCTCGATCGACTTGTGCGTCGACGAGAGCCACTTGATGCCTTCGCGCCGCATCATCGCCTCGGCTTCGTTGACCTCATAGCGGCAATTTTCCAGTGCGGCGTACTTGCTGCCCGGGCGCCGCTCGTTGCGGATCTCGGTGAGGCGCTGCGGATCGATCGAGAGGCCGAAGATCTTCGTGCGATGCGAAAGCAACGCATTCGGCAGCTTGCCGCGCTCGAAATCGTCGGGGATTAGCGGGTAGTTCGCGGCCTTCACACCGTACTGCATCGCGAGATACAGGCTGGTCGGCGTCTTGCCGCTGCGCGACACGCCTACGAGGATCACGTCGGCGTCGGCGAGATTGCGGTCCGACTGGCCGTCGTCGTGCGCGAGCGAGAAGTTGATCGCCTCGATACGGTTCTTGTATTCGTCGGTGTCGGCGTTCTGGTGGCCGCGGCCCATGGCGTGGCTCGACTTGAGCTCCAGCTCCTGCTCGAGCGGTTCCACGAAGGTCTGGAACATGTCCATCACGAGCGCATTCGCGCGCTTGACGATCTCGTTCGAGTTGCTGTCCACGAGGGTCGTGAACACGATCGGGCGGCGGCCTTCCTGCACGGCGGCTTCGTTGATCTTCTCGGCGGTCGAGTAGGCCTTTTCGGACGAATCGACGAAGGGCACGCGCACGAGGCGGAATTTCTGGTCGAACTGCGACAGGATCGAATGCGCGAAAGTTTCGGCAGTGATCCCGGTACCGTCGGAGACGATGAATACGGTAGGCGGCATCGGTTGAGGCTGGGTACGTGAGCTGCAGGGCCGCTCGGGACAGGCTTGGGCGCCCGGAAAGCCCCGTACGGCGGGACCGAGGGGCAATTCTCGCCGACTGGCACAAATTCCAGAGTCGGCACGGTAGAATAGCGGCAACCTGTTGGATAAGCAATTGCAGTGCAACCGCGCCAAACAGCCGCCTATCGCGGTGCATTCTGGTGTCAATTTGCAGCGATTCCGTCTAACTCCATGGAATCGCGCGCATCTTCGTGCTTTTCCATTGAATGGAAATTCGTTCGCGCCCCGTGAGCGATTGCTTCTCCAACAGGTTGCGCAAGACGCGAATCCGCTTCCAATGGGCGGACCGCGTTCGAGCCCACTTGCGCAATCGTGAATTTTTTTCACACTTAGGGGCTTGTATGACTAACACCGTTGCCAAGGATCAGGCGTATGTAGTGCCTTTCGAGCAGTTGCGGATGACCGATGTCGAGATCGTGGGCGGCAAGAACGCCTCGCTCGGCGAAATGATCAGCCAGTTGGCTGAAGCAGGCGTGCGTGTGCCCACGGGCTTCGCGACGACCGCGCTCGCCTTCCGCGACTTCCTGAAACATAACAACCTGACCGAACGGATCGCCGCTCGTCTGGAGACGTTCGACGTCGACGACGTGAAGGCGTTGGCCGAAGCTGGCAAGGAGATCCGTCAATGGATCATCGACGCGCCGCTGCAGCCCAAACTCGAAGCGGACATCCGCGCCGGTTTCGAGACGCTGCAGAACGGTTCGCCGTCTGAGCTCTCGTTCGCCGTGCGTTCGTCGGCAACGGCGGAAGACCTGCCCGACGCATCGTTTGCCGGTCAACAGGAAAGCTACCTCAACGTGGTCGGCATCGAAGACGTGCTCGATCGCCTCAAGCACGTGTTCGCGTCGCTCTACAACGACCGCGCCATTTCCTATCGCGTCCACAAGGGCTTCACCCACGCCGAAGTCGCGCTGTCGGCTGGCGTGCAGCGCATGGTCCGCTCGGACCGCGGCGCCGCAGGCGTGATGTTCACGCTGGACACCGAATCGGGCTTCAAGGACGCCGTCTTCATCACGTCGAGCTACGGCCTCGGTGAGACGGTCGTGCAGGGCGCGGTGAATCCGGACGAGTTCTACGTCTTCAAGACCACGCTCGCGCAGGGCAAGGCGCCGATCATCCGCCGCTCGATCGGTTCGAAGCTCATCAAGATGGAATTCACGCAGCCGGGCGAGCCGGGCCGCGTGAAGACGGTCGACGTCTCGCACGAACAGCGCAACCGCTTCTCGATCACCGACGAAGACGTGATCGAGCTGGCCAAGTACGCCGTCATCATCGAGAAGCACTACCAGCGTCCGATGGACATCGAGTGGGGCAAGGACGGCCTCGACGGCAAGATCTTCATTCTCCAGGCGCGTCCGGAGACCGTGAAGAGCCAGGCCGCCGGCAAGGTCGAGCAGCGCTTCAAGCTCAAGGGCCAGTCGCAGGTGCTCGCAACGGGCCGCGCGATCGGCCAGAAGATCGGCGCGGGCCGCGTGAAGGTGATTCACGACCCGTCCGAAATGGAACGCGTGCAGCCGGGCGACGTGCTGGTCGCCGACATGACCGACCCGAACTGGGAGCCGGTGATGAAGCGCGCTTCGGCGATCGTCACGAACCGTGGCGGCCGTACCTGCCACGCCGCGATCATCGCGCGTGAGCTGGGCGTGCCGGCCGTGGTGGGCTGTGGCGACGCGACCGACGTGCTGAAGGACGGCGCGCTCGTGACGGTTTCGTGCGCGGAAGGCGACGAAGGCCGCATCTACGACGGGCTGCTCGAAACCGAAGTCAGCGAAGTGCAGCGTGGCGATCTGCCGGCCATTCCGGTCAAGATCATGATGAACGTCGGCAACCCGCAGCTCGCGTTCGACTTCTCGCAACTGCCGAATGCGGGTGTTGGCCTCGCGCGTCTCGAGTTCATCATCAACAACAACATCGGCGTGCACCCGAAGGCGATTCTCGAGTACCCGAATGTCGACGCGGACCTGAAGAAGGCCGTGGAAAGCGTGGCACGCGGCCACGCCTCGCCGCGCGCGTTCTACGTCGACAAGCTCACGGAAGGCATCGCCACGATCGCGGCGGCGTTCTATCCGAAGCCTGTGATCGTGCGTCTGTCGGACTTCAAGTCGAACGAGTACAAGAAGCTGATCGGCGGTTCGCGCTACGAGCCGGACGAAGAAAACCCGATGCTGGGTTTCCGCGGCGCGTCGCGTTACATCGCCGAAGACTTCGCGCAGGCGTTCGAAATGGAGTGCCTGGCGCTCAAGCGCGTGCGTGAAGAAATGGGGCTCTCGAACGTCGAGATCATGGTGCCGTTCGTGCGCACGCTCAAGCAGGCGGAGCGCGTCGTCGGCCTGCTCGAGAAGTTCGGCCTCAAGCGCGGCGTGAACGACCTCAAGCTGATCATGATGTGCGAAGTGCCGTCGAACGCGATCCTCGCCGAAGAGTTCCTGCAGTACTTCGACGGCTTCTCGATCGGCTCGAACGACCTCACGCAGCTCACGCTCGGCCTCGACCGGGACTCGGGCATGGAACTGCTGGCCGTCGACTTCGACGAGCGCGATCCGGCCGTGAAGTTCATGCTCAAGCGCGCGATCGAAACCTGCCGCCGTCTGAACAAGTACGTCGGCATCTGCGGTCAGGGGCCGTCCGACCATCCGGACTTCGCCCAGTGGCTCGCGGAAGAGGGCATCGCTTCGATCTCGCTGAACCCGGACTCGGTTGTCGAGACGTGGCAGCAGCTGGCGAAGTCGCAGTCGAAGTAAACGCGGTGCCGGGGGATTCAATCCTCGGCGCATACGGAGCTTGATGCAGCTTCCCGTGCGTCGTTGCACGCTGCGGAAAAAAGTGTCAGCTTCGTGCTATAACACCCCGGTCTATCCGGGGTGTTTTACTTTGGGAGGTCGTCGTGGGTCCGCATGGTTTGTTCTGGTGGATTGCCGCTGGCGTGCTCATCGTCGCCGAGCTGATGACCGGCACCTTCTACTTGTTGATGATCGCGCTCGGCTTTCTCGCCGGCGCGCTCAGCTATGAGCTTGGCTGGCCGCTCGACGTGCAGCTGCTCGTCGCGGCGGCGGTCGGGCTCGCGGCCGTGGTCACGCTGCGGCGCTCGCGTTTTGGCCGCCGCCGGCGCAAGACCGACGCCTCGACCGATCCGGGCGTGAACCTCGATATTGGCGCGACGCTTGTCGTCGCCGCATGGCGCGACGGCCGCGCGCGCACGATGTATCGCGGCGCCGAATGGGACGTCGAACTCGCGCCCGGCGAGCCCGAAGACGCGCCGCTCTATGAAATCAAGGCGGTGCGCGGCAGCTGCCTCGTCGTGGCGGCGAAGCGCGAGCGGCGCGAAGCCAATGCGCCCGGCGCCGCTCGCGACGACGCGCGCCAAGCGTGACGGACCGAATCCAGAATCACACCAATACACCACACAGAAGCGAACGGAGGTCCCGTATGCAAGTCCCAGTCGTCGGCCTGATTCTGCTCGTGATCGTCGTCGTGCTGATCGCGCAGACCATCAAGATCGTGCCGCAACAGCATGCCTGGGTGCTCGAACGGCTTGGGCGGTACCACGCCACGCTTACGCCGGGGCTGACGATCGTGTTGCCGTTCGTGGATCGCGTGGCCTACAAGCACGTGCTCAAGGAGATTCCGCTCGACGTGCCAAGCCAGGTCTGCATCACGCGCGACAACACGCAGCTTCAGGTCGATGGCGTGCTGTACTTCCAGGTGACCGATCCGATGAAGGCGTCGTACGGCTCGAGCAATTTCGTGTTCGCGATTACGCAGCTTTCGCAGACCACGCTGCGCTCGGTGATCGGCAAGCTCGAACTCGACAAGACCTTCGAGGAACGCGACTTCATCAACCATAGCGTCGTGTCGGCGCTCGATGAAGCCGCGTCGAACTGGGGCGTGAAGGTGCTGCGCTACGAAATCAAGGATCTCACGCCGCCGAAGGAAATCCTCCACGCCATGCAGGCGCAGATCACCGCCGAGCGGGAAAAGCGCGCGCTCATCGCGGCCTCGGAAGGGCGCAAGCAGGAACAGATCAACCTGGCAGCCGGCGCGCGCGAGGCGGCGATCCAGAAGTCGGAAGGCGAGCGTCAGGCGGCGATCAACCAGGCGCAGGGTCAGGCGGCCGCCATTCTCGCAGTGGCCGAGGCCAACGCGCAGGCCATCCAGAAGATAGGCAATTCGATCCAGGCGCAGGGCGGGATGGACGCCGTCAACCTCAAGGTGGCCGAACAGTACGTGAATGCTTTCGCCAATCTGGCGAAGCAGGGCAATACGCTGATCGTGCCGGGCAACATGGGCGACTTAAGCTCGATGATCGCATCAGCGCTGACGATCGTGAACCGGGCAGGCCTGCGCGAGGGGCAGATCAGCGGGGCCGGGGCGGCGAAGGGCGCATGAGCGCTCAGGCCGCTGCAAATGACAACGGGCCGCATGAGCGGCCCGTTGTCCATCTGAACGCTTGCTGCTGCGGAAGAATCAGGTGGGCGAGCGCATCAGGCGCGCCTTCTCGCGCTCCCAGTCGCGCTTCTTCTCGGTTTCGCGCTTGTCATGCAGCTTCTTGCCCTTGGCGAGGCCGATTTCGCACTTCACGCGGCCGCCCTTGTAGTGAAAGTTCAGCGGCACGAGCGTGAAGCCGCGCTGCTCGACCTTGCCGATCAGCTTGTCGATTTCCTCGCGATGGAGCAACAGCTTGCGGGTGCGCGTGGGGTCCGGCTGGATGTGCGTCGAGGCCTCGGGCAGCGGGCTGATGTGCGTGCCGATCAGGTAGAGTTCGCCGTCCTTGATCACGACGTAGCTTTCCTTGATGTTGGCTCGCCCGGCGCGCATGGCCTTGACTTCCCATCCTTCCAGCACGAGCCCGGCCTCGTGGCGTTCTTCGATGAAGTAATCGAAGAACGCTTTTCTGTTGTCGATGATGCTCATAGGAAAATGGGATTGGCCCAACTCGTTTAAAATTACGATTTTAGCAAAGCGGGCTTCCGAAAGCCCGTGGCGCTTTCACCCTAGCCACGCATTGCGCAATTTATGGCGGATGTCCAGAAAACCGTGTTGATTCGCCATTCGGCGGAACAAATGTTCGACCTCGTCACCGACGTCGCCGACTACCCCAACTTCCTGCCGTGGTGCGGCGGCGTCGAGATTCGCCGTCAGGACGAGAGCGGCATGGAGGCGAAGATCGACATCAACTTCAAGGGCATCAAGCAACACTTCGCCACGCGCAACTCGCAAAAGCGGCCCGAGCGTATCGACATGGAGTTCGCCGATGGCCCGTTCCGCAAGTTCACGGGCTACTGGCGTTTCACGCCGCTGCGCGCCGACGCCTGCAAGATCGAGTTTGCGCTGCATTACGAGTTTTCAAACATCATTCTCGAAAAGCTCATCGGGCCGGTGTTCCATCACATCGCGAACACCTTCGTCGACTCCTTCGTGAAGCGCGCCGACCAGCGCTACGGCAAGCCATGAGCGCGAATCTCTCCATCGACGTCTGCTATGCACTGCCGGATACGCAGACGCTCATCAGCATCGAGCTGCCCGCGGGCGCGACTGTCCAGCAGGCCATCGACGCGAGCGGCATTCTCGCGCGCCACCCCGAGATCGATCTGGCGAAGCTCAAGGTGGGCGTGTACGGCAAGCTCAAGCCGCTCGACACCGTGCTCGCCGACCACGACCGCGTGGAGATCTACCGGCCGCTGATCGTCGACCCGAAGATGGCGCGCCAGCGCCGCGTCGACAAGACCCGCAAGGAAGGCTCGATCGAAGGGCGCAAGTGGCTGCCCAAGGATTCGCGGTAAGCGTCGAGCCAGGTTGCCAAGGATTTGCCGCACCAATGCAATGGGCGGGACAGCTTGCGCTGTCTCGCCCATTCGGTTTTTTGCGGCCCGGCGCGCTCAGGCGGTGGTCGTGCGGCCGGCTCGCTTGGCGTCGACGTCGGGTTGCGCGAGGCGGGTTTCGTTGCCGATGCCTGGCAGATCGCCGTCCGGCACGATGCCGTCGCCGTGCGCGGTGTCTTCCGGACCGCCGGAATGCTGGCGCACCGACCAGCTCACGCCCGCCACCAGCAGCACGATCGCCGCGATTTCCAGCCCGCGCGGCAGCCGGTGATCGTAGATAAACCCGTAGAGCAGGGCGAACAGCGTCTCGAACACGATCATCTGGCCAGACAGCGTGAGCGGCAAGCGCTTGGCGGCGGCGTTCCAGAGGCCGTTGCCGAGCCACGAGGCGCCGATCGCGAGCACCAGATTCAACTGCCAGAACGTGGTCCAGCGGCCGGCGGCCACGGTTGCCTGCACCCAGTGCGACGGCACGACGAGAATGCCGAGCCAGAGCAGGCCGCCGAGCGCGCCCGTGACCACGCCCCAGAGCACCGACCATTCGTTGCCGCTGAAGTGCGCATTGCGCTGCAGATAGCGAGCGTTCTCGACCGCGAACCAGGTCCAGCACACGAGCGCGCCGACGGCGCAACCAATGCCCGCAATGCGCGTGAGGACGCTCGCGCCGCCTGCCTCGCTGGCTGCGCTGAACACGTCCACGTTGATGCAGACGATGCCGGCCGCGATCATCGCAAGCGGCCAGACCAGACGTGAAAGGGGCACGGCGCCATGGTCGCGGCGGCCAAGCAGCGTGACCGTGACGGGCAGCACGCCGACGATCAGCGAGGCAGGCGCGATGCCCACCAGATGGATGGCGCTCGCGAGAAACAGGTAATAGAGCACGTTGCCCACCAGCGCGAGCTTCACGAGCGCGACGAGATCGGCACGAGTCATGCGCGGCCAGACGCGGCGCAGCATGGGCAAAAGCGCGGCGAGCGAGACGAGTCCATACATCGCGTAGCGGCCCGCGCTCAGGAGCAGTGGCGAGAACTCCGCCAGTTGCCGGGGCACGACGAACACCGTTCCCCACAATGCGCCGGCGAGCACGCCGTACAACACACCACGCTGCATTTGTAATGCCTCCAGAAACTTCGGGTGGCCCAGGCGGGCCGTATTAACAGGACGGCCCGAAGCATAACTGGAGGCGTGCGCACCCGTCTTGTTCAATCCTGCATCGGCCGTCCGATATTCGGGTCGGAGGCGCGGCTCGCCCGCACGGTTCGCACCGGCAGGGCCGGAGCGTGGAAATAATCCCGAAAACGGCGCTAAGCTACTGTTAGCGCTGATGATTTCCAGGGCGCTATCGCGTATAATCTGCTTTTGCGCCTATAGGATTTGCCATGCGTCTGATCCAGAAAGCACTCACGTTCGATGACGTGCTCCTCGTCCCCGCCTTTTCCGACGTTCTCCCGCGCGACACCAGCCTGAAGACCCGGCTGACCCGCAATATCTCCCTGAACATTCCGCTCGTGTCGGCCGCTATGGATACCGTCACGGAAGGCCGTCTGGCAATCGCCATGGCGCAGCAGGGGGGTGTCGGAATCGTTCACAAGAACCTCACGCCGGCCGAGCAGGCGCGCGAGGTCGCGAAGGTGAAGCGCTTCGAGTCGGGCGTCGTGCGCGATCCGATCACGGTTCCGCCGCAAATGAAGGTCGCCGACGTCATCGCGCTCTCGCAGCAGCATGGCATTTCGGGCTTCCCGGTCGTCGAAGGCGCACAACTGGTCGGCATCGTCACGAACCGCGACCTGCGTTTCGAAACGCGTCTGGATGAGCCGGTGCGCTCGATCATGACGCCGCGCGAACGCCTCGTCACCGTCAAGGAAGGCACGCCGCTCGTCGAAGCCAAGGCGCTCATGCACAGCCACCGCCTCGAGCGCGTGCTGGTCGTGAACGACTCGTTCGAGCTGCGCGGCCTCATGACCGTCAAGGACATCACCAAGCAGACCGAGCACCCGGCCGCCTGTAAGGACGAGCACGGCAAGCTGCGCGCGGGCGCGGCGGTCGGCGTCGGTCCGGACAACGAAGAGCGCGTCGAGCTGCTGGTGCAAGCCGGCGTGGACGTGATCGTCGTGGATACGGCGCACGGCCACAGCAAGGGCGTGCTCGAGCGCGTTCGCTGGGTCAAGAAGAACTTCCCGCACGTCGAAGTGATCGGCGGCAACATCGCCACGGCCGACGCGGCGCGCGCGCTCGTCGAATACGGCGCGGACGGCGTGAAGGTCGGTATCGGCCCGGGCTCGATCTGCACGACGCGTATCGTGGCCGGCGTGGGCGTGCCGCAGATCAGCGCGATCTCCAACGTCTCGGAAGCGCTCAAGGGCACGGGCGTGCCGTGCATCGCCGACGGCGGCGTGCGCTACTCGGGCGACGTTTCGAAGGCGCTGGCCGCCGGCGCGAACGCCGTGATGATGGGCAGCATGTTCGCGGGCACCGAAGAGTCGCCGGGCGACGTGTTCCTGTACCAGGGCCGCCAGTACAAGTCGTATCGCGGCATGGGCTCGGTCGGCGCGATGAAGGACGGCGCCGCGGACCGCTACTTCCAGGACAACTCGGCGAACATCGACAAGCTCGTGCCGGAAGGCATCGAAGGCCGTGTCGCCTACAAGGGTCCCATCAACGCGATCCTGTTCCAGCTGATCGGCGGCGTGCGCGCCTCGATGGGCTACTGCGGCTGCCGTACGATCGAAGACCTGCATGCGAAGGCGGAGTTCGTGCAGATTACCGGCGCCGGCCTGCACGAGTCGCACGTGCACGACGTGCAGATCACGAAGGAAGCGCCCAACTATCACGTGGACTAAGCCCCGATGAAGCCGCTGCTGCGCGTGCTGCTGATTGTCGATGCGTTGACGTTGCTGGGGTTCGGCGTGCTGTTCGTTCTCACGCCCTGGACCCTCGTCTACAACGCGTTGCAACTGGTGCAAACGCAGCCGGCGCTCGTTGGGCAGGCGTTCGGCGTGGTGCTGCTGGGTTTCGCGTGGCTTGCGCTGCGCGCGGCCTTCCACGGGGAGATGACACTGCCTGTGGGCCGCACCGTGGGGCACGTCAACTGGATTGCCGGCGTGCTGATGCTGGTCTGGCTGATCGGGCTGCGTGCGCCGCAGCTCACGGGTTTTGGCCAGTTGGTGGCAGGTGCGGTTGGGGTGTGGCTGATCGTCCTCGGCTTGGGCGGCGTCCGGCTCGCGGGCGCGGTGCGCAAGCGCCAGAAAGGGCAGGCGAGCGGCAGTTCCGCGCAGCAGCGCAAGGCGGAGAAGGCGCAGCCCGAACGTCGCGAAGAGCCGGTGTCGTACGCGAAGCCGGGCTTTCTGCGAACGATGGCGTGGGGCGGTGCGCAAGCGGCAAAGCGGCCGGCAGCGCCGGTCGAACCCGTTGTGCAGGTCCCGACCGTGACGCCCGCAGCGGTTCCGCCGGTTACGCCCCGTCCAGCGCCGGTTACGCCGCCGCCCGCCAGTCCGGCGCAGGCTCGCGAGACGGCTCGCGACGAAGCGGCCGACGCACCGAGGCCGCCGCTGCGTGGCTGAGGCCGCGCGCAAACCCGGCCTCCCAAACAGCAGACGCAGTGCGCCCGAAGCACACCCGAACTTGCGCCACCCGGTGCCGCCGTAGCACGGCGCTCCGGGCCTGATGAATTCACGCTGCGCGCGTTTGAACTGTCGCGCGGCTTTCCGTATCCGTTCTTTTTTAGGTCTCGTCCGCAGCCATGCACGACAAAATCCTGATCCTCGACTTCGGCTCGCAAGTCACCCAGCTCATCGCGCGCCGCGTGCGCGAAGCCCACGTTTATTCGGAAATCCATCCGTACGATGTGGACGACGCGTTCGTGCGCGAATTCGCGCCGAAGGGCATCATCCTCTCCGGCGGCCCGAACTCGGTCACCGACACCGACACGCCGCGCGCGCCGCAAGCCGTGTTCGAACTGGGCGTGCCGGTTCTCGGCATTTGCTACGGCATGCAGACGATGGCCGAGCAGCTCGGCGGCAAGGTGGACGGCGGCCACCTGCGCGAGTTCGGCTACGCCGAAGTGCGCGCGCGCAACCACACGAGCTTCCTCGAAGGCATCGAAGACTTCCGCACGAGCGAAGGCCACGGCATGCTCAAGGTGTGGATGAGCCACGGCGACAAGGTCACGGAGATGCCGGCGGGCTTCCAGCTGATGGCATCGACGGAATCGTGCCCGATCGCGGCCATGGCCGACGAAGCGCGCCACTTCTACGGCCTGCAATGGCACCCGGAAGTCACGCACACGGTGCAGGGCCGCGCGATGCTCGAGCGCTTCGTGCTTGGCATCTGCGGCGCGAAGGCCGACTGGGAGATGGGCCACTACATCGACGAAGCCGTCGAGACGATCCGCAAGCAGGTGGGCAACGAGCACGTGATTCTCGGCCTCTCGGGCGGCGTGGATTCGTCGGTGGCGGCGGCGCTGCTGCATCGTGCGATTGGCGACCAGCTGACCTGCGTGTTCGTCGATCACGGCCTGCTGCGTCTGAACGAAGCCGAGCAGGTGATGTCGATGTTCGCCGACAACCTCGGCGTGAAGGTGATCCATGTCGACGCGAGCGAAGCGTTCATGTCGAAGCTCGCGGGCGTGACCGATCCGGAAGCGAAGCGCAAGATCATCGGCGCGGAGTTCGTCGAAGTGTTCCAGACCGAAGCGGGCAAGCTCACCGACGCCAAATGGCTCGCGCAGGGCACGATCTATCCGGACGTCATCGAGTCGGCCGGCAAGGGCAAGAAGGCCGCGCACACGATCAAGAGCCACCACAACGTGGGCGGCCTGCCGGAGACGCTCAACCTCAAGCTGCTCGAACCGCTGCGCGAACTCTTCAAGGACGAAGTGCGCGAACTGGGCGTGAAGCTCGGCCTGCCGCATGAAATGGTCTATCGCCATCCGTTCCCGGGCCCGGGCCTCGGCGTGCGCATTCTCGGCGAAGTGAAGCGCGATTTCGCGGATCTGCTGCGCCGTGCCGATGCGATCTTCATCGAGACGCTGCGCAACACGATCGACAAGGAAACCGGCAAGTCGTGGTACGAGCTCACGAGCCAGGCGTTCGCCGTGTTCCTGCCGGTGAAGAGCGTGGGCGTGATGGGCGACGGCCGCACCTACGAGTATGTCGTTGCGCTGCGCGCGGTGCAGACGCTCGACTTCATGACGGCGCACTGGGCGCACCTGCCGCACGAACTGCTGGGCCACGTGTCGAACCGCATCATCAATGAAGTGCGCGGCATCAACCGTGTGGTGTACGACATCTCGGGCAAGCCGCCCGCGACGATCGAATGGGAATGATGCTTTCCCGCTAGCCTGCTGGCGATGCAAAAAACCCGCGTTCGGCACGTTGTGCCGGCGCGGGTTTTTTACTTCCGGCACTCAATGCTTCAGACACGTATCCGCATTCTTCCAGGTGCAAACGTCGAGGCCCGTGTGAACGATCGGCTTCACCGTCTTGCCTTCGGCGAGGTCGCGCATCACCATCGCCGCCTGATAGCCCATTTCCTCGGGTCGCTGCCCGACCAGCGCATTGACCTTGTGGTCCTTGAGGGCCTGCAGCTCCGGCCCGAGCGTATCGGCTGAAACGATCACGAACTGGCCGCTGCTGATCTTGTCCATGATCGGCGCGACGACCTGCGAATACGCCTCGGGTGCGAAGAGCGGCCAGCCGCCCTCGAACACGAACGCCCGCAGCGTGCCGGCGTTCGCGGTGAGCGTGTCCTGCATCATCTGGTTCGCTTTCGCGGCGTCGTCGTTCACGTAGAGCGGGCACGCGCTGATCTCATGCCAGTTGTTTTCGCCCGCCAGCTTCTTGATGCCTTTCTTGCCCGAGAGCACGTCGCGCGTGCCCTGGGCGCGCTGGTTGATGTTCTCGGCCGCGGGGTTGCCCATCACGAGGCAGATGTTGCCGCCCTTGGGCATCAGCGTCTTCAGCTGCTCGCCGAGCTTCACGCCCAGCTCGTAGTTGTCGGTGCCCACATACGCCTTGCGCAACGACTGGTCCTTCGGCAGCAGGTCGGCGTCCGCGGTGATGATCGGGATCTTCGCGTTACGGCGGCGGATCACTTCGGCGATGGCCGGCGCGTTCGACGGCGAAATCGCAATCGCCGCGACGCCCTTGGTCAGCAGGTCGTCGACGATCTGCACTTCGGCGCTTTCGTCCGCGGCCGTCGCGGGGCCCGTGTAGTAGCAGTTGTAGCCCTGTTTGCTGAGCTCCTTGTTGGCCCGGTCGCAGCCCTGGTGCATGAGGTCGAAGTACGGATTGTCGAGGCCCTTCACGACCAGCGCGAGGGTCTTGTCGGCTGCATAGGCGGAAGAGGCCAGCATGGCGAGCCCTCCGATCGCAGCGAGATACTTCCACGCATTCTTCATGGTTTCCTCCTGTTCGGCGCCGGGTGTGCGGCGCGCGTGTCTCTTACAGTTTTCGTCATCGGAAGGAAAGCCCGCGCCCGTGCCTTGGGCTTTCTGCGGAACCTCGCGCGACGCGTCGCGCTTGTTGTGATGGCTGACGGCCGGCGGTTCCGCATGCAGTCCGGCCGCGCCTCCCTGAATTCCGTTCAGTCTTCTTGCCGCTCGCCGCCTAGCCGGTTGAACAGCACGGCGATGATGATGAAGCCGCCCACGACCGTGCCCTGCCAGAACGAATCGACGCCGAGCAGGATCAGGCTGTTGCGGATCACTTCGATGAGCGCGGCGCCGACGATCGTGCCGAACGCGCTGCCCACGCCGCCCGCGAGATTGGTGCCGCCGATCACCGTGGCGGCGATCACGCGTAGTTCGTCGCCGGTGCCGAGGCCTGTCGTCACCGCGCCGAGCCAGCCCACCTCGAGAATGGCCGCGACGCCTGCCATCAGGCCGCCCAGCACATAAACCGAGCAGATCACGCGCCGAACCGGCACGCCCGTGAGATTGGCCGCATGACGGTTGCCGCCGACCGCGAAGACATAGCGGCCCCAGCGCGTGAAGGCGAAGGCGAACCAGAACAGCAGGCCGAGGACGATCAGAAACCACACGGGATTGGCCACGCCGAGCGTTTTTCCGCCACCGAGCACGAGGAGCTTGTGCCCGTCGGGTCCGAATTCGAAGATGGTCCGGCTCCCGGAGATCACGAGCGCGAGGCTGCGGCCCACGCTCAGCATGCCGAGCGTCACGACGAACGGCTGCATGTTGAGATACGCGATGAGCAGGCCGTTCACGAGGCCGACTACCCCCGCGGTGAGCAGGCCGAGGCCGATGCCGGCCCAGATCGGGTAGCCCGCGTTCATCGTGACGGAGAGCACGATGCCGCTCAGGCCAATCGTCGAGCCGACCGAAATGTCGATCCCGCCCGTGATGATGATGGCCATCATCCCCAGCGCGACGATGGCGACGAAGGCGAAGTTGCGCGTGACGTTGAATAGATTTTGCTGGGTGGCGAACGTCGAGGTGACGAACGAGAGCAGGACGCAGGCCGCGAGCGTCGCGAGCACCACCCAGAACACCTGGCTTGCGAGCAGTCCGCTCCAGCGGGTATGGGTCTTCGCGGATTGGGGATCGTCAAACAGTGTTGGCATCGGGTTCGGCCTTTGCGGCGCATCGTTCAATTTCGGGTCTCCTGTCGGCCGCACTTAGCGCTTTAGCGCTTGGTGCGGCCCCATGCAACGCTGTCGCGCGGGCCGCTTTACGCGGCGGCGATGGCTCCGGTGATCAGGCCGGTGACTTCCTCCGGCGACGAGGCTTCGATCTGCTTGTCCGCAACCATGCGCCCGCGCCGCATGACGACCACGCGGTGGGCGACTTCGAAAACGTCAGGCATGCGGTGACTGATAAGAATCACGGCAATACCGTGTTCGGACAGGCGTTTGATGAGGTCGAGCACCTGCACCACCTGGCGCACGCTGATCGCGGCGGTGGGTTCGTCCATGAGCACGAGCCGCGCTTCGGACAGTCGCGTGCGCGCAATCGCCACGGCCTGGCGCTGGCCGCCCGACATCTGCCGGACGAGATCGCGCGGGCGCGTTTCGGACTTCAGTTCCTTGAACAATTCGGCGGCGCGCCGGTACATGGCCGCGTGATCGAGCACGCGAAAGGGCCATATGCCGATGCGCGGCTCGCGCCCGAGAAAGACGTTGGCCGCCGCCGTGAGGTTGTCGCAGAGCGCGAGATCCTGATAGACGACCTCGATGCCCTTGGCGCGGGCATCCACGGGGCGGCTGAAATGAACGGGCTTGCCGTCGATGAGGACTTCGCCGTGAGAAGGCGGGAAGTTGCCGGCGATGACCTTCACCAGCGTCGATTTTCCGGCCCCGTTGTCGCCCATGAGTCCGACCACCTGGCCGGGTTCCAGGCTCAACGTTACGTCGGTCAGCGCCTGAATGGCGCCAAAATGCCTGGAAATGCCTCTGAGTTCAAGAAGACTCATGGACTGTCGCGCTCGCGCTTGTGAGGCCGCCCGTTGCAGTGTCCAGGGTGGCCGGGAGACATGCTAACTAGCCTGTTTTTTAGAGCACGATGGGCCTTTTAGCAAGACTATTTCATCAGCCGGTCCTGCGGCGCCGCCAGCGGGCCGCCGATGAGATAAAATTGCGTTTTCGCCGAAAAACCCCGCCAGACGGACCTGGTGCGCTTGTCTCAGGCTTCCAGCGGCATCGCGCTCGTCCCCTTGAGTTCATCGAGGCAGACGATCGACTGCACGCTGTTCACGCCGGGCGCGCGCATCAGCGTATCGAGCAGGAACTCGGAAAGCGCCTTGAGATCGCGCGCCACGACCTTCAGAACGTAGTCGATATCGCCAGTCACGGAGTAGCACTCCTGCACCTGCGGCAACGTCGCGACGAGTTCCTTGAACTTGACGAGCTCGCGCATGTGCCCGCGCTCCATCGTTACCTGAATGAAGGCGACCACGCCGAAGCCGAGTGCCTGCGCGTCGAGGCGTGTCTCGTAGCGCCGGATCACGCCGAGCTCCTCGAGCCGCCGGTGACGCCTGAGCGTCTGCGCGGGGGAGAGCTTGATCGCGGCCGCGAGTTCGAGGTTCGAAGCGCGGCCGCGCTCCTGCAGTGCGGCGAGAAGCCGCAAGTCGATCGTATCGAGCGCGAGATTTTGCATTTATCTTGCGTGAGATGGGTTTGAGGCGAGAGGGAATTGTATCAATCAGGGTTTGCCTGCGTACGAGATGAAATCATATTTTTCCGCGTCAACTATACACTGGGCGCACCCGATCGGGCTGGCGGCCAATACCGCCAAGCCCGGCAGCGCGCCGATGCAGAACGTTGTGCGCGCAATTTTATTTCGTGGAGCGGAGCCGGCGTCCTACCCAGATGCTTCGGCCCCGCGCAGATAAGTCGGAGACAGGACGAGACATGGTTTCAAACGACACGCGTGAAAATCGCGGCCAGCTAAAACGCGGCCTCAAGAATCGCCACATCCAGCTCATTGCGCTGGGCGGGGCGATCGGCACGGGCCTGTTCCTCGGCATTGCGCAGACGATTCAGACGGCCGGCCCTTCGGTGCTGCTCGGCTACGGCGTCGCCGGCATCATTGCGTTCTTCATCATGCGGCAACTGGGCGAGATGGTCGTGGACGAGCCCGTCGCCGGTTCGTTCAGCTATTTCGCCGACAAGTATTTCGGCCCGTTCGCGGGCTTTCTGTCGGGCTGGAACTACTGGGTGCTCTACATCCTCGTGAGCATGGCCGAGCTCTCGGCGGTCGGCATCTACATGCATTACTGGTGGCCGACGCTGCCCACATGGGTCTCGGCGCTGGTGTTCTTCGTCGTGATCAACGCCATCAACCTCACGAGCGTCAAGTCGTACGGCGAACTCGAGTTCTGGTTCGCCATCATCAAGGTGCTCGCGATCGTCGGCATGATCGCCTTCGGCGGCTGGCTGCTGTTCTCGGGCTCGGCGGGTCCTGAAGCGAGTGTGTCGAACCTCTGGCGCAACGGCGGTTTCTTTCCGCACGGCGTCTCGGGTCTCGTCATGGCCATGGCGGTCGTGATGTTCTCGTTCGGCGGGCTGGAGCTGGTCGGCATCACCGCGGCAGAGGCCGATGATCCGTCGCACAGCATTCCGCGCGCGACGAACCAGGTGATCTACCGCATCCTGATTTTCTACATCGGCGCGCTCGGCGTGCTGCTCTCGCTCTACCCGTGGCAGAAGGTCGTGGCCGGCGGCAGCCCCTTCGTGCTGATCTTCCACGCGATGAACAGCGATCTCGTGGCCAACGTGCTGAACCTCGTCGTGCTGACCGCGGCGCTCTCGGTCTACAACAGCGGCGTGTACTGCAACAGCCGCATGCTCTATGGTCTCGCGCAGCAGGGCAATGCGCCGAAGGCGCTGCTCAAGGTGAGCCGGCGCGGCATTCCGCTGGCGGCGCTCGGTGTGTCGGCGTTCGTCACGGCCGCCTGCGTGATCATCAACTACTTCATGCCCGGCAAGGCGTTCGAACTGCTGATGGGGCTCGTCGTATCCGCGCTCATCATCAACTGGGCGATGATCAGCCTGATTCACCTGAAGTTCCGCCGCGAGAAGGCACGCGTGGAGCAGACGACCACGTTCCGCAGCCTCGGCTATCCGCTGACGAATTACGTGTGTCTCGCGTTCCTCGGCGGCATTCTCGTTGTAATGTATCTGATTCCGGATCTGCGCATTTCCGTGTACCTGATTCCGGTCTGGCTGGGCGTGCTTGGGCTCGCCTACCGCCTGTGGTGCCGCAAGTCGGCGCCGGCGCTGCAACGCGGCGTGCCGGCACCGTAACCGCTGCCCGCCATTACCGTCCCGAATTTCGTCCAGAGAGTTAAACAGCATGTTCGAACACATCGATGCCTACCCCGGCGACCCGATCCTCTCGCTCAACGAGAACTTCCAGAAGGACCCGCGTCAGAACAAGGTCAATCTGAGCATTGGCATCTACTTCGACGACGAAGGCCGTCTGCCCGTCATGAAGGCCGTTCACGCGGCCGAGGCGGCAATCCTCGAAGAGCCGGGTCCGAAGCCGTATCTGCCGATGGCTGGCTTCGCGCAGTATCGCGACGCCGTGCAGGCACTGGTGTTCGGCGCCGACTGCCCGTCGCGGGCGGCCGGCCGCATCGCGACCGTGCAGACGCTGGGCGGCTCGGGCGCGCTGAAGGTGGGCGCCGATTTCATCAAGCGCTACTTTGCGACCAGCCAGGTGTGGGTGAGCGATCCGACGTGGGAGAACCATCGCTTCATCTTCGAGCGCGCGGGCTTCACGGTGAACACGTACCCGTACTACGACGAGGTGACGGGCGGCCTGAAGTTCGAGGCGATGCTCTCGGCCATCGCCGCGCTGCCGGCGAAGAGCGTCGTGCTGCTGCACGCGTGCTGCCACAACCCGACGGGCGTCGATCTGGATCGCGCGCAATGGGAGCAAGTGATCGACGTGTTGCAAAAGCGCGAGCTGCTGCCGTTCGTCGATATGGCGTATCAGGGCTTCGGCGCGGGCCTCGAGGACGACGCGTTCGCGGTGCGCGAACTTGCGCGCCGCGGCGTGCCGGCGCTCGTGGCGAATTCGTTCTCGAAGAACTTCTCGCTCTACGGCGAGCGTTGCGGCGGGCTGCACGTGATCTGCGAAGACGCGGCGGCCGCCGACCGCGTGCTCGGCCAGCTCACGGGCTCGGTGCGCGCGAACTACAGCAATCCGCCGACGCACGGCGCGAAGATCGTCACGCGCGTGCTGGGCACGCCGGAACTGAAGGCGTCGTGGGAGCAGGAACTGGCGGCGATGTGCGAGCGCATTGCGCGCATGCGCGTGGCGATTCACGACGGCCTGCGCTCGCATGCTAGCGAAGCGGCGCTCGCGCGCTACGTGAAGCAGCGCGGCATGTTCACGTACACTGGCTTGAGCGAGAAGCAGGTCGAGCGCCTGAAAGAGGAATTCGGCGTGTACATCCTGCGCTCGGGCCGCATGTGCGTGGCAGGCCTGAACGAGAAGAACGTGAGCGTGGTGGTCGACGCGGTCGGCAAGGTGATGAAGGACTAAGGGAAGGGCGGGGCAGAGTGCCCCTGGATGTTTCCAGCGCCGCTGGTGTGCCGGTATGAGCCGGACACGCCAGCGGCGTTTTCGCGTCCAGCCCCCAGAACCGCATGCCGCATCCACCGGCAACGCCGCCTGCCATCAGGCGATTCCCGATTTCGTCGCCAGTGTCAGTTCATCCGCATCAAACCGCCGGTCTGTCAAGCTGCAGGCGGTAGATGGCACACATGCCGGCCGCGCACGGTCTTCCAGGTCTTACCCTGATAGAATGCGTGAGCCGCAACGTAGTGGATTGCTGATGAAATTGCTTGATGCCCTCGTCGAACAACGGATTGCCGCCGCGGCCGCGCGCGGTGACTTCGACGACCTGCCCGGCGCCGGTGCGGCGCAGACGCTCGACGACGACCTGCTCGTGCCCGAAGAAGTGCGCATAGCCCACCGCATCCTGAAGAACGCGGGCTTCGTGCCGCCCGCAGTCGAACAGCTGCGGGCCTTGCGCGACCTCGAGGACGAGCTCGCCACGGTGGGCGACAAGGCCGCGCAATGCCGTCTGCGCGCGCGCATGCTGGCGCTCGACATGGCGCTCGAATCCTTGCGCGGCGGACCGATGGTCGTGCCGCACGAATATCGCCGCCGCATCGCGGAGCGTTTGTCCGAACGCGCAGCGGGCAGCGAGCCCGGCCTCCCGGGGCTCCCGGCGGGGGCGGCGTGACGGGCTCCCCCGTCCAGCCAGACGCCCCCGGCGGCGAACGCGAAGAGGCGCACCCGGTGGTTACTTCGCCTGCAGGATCGGTTCCCGCCGATCCGGTCGTGACGGCGTCCGCCGCCGCGCCTGACTCCGACCTCCAACCCGATTCCGTCTCCGAGCGCGACCGGCATTTCATGCGCCTCGCGCAGGCCGCCGCCGAAGCGGCGCGCGCCGCCGGCGAAGTGCCCGTGGGCGCGGTGCTCGTGCGTGGCGACGAAGTGATCGCCTCGGGCTTCAATCACCCGATCGGCGCACACGATCCCTCCGCGCACGCCGAAATGGCGGCCTTGCGCGCGGGCGCGCACGCGCTGGGTAACTACCGCTTGCCCGGCTGCGAACTCTATGTGACCCTTGAACCGTGCCTGATGTGTGCCGGCGCGATCATGCACGCGCGCATCGCACGTGTGGTGTTCGGTGCGCATGACCCGAAAACCGGCGCGTGCGGCAGCGTGGTCGACGCCTTCGCCAACGAGCAGCTCAATCATCACACGAGCGTGTCCGGAGGCGTGCTGGCGGATGAGTGCGGCGAGGCGCTGCGCGCGTTCTTCGCCGACCGGCGCCGCGCGAGCCGGGAAGCGCGCCGCAAGGCTCGGGAGCAGGCTGAGCAGGCGCAGGGAGGGGCTGGCGTAGCCGGTCCGGACGAATCCGCGGGTTGAATCTCACGGTTGAATCGAATTCGACATGACCATTCATCGCACCATCGAGCTGGTTGCTCCGTCCGGTTATCCGCATGATGCGGAAGCGGTGCACCGTGCGCTTGCCCGATTGCGGGCGCAAGGCCATCACGTCAACGGCGTGCAGGCGACCGAGCGGCGCTATCAGCGCTTTGCCGGCACGGATGGCCAGCGCGCGGCCGAACTGAATCGCCTCGCCGACCCGTCGCGCGACCTGCCGGACATCGTACTCGCCGTGCGTGGCGGCTACGGCGCGGTGCGCATTCTGCACGGTCTCGATTACGACGGACTGCAGCGGCGTTTGACAGATCAGCCCATCGCGTTCGTGGGGCATAGCGATTTCACCGCCATCCAGCTCGCGCTGCTCGCACGCGCCGGGCTCACGACGTTCGGCGGCCCGATGCTCTGCAGCGATTTCGGCGCCGAGAGTCTCAGCAGCTTCACGATGCATCACTTCTGGGACGCGCTCTCGAAACCGAACTACACGCTCAAGGTGAATGCGCCGCAGGCCCAGGCGACGAGTGTTTCGGGCACGCTCTGGGGCGGCAATCTGGCCGTGCTGACTTCGCTGATCGGCACGCCTTATCTGCCGCCGGTCGAGGGCGGCATCCTGTTCGTCGAAGACGTGAACGAGCAGCCGTTCCGCATCGAACGCATGATTTATCAGTTGCACTTGACCGGCATTCTTGCTCGGCAGCAAGCCCTGGTGCTGGGCGACTTCACCGGCCACAAGCAGTTCGATTACGACAACGGCTACGATCTGCGCGAAATGGTGGAGCAGGTGCGTGCCTTGGTTGGCATTCCGGTGGTGACGGGCCTGCCGTTCGGCCATATTCCGGATATGGTCACGCTGCCGATGGGCGCGCCGGCGCAACTGACCACCACCGCACATGGTTTCGAGCTGATCGTGAGCGGGTATCCGCATCTGAGTTGATTTCCTGCTGACACAGAAGCGCTTTCGGGCGCTTTTTTCACGGAGTCTTATGCAACTAACGGCCAACTCCGCGTGGCGCCAGACCATGTTCACGCCAACGCTTGTTTCCTAAATTGTTGACAAAAAATCCGACCGGATTGGGGCAGTGAATCACCATGCAGGTGCTGAATTCCCCGAAATAAAGCACCTTTCACCGATAAGAGGCATGCGGCAGGCAGCGCGGACGTGGGGATCTTCCCCAGGTTCGCCCACAAAATTGTTGACAATATTTATGTCCAACCTAGGATACCCAACATAGAGAACCGAGCCATGCGAAAGACCGATATCGACGCCGAAGCAACCGGCATGAAGCCCGAGGCAATCGCCGCGCGAATCCGCGCAGCGATTCTCGAGCACCGGCTGCCGCCCGGCGCGAAGTTGACTGAAGCACAGTTGTGCGAAGTATTCGGCGTGAAGCGCGGCCCGATCCGCCAGGCGCTCGCGCTGCTCGCGAAGGACCATCTCGTGGATCTGGAGCCCAATCGTGGCGCGTTCGTCGCAAGCCCATCGCTCCAGGAGGTGCACGAGGTGTTCGAGATGCGGCGGATCATCGAGTTGGCCGTAGTGGGGCGCATTTGCAGTGCGCAGCACGGCAACCGTCGGCTGAAGACCATCGGCGAGACGATCCGGCGCGAGCGCAAGGCCTTCGAGGGGCGCGACTTCCCGACGTGGATCCGGCTTTCGGGCGAGTTCCATACGTCGCTCGCCACGCTCACCGGTAATACGGTGCTGTGCGATTGCCTCGGCGGGCTGGTGGCGCGCTCGACGCTGATTTCAGCGCTCTACGAATCGCCGGGACGCAGTCCGTGTTCGTTCGACGATCACGAGGCGATTCTCGCGGCGCTCGAGGCCGGAAACGAGAAAGAAGCCGTCGATCTGATGGTGCGCCATTTGCAGGGTGTCGAACTCAGGATGCTCGACCGGCCGGCGGGCGCATCGGTCGACTTGCAGGAAGTGTTCAGCGCGCGCGAGGCGACCTCGCTTGCACGCTGATGCGCTGCTAAGGCGGCCCTGAAACGGATTGCAGTAAAGCGCGGCGGACCACTCCGAACGGTGGCCACCGCGGCTGAACAGGATGGAGTGGGGCGCATGCAGCGCATGCGTACGGCAAGAACAGGCACAGCGTTACAGGGCGCCAGCAGGCGGCGACCGGCGTAGTGCCCGCGAAGGCCAGACCATTCGGGGATATCGCGGCGGCCGCGTCCAGCGGCGGTACGCACGCGTTTCGAGGCGTTCAGGCGTCTTTTTTCCGTCGGCAAATCCATCCAAGGAGCGGATCATGGCTCAGTTCAGCGCGTCACCTGGCAGTCCGGCAGTGCCCAACTTCGAATCTGGCGAAAGCAGCGAGTCCGCAGACAATCTGCGCTTGCCGGCCGGCTACAGCGAGCGGCTCTACAACCACGACCTGGCTCCCCTCAAGGAGCAGACCTGGGGCGCGTACAACATCTTCGCGTTCTGGATGTCCGACGTGCATAGCGTCGGCGGCTATGTGTTCGCGGGGAGCCTCTTCGCGCTCGGCCTCACGAGCTGGCAAGTGCTCGTCGCGCTGATCGTCGGCATCTCCATCGTCAATGTGCTCTGCAACCTGATCGCGCGGCCGAGCCAGCGTCACGGGGTGCCGTACCCGGTGGCGTGTCGCGGCACTTTCGGCGTGCTCGGCGCCAACATTCCTGCCGTGATTCGCGGCCTCATCGCCGTGGCGTGGTACGGCATCCAGACCTATCTCGCTTCGAGCGCGCTCGTGATCGTCGTGCTCAAGTTCGTTCCGCAACTCATGCCATACGCCGACGTGCACAGGCACGGCTTGCTCGGGCTTTCCGCGGTCGGCTGGGCCGGCTTCATGACGCTCTGGGTGCTGCAGGCGTTCGTGTTCTGGAACGGCATGGAGACCATCAAGAAGTTCATCGACTTCGCGGGGCCCGCTGTTTATGTCGTGATGTTCGCGCTCGCGGGCTACATGGTGTATCGCGCGGGCTGGCACAACATCGGCCTGAATCTCGGCGGCGTGAAGTATCACGGTACCGAAGTGATTCCCGTGATGATCACTGCGATCTCGCTCGTGGTGTCGTATTTCTCGGGGCCGATGCTCAATTTCGGCGACTTCTCGCGCTATGGCAAGTCGCTCAAGAGCGTGCACAAGGGCAACTTCTGGGGGTTGCCGGTCAACTTCCTCGCCTTCTCTCTCGTCACGGTCATCACGACGTCGGCAACGCTGCCTGTGTTCGGAGAACTGATTACCGATCCCGTCGATACGGTCGGCCGCATCGATCATCCGACCGCAGTGATTCTCGGCGCGCTCACGTTCACGATCGCGACCATCGGCATCAACATCGTCGCGAACTTCGTTTCGCCCGCGTTCGATTTTTCCAACGTCGCGCCGCGGCTCATCAGCTGGCGCGCGGGTGGCATGCTCGCCGCCGTGGCCTCGATCTTCATCACGCCGTGGAACCTCTTCAACAACCCGGCTGTGATTCACTACACGCTCGACATACTCGGCGCCTTCATCGGGCCTTTGTACGGTGTCCTGATCGTTGACTTTTATCTCGTGAAGCGCGGACGTCTTGCCGTGGACGATCTCTACTCGGTGTCGCCGAAGGGGGCGTACTGGTATCGCAACGGCGTGAACTGGCGCGCGGTGTCGGCCTTGCTGCCCGCCGCGGTGATCGCGATTCTCTGCGTGATGGTGCCTTCGCTCGGCGGCGCGGCGAACTTCTCGTGGTTCATCGGCGCCGCGCTCAGCGCGTTGTTCTACCGCGCGCTCACGATGGGCGAACGCGCTCGCGCAAACGCATGAGCTGCGCGCAAAACCGGGCATCGACGAAGGAATCGAAATGCGCATCAAACTGATCAATCCGAACACCACGCAGCGTATGACCGCCGCGATGGAGCAGTGCGCGCGCGCCGTGATCGCGCCGGGCACGGAGGTGGTGGCGGTGAGCCCGACGATGGGCCCGCCGTCGATCGAAGGCTATTACGACGAGGCGCTCGCCACCCCTGGCCTGCTCGCCGAAGTGGAGGCGGGCGAGCGCGAAGGCTTCGACGGCTACGTCATCGCGTGCTTTGGCGACCCGGGCCTATACGCGGCGCGCGAGTTGGCGCGCGGGCCCGTCGTGGGCATCGCGGAAGCCGCGATGCATGCGGCGAGCGTGCTCGCGCCGGGCTTCTCGGTCGTGACGACGCTCTCGCGCACGCGCGCCATGGCCTGGCACCTTGCCGAACGCTATGGCATGACGCGTTTCTGCCGCAACGTGCGCGCGATCGACGTGGCCGTGCTCGAACTCGATGAACCGGGATCGGCCGCGCGCCGCGCGATCGTCGACGAGTGCCGTCGCGCGCTCGAAGAAGATGGCGCGGACGCGATCGTGCTCGGTTGCGCGGGCATGACGAGCTTATGCGCGCAGGTGGAAGACGCGCTCGGCGTCCCGGTGGTCGACGGCGTGACGGCAGCCGTGAAGTGGGTGGAGGCGCTCGTCGCGCTGCGCCTCACGACCGCCAAGCGCGGCGACTTCGCGCGGCCGCTCGCCAAGCGTTACGACGGCGAATTCGCGCGTTTCAGCCCGGCCAATCCCGCGCCGGTCACGGAAACGCCGCCGCCCGTGCGGCCGCTGCGCTACGGGTAAACGCGCAGCGCGCGCAAGCGCAGATGGCCGCCCGGATCACGTCATATCGGGCGGCCACATACACCTCGCTTGACCCGTACTATCTGAGCGTGCGTATGGGCGCGTAGAGGTGATTTCGCTACACTGGTCCGGTCCTGTAAGCAGGTTGCGCGGACCGTCCGCGAGGCCCTGCAAAGCAGCGCCAGCGGCCGCTTCACGGTGCCTCGCCGTTGTGCGGATATTGCGTTTCATTCTCTCTATTCGATTGATTCGACCAGCATGCCACTCGATCCCCAATATCCCCGCGATCTGATCGGTTATGGCCGGTATCCGGTGCAGGCCAACTGGCCCGGCCAGGCGCGCGTCGCGGTGCAGTTCGTGCTCAACTACGAAGAGGGCGGCGAAAACTGCGTGCTGCACGGCGACCCCGGCTCCGAGCAGTTCCTCTCCGAAATCGTGGGCGCCGCGACGTATCCCGCGCGCCATATGAGCATGGAGTCGATTTACGAATATGGCTCGCGCGCGGGCGTGTGGCGCATCCTGCGCGAATTCGAAAAGCGCGGCCTGCCGCTCACCGTGTTCGGTGTGGGCATGGCGATCGAGCGTCATCCAGAAGTCGCGCGTGCGTTCGTCGAGCTGGGCCACGAGATCGCATGCCACGGGTATCGCTGGATTCACTACCAGGACGTCTCGCCCGCTAAAGAGGCCGAGCATATGAAGCTCGGTATGGAAGCGATCGAGCGCGTGACGGGCGTGCGCCCGCTCGGCTGGTACACGGGACGCGACAGCCCGAACACGCATCGCCTCGTGGCCGAGTATGGCGGCTTCCTCTACGACTCCGATTACTACGGCGACGACCTGCCGTTCTGGATGGACGTGGAGGTCACGGGCGGCAAGTCGCTGCCGCAACTGATCGTGCCTTACACGCTCGACACCAACGACATGCGCTTCGCGTCGCCGCAGGGCTTCAACACGGCGGACCACTTCTTCACCTATTTGCGCGACGCATTCGACGTGCTCTACGAAGAAGGCGACGAAGCGCCGAAGATGCTCTCGATCGGCATGCACTGCCGGCTGCTCGGGCGCCCCGGGCGTCTTCGCGCGCTGCAGCGCTTTCTCGACCACATCGAAAGACACGAGCGCGTATGGGTCACGCGCCGCGTGGACATCGCGCGCCACTGGCGCGAGCATCATCCCTATCAACCGCAGCAGAACGACCACCGCGGGGCCGCCGCATGAAGGCAATGCACTACACCCTCGAACAGCTGAATCAAGCCTCGGTCGACGCCTTCGTGGCGGCGCTTTCGGGCATCTTCGAGCACTCGCCCTGGGTCGCTGCCGCGGCCGCGCAGCAGCGCCCGTTTGCGAGCATCGACGCGCTGCATCGCACCATGTCGCAGGCCGTAGAAACCTCGGGAGAGGCGCAGCAGCTTGCGCTCATCAACGCCCACCCGGAGCTTGCGGGCAAGGCCGCCGTGCGCGGCGAACTGACCGCCGAATCCACGCGCGAGCAAAGCGGTGCGGGTCTGAACCAGTGCACGCAGGAAGAGTTCGACAAGCTGCTCGCGCTCAACGGCGCGTATCGCGAGAAGTTCGGATTCCCATTCATTCTCGCGGTGCGCGGCTATGACCGCCACGGCATCATCGCGAACTTCGAGGCGCGCGTGAACAACAGCCGCGCCGATGAAATGCGCGCGAGCCTCGACCAGATTTACCGCATTGCGCGCTTCAGGCTGGACGAGCTGATCGACGCGTAACGTGGCGATGCGCCCCCCGGCTTTTCGCGGAGGGGGCGCAGCGCCGTTTTGATCTACAGAACAGACACGAAGGAAGACAACGATGGCACTCCCGACTCTCGACCCCAACGCCCCCGATTTCACGCGCCGCTTCGTGAATCTCGCGGACCCGCGCCTGGGCGCGCAGGCGCTCGAGGCGAGCGACGACTTCTTCGCGCCGAAGGATCGCATGCTCAGTCCGGAGCCGGCCGTCTTTATTCCGGGCAAGTACGACGAACACGGCAAGTGGATGGACGGCTGGGAAACGCGCCGCAAGCGCACGACCGGCTACGACTGGTGCATCGTGAAGCTCGCGCGTCCCGGCGTCATCAAGGGCCTCGATATCGATACGAGCCACTTCACGGGCAACTACCCGCCGGCGGCGTCGGTGGAGGGCGCGTATGTGACCGATGGCGCACCCATTGCCACGACTCAATGGACGGAGATCGTTCCCTCGACCTCGTTGAACGGCAATAGCCACCATTATGTGGAAGTGTCGAGCGACAAGCCTTACACGCACCTGCGCGTGAATATCTATCCTGATGGCGGCATCGCGCGTCTGCGCGTCTACGGCCAGCCGCAGGTGGACTGGGCGGGCGCGAGCCGTACCGAACTGTTCGACCTCGCCGCGATGGAAAACGGCGCGTACCTCGTTAGCGCGAACAACCAGCACTTTGGCATGGCCTCCACGCTGCTCATGCCGGGCCGCGGCGTGAATATGGGCGACGGCTGGGAAACGCGCCGCCGCCGGGAGCCGGGCAACGACTGGGCAATCATCGCGCTTGCGCAGCCGGGCATCATCAAGAAGATCGAAGTCGATACGGCGCACTTCAAGGGCAACTACCCCGATCGCTGCTCGTTCCAGGCCGCGCGCGTGGTGGGCGGCACGGACAGCTCGCTCGTGACCCAGGCCATGTTCTGGCCGGTGCTGCTCGGCGAGCAGAAGCTGCAGATGGACAAGCAGCACTACTACGAAAGCGAACTCGCGGCGCTTGGCCCGGTTACGCACGTGCGCTTCAATATCATCCCGGACGGCGGCGTTTCGCGTGTACGCCTCTGGGGCACGCTCGCCTGATACGCTGACGAGGCCATCATGAGTGAAACAAGGACGACGCTGACGATCGAGCCGCTCACGCCCGAAGCATTCGCGCCCTTCGGCGATGTGATCGAACTCGCGGGCGCGAAGCAGATTCCAATCAATCTGGGCACGACCATCCGCTTTCACGATCTCGCGAAAGTGGATGTGACCGACGAAGGCGGCCGCACGCTCGTGAATCTCTTTCGCGGGCAGCCGCGCGAGCTGCCGTTCGAAGTGAAGATGCTCGAACGGCATCCGCTGGGCAGTCAGGCATTCGTGCCGCTCAACGACAAGCCGTATCTCGTGGTGGTCGCGCCGGCGGGCGAGCTGAACGTCACCCGGATTCGCGCGTTCGTTTCGCACGGCTGGCAGGGCGTGAATTATGCGAAGGGCGTCTGGCATCATCCGCTGATCGCGTTGGGCGAGGTGAGCGACTTCGTCGTCGTCGATCGCGGCGGAGACGGGCTCAATCTCAACGAGCAGGATCTGCCGGAGTCGTTCTGGTTGACGGAAGAAGCGATGAAGGCTGCGATGCGCTGATTCGCGGAATTATCAGGCAGTCCGTATCAGCACGGAAAAGCCACGGTCGAGACCGTGGCTTTTTTGCGTTTGGCGGATGAAGCAGGGTGGTGGACCCAGGTCGAGCCGGCAGCTCAAGACGCGGTGAAGCATGGCGAGTCATGCCTGCCTGTGCACGCTGCATCTTCGATGCTTTGATCGTGCAAGGTGGTGAGGGGCGGTCATACACGTTCCAGACGTTCAGCGGGCGCCCGATTGCGTGATGCACCTGCCGTCGCCAGCGCGAATGGTTGAGCAGCGTTCGTGCTCTCGTTGCATCTTGCACGCGCGCTCCGGGCATTCGTCGAATGCCTGACGCCGATTCGCGATATCCCGCGCATCGCTCGCAGTTCAACGCGCGACCCCCTCAGCCATGACCGTGCCAAAGGAAAAAGGACCCGAAGCGCGTCGCGCCTCGGGTCCTTCTAGTCACAGCTCACGTAGCGAGACCAACCACTCGCGCTGCCAACTACATCATTGTTTCGCACCGCCCTGGAACCAGGCGGCGATCTTCTGCCGCTCGTCGTCGGTCATGTGTGTGACGTTGCCAAGCGGCATCGCCTTGAGCGTCACGGCCTGCTGATAGAGCCGCTGCGCGTTCTGCGAAATCTCGTCGGGCGTATCGAGCATCACGCCGGCCGGCGCCGCGCCCATCAATGTCGGGTGCGCCGAGTGACAGGCCGCACAGCGCTGCTGCAGGATCGGCTGGATGTCGGAAACCTTCAGCGCCGGCGCGTTCGCGGCTTCGGCCTGCGGCACGACCGGGCGCGGCAGCGTCCACACCAGCGCGACGAACATCAGCGCGACGCCGCCGATCGGCAGGTACCAGAGCTGCTGACCGCGGTGACGCATCACGAAGAACTGGCGAATCAGCGCGCCGGCCAGCATGATCACCACGAGCACAGCCCAGTTGTAGGCGTGGGCGTAGGTCATCGCGTAGTGGTTCGAGAGCATCGCGAACACCACGGGCAGCGTGAAATAGGTGTTGTGCACCGAGCGCTGCTTGCCGCGCTTGCCGTAGATCGGGTTCGGCACTTCGCCCTTGAGCATCGCGGCGACCATCTTGCGCTGACCCGGGATGATGACGAAGAACACGTTCGCCGACATGATCGTCGCGAGCATCGCGCCCATGATGAGGTACGCGGCGCGGCCCGAGAAAATGTGGCAGGCGAGGTAGGCGGCGATCACGACATAGAGGCCCACGCACACGCCCAGCAGCTTGTCCTTCGTGCCGAGCACGCGGCACAGTGAGTCATAGACGATCCAGCCCGCGGCGAGGAAACCGAGCGCCGAGAAGATCGCGACGACCGGACCCATGTCGAGCACGTTCTTGTCGATCAGATACGTGTTCGGCGCCATCAGATACAGCACCGTGAAGAGCGACGCGCCCGAGAGCCACGTGGTGTACGACGGCCACTTCGACCAGTGAAGGTCGTCGGGCATTTCAGGCGGCGCCACGGTGTACTTCTGCATGTTGTAGAAGCCGCCGCCGTGCACGTGCCACAGCTCGCCGAACACGCCGCGACGGCGCTGGTTCGGGTCCGTGGGCGGTTTGAGGCTGTTGTCGAGCGCGACGAAATAGAACGACTCGCCAATCCAGGCGATCGCCGCGATGACGTGGAACCAGCGCAGTGCGAGGTTCAGCCAATCGGTAATAAAGCCTTCCATGAAACGTCTCCAGTCCTGATGCATTGCGCGCGCGTCTGAACGCACGCGCTAACTGCGGGGTATGAGCGCGCTGCCTGGCGTCGGGGCCGCTGGGCGACCCTTGCGCTGCCGCGCTGCCGTTGTTGTTCGTATGATCTCGGGCTTGATGACCCGGGCTAGAAGTTCGCCCGGAATGCCCTGTGAATAGGTGTTGCGGTGGCCGCTCGGGGTTCGCTCAGCTGCCCCGATAGGTGCTATACGACCACGGCGAAACGAGTAGCGGCACGTGGTAGTGCGAGCCCGCGTCGGCGATGCCGAAGCGCAGCACGACGCGGTCGACGAAGCGCGGCTCGGGCACCTTCGTGCCGAGCGCGGCGAAATAGTCGCCGGCGTGGAACACGAGTTCGTATTCACCTTTGGCGAGTGCCTCGCCCTCGAGCAGCGGCGCGTCGCAGCGGCCGTCGTCATTGGTGGTGAAGGTCTTGAGCGCGCGGCGAGCGTCGCCCGAGAGCGCAAAGAGCTCGACCTTGATGCCCGCGCCGGGACGGCCGTTCGCGGTGTCGAGCACGTGGGTAGTCAGCTTGCCCATTCGCAGTTTTCCTTGTGAGTGCCTGGTGCGATTGCGAGGTTTCAGCGGCAGCTCTCGATCCCATGCATGATGCATTGCGGCGGATCGAGGCTCCACGTCAGTGGCTACATACCCGTCGGCGGATCGAAGCGAGCGCCGTGTACGCATTTTAAAAACGATCGCCCCCGGCGCGCGCGAGCGATAGGAAAGATAAAGCTACGCGCATGAGGGTGAGCCCTGGGTTCCGCCTGGGTGCCGTCGCTCATTGCGCCCTGGATTCAAGCGTCCCTTGTTGGCATCGTAGCGACGCCAAAAATCGACCTTTATATGCGTGGCGTAAATTTGGGTATCGCAGCGGCGCGAATTGCCACGACTATTTTGGTTGCGGATCGTAGAGGCCATGCGCAGCGCGTGCTGCGCGTCCCGAAGACGGCGCTGGACGCCGGGTAACCGGGCCAGCGGCGTCCTCGTCGGGACGCGTCGGCACCGGGCGCCTGGGCGACCGGCGAGGCCGGCGGGTGAGGCGAGGGCGTCTGGTTCACACGCCGTGCGCGAGTCCGAACGAAAAGCCAGGGCTCGTGGCGGCACGACAACGGAGCGAACAAGGACGATGGAACCCACTCTCGCACAGCGGCAAAACCCGCAAGACCCGCAAAAGCCCGGCAGGACATTGCTGGTGAAAAACGCCGACATGCTGGTGACGATGGACGGCGCGCGCCGCGAGATTCGCGGCGGCGGGCTCTACGTCGAAGGCAACCGCATCGTCGCGGTCGGGCCGACGGCGGAACTGCCCGCCACGGCCGACGAGGTGATCGACGCGAGCGGCCACCTCGTGACGCCGGGGCTCGTCAATACGCACCACCACATGTACCAGAGCCTCACGCGCGCCGCGCCGGCCGCGCAGGACGCCGAACTGTTCGGCTGGCTCACGAGTCTCTACAAGGTATGGGCGAACCTCACGCCCGAGATGATCGAGGTCTCCACGCTCACCGCGATGGCGGAACTGCTGCTCTCGGGCTGCACGACGTCCAGCGATCATCTGTACATCTATCCGAACGGCAGCCGCCTCGACGACAGCATCCGCGCGGCGCAACGCATCGGCATGCGCTTTCACGCGAGCCGCGGCAGCATGAGCGTCGGCCAGAGGGACGGCGGCTTGCCGCCCGATGCCGTGGTCGAGCGCGAGGACGCGATTCTCGCCGACACGCAGCGCCTCATCGAGACGTATCACAACGAGGGCCGGTACGCGATGCTGCGCCTCGTCGTGGCGCCGTGCTCGCCGTTCTCGGTGAGCCGCGACCTGATGCGCGAATCGGCGGTGCTCGCGCGCCATTACGGCGTGTCGATGCACACGCATCTCGCCGAGAACGTCAACGACATTGCTTACAGCCGCGAAAAGTTCGGCATGACGCCCGCCGAATACGCCGAGGACCTCGGCTGGGTGGGCCCCGACGTCTGGCATGCGCACTGCGTACAACTCGACGATCACGGCATCGGTTTGTTCGGCCGGACCGGCACCGGCGTCGCGCATTGCCCGTGCTCGAACATGCGGCTCGCCTCAGGCATCGCGCCCGTGAAGAAGATGCGGCTCGCCGGCGTGCCGGTTGGGCTCGGCGTGGATGGCTCGGCGTCGAACGACGGTGCGCAGATGGTGGCCGAGGCGCGCCAGGCCATGCTGCTCGCGCGCGTGGGCTTTGGACCGGATGCCATGACCGCACGCGAAGCGCTCGAAATCGCGACGCTGGGCGGCGCGCAGGTGCTGGGCCGCGACGACATTGGCGCGCTCGCACCCGGCATGGCGGCCGACTTCGTGGCGTTCGACCTGCGCCAGCCGCTTTTCGCGGGCGCGCTGCACGATCCGGTCGCGGCGCTCGTCTTCTGCGCACCCTCAGAGGTCGCGCTGAGCGTGATCGGCGGGCGCGTGGTCGTGAAGGAGGGCGTGTTGCAGACGGTGGAGCTCGGGCCGGTCATCGAGCGGCACAACCGGCTCGCGGCGCAACTCGTGCAGATGGCGCGCTGAGGCAGGCACGCGCGCCACGCATCGATGGTTTGAAAGGTCGGGCGGCCGCAGCAGCGTGCGGCCGTGTTGCTCAAGGCTTGTCGATCAGCGTCTTCGTCGCTTCGGCGATGAGGCTGCGTAACCAGCGTACTTCGTCCGAGTAGTGACAGCGTTCGTGCCACAACTGGTAGTACTGCATCGGCGGGAAGTCGAGCGGCGCGGGTACGACCGTGAGCGGCAGGAAACGCGCATAGTGGTCGGCGAACAGGCGCGTGGTCGTAAAGACCAGGTCCGACTTCACGAGCACGTAGGGCGCGAGATTGAAGTAGGGCAGCGTGACGACCACGTGGCGCTTGAGGCGCTCGCGCGCGAGGTGCACGTCGATGGCGCCGCGCTGGCCCACGGAGTAGGGCGTGGGCGCGAGATGCGGCGCGTTCAGATACTGGTCGAGCGTGAGCCCGCCGCGCTTGGCGAACGGGTGCGAGTTGCTCATCAGGCAGACGATCTGGTCGACGAACAGGTTCGACAGGTGCAGTTGTTCGGGCGGCTCGGGCCAGTTGCCGATGACGATATCGAGCTTGCCTTCCTCGAGCGCGAGTTCGTAGTCGAACGCGGGCCCGAGCGAGTGAAACTCGAGCGTGGCGTTGGGCGCGGCCAGGCGAAAGCGCTCGACTACGGTCGGCACGAACAGGACGTTCAGATAGTCAGGACAGCCAATCCGATAGCAGCGGATGGACGTGGCCGGATCGAAATTGTGCTGCTGGAAGCGGATGCGCTCGATCTCGCGCAGCGCGTTCTGCACGGGCTCGAGCAGGCGCAGGCCGTACTCGGTCGGCACCATGCCGGACTTGCCGCGCACGAGGAGCGGGTCACCGGTGATGTCGCGCAGACGCCGAAGCGCCGCGCTGATTGCGGGCTGGGACTGATTGAGCTTGACGGCCGCGCGTGTCACGCTGCGCTCCATCAGAAGCGTGTGCAAGACGCGCAAGAGGTACGTGTCGATCGCCTCGCGTTGCTGACTCATGAATTCTCCGAATTATATGTTCTGGCTGATCGATGAGGCTTGGGGGTATATCGTTTTTAATATGGACAAAAAGTGGCGTCAAGCGAGGCTTACCCCGAGGCCCGCGCGGAATCGGCCGTGCAGCGAGGCAACAGCGAATTTTGGCGGCTCGACCTTCGCAGGGCTAACAGGTATCGTCACCCCCGCACGGCGGCGCGCGGCGGCCAGCGTCAAACGGTTATCGGACAGCAATAACGTACAACGGCGGAACCTCCATGGGTGATTCTTCTTCACGTCAGGCAACGCTTGCGCAAAACGGCAGCGGCGTGCCGCGCCTCGCGCTTGCCGGCATCACGAAGCAGTACCCGGCGGTGCGCGCGAACGACGACGTCACGCTCTCGGTCGCGCCCGGCGAAATCCACGCCTTGCTCGGCGAGAACGGCGCGGGCAAGAGCACGCTCATGAAGATCGTCTACGGCGCGGTGCGGCCCGACGCGGGCGAGATCCGCTGGGAAGGCCAGGCCGTCGAAATCGCGAGTCCGGCCGCGGCGCGCAAGCTCGGCATCGGCATGGTGTTCCAGCATTTTTCGTTGTTCGAAACGCTTACCGTCGGCGAAAACATCGCGCTCTCGCTCGACGAACCGTTCGACCTGAAAACGCTCGGCAAACGCATTCGCGAGGTGTCGGCGCAATACGGCCTCGACGTCGATCCGCAGCGCCATGTGCATAGCCTCACGGTGGGCGAGCGTCAGCGCGTGGAGATCGTGCGCTGCCTGCTGCAGAATCCGCGTCTGCTAATCATGGACGAACCGACTTCGGTGCTCACGCCGCAAGCGGTGCGCAAGCTGTTCGGCACGCTGCGGCGTCTCGCTTCCGAAGGCTGCAGCATTCTCTATATCAGCCACAAGCTCGACGAAATCCAGGAGCTTTGCGACACGGCCACCGTGCTGCGCGGCGGCAAGGTCACGGGCCGCGTCATTCCGCGCGAAGAAACGCATGCGTCGCTCGCGCGGCTGATGGTCGGGCGCGAGCTGCCCGACTACACGCGGCGCGCGCACGCGCCCGGCGACGTGCTGCTCGAAGCGCAGCATCTGTCGATGCCGAGCGACGATCCGTTCGGCACCTCGCTCAACGACGTATCGTTCAGCGTGCATGCGGGCGAGATACTCGGCATCGCCGGCGTCTCGGGCAACGGCCAGGCGGAACTGCTCGCCGCGCTCTCGGGCGAGGCGCAAGCGGCCCGTCATGGAGTGAGCGCCGATGCCGTCAGGATTTGCGGCAAGCCCGCAGGACGCCTTTCTGCTGGCGCGCGCCGCAAGCTCGGCTTCGCGTTCGTGCCGGAGGAGCGGCTGGGGCGCGGCGCGGTCCCGGCCATGTCGCTTGCCGAGAACGCCTTGCTCACGGCACACCGCGAAGGCATGGTGCGCTCGGGCTGGCTGAAGACCGGCGCAATGCGCGCGTTCGCCGAGCGCTGCATCGGCGCGTTCGATGTGCGCTGCGGCGGGCCGGATGCGCTCGCGCAAAGCCTCTCGGGCGGCAATCTGCAGAAGTACATCGTGGGGCGCGAGATTCTCCAGGCGCCGAAGGTGCTCGTGGTCGCGCAGCCCACCTGGGGCGTGGACGTGGGCGCGGCCGCATTCATCCGTCAGCAGTTGCTCGATCTTTCGGCGCGCGGCGTGGCGATACTCGTGATCTCGGAAGAACTGGAAGAGCTTTTCGACATCTGCGACCGCATTGCCGTGCTCGCGGGCGGACGCCTTTCGCCCGCGCGTTTGACGGGCGAGACGAACGCCGAGGAAATCGGCCGCTGGATGGCGGGGCTCTTCGGCGAGCGCGCGGATCGCGGCGACGGCGGCGGCCGGCCCGACGGCGAGCCGCCCGCGCAGACCGTCGCGAACGCATGACCGGCGACACATAACAACACGCATAAGCACATCGACCACCCGAGTCCGACCAACGACTTCACGACCATGATCTTCCCGTACCGACTCGAAGCCCGCACGACGCCGTCGCGCACGGTGCGCATCGCCGTGCCGCTCATCGCGGCGCTGCTCACGCTCGCCATCGGCTTCCTGATCTTCGGCCTCGTGGGCCGCGATCCCTTGCAGGCGATGCACGCGTTCTTCATCGAACCGCTGTCGAGCGTCAACGGCTGGTCCGAGCTTTTGCTCAAGGCCTCGCCGCTTTGCCTGATCGCGCTCGGTCTCGCGGCGGGATATCGCGCCAACGTGTGGAACATCGGCGCGGAAGGGCAAATGGTGCTGGGCGGCATCGCGGCGAGCGGCGTGGCGATCTATTTCGATCAATCCACCGGCTGGTGGATCCTCTTCCTGATGATGTTCGCGGGCGTGCTGGGCGGCATGGCGTGGGCGGCGATTCCCGCGTGGCTCAAGAGCCGCTTCAATACCAACGAGATCCTCACGAGCCTGATGCTCACCTATGTCGCCACGCAGTTGCTGATCTGGCTCGTGAGCGGTCCGTGGCGCGACCCGCAGGGCATGAACTTTCCGCTCTCCGAAATGTTCAGCGGCGACGCGCTCTATCCGACCTTCGGCGGCGACTGGCGCATCCACTGGCTGCGCGGCACGCGTTTGAACGCATCGATCTTCCTGACGCTCGCGGCCATTCCGCTCGTCTGGCTCTTCATGCGCCGCAGCTTCGCGGGCTATCGCATGAGCGTGGGCGGTCTCGCGCCGCTCGCCGCGCGCTATGCGGGCTTCTCCGAGAAGAAGACGATCTGGACCTCGCTGCTGCTTTCCGGCGGCCTCGCCGGCCTCGCGGGCATGGGCGAGATTGCCGGTCCCATCGGTCAGCTGCAGGCGACCTGGTCGCCGGGCTACGGCTTCACGGCGATCATCGTCGTGTTCGTGGGGCGTCTGCATCCGGTCGGCATCGTGCTCGCGAGCCTCTTGATGGCGCTGCTCTACCTGGGCGGCGAAGCCGTGCAGACATCGCTGCAATTGCCGCAGGCGCTGTCCGGCGTGTTCCAGGGGCTGCTGCTGTTCTGCCTGCTCGGCGCGGACCTCTTCGTGAACTATCGCGTGCGCCGCCGTCATCCGGTCGCGGTTGCGAACTGACCAGCGCAATCCAGAGAACAATCAAACGGGCCACACGACATGGATATCCAGCAAGCCAGCTCGCTCGCCTCGAGCGCCGTCACCGCCGCTATTCCGCTGATGTTCGCGGGCGTGGGCGAACTCGTCACCGAGAAGTCGGGCGTGCTCAACCTCGGCGTGGAAGGCATGATGCTGATGGGCGCCGTCACGGGCTATGCGGTCACGACCATTACCGGCAGCCCATGGCTCGGCCTCGTGGCGGGCATGGCCGCCGGCATCGTGATGTCGTTGCTGTTCGGCTATCTCGTGCTCACCATGCTCGCCAACCAGGTCGCCACGGGCCTCTCGCTCACAATCTTCGGTGTTGGGCTCTCGGCGTATGTGGGCAAGCCGTACACCTCGGCCGCCACCTCGGCGACCATCGCGACCTGGCCGATTCCGGGGCTGTCGCAACTGCCCGTGGTCGGGCAGGCGTTCTTCAGCCTCACGCCTGTCGACTACCTCGCGTTCATCATGTTCGTCGTAGTCGGCTGGTTCCTCTATCGCACGCGCGCCGGGCTCGTGCTGCGCTCGGTCGGCGAGTCGCCGCAGGTCGCGCATTCGGTGGGCTTTCCCGTGATCGGCGTGCGCTATGGCGCGACGGCCTTCGGCGGCGCGATGGCGGGCCTCGCGGGCAGCTACTACTCGGTGGTGCAGTTGCACTTGTGGCAGGAGCAGATCACGGCAGGGCGCGGCTGGATCGCGCTCGCACTCGTCGTGTTCGCGACGTGGCGCCCGGGCCGCCTCCTGATCGGCGCGCTGCTCTTCGGCGCGGTTACGGGCGCGCAGTTCTATGCGCAGGCCGTTGGCGTGCCGGTGCCCACGCAGTTCCTCGCCATGCTGCCGTACGTCGCGACAATCGTCGTGCTCGTACTCATTTCGCGCAACCCGAACACGATCCGCCTGAACGCGCCGGCTTCGCTCGGCAAGCCGTTCTTTGGGGCCGCCTAGGTGGGGCCGCCCAGGCAGCGCCATTTATCCGGAATGCTAACCAACACGCCTTGAACGCTCGCAGTTCCCCATTCACGACAGGAGATCCACGATGAAAAAAACCATCCTGACCGCTTTCGCCGTCGCCGCCACGTGCGGCACGGCGGCCCTCGCGCCCGCGGCCCACGCCGCCGACGCGCCGGGCGTCGCGTTCGTCTATCTCGGCAATCCGGGCGATGCCGGCTGGACCTTCGCGCACGATCAGGGCTCGAAGGTCGCCGAGCAGAAGTTCGGCAACAAGATCAAGATCACGCGCGTGGAAAACGTGCCGGAATCGGCCGACTCGGAGCGCGTGTTCCGCGATCTCGCGAACAAGGGCAACAAGATCATCTTCGGCACGAGCTTCGGTTATCAGGACTTCCAGCTCAAGGTGGCGAAGGATTTCCCGGACACCGTGTTCCTGCACGCGACGGGCTACAAGAAGGGGCCGAACTTCGGAACCTATGACGTGCGCATGTATCAGGGCGCGTATCTCGCGGGTGTCGCCGCGGGTTACGCGACGAAGACCAACACGCTCGGTTTCGTCGCCTCTGTACCGATTCCCGAGGTCGTGCGCAACATCAACGCGTACACGCTCGGCGCGCGCTCGGTGAATCCGAAGGTGCACACCAAAGTCATCTGGATCAACAGCTGGTTCGATCCGGGCAAGGAGAAGCAGGCCGCCGAAACGCTGATCGGCCAGGGCGCCGACGTGCTGCTGCAAAACACCGATTCGAGCGCCACACTCGCCACCGCCGAAGAGAAGAAGGTCCACGCGTTCGGCTGGGATTCGAACATGAAGAAGTTCGGCCCGCACGCGCACCTGGGCTCGGTCGAGGCGAACTGGGGCGTGTACTACGTCGCGGCGATCCAGCAGGTACTCGATGGCAAGTGGAAGAACGACCCCGTGTGGTGGGGCATTCCGCAAAAGGCCGTCGATCTCGGCGACGTCAACACGTCCGAGCTTTCGGCCGACGCGCAAAAGGCCGTCGCCGCGAAGCGCGAACAGATCGCGAGCGGCAAGTGGGACGTCTTCACGGGCCCGATCAAGGATCAGACGGGCGCGGTCAAGATTCCGGCCGGCAAGACGCTGACCGACCCGGAGCTGCAACGCCTGAACTGGTACGTCGAGGGCGTGGACGGCTCGCTGCCGAAGTAGGCATGAACCGGGCGCTCGCGCCGACTTATACGGCGCGGGGGCGCGTGCATTCTCGTACGATTCCGACGTGCGTACGTGAAACGGCTGCGTGTAGCGCTGAGAGGCGCGCGCAGCCGTTTGACTTTCTGGCAGTGCAACGCAGCGCCGCGTCAGTCGTCGATGCGTATGCCGACCTTGATCGTGACCTGCCAGTGCGAGACCTGATCGTTTTCGATCAGGCCGCGCGTTTCCACGACCTCGAACCAGTGCAGGAAACGCAGCGTCTTCGATGCCCGCGCGATGGCGCAACGAATGGCGTCGTCGCTGGACACCTTGGATGAGCCGGTAAGTTCGATCTGCTTGTAAACGTGGTCGTTCATGGCAGTGTCTCCTCGTGGGTCGCGCAGCGTCGGCGCGTCAATCGAGTATAGGTAACGGACCGGGGCGCAAGGGCAAAGATGAGAGAAGCCCGGCGCCAGTTATCATGGCGCCTCGTGCGAAAACGAGCATTCAACGTGCCCGTTTTGCGGGCGTGAAAGCGCAACGGCGAACGACAGGAGACGGAGAAAATGGACGGGCAGGTATTGGGTTTTTGTGGACCAGGGCTGATGGGCGCGCCGATGATCCGTCATTTGCTGCGCGCCGGGCACGCCGTGCGCGTGTGGAACCGCTCGCCGGCGAAGGCGCAGGCGCTGATCGCCGACGGCGCGCAAGTGGCCGCGACGCCTGATGAACTGGCCCGCGAGGCCGACGTCGCGCTGCTGTGCGTTGCTGTGCGTTGCCGATGCGGCGGCGGTCGAGCAGGTGGTATTCGGCGAGCACGGGCTTCTGGCCGGAGCGCCCGGCGCGAGCGTGCGCGTGCGCTGCATCGTCGATCATTCGAGCATTCGTCCCGACGCGACACGCAGGCTCGCGGTGCGCGCCGCGGCGTTCGGCGTGGGTTGGGTCGACGCGCCGGTTTCGGGCGGCGTGGCGGGCGCGCACAACGGCACGCTGGCGATCATGGCGGGCGGCGCCACGGCCGACGTCGAGGCCATCAGGCCGATCCTCGGCGCCTACGCGGCGCGCGTGACCCATATGGGTGGCGTGGGTGCGGGTCAGACCACCAAGCTGTGCAATCAGGCCATCGTCACGGCCACGGTGGCCGCGATTGCCGAAGCGGTGAGCCTCGCGCGGCGCAGCGGCATCGACGCGGCCAAACTGCCCGAAGCGCTCGCGGGCGGCTGGGCCGATTCGACGCTGCTGCGCACCTTCGTGCCGCGCATGACGCAAGACGGGCTCGAATCCATCGGCGCGCTCAAGACGTTCCAGAAAGACGTGGACACGATCGCCGCAGCGGCCGAGCAGACCGGCACGCCGATGCCCGTCTCGGGCACGGTCTCCAGCAATTGCTGCGTCTGGCGGCAGCCATGGGCCTCGCGCAGGCCGATTTTTCGGGCTTCATCGACGTGCTGCACACGCCGCGCACCGGCGCAGCCTGAGCTGATCGGGCACGCGCAGGCCGCGCGGGCGATGCGGCCCCGTTGTAACCGGCGTGCATGGCGGCCTTCACATTGCTCACTTCTTGCCGTGTCATGCTGCGCGGAGCAGGACTGTCCGCGCGGCTGGAACTCGCGCGCGAAGTGGCATAACCTGCTAAAATTACAGGTTTTTCGTCGATCTACTTTCCGGGACGCGCTGTGCTCTCTACCGCCAACATCACCATGCAATTCGGGCCGAAGCCCTTGTTCGAGAACATCTCGGTCAAATTCGGCGAAGGCAACCGCTATGGCCTGATCGGCGCGAACGGTTGCGGCAAATCCACGTTCATGAAGATCCTCGGTGGGGATCTCGAGCAGAGTTCGGGCAACGTCATCCTCGAGCCGAACGTGCGTCTGGGCAAGCTGCGCCAGGACCAGTTCGCGTACGAAGACGTGCGCGTACTCGACGTCGTCATGATGGGCCACACCGAAATGTGGGCCGCGATGACCGAGCGCGACGCGATCTACGCGAACCCCGAAGCCACCGACGACGACTACATGCACGCCGCCGAACTCGAAGCGAAGTTCGCCGAGTACGACGGCTACACGGCCGAAGCGCGCGCGGGCGAACTGCTGCTCGGCATCGGCATCGGCACGGAGTTCCACAGCGGCCCGATGAGCGGCGTGGCGCCGGGCTGGAAGCTGCGCGTGCTGCTCGCGCAGGCGCTGTTCTCGAAGCCGGACGTGCTGCTGCTCGACGAACCGACCAACAACCTCGACATCAACTCGATCCGTTGGCTGGAGGATGTTCTGAACGAGTACAACTCGACCATGATCATCATCTCCCACGATCGACACTTCCTGAACCAGGTCTGCACGCACATGGCGGACATGGACTACGGCACGCTGAAGGTCTGGCCGGGCAACTACGACGACTACATGCTGGCGTCGACGCAGGCGCGCGAGCGTCAGCAGGCCGCGAACCAGAAGGCGAAGGAGCGCGTGGCCGACCTGCAGGACTTCGTGCGCCGCTTCTCGGCGAACAAGTCGAAGGCACGCCAGGCCACCAGCCGCCTGAAGATGATCGACAAGATCAAGATCGAGGACTTCAAGCCCTCGTCACGTCAGAACCCGTTCATCCGCTTCGAGTTCGAGAAGAAGCTGCACAACATCGTCGTGGTCGCGGAAGAGATCACGAAGACGTACGAGCGCCGCATCTTCAACAAGCTCAGCATCAGCGTGCAGCCGGGCGAGCGCATCGCGATCATCGGCGAGAACGGCGCGGGCAAGACCACGCTGCTGCGCTCGCTGCTCGGCAACCTGGCCGTCGATAACGGCTCGGTGAAGTGGGCGGAGAACGCGAACGTGGGCTACATGCCGCAGGACACGTACGAAGAGTTCCCGGCCGACGTCACGCTGATGGACTGGATCGACCAGTACCGCCAGGAGGGCGATGACGAGCAGTCGGTGCGCGGCACGCTGGGGCGTCTGCTCTTCAATGCGGACGACATCAAGAAGTCGGTCAAGGTGCTGTCGGGCGGCGAGAAGGGCCGCATGATCTGGGGCAAGCTGATGCTCGGCCGCCACAACGTGCTGCTCATGGACGAGCCCACGAACCACATGGACATGGAGTCGATCGAGTCGCTGCAGATCGCGCTCGAAAAGTTCGAAGGCACGCTCGTTTTCGTGTCGCACGACCGCGAGTTCGTGAACGGTCTGGCCAACCGCATCATCGAGGTGAAAACCGATGGCACGGTCAAGGACTACAGCGGCAACTACGAGGACTTCCTGGCGAGCCAGGGGCTCCAGTGAGTTTCGATCGCTGATCGAAGCATGAAATGAAAACGGGCGGCGCGTGAGCGTCGCCCGTTTTGTTTTTGGCCGCTGCAGCTTCGCTTTACGTTTGCGTCAACCACGCTAGAATGCGGAATCGCCGCGGCGCAACGCGCCGCGAATACGCGTGGACAAGACACACAGAGCTTTGCATGGGATGGCAGTTAAGCGCCGAAGCGCAAACTGCCATCCACAGACAGGAGACAAGTAGATGAACGACTACACGCAGTTCTACATCAATGGCCAATGGGTCGCGCCGCACGGCAAAGGGACGATCGATGTATTCGATTCGGGCACCGAAGCCGTGATGGGCCGCATCCCCGAGGGCGTCGAAGCGGACGCCGAAGCCGCCGTCGCCGCCGCGCGCGCCGCCTTCGACGGCTGGGCCGCGACGCCCGCCGCGGAGCGTGGGGCGTATCTGCAGAAAATCGCCGACAACCTCAAGGCCCGCACCGACGAACTCGCGCAGCTGATCGCAGGCGAAGTCGGCATGCCGCTCAAGCTCGCGCGCGCCATTCAGGTGGGCGGCCCGGTCTACAACTGGGGCGCTTACGCGCAGCTCGCCAGCGAGTTCCAGTACGAGGAGCGCGTGGGCAACTCGCTCGTCGTGCGCGAACCGGTGGGCGTCGTCGCGGCCATCACGCCGTGGAACTATCCGCTCAACCAGATCACGCTCAAAGTCGCCGCCGCGCTCGCCGCCGGCTGCACCGTCGTGCTCAAGCCTTCCGAGGTCGCGCCGCTGAACGCATTCGTGCTCGCCGAGGCTATCCACGACGCCGGCCTGCCCGCGGGCGTGTTCAATCTCGTGACGGGCTACGGTCCCGTGGTGGGCGAGCTGCTCGCGCGGCATCCGGACGTCGACATGGTGTCGTTTACCGGCTCGACGCGCGCGGGCAAGCGCGTGTCCGAAGTGGCGTCAGCCACGGTCAAGCGCGTCGCGCTGGAGCTGGGCGGCAAGTCGGCCGCCGTCGTGCTCGACGACGCCGACTTCGCGGCCGCCGTGAAAGGCACGGTGGGCGCGTGCTTCCTCAACTCGGGGCAGACCTGCTCGGCCCACACGCGCATGATCGTGCCGGAGTCGCGCTACGAAGAAGCGCGCGACCTCGCGAAGCAGGCCGCGGAGGCGTTCAGGGTCGGCGATCCGCGCGACGAGAAAGCGAAGCTCGGCCCGCTCGCCTCGAAAGTGCAGCAGGAGCGCGTGCTGCACTACATCGAGCGCGGCATGGCCGACGGCGCCGAGCTCGTGACGGGCGGCCCCGGCATGCCGGAAGGTGTGACGCAGGGCTTCTTCGTGAAACCGACCGTGTTCGGCCGCGTGCCGCGCGACGCGGCCATCGCGCAGGAAGAGATCTTCGGCCCGGTGCTGACGATCCTCACGGCGAAGGACGAAGACGACGCCGTGGCGATCGCCAACGATTCGCTCTATGGCCTCGGCGGCGCGGTCTGGGCCGGCAGCGACGAGCGCGCGATGCGCGTGGCGCGCCGCATCCGTACGGGTCAGATCGACATCAACGGCGGCGCCTGGAACATGGCCGCGCCCTTCGGCGGCTTCAAGCAGTCGGGACACGGCCGCGAAAACGGCGCATACGGCCTTGAGGAGTACCTGGAATACAAGTCGATGCAGTTCAAGGTGCCGAAGGGCTGATGAGGCATCTCGTCGCGCGCTATCGCAAATCTTTTAATGCGACGTGTTGATGCAAATCATAAACGCGGGTTTCTTTACAGAAGTCCGCGTTTTTGTTTGATGCACGTCAATGTCTTATGTGGGGTACGCGCGACCATAGGCGCTTTGTCATCGACAGAGCACAACATGTTTCCTGGACACTCCTTCGCTCCGCTCCAGATTCGCGGTCGTCAACTCCTGCCCGTCGTGCAGGGCGGCATGGGTGTCGGCATTTCGGCACACCGGCTGGCTGGCAGTGTGGCGCGTGAAGGCGCGCTCGGCACGATCGCGAGCATCGACCTGCGCCATCATCACAGCGATCTCATGGACATGTGCCGCGCGGACCCGCGGCACGAAACGCTCGCGCGCGCCAACCTGATCGCGCTCGGCCGCGAGATCGCGGCGGCACGCAAGCTTGCGGGCGGCAACGGCATGATCGCCGTGAACGTCATGAAGGCGGTGAACGCCCATGCCGACTACGTGCGCACTGCCTGTGAGCACGGCGCCGACGCCATCGTCATGGGCGCCGGCTTGCCGCTCGATCTGCCCGACCTCACGGCGGGCGTGGACATCGCGCTCGTGCCGATCCTGTCCGACGCACGCGGCGTCGCGCTCGTGCTCAAGAAGTGGATGAAGAAGGGCCGCCTGCCCGACGCCATCGTGATCGAGCATCCTGCCTACGCGGGCGGCCACCTCGGCGTGACCGACATCGCCGACATGGGCAACGAGCGCTTCGCCTTCACGCAGATCTTCGAGGAACTCGAAGGCGTCTACGCCACGCTCGGCATTTCGCGGCGCGACGTGCCACTCGTCGTGGCGGGCGGCGTGAACAGCCACGAGGCCGTGCGCAAATGGCTCGAGGCGGGCGCGAACGGTGTACAGGTCGGCACGCCGTTCGCGGTGACCGAGGAGGGCGACGCGCACCCCGAGTTCAAGCGCGTGCTCGCCGACGCGAAGCCTGAAGACATCGTCGAGTTCGTGAGCGTAACGGGCCTCCCCGCACGCGCCGTGAAAACGCCGTGGCTCGAACGTTACTTGCGCAACGAGTCACGCATTCGCACCAAGATCGGCTCGCTGAAGCTTGCTTGCCCAACCGGTCTCGAATGTCTTTCGGCCTGCGGGCTGCGCGACGGCATCGAGAAGTTTGGCCACTTCTGCATCGACACGCGCCTCGCTGCGGCGTTGCGTGGCGACGTTGCAAACGGCCTGTTTTTCCGCGGCCGTGAAGCGTTGCCGTTCGGCAATGCGATCCGCAGTGTCCGCGACCTGCTGGAGTTGCTGCTGACCGGCGTTGCGCGACCCGCGGTCGCACAACGCGCAGCGTTCGCACTGGCTTGATACGTATCAAAACGGCGCGAGACCCCGTCTCTGACAATTTGTAGGCCTTCAAGGCTAGACCTACAGACACGGGGATTAACGATGTATAAAGCAATTAGAAAGGCAGCAGCAACTGCCGCGCTCACCATGGGCGCGGCCTTCCTCGCAGTGCCGGCCAGCGCGGCCGGTTCTCCCGACTCGGGCATTTACGCAGGCGACTGGCTGGTGCGCTTGCGCGCGATCGAAATCGCACCCGACGCGCGCGGCAGCGGTACGCTCGGTGCGCTTGGTGCCGACGTGAACAACGCCATCGTGCCCGAGCTCGACTTCACCTACATGGCGACCAACAACATCGGCGTCGAGCTGATTCTCGGCACGTCGCGCAACCAGGTGACGTCGAATATCGGTGCACTCGGCGGCGTGGGCGTGCTTCCGCCTACGCTGCTGCTGCAGTATCACTTCAACAACGCGGGCAGGGTGCGGCCGTACGTGGGCGCGGGTATCAACTACACGCTGTTCTACAACAACGGTCTGCACGCAGGCGGCCAGTCGGTTTCGATCGACAATCACAGCTGGGGTCCGGCGCTGCAGTTCGGTATCGACTTCCAGGTGACGAAGCGCATCTTCGTGAACGCGGATATCAAGAAGATCTGGATGCACACGGATGCGTCGCTGGCCGGCACGTCGCTCGGCACGTTGCATATCGATCCGCTCGTGGTGGGTCTGGGCGTCGGCATGAAGTTCTGATCGATCGCCTGACCACCGCTTCTTCTAACGCCGGCTTGACCGGCGTTTTTTATGCGCGTTCAGGCGCGGTCCTTCTGGAAGCGCATGGCGGTGCCGTCGCGCTCGATGCGCTCCCACACGGCGCGCTTTTCTTCATCGCTCAGAAAAACCCAGTTGGAGACTTCCACGGCGGTGCGTCCGCAGCCTTTGCAGACGTCGTCGAAGAGTGTCGAGCACACACCGATGCACGGGCTGTCGGGGAGGTCGTGGAGATTGGATGCCATTGAAGAGCCTTGGGGCGTGGCCGGGCGTCGCGCGCGCCGGCTTCGGTACGAAACGACGCTATGTTAACCGATACGGCGCGGGGCGGCCGCCTGCACCTCCCGGCGAGCCGTGGCGACGCGCGATGCGCGATGAATCGGCCGGGCCGCTGCAAGGCGATAGCAAGGTGGAGGGCGGTGCCGCGCCCCGCCAGTAGCCGGGCGTCGCGCGCATGCGCCATCGAAGCGGTTTTTTGTGGACACGGCCCGTGAAACGGCTAAAATTGCGCGCGATTTACCGTCCGCGCGCGGCTTGCCGTGTTTCCACGGCCCATGTTCCGTTTGCGCGACACGCCCGCGTTTTATTTCTTGCCGGGCGGGTTTGATGGTAGGTTCTGGGAAAGTCAGGGGAGCCGTGCACAAGCGACACGAAGCACGGCACGAAGCGAGGCAGGCGGCCGGCCGGAGCCGGTCAGGATCGGAGAACGGGATGAAGAAAGGGGTTGTGGCGCAACTGGCCGCGCTCGCACTGTGCGCGGCGCCGTGGATGACGTCGGTGGCGAAGGACACGCAGCTGAACGTGTACAACTGGTCCGATTACATCGCCAAGGACACGATTCCGAACTTCACCAAGCAGACCGGCGTTCAGGTCAAGTACGACAACTACGACAGCGACGACACGCTCCAGGCCAAGCTGCTCGCTGGCAATTCGGGCTACGACATCGTCGTGCCGACCAGCAATTACGCGGGCAAGCAGATCGCCGCCGGCATTTTCGCGCCGCTCGACAAGTCGAAGATCCCCAACCTCAAGTACCTCGATCCGCAGCTGATGGCGCTCGTCGCCGGCGCGGATCCGGGCAACAAGTACGCGGTGCCCTGGGCGTACGGCACGACGGGTCTCGCCTATAACGTCACGAAGGCGCAGCAGATCCTGGGCAAGAACGTGCCGCTCGACAACTGGGACATCCTCTTCAAGCCCGAGAACATCTCGAAGCTGAAGGCCTGCGGCGTGTCCGTGCTCGACGCGCCGGACCAGATGTTCGCGGCCGCGCTCCACTACATCGGCAAGGACCCGCTCTCGACGAATCCGGACGACTATCGCGCCGCGCTCGCGATGATGAAGAAGATCCGCCCGTACATCACGCAGTTCAACTCGTCGGGCTACATCAACGACCTCGTGGGCGGCGACATCTGCTTCGCGTACGGCTGGTCGGGCGACGTCGTGATCGCCAAGCACCGCGCCATCGACGCGAAGAAGCCCTACAAGATCGAGTACTACATCCCGAAGGGCGGCGCGCCGATCTGGTTTGACGTGATGACCATCCCGAAGGATGCGCAGCACAAGGAAGCCGCGCACGAGTGGATCAACTATATCGAGACGCCGCAGGTCCACGCAGCGATCACGAACGCGGTCTACTACCCGAGCGCGAACGCGGAAGCGCGCAAGTACGTGGACAAGGACATCGCCAACGACCCGGCCGTGTACCCGCCGCCCGAAGTCCTGAAGACGCTGTTCCTGCTCAAGCCGCTGCCGCCTGAGATCCAGCGCCTGCAGACGCGTCTGTGGACCGAGTTCAAGTCGGGCCGCTGACGCGGTCACAGCCGCGGTTGAAATTCGATCCCGTTTTACCCCGAGCCCTCGGCACGATGCCGGGGGCTTTGTTCGTCAACCCCGTCCAGCATTCACGCAGAAACAGGCAGGGCAGAGAGAATCATGAGTGACCAGTCGAGCGCGCCGGCATCCGCCGGTTCGCTGCCTTCGGGCTTCACCGCGGCAGATTCGGCCGCGGACAACTTCGTGCAGATCGTCGATGTCGTCAAGAAGTTCGGCGAGACGACAGCCGTCAAGGGCGTCAATCTGTCGGTGAAGAAGGGCGAGCTGTTCGCGCTGCTCGGCAGCTCGGGCTGCGGCAAGTCCACCTTGTTGCGCATGCTCGCGGGTCTCGAGACCGTGACGTCGGGCAAGATCCTGATCGACGGCGAGGATCTCGCGTCGATGCCGCCGTACCGCCGCCCGGTCAACATGATGTTCCAGTCGTACGCGCTCTTTCCGCACATTACGGTGGAGTCGAACGTCGGCTTCGGGCTGCGCCAGGAAGGGGTGAAGAAGGGCGAACTGAAGGATCGAGTAGCCAACGCGCTCGAACTCGTGCAGATGACGCGCTTCGCCAGGCGCAAGCCGCATCAGCTCTCGGGCGGCCAGCAGCAACGCGTGGCGCTTGCGCGCTCGCTCGTGAAGCGCCCGAAGCTGCTCCTGCTCGACGAGCCGATGTCGGCGCTCGACAAGCAGATTCGCCAGCGCACGCAAATCGAACTCGTCAACATCCTCGACAAGGTCGGCGTCACCTGCATCATGGTCACGCACGACCAGGAAGAAGCGATGACGATGGCGGGGCGCCTCGCGGTGATGAGCGAAGGCGAGATCGTCCAGCTCGGCACGCCCAACCAGGTCTACGAGTTCCCGAACAGCCGCTTCTCGGCGGAATTCATCGGCTCGACCAATCTTTTCGATGGCAACGTGGTCGAGGACGAGCCCGATCACGTGTTCGTCGAGTGCGCCGAGTTGCCGGTGCGTCTCTATGTGAACCACGGCATTACCGGGCCGCTCGGCATGCCCGTGACGATCTCGGTCCGCCCGGAGCGCATCTCGCTCACGCGCAAGCCGCCCGAGGGCGTGTTCAACTGGGGCAAGGGCGTGGTCAAGAACATCGCCTACATGGGCGGCTACTCGCTGTACCACGTCAAGCTCGACTCGGGCAAGACGGTGATCGCAAACATGTCGAGCCTCGCGCTCTCCGAGATCGACTCGCCCACCTGGGAAGACGAAGTCTACGTGCGCTGGAGCGCGTCGGCCGGTGTGGTGCTGACGTCATGAGCGCGACGACTTTCCGCAGCATCCTGAACTGGCCGGCGAAACGCTTCAACCTGACCGGGCGCACGGCCGTCGTGGCGGGCCCGTTCATCTGGCTGCTGCTGTTCTTCCTCGTGCCGTTCATCCTGGTGGTGAAGATCAGCTTCGCCGACCAGCAGCTCGGCATTCCGCCGTACACGGAGCTGACGTCATTCGCGGATGGCATCTGGCATATCTCGCTCGACCTTTCGCACTACGCGTTCCTGTTCCAGGACAGCCTGTACTTCGCGACCTACGTGAATTCGGTCGTGGTGGCGGCGATTTCGACGCTGCTGTGCCTCATCATCGGCTATCCGATGGCGTATTACATCGCGCGCTCGAATCCGGCCTCGCGCAACATCCTCATGATGGCCGTGATGCTGCCGTTCTGGACCTCGTTCCTGATCCGCGTGTACGCATGGATCGGCATCCTGAAGAACAACGGACTGCTGAACAATTTCCTGATGTCGATCGGCATCATTCATTCGCCCATCGAGCTCTATCACACGAACACGGCGGTCTATATCGGCATGGTGTATTCGTATCTGCCGTTTCTCGTGATGCCGCTCTACGCGCACCTCGTGAAGATGGACCTCACGCTGCTCGAAGCCGCCTACGACCTCGGCGCGAAGCCGTGGCGCGCGTTCGTGGAGATCACGCTGCCGCTCTCGAAGAACGGCATCATCGCCGGCTGCCTGCTCGTGTTCATTCCGGCGGTGGGCGAGTACGTAATTCCTGAGCTGCTCGGCGGCGCGAACACGCTGATGATCGGCCGCGTCATGTGGAACGAGTTCTTCGACAATGCCGACTGGCCGATGGCCTCCGCGGTGACCTGCGCGATGGTGCTGCTGCTGCTCGTGCCGATGGCGCTGTTCCAGCACTACCAGGCGAAGGAACTGGAGGGCCGCGGCAAATGAAACCGAATCGCGTTCTGCAGTTCATCGCGCTCGGCCTCGGCTTCGCGTTCCTCTATATTCCGATCCTGAGCCTGGTCGTCTACTCGTTCAACGAGTCGCAACTCGTGACGGTGTGGACGCGCTTTTCCACGCGCTGGTATCAGGCGCTCATCACCGACGACGAGTTGATCACGGCTGCATGGCTCTCGCTGCGCATCGCGCTGATGACGGCGTTCGCCTCGGTGTTCATCGGCACGTGGGCGGGCTTCGTGCTCGCGCGCATGGGGCGCTTTCGCGGCTTCACGCTCTTCTCGGGCATGATCAACGCGCCGCTCGTGATTCCCGAAGTGATCCAGGGCATTTCGCTGCTGCTGCTGTTCGTGGAAATGGGCAAGCTGATTGGCTGGCCCGCGGGGCGCGGCGTGTTCACGATCTGGATCGGCCACGTCATGCTGTGCATTTCGTACGTCGCCATCATCGTGCAGTCGCGCGTGCGCGAGCTGAACCCGTCGCTAGAAGAAGCGGCGCTGGACCTTGGCGCAACGCCGTTCAAGGTGTTCTTCCAGATCACGCTGCCGCTCATCTCGCAGGCGCTTGCGGCAGGCTGGCTGCTGTCGTTCACGCTGTCGATCGACGATCTGGTGCTCTCGGCGTTTCTTTCGGGCCCGGGCTCGACCACGTTGCCGCTCGTGGTGTTTTCGCGCGTGCGCCTTGGCCTGAACCCGGAGATGAATGCGCTCGCGACGCTCTTCATCGCGGTCGTGACGGTGGGTGTGATCGCCGGCAACTACTTCATGCAGCGCGCAGAGCGCAAGCGGATGGCGATGGCCGTCTGAGCGCCGCCGCGCTTCGAAACGCATGTTAAAAACGGCTCGTGGGCAGTGATGTCCGCGAGCCGTTTGCTTTTTGCGGCGCAGTCGCTACAGCCGGTATCCCATGCGAAATCCTCCCCAGTGCCGACCGTTCACGAAAATCGGCGCGGAGGCGTCCTTCATCATCACGAACGTGCCGCCGCCCATGTCGCGGCGATAGGTCTGCAGCAGGAAGGGCTTGGTGTGCGAACCGGCGGCGCGGCCCGCGCGGTCGTTGAAAATTCGATGATTGCGGCAGTTCGCGGCATTCCACACCGGGTCGGCGCCCTGCGGATGCGAGAACTTGCGATTGTGGGTCGGTATGTAGCCGCGCGGATCGATCGCGACACAGAAGGCGACGCGTTCGTCGAACGCGAGCAGCGGTTCGAGGATCGGGGGCAGCATACGATCGGTGAAGGCCGTGAAGCGCGTCAAATGCTGCTGCGGGTTCGTGTTCGGCACAGGGGTGTAGACGCTGTCGAACAGATCCGCTTCGCCGATCTCGCCACGCGCGAGCGCGCCTTCGAACAACTTGCTCACCTGGGCGGCGGCGCGCTGCACCGTCTCGATGAAGCGGGTGTCGTCGGTTTCCACGCCGGTTGCGGCGGAAAGCTCGATGAGCGTTTCGGAGACCTCGAGCAGCTTGCCGAGCTGATCCTTCGCCTGCACGAAGTTGCGCCCCGAATCTTCGACGCCCGCGACCATCTCGCCCACCTGGCTCTCGAGCCCGTCGCACTTCGTCTCGATCTCGCCCGTGAGCTGGGCGATCTGGCCGGCGTGCTCGTCGAGCTGCATGATTGCCTGGCCGGTGCTGTGCACAGCCTCGCCGATCGTGTGCGTGCCCTCGCGCACGCGATGCGCGCGTTCGGTGTTGGCGGTGCCCTCGGCGATGAGCTGCTCGGTCTGCTGCGTGAGTTGGCCGAGGGTTTGCTCGATCTGGCCGGTGGCCTGTGCAGTCTTGGCGGAGAGGTTCTTCACCTCGGCCGCGACCACGGCGAAGCTCTTGCCGGACTCGCCCGCGCGCGCCGCCTCGATGGCCGCGTTGAGCGCGAGAAGCTGGGTTTGCCGCGCGATCAGGGAGATTTCCTCGGAGACCTTAGAGACATGCGCGAGCGCACCTTTGAGCGCCCGGATCTGCGTCTCGATGACGGTGACGCTTTCCACGAGACCGTGAATGTCGGCTAGCGACTCCTCGATGGTCTGCTGCGACTGCTGCACGGTGGCGGCGGTGCCGGTGCTCAGTTCGCGCATGGCGCGTGCGGCGGTGGCGATCTTATGGTTGCCGGCGAGGGTGTGGGCCGCCGATTCGCGCAGGGCGTGGCAGACGTCGGTCTGACGCTGCACGCGCGCGGCCACTTCGTCGACATGGCCCGCCACGTCGCAGATCTCGATACCGAGCCGGCCGGCATATGCGGCAATGTCGCCGACCACGCCGGCGGATTTTCCCGCGCGGCGGCGGCCGCGCAGACCCAGCAAACGCAAACGTGCCATCGGGTGTCTCCTTTCCCGGTGCGCCATGAAAGCTGCGGACAAAACTGCCCAAAGCTGCGTGCCCGGTCGCCGGCAGGTCCGATCGCCGGGCTTTCTGAACTTGTTTACGGCGTGTAACACGGCGACTTGAGCGCAGGGGTGGCGCCTGGCGCTATGATCGGGAACTCGGGCGCTTCGAAAGCCGGCAATGGGGAGCAAAGGGGCGTCGCGACGGGAGCAAGATGATAGAAGCGATTTTCGGCGGGAGCGCGCCGCTCGCGCTCTGGCAGCAGCTGATCCAGCTCTGGGAGCTGATCGTGATGGTGTTGCGCTTCCTCTGGGAGCTGGTGAAGCTCCTCGGCGGGGGCGGTTGAACGACGAAAGGGCAGACGATGATCGACGATTCCACCCGGCGTTTCACCGACCGGGTCGCAGACTACGTGAAATTCCGGCCGACCTATCCGCGCGAAGTGGCGACCTTCGTGCATGTGGAGTGCGGCATCGCGCCGGGCGCGCCCGTGGCCGACATCGGTGCGGGCACGGGCCTCTCCACGAAACTCTTTCTCGACGCGGGCCATCCGGTCACGGCCGTCGAGCCGAACGCGGCCATGCGCGCCGCGGCGGACGAGCTGCTGGGCGGCTATCAAGGCTATCGCAGCGTGGCGGGTACGGCGGAGGCGACGACGCTCGAAGCCGCGAGCGTGGATCTCGTGAGCGCCGCGCAGGCGTTCCACTGGTTCCACAAGACCGACACGCAGCGCGAATTCGCGCGCATCCTCAAGCCGCGCGGCAAAATCGTGCTGTTCTGGAACAGCCGCCTGCTCGAAGGCTCGGCGTTTTTGGCGGGCTACGAGGCGCTGCTGCAGCGGTTTTGCCCCGACTACGCGCGGGTGGCCGAAACCTATCCCGACTCGGCTGCGATGGCCGACTGGTTCGGCGACGGCTTCGAGCATCAGACGGTGTTCCCGAATGCGCAACTGCTCGACTTCGATGGCCTGCGCGGACGGCTGATGTCGTCGTCGTACGCGCCGCGCGCGGGCGACGAACGCCACGAGCCAATGCTCGCGGCGCTGCGCGAGCTGTTCGAGGCGACACAAAAGGACGGCACCGTGAACTTCGCGTACGAGACGCGCGTGTACGCGGGGCATCCGCAGCGTGTCTAGCGCCCGAACGCGTAGTCGGCGGTGCGCACGCGGCGCGTTTTGCGGCGGAACATGAACGTGAAGCCGGGCCAAAGGGCGGTGTTCTTGCCCGCCCGCGTCAGGTAGTAGCTGCGGCAGCCCGACTGCCACACGGTGCGCGCGAAACGCGCCTGCACGCGCGCGTTCCAGCTTTGCTGCGCCTCGGCGCGAACCTCCATCGTGCGGGCGCCCGAGCGCTGCAGCGCTCGGATGCAGGCCGCGATATAGGCGATATGCGACTCGATCATGTAGATCATCGAGTTGTGCCCGAGCGCCGTATTCGGCCCGATCACGAAGAAGAGATTCGGGAAGCCCGCGACGCTCGCGCCGAGGTAGGCCTCGGGGCCGTCGCGCCGCCATGTCTCGCCGAGGTCCTGGCCGCCTGCGCCCGTCACCTGGAAAGGCGCATCCACATCGTTGACCTGAAAGCCCGTACCGCAGACGATCGCGTCGAAAGGCCGATGCGTGCCGTCGGCGGTGACGATGCCATCGGCGACGACCTCGCGGATCGCGTCGGTCACCAGCTCGACGTTAGGCTGCGCGAGGGCAGGGTAGTAGTCGCTCGAGAGCAGCACGCGCTTGCAGCCCAGCAGATAGTCGGGCGTGAGGCGCGCACGCAGGTCGGGGTCTTTCACCTTGTGCGCGAGGTAGCTCAGCGCGAACTTCGTCGGCGCCTTGAGCAGGCGCGGCTCCACCGCGAAGCCGAGCGCACGCGATTCGTGCTGCCAGTAAATCCTGGCGCGAGCCACGCGTTGCGCCAAGGGCAGGTGCCGATAAATCCAGCGCCAGCGCTCGCTGATGGCGCGGTCGGGCCGCGGCATGATCCACGGCGGCGTGCGCTGAAACACCGTGAGTTGCGCCGCACGCGGCTGGATACGCGGCACGAACTGGATCGCGCTCGCACCGGTGCCGATCACGGCGATGCGCTTGCCTTCGAGCGCGTAGTCGTGGTCCCAGCGCGCCGAGTGGAACAGCTTGCCTTCGAAGCGCTCGATGCCCGCGATATGCGGCAGCGCCGGGCGCGAGAGCGGACCGTTCGCGGCGATCACGATATCGGCTTCGATCGTCGCGAGCGCGCCGTCGCGTTCGATCTCCACCTGCCAGACGCCGCGCGCCTCCAGGAAGCGCGCCGCGCGCACGCGCGAACGGTATTCGATGAAGCGCTCGACGTCGTACTTGTGCGCGCAATGGCGCAGGTAGTCGAGGATTTCGTGCTGCGGCGCGAAGGTGCGCGTCCACGCCGGATTCAGCTCGAACGAAAACGAATAGAGGTGCGAAGGAATATCGCAGGCGGCGCCCGGATAGGCGTTGTCGCGCCAGGTGCCGCCGAGGCCTTCGGCGGCCTCATAGATCGTGAACGAATCCACGCGCATGCGACGCAGCCGGATCGCCATGCCGATGCCGGAAAAGCCGCTGCCGATGATGGCGATGCGCAGCGCGCCCCCGTTGCCGAGCGCTTCTTTGGCCATGTGTGCGTCCGCCGTCATGTGTGATGTGTCGTGTTGTGCGCCGATGCAAAACGGGCTCCATGAAGGAGCCCGTCGTTGTTTTAGCAGTGTGCGCTGGGGAAGCCGCAGGCGTTCAGGAGTTGTTCCAGTCGTCCGGACTGTCGTTGCTGCCCATATCGACACCGCCGCCGCCCGAGCCGTCGTCCCAGTCGTTCGAGCCCTGGCCGAAGTCGAGGCCGCCGCTATTGTTGCCGTCGCGCTGAACGCGGCGGCCTTCGTCGTCGACATACACATCGCGCTCGATCACGCGGTCACGGCCATGGTTCAGGGCTTCGCCGAGCAGCACGCCCGTGAGCAGGCCACCCATGCCGCCCATGCCACCGCCGCCTTGCTGCACGATGACCTGCGGCGGTTGCTGCGGCGGCGCAGGCGGATACTGCGGCTGACGTCCGAAAGCGGCGTCGGCTTCTCGCGCGTAGCTGGAGTTGCTGCCGTAGTCCGGCGCCGCAGGCTGCGCATTCGGATCGGGGCGGCCTTCGGCGCGCGCCTTGAGGCTCGCGAACTGGCGCTCGAGATCCTCGATCTCATACGGTGGCCGCGGATTCGCGCTGTTCGAAAGCGTTTCGACGAGGCTGCGCAACTGCGCTTCGAGTCCTTCGACTTCCTTTTCGAGCGCTTCGTGGCCGGGCGCAGTCGAGAGCTTCACGTCGAGCTTGAGCGAGCGCACGCCGTTGAGCAGCTCGGTGGCGCGCTTGAGTTGATCGCGGCGGTCGTCGCCGGCCTTGGCGTCTTCGGTGGACTTCGCGCGGCGCAGGGTCCAGCGCAGCACGAGCGCAATGCCAACCAGCAAAATGGCGATACCGATCCACATGCCCATACCAGGACCTCGCTTCTGTGGCGCGGGCGCGGCCAGCTGCTGCTGCGTGAACGGGTTGCCCGTGCTGTTCGTGTTGACACTGCCGGCGCGCGAGGCGTCGGAACGAATCTTCGCTTCGACCTGCGCGAAACGCTGCGGCTGGGTGAAGCGGATTTGCGGATCGAGCGACTTCGCCTGCTCGACCTGCGTAAGCGCGTCGCTGTAACGGCCTTCGCGGTCGAGCACCTGGGCGTAGAGGTAGTGCGCGCGAGCGTTGTCCGGATGCGCCTGCAGGACTTCAGTCAGGCCGGAGTCGGCGCGCTGCCAGTCGCCTTGGGACATCGCGGATTCGATCTGCTGCACGCTAGGCACGGCGAACGCAACGCCGCCCGTGAAGGCGAGCGACGCAACGGCGATGCTGGCAGCGGCAAGAAACTTTTTCATGTTGCAGGCCGGGCGGATTGACGCCCGTCTCCATGGCATTCGATACGGGGATGCGGCGCCATCGGGCGCCTGCCGACTGCATCGGCCGCACGGACCATGCCGCGCCGCATCCAGCACGCAGGCGCTTACTGTGCCGGCGTGTTCATCTGCTTCTTGAGCGCCTCGAGGCGCTCGTCGACCGACGGGCCCTTGTTGAGCGCCGCGAGCTTGTCGTCGAGCGCCTTGCCGCTCGACTGGTCGGACGAATTCAGGCGGGCGTCCGAGCGCGCGTTCGACAGCGCGACCTTCTCTTCCAGCTTCTGGAAATCGCCATCGAGATTCTTGCCGCCGATGCCGCCCAGCGCCGTGGCCGCGACATCCTTCGCCTGGGCGATCTGCTGCTTCGCCTGCAGGATGTTCGAGCGCGCGTTCAGATCGTTGCGGCGTTGGCGCATGTCGTCGATCTGCTGCTTCAGTTGATCGACCGACGGTTCGAGCTTCGCGAGTTCGCCCGCGAGTGCATCGCGTTCGGCTTCGGCGGTTTGCTGCGCGCCGAGCGCTTCGCGTGCGAGCGCTTCGTCGCCCGATTGCAGCGCGCGCTTCGCGCCGTCTTCGTACTTCTTCGCCTTGTCGGCGGCCACGTCGCGCTTGCTTTGCTGCGTCGCGACCTGCGCCTGGATCTCGACGAGCGAGTTCTCCGCGCGGCCGATGCTGTCGTCGAGCTCACGCACGATCTGGCGCGCGTCGCGCGACGGATCCTGCACCGAGTCGGCGGCGTCGTTGAGCAGGCCCTTGACGGTGCGGGAGATGGAGTCGAAAAGCGACATGAATTCCTCCAGTGAAATGAGATCGGCCATGGTGGGCCGAGGTGCGTGTACGCGGTTGGCCACACGCGCCAGCCGGCTGGCAGAGGGCGGATCCATCTGCCAGCTTACGCCGCTTTACGCCTGGCGCGCATGCACGGCGCAAATCGGGGCGAGTGCGGCAATTGCAATAGCGTGAAGGTGTTTTCTTGCACGCGTATGTTCGTCAGGACGAGGCCTGGTTGCACGGCGCGAAGCACCGCTGCAGGCCGGGCGCCGTCATCGATCGCGGATATTACACCACGGCCCGTCTTAAAAGGGACTTAAAGGAATCGGGCCCGCGCGGCGCTCGCGGGCGCGCGTGTAAGCGGGCGTTAAGCCGATCGTGACTCGTGCGTAGGGCGAAGCGGATGCGGCCCGTGTCAGGCGTATTTGCCGCCTTCGGGCGCAGCGTCGTCGCTGCGGGCTTCGTCGCGTGGATCGCTTGCGTCGCGCCGCGAGCGCGCGAAGGGCGCCGAGCTCAGCGGCTGCAGTGGTTCGACGTCGAGCGACTGCGCCGCGGCCGTGTCGAGCGCGGCGCTTTCCGCTGCGGCGGCCGCTTCGGCGCTCAGCCGGGCGACAGCCTGGGCGATTTCGCGCGCGGCATGGCTCACGTCCGCCTCGTCGGTGTGTGCGGCGGGCAGGGGGGCGTTTGGCGCTTGAGGCGTTGCCTCGTGGGGGGCGTCATCATGAATGGCCGCAGCTGCTTCGGTATCCTTTTGCGCGTTGGCAGTCGCGTCGGTCGCACCGATGGCCGCCGCCGCGCCTGCGGGTGGCCGGATCGCGCCCGCACGGCCCACGCGCAGCGGCCTCGCGGCCTTTTGCAGCACCTGGGCGAGGGCGTCGGGTTGACGCGGCGCGTTCAGCCGGTCGACGATGCTCGCGGCCTTCACCTGATCGCTCGTAGCGCTGAATGCGATCACGGCGCGGCGCATGAGTTCGCTGATGCTGATGCCGAGCTCGTCGGCGGTGGCGGAGATCGCGCGCTTTTGCGCGGGCGTAACGAAGACGACGATGCGTTCGCTGGGCTTGTTCATGATCGACGGGCCGTTGGGTCGGCTTCGTATGACGTCGGTTTGCCTGCCTGCGCAACAGCTTTTTGTAAGAATGAATGCGTGCTCGCCTGGGCGCAGACAGGGGCGTGTAGCAGATCTTTCATGATAAGACGAGTGCGCCGATGCGCAATTGGAAGGTGCGCGACCAGGAACAACCCTGCCTGCAAGAATCTGCCGTCAACAACGGCACAATGTCTAATTTGTCGCACGACAGGAAGATGGTTACGAAACTTTTCGCGCATAAAGCCATGATCGGCGCAAGCCAGCGCCTAGGCTGCCAAAAAATCGGGCGGGAAGCGTTTCCCAAGAAACTCTTACAAAAAAAGCGCGACCCGGCGCCCGCGATTTCTTTAGAATGCGCTGTTACATTTCGCGGATGGCGCCTGATCGGGCGGGTATTCGCATGTGGCGTGCCATAGTGCGCGCCGCGCGGCCGGACGGGGGCGTTGCCGGTCGCGCCGCGTCGCCGGGATTGAGCCGGCGACGTCGTATGCCGCATTGGCGCCATGACGCCGTGGTCGAGATCCATGCGCGCGAGTTGCGCGCAGCCGGCGCGCGCGAGACGCGTCCATCATTCCAGTCATGCCTATCATCAAACGACCGCCTTCACCGCAGTACCCGAACGAAGATCGGGAACCCTCCTTCAACAACGGGCGCCAGCCGCCTCGCCGGCCTGAATCGGGCGGCGGGTCCGGCGGCAACGGGCCGCGCGACGGGAGCCCGAAGCGGCGCTCCATCGGCACTACGCTCGCGCTCTGGTTCGTCGGCCTGATCGGCACGCTCTGCGTGGTCGGTGCGCTGCTCTTGGGCTACGCGCTCGTCGTGATGGGACCGCAACTGCCGTCGCTCGACGCTCTCACCAACTATCAGCCCAAGGTGCCGCTGCGCATCTATACCGCCGATCACGTGCTGATCGGCGAGTTCGGCGAAGAGCGCCGTCAGCTCGTGCGCTTCCAGGATATTCCTGACATCCAGAAGAAGGCCGTGCTCGCCATCGAGGACTACCGGTTCTACGAGCACGGCGGCGTGGACTTCGTCGGCATCCTGCGCGCGGGCGTGGCGGACCTCATGCACGGCGGCGCCTCGCAGGGCGCGAGCACGATCACGATGCAGGTCGCGCGCAACTTCTTCCTGTCGAGCGAGAAGACCTACACGCGTAAGGTCTACGAGATGCTGCTCGCCTACAAGATCGAGCGCGCACTGACGAAGGACCAGATTCTCGAGCTGTACATGAACCAGATTTATCTGGGTCAGCGCGCCTACGGTTTTTCGGCGGCGGCGCGCGTGTACTTCGGCAAGGACCTGAAGGACATCACGGTCGCTCAGGCGGCGATGCTCGCGGGCCTGCCGAAGGCGCCTTCGGCGTATAACCCGATCGTCAATCCGCACCGCGCGAAGATTCGCCAGGAGTACATCCTCAAGCGCATGCTCGACCTCGGCTACATCACCCAGGCGCAGTACGACGTGGCGATCAAGGAGCCGCTGCAGACGAAGACGGCCGGCACCGAGTACAACGTGCACGCCGAATACGTCGCGGAAATGGTGCGCCAGATGATGTACGCGCAGTACAAGGACGAGACCTATACGCGCGGCCTCACGGTGACGACGACGATCGATTCGGCCGACCAGGACGCCGCGTACGCGGCCGTGCGCAAGGGCGTGATGGACTATGAGCGCCGCCACGGCTATCGCGGACCGGAAGGCTTCGTGCAACTGCCCGCCGACGGCGACGACCGCGAGCAGGCCATCGAAGACGCGCTCACCGATCACCCGGACAACGGCGACCTCGTCTCGGCGGTCGTGACCGACGCGGGCCCGAAGTCGGTGACGGCGCAACAGCTCGACGGCACCTCGGTGACGGTGACGGGCGAGGGCCTGCGCTTCGTCGCGGCCGCGCTCTCGCCGCGCGCGTCGCAGGCGCTGCGCATTCGCCCCGGCTCGATCGTGCGCCTGATGGAAGACGCGAAGGGCAACTGGCAGATCACGCAGCTGCCGCAGGTCGAAGGCGCGCTCGTCTCGCTCACGCCGCAGGACGGTGCGATCCGTGCGCTGATCGGCGGCTTCGACTTCAACAAGAACAAGTTCAACCACATCACGCAGGCATGGCGTCAGCCGGGCTCGAGCTTTAAGCCGTTCATCTACTCGGCTTCGCTCGAAAAGGGCCTCGGACCGGCGACGATCATCAACGACGCGCCGCTGTACTTCCCCCCCAGCTCGCCGGGCGGCGACGCGTGGGAGCCGAAGGACGACGACCAGCCCGAAGGGCCGATGTCGATGCGCCTCGCGCTGCAGAAGTCGAAGAACCTCGTGTCGATCCGCATCCTCTCGTACATCGGCACGAAGTACGCGCAGGACTACGTGACGCAGCGCTTCGGCTTCGACGCGGACAAGACCCCGCCGTACCTGCCGATGGCGCTCGGCGCGGGCCTCGTCACGCCGCTGCAGTCGGCGGGCGCGTATAGCGTGTTCGCGAACGGCGGCTATCGCATCAACCCGTACCTGATCGCCGAAGTGGACGACGCGCGCGGCCAGCCGATCCTGCGCGCGCAGCCGCTGGTGGCGGGCCAGAATGCGCCGCAAACGCTCTCGCCGCGCAACGCGTTCGTGATGAACAGCCTGCTGCACTCGGTGGCGACGGCGGGTACCGGCGCCGGCACCAACGTGCTCCATCGCAACGACCTGCAAGGCAAGACCGGTACGACCAACGACGCCAAGGACGGCTGGTTCGCGGGTTATCAGCGCACGCTGGTTGCCGTGGCGTGGATGGGCTACGACCAGCCGAAGAGTCTAGGCAGCCGCGAATTCGGCGCGCAGCTCGCGTTGCCGATCTGGGTGGAGTACATGCAGCGTGCGCTGCGCGGCGTGCCGCAGGAAGAGCCGGCGATGCCCGAGGGCCTCACGACGATCAACGACGAACTGTTCTTCTCGGACATGACGCCGGGTAGCGGCTTCGTGGCGAGCATCGGTCTGGACTCGGCGAACCCGGCGGGTGCGGCGAGCGATGCGAGCGGCGCGACCGGCAGCATGGGTCCGGGCGGCATGACCCCGCCGAGCGTGACCACGACGGAGAAGAAGCAGATCATGGATCTGTTCGAATCGAACAAGCCTTGATGCTGGTTCGATGAGTTCTGCAGGATAAACACGGCGCGTCGGCAACGGCGCGCCGTGTTTTGTTTGGTGAGCAGAATTTCCTTGTGGGCCAAGGAGTTGGTCGAGCTTTCCAGGGCTTTTCCACAGGGCTGTCAACGAAATCTGTGAGTAACTCTCGCGCTGAGTTTTCCACAGTTTTTGTTGAAGCCCCTGTTCATAACCCTGGGATATCGAAGCTAACTGGCTGACGCCAAAGGCTTTGTGCACAGGCAAGCGGTATGAGGCATCGCGCCTCGAAACACATCGTCAGAACGCAGTCCGAAGGTTTGGCTGTGCGAACCGCGCGAATACGTGACGGCCTGAACAGGCAGGAATACGAACGACTCCACGCTAGTGAAGCGCGGAGAGCAGGACTACGCAGTGTCCCGGTTCCGCGGCGCGCAGAGCGCCGTTTCGATCGCGTCTTCCAGCCGGTCGTTGCCCCAGAACATTGCCTCGCCGACAAAAAACGTCGGTGCGCCGAAGATGCCGAGATCGCGAGCCGCCTGGGTGCGCTCGCGCAGGCGCAGCCGGTTCGCTTCGCTGCCGGCTTCCTCGATGAGCCGCTGTGCCGGCAATCCGAGCGTGTCGAGCAGGTGTGCAACCGCCTCGGGTGAATCGACTTCGCGGTCGTCGCCATAGTTGCGCGTCATGACGGCGCGGCACCAGTCGGGCAGCCACGGCTCGTCGGCGGCGAGCACGGCGATGCGCGTCGCGAGCACGGTGCGGCGGGGAAACTCGCTGGGCTGCTGCCACGGCAGCGCGTATTTGCGGCACTGCCGGCGCATGTCCTGCCACACATAGGCGCCCTTTTCCTTCTGCACGACGAAGGGCGGACCTTCCCAGCCGAGTGCGTCGAGAATGGGGCCGAGGAGGAAGGGCCGCCAGTGAACATCCACGCCATTTCGCGCCGCGAGTGCGTCGATGCGCATCACGCTCAGATAGCTGTAGTTGCTGGCGAGGTCGAACCAGAAGTCGAGCGATGGACGGGGCATGCTGTCGTCTCCATGAAGCGGTTGCGCCGGCGTGCGCGGCGCTTGCGATCATGGTACGCCGAGACGCCCGGACAATCGCGCGTGTTACTTGCCTTGCGCGGCGGCCCCAGCGTCCGATGCGTGCGCGGCAGCGGCCGTGTCCGCCCCACGGCCACTGCCGAGCGTCGCCGGGTTGACCGGCGGATTGCCCATCGCCTGGAAGAGGGCGGCCGTGTCGGCAAACCGCGTGCCGCGATAGCGGATTTCGTCGAGCCGTGCGTTACGCCATTGCTGCTCGCTTTGGCGCACCGCGTACCACGGCACCGCGCCGAGCTTGTAGCGCGCGTTGGTGTCCTCGTAGACGCCCTGGGCCGTGCGTGCCGAGGTACTGGCTGCGTCGAGGGCCTGGGCGTCGTGATCGAGCGCGGCGAGGCGGTCGGCGACGTCCTGGAACGCCGTGAGCACCGTTTGCTTATAGGTGTCGTTGGCTGCCTCGTAGGACTGCAACGCCGCGCGCCGCTGGGCGACGAGTGCGCCGCCGTGGAAGATCGGCTGCGAAAGCGAAGCGCCGATCGCCCACAGCGCGCCCGCGCCGGAGGTCACCACCGGCCAGCTGAAGCCGCCCTGGCCGAGCGCCGCCGAAAGCGTGATGCTCGGGTACATCTGCGCGGTGGCGGCGCCGACGCCGGCGGCGGCCGCCTTGAGCGTGGCTTCGGCGGCTTCGATGTCGGGACGGGTTCTCAGGAGTTCTGAAGGGATGACCACGGGCACCTGCGCGGGCAAGGTCAGGCTGGCGAGATCGAGGTCGGGCGGCGCCTGGTCAGGCGTACGGCCGATCAGCACGGCGAGCGCATGGCGCTGTGCGATCCATTGCTGACGCAGCCCCGGCAGACTCGCCGCGAGCGACGCCGCGCTCTGCTGCGCGCTGAGCAGATCGGTGTGCGAGGCCGAGCCGAGTGCGTAGCGCTTTTGCACGTCGTCGGCCTGCGCATTGGCGAGCGCGATCAGCTGCTCGGTCGTGTCGATCTGCGCATGCAGCGTTGCCGCGCCGAGCGCGCTCGCCACGATGTTCGCTGCGAGCGCGCGCTGCGCGGCCTCGAACTGGAACGCCTGCACGTTCACGCGCGAGGCGAGCGCCGCGTTGTTCAGGCGGGTCGCGCCGAACACGTCGAAGGTGTAGCGCACGTCGATCAAGCCCGCAAAAATCGCGTATTGCAGCTGGTCGATGCCGAACTGCGGGATCGCGGGTTGCTGCTGGCGTTGCGCGATGCCGATGGCGTCGACGGTCGGCAGCAGCGAGCTGCCGATCTGGCCGCGCAACTGCTCGCGCGCGGCCTGCAGGTTGTGGTCGGCGGCGGCGAGGTTCGGGCTGTTGGCGAGCCCCTCGTTGACGAGCGCATCGAGCGCGTCGCAGCCGTAGAGCGTCCACCATTGCGGCACCGGTTCCGCGTCCGTCACGAACTGCTGCGGGACGCCCTGGGCGGCGACCGTCTGTGCCGGTTGCGCCTGCGCACCGTAGTGCTCGGGCTGCGGCATGGCGGGCGGCTCACCGGTCGGGCCCAGCGCGCAGCCTGCCAGCGCGAGCGCGGCGCATGCGGCGAGCAAGCCGGGCGCGTGCGGAAAACGTGTTGCGGGCAAACGCGCCGTTTCATGCGGGCCCGACGCCAATGTCGAAGAATCCGTTTTCATGATGCCTGTTCCGGCGTCTTGCCGGTCTCGTCAGTCTCGCTGCTGCGCACGCGGAACGCGGCCGCGTACGCCGCGGGCAGGAAGAACAGCGTGAGCACGGTCGCAATCGTGATGCCGCCCATCAGCGCCGTCGCCATCGGTCCGAAGAAGTTCGAGCGCAAGAGCGGAATGAGCGCGAGCACGGCGGCCGCTGCCGTCAGCATGATTGGCCGGAAGCGGCGCACCGTGGCGCCCACCACGGCGTCGAAGCGCTTGTGCCCGGCGCGGATGTCCGTTTCGATCTGGTCCACGAGAATCACCGAGTTGCGCATGATGATCCCGAACATGGCGATCACGCCCAGCATGGCCACGAAGCCGAACGGCTGCCCGAACACGAGCAGGGCGATCACCACGCCGATCAGACCGAGCGGCGCGGTCAGCACGACCATCAGCACGCGCGTGATGCTTTGCAGCTGGATCATGAGCAGCGTGAGCACGGCAATGGCGAGGACCGGCAACTGCGCGAAGATGGACGCCTGGCCCTTCGCGCTTTCCTCCACGGAGCCGCCCACCTCGATGTGGTAGCCGGGCGGCAGCGCGCGCTTGATCGATTCCAGTTTGCCGTCGAGCGCATGCGTGACGTCGATGCCTTGCGCGCCCGCACGCACGTCGGACTGCACGGTGATCGTGGGCTGCCGGTCGCGCGACCAGATCACGCCGTACTCCAGATCGTTGGCGAGATGCCCGAGCGCACCGAGCGGCACCGGGCCGTTCGGTGTGGGCATGGCGAGCGAGAGCAGACGCGCGGGATCGACGCGTTCGGCGGCGGGCGAACGCAGATCGACGCTGATGAGCTTGTCGCGCTCGCGAAATTGCGTGACGGTATAGCCCGAGTACGTCAACTGCAGGAAATTGGCGATGTCCTGCGACGAGACATTGAGCGCGCGCGCCTTTTGCTGGTCGATCTGGAAGTGCAGCGAGCGTCCCGCCGGTTCGTCCCAGTCGAAACTGACGTTGTCGGTACGCGGATCGGCGCGCATCGTCGCCGCCACCTTGTTCGCGATGTCGCGCACGCTCGGGATGTCGTCGCCGCTCACGCGGAACTGCACGGGGTAGCCGACCGGCGGCCCGTTCTCGAGGCGCGAGAGACGCGTGCGGATGGCCGGGAACTTGTCGCGCAGCATCGGTTCGAGCCATCTGGCGAGCTTCTCGCGGTCTTCGACCGACTTCGCCGTGATCACGAACTGCGCAAAATTGGGCTGCTGCAACTGCTGATCGAGCGGCAGATAGAAGCGCGGCGCGCCGGTGCCGACGAAATCGATGAAATGGTCGATCTCGGGGCGGCCCTTGATCGCCGCTTCGAGGCGCTTCGTCTGGCGCAGCGTCGCATCGATCGAGGCGCTTTCGGGCAGGCGCACGTCCACGAGCAACTCGGGCCGGTCGGAACTCGGGAAGAACTGCTGCGGCACGAGCTTGAAGCACGCGAGCGCGGCCACGAACAGCGCGATGGTCAGCACGAGCACGATGGCATGGCGCTCGATGCACCAGCCGATCCAGCCACGCAGCCGCCGATAGAAACGCGTGTCGTAGATCTCGTGCTCGTGATCGTCGCCATGGGCGGCGTGCGCCGCATCCGGATCGGGCTTGCGCTCCGGCAACAGCCGGTAGCCCAGCAGCGGGATCAGCACGACGGCCGCAAACCACGAGGCGATCAGCGCGATGGCGGACACCTGGAAGATCGAGCGCGTGTACTCGCCGGTGCTCGACCTCGCGAGCACGATGGGCAGGAAACCCGAAACGGTGACGAGCGTGCCGGTCAGCATCGGGAACGCGGTGCTGGTGTAGGCGAATGCAGCGGCGCGCGTGAGGTTCCAGCCCTGCGCGAGCTTCACTGCCATCATCTCGACGGAAATGATGGCGTCGTCGACGAGCAGGCCGAGCGCGAGCACGAGCGTGCCGAGCGACACCTTGTGCAGACCGATGCCGAAGAGGTACATCGCGAGCGAGGTGACAGCGAGCACGATCGGAATGGTGATGACCACCACCATGCCCGTGCGCACGCCGAGCGAAACGAGGCTCACGAGCAGCACGATGCCCACGGCCTCGGCGACGGCTTCGACGAAGTCGTCCACCGAGCGCGCGACCGCATCGGGCATGCTCGACACCTCCACGAGCTTCAGCCCAGCGGGAAGTTGCGCGCGCAACTGCTCGACGCGCGCATCGAGCGCCTTGCCGAGGCGGATCACGTCGCCGCCCGGCTGCATCGTGAGGCCGATGCCGAGCACCGCCTGGTTCTGAAAGCGCATCTGCGTGGCGAGCGGCTCGTCGTAGCCGCGCCGGATCGTGGCGATGTCGCCCAGCCGAAACGTGCGGTCGTTCACGCGGATCAGCGTATCGGCGAGCACCTTGAGGTCCTCGTACTGGCCGCTCGGGCGCACGAACACGCGGTCGTCGGCGGTCGTGAGCGTGCCCGCGGCGGAGACGCTGTTCTGCGCGCCGATCACCTGGCCGAGCTGCGTGGGCGAGATGCCGAGGCGTGTGAGCTGCGTGTTCGGAATCTCGATGTAGATGCGCTGCTGCGGATCGCCGAAATAATCGACCTTGCCGACGTCGGGCACGCGCAGCAGCTGCTCGCGCAGCTTGTCTGCGTAATCGTGCAGTTGCGCGGGCGAAAAGCCGTCGCCCTCCAGTGCGTAGATGTTGGTGTAGACGTCGCCGAACTCGTCGTTGAAGAACGGTCCTTGCACGCCCTGGGGCAGCGTGTACGCGATGTCGCCGACCTTCTTGCGCACCTGGTACCAGGTCTCGCGCACTTCGCTCACGGGCGCGGAGTCCTTCATCGTGAAGAACACGAGCGATTCGCCGGGCCGCGAATAGCTGCGCAGAAAGTCGATATAAGGCGTTTCCTGCAGCTTGCGGCCGATACGGGTCGTCACCTGGTCCTCGACCTGGCGCGCGCTCGCGCCGGGCCAGAAGGTCTGGATGACCATCACGCGGAACGTGAAGGGAGGGTCTTCCGATTGCGCAAGACGCGTATAGGCGAGCGCGCCGAATATCGTTGCCAGCACAACGAGAAAGGTGACGAGCGCCCGATGCCGCAGCGCCCACGCCGACAGGTTGAAGCGGCCCTCTTCGTGATCGGCGCCGGGACCCGGGTCCGTCGTCTGGCTCATGACGCGAAGTCCTCGGGATGCAGCGGCGCGACCGGCCGTACCCGCTCGCCCGCGTGCACCGTATGGACGCCTTGCAGCACGATGCGCTCGCCGTCCTGCAATCCGCTTGCCACGGTGATCGTGCGCGCGTCGTAGCGCGCGATGCTTACGCGCCGCAACTGCAGCACGTTGTCGGGCGCGTGGACGACCCAGATGGCGGGCGCCTCGCCGTCGTGGAAGAGCGCGGTGGCCGGCACGGTAAACGCGGCCGGCGCGCTGGCCTCGCTCGGGGCCGCGAACGCCACGTTGGCGGTCATGCCGAGGCGCACGTCGGCGTCGGGATGTTCGAGCGTGAGCCGCGCGCGCCACGTGCGGCTTTGCGGGTCCGCAGCGGCGGCGAGTTCGCGCAGGCGCGCCGTGTAGTGGCGGCCGGGCAGGGCACCGAGCGTGACCTGCGCGGTGTCGCCGGTGTGCAGCGCGGCCACGGCGCGCTCGGGCAGGTCGCACACCACGTCGACGTCGCCGCTCCACGCGAGCTGGTAGACCGCCTGGCCGGCCTGCACGTTCTGGCCGGTGTCGGCGTTTTCGGCGGTGATGACGCCCGCGTGGTCCGCTACGATCTGCGTGTAGCGCAACTGGTTCTTTGCCAGCGCGAGCTGCTGCTGCGCCTGATCGCGCTGGGCCGCGGCCGATGCGTAGGCATCCTGCGTCTGTTCGAGCTGCGCGCGGGCGATGAGATTGGCCGCCGACTGGGCCGTGTCGCGATCGAGCTGCTGCTTCGCGAAGACGAGGCGATGCTGCGCGGCGTCGAGTTGGGCCTGCGCGCTGGCCGCGTTCTTTTCGAAGTCCGCAGGATCGAGCCGCGCGAGCGTCTGGCCGGGCTTGACGCTGTCGCCCAGGCGCACGCTGCGCTCGATGATCTTGCCGTTCACGCGAAACGAAAGCGGCGTGGCGTTGCGCGCCTCGATATCGCCTGGATAGGCGGGGCTCACGCCGCCGCCGTCGGGGTGCACGGTCATCGAGACGACCGTGCGCGGCTGCGGCGGGGCTTCCTTTTCCTTGCCGCAGGCAGCCAGCGTGACGACGCCGAACACGAGAAGCACATTCGCGGCATGCCGCCACGGTGCACTGAACTTACCGGTACCACTGCGCATCCTGCTCGATGCGCCACGACCGCGACGATTCACCTGGACCTCGATAGGCTGGGTGCGCACGCAGACCGCAATGCCGCCGGACCGGCTGCGCCGCCATTGAGTCGCGGGCGCGGCGCGGCTCGCGCACCGGCCCGGACCTGGGATGATGAGCCGGATTCTAATACAACCTTGTATCTGAGTGCGAAACTGAATCCGAGGAATGTTTCAGTGCTAGACTCGCGTCCATCCGCGATACATAACGACGCCCCACGCCATGAAGCGCATTCGACTCACCCGCGAACAAAGCCGCGACCAGACGCGCGAGCGCCTGCTCGACGCCGCGCAGGCCGTGTTCATGAAAAAAGGGTTCGTGGGCGCGAGCGTCGAGGACATCGCGCACGCGGCGGGGTACACGCGCGGCGCGTTCTACTCGAACTTTTCGGGCAAGTCGGACCTGCTCGTGGAACTGCTGCGGCGCGATCACGAAGCCATGCAGACCGACCTGCGCGCCATCTTCGAGACCGAGGTCTCGCGCGAGCAGATGGAGGCGCGCGTGCTCTCCTACTACAGCCGTATGCCGCAGGACAACAAGGTCTTCCTGCTGTGGGTGGAAGCCAGGCTGCTGGCCGCGCGCGACGCGCGCTTTCGCACGCGCTACAACGCCTTCATGAAGGAAAAACGCGAAAGTCTTGCCGTGTACATCGAGGAATTTGCGGCGCGCGTGGGCATGCCGGTGCCGCTCGATCCGGAATTGCTCGCGCTCGGGCTGATGGGGCTGTGCGACGGGGTGCAGTTTCTCGCCACGGCCGATCCGCAGCATGTCACGCCGCCGGTCGTCGAAACCGTGCTGGGGACTTTTTTCGCACGCGTGGTGTTCGGCCGCGACGCGTGAGCCCGGCGTGCACGCAGCCCGCCACGCGCGCGCGTCAGGAGCCGAGGCCAGGGCCGTAGTTGCTGCCGATCAGCCGCGTAACCGACGCGACGTCCTGGTAATCCTGCTCGGGCATGCCGTCGAGGATGCCGAGCACCTCGTTGCTGGCGCCGGCCTCGCGCGCGGCGTCGACGAGTTCGTCCTTGTTGGCAGGCCAGCGCACTTCGCGCAGCACGTCGGCGAATTGCAGGTCGATGGGTTCGTCGGGAATGCGAGAGGCTGACATGCGTGGCGTCCTTTGCGCGGGCGGCCGGCATTGGCGGTCCGCGTCGTCGTCTCGTTTGTTGTGCGGATTTTGTTCAGACTTTGTTCGCGCTTTGTTTGCATTGCAGCGCGCAGCGCTAGCGCCGCGCCTCAAGCATACACAATCCTCCTCGCACGCCCTCGCGGCGTGCGCACGCGCTGCTCATTTGCCGCTCATGCGCCACTTTTCTTTGCCGCTTGTTCGCAAACGAGAGTACCGGCCAGGCTCAGGTCTGCTCGTGCAGGTCCGGGCTTAGCGTCTTGTCCAGCCGATGCGACCTGGGCAGCGTGAGGTACTCCCAGTGTTGCGGACCGTTGGCGGTCACGGGCACGTTGGGGGCGGGGGGCGCCACGGGGGCGTCGTAGGCGTGGGACTGTCCACTTGCGAGCGGAATGTGCGCGCTGGCCTGGGCGACCGGTGAGTCCTGGGCGGTGCGTACCGGAGCGGCGAAGCACGACGCCGACAACAGCACGGTGGTCATCAGTGTCGAGGTTTTCATCGCTCGACCTCCTTTCTCATGCGGCCCATAGGTCGCAGCAAGCGCCGTACCGCATCCGCCAGCGTGGGTGGCGGCGCAGGCAGCCGCGCCAGCCGGGGCGGCCCGGCGCGCCGCTACGCGAAGGCGCAACGAGCCACCTGGACGGCTCATGTGCGCGAGGCGCATACGGAAATACCATGATGGCAGGAAATGCGCCGACACGTCTCGAACGCGCGTGCTTTTTTGTCGGCGCCGCCGTTACGCGGGATTAAAGCGAGGGCCTGCGCAGCGCCTCGAAACGCGTCCAGGGCCACGACGGGCGGTCGCGCATATAGCCGTTGAGCCAGTTCCATTGTGGGTGGCGCTGCATGAACGCCTGGGCGTCGAACGGACGGCCGCAGGGATGGCCCCAGCGCGCCCAGAACGACAGATCGCGCGCCATTTCGCTGTCGACCACCTTGCCGTCGTTCGCGCCCCATGGGTTGAACGGCCCGTGGTCGGCGCCGCCGAAGCGCGCGTCGTCGAGTTCGAGATGGCCGCAGATCGTGCGCGAGCACGGGTTGTCGCTACGCTCGAGGTAGACGTCGTGGTGGTCCGCGATCATCGCCTTGGCGAGTTCGGCGTCGATCGCCCCGCGGTGCTCCTGCGCGAGTTGCATGAAGCGCAGGCGGCGCGCGCCGTTGCGGCGCACGTCGGTGTAGTCGTCGGCTTCGCCGGTGCATTCCTGGTTGCGGATCTTGAGGTCCGTGGCCGCGTTGAAGCCGCTGTAGAAGCCGTCTTTCGTGCTCTCGAAGCCCGCGTGCTGCAGGCCCAGTTCGTAGCGCGCGATCTCGCCCGTTTTGGTGTCGCCGAGCAGCCAGCTGTTCACATAGCCCGCGTTGTTCGCCTGCGCGAACATCTCGCACCACTGCGCGATGCTCGACGCATACTGCGTCGCGCGGCGCGAGCGATAGAACTCGGGGGCGCCGTTCGCACGGTAGCCGATGAAGTTCGAGATGGTCGTCTCCGTCACCATCAGGCCCGCGCCGTTGATCCAGAAGTCGGTGAGGCTCGAGATGCAGCCGGGCAGGCCCTGCATGAGGATACGGTGCCCCGAGTCGGGCACGATGTCGAACACGATATTGAAGGCATCGCCGGCCGCGTAGCGGTCCCACGAGTTGTGCGCCATGACGATGCGGCCGTCGCGCGTCGCGCTGCCCGTCGCGATGAAGGCGCTGCAATGGTGGCCGCGCCGCCCGCGCCAGGGGCGCACCGCCGGCTGCGCTTGCTGTGTCGCAACATGAACCGGCCACCAGCTCTGCAGCAGGTCCATGTAGCCGTTCCAGGCGAGCACTTCGGCGAATTTGAGACCGGCGCCGTCGGCGATACCCTGGATCTCGTCGGCGAATTCGGTGTCGAGGCGCGGCGCGAACTGCACGATCGCCGCGTTGATGAAGGTGTCGAAGTCCTCGCCCGTGTCCCACTTCGCGAGGTAGCGCGCGGTGCAGATCGCATTGCGGATTTCGTTGGCGAGCAATTTGCCGTGCTGCTCGCCGCGGTCGTAAGGCTCGCCCTGCAAGTGCACGAATATCCAGCCCGCGTGGTCGCGGCGTACGGCTTCGAGTGAGGGTTCGCTCATCTTCGCTCCGGTCATCCCCGCGTCGATTATCGCTGCCCGCTGCGCGCACGTCGGTGCGCGGACGCACAGGGCGGGCCGCGTAGCGCGTTTCCCTCTAGATTCTAGAAAATCCGCTGCGCTTTGCCACGGGGCTCGTGGGCTGGCGAAGCTACCGCTCCGCGTTCATGCGCTGATAGGCGTCGAGTAGCGACGTCTTGTACACCACGCCCGCGAGCGTCGGCTCGCGCGTGCTTTCGACCACGGGCAGGCGCTCGCCCTGGAACGACATGAAGTGCTGCAGGCCGACGGCGAGCGGCATGTCGGGCGTGAGCACGTCGAACGTCGGCTTCAGGTAGTCGCGGGCGTGCTTGTGCGCGGTATCGCGCTTTTGCAGCAGGTCCGAGGTGATGTCGGCGAGCGCAACCGCGCCGAGAAAGCGCCCCGTCTCGTCGGTCACGTAGAGGTACTTGACCGGATATTCGAGGAACACGCGCGTCATCTCCTGCACCGTGGCGCTCTCCAGAACGACAGTCTGCGCGGGGCGCACCAGCTCGCGCATCTGCGTCATGCGCAGGCGCATGCGTTCGGCTTCCTCGCGATTGCGATGCAGCGTGATTTCGTACATCGACGCCTTGCCGATCGCGCGCGCGACGAAATACGCAACGACGCACGAGAGCATGAGCGGCAGCACCACCTGGTAGCTCAGCGTCATCTCGAAGATCATCAGAATCGCCATGAGCGGCGCCTGGGTCGCGCCCGCGAGGAACGCGCCCATGCCCACCATCGCGTAGGCGTACGACGCCGAGGTGCCGTCGGGCCAGAGCGCGTGCATGCCCTGGCCGAACAGGCAGCCGAGCACGGCGCCCATGAAGAGCGTCGGCGTGAACACGCCGCCCACGGCGCCCGAGCCGACCGTCGCGGCCGTCGCGATGAGCTTGAAAACGAGCACCGTGGCGAGCGCGGTCCAGGTCCACGGCGAATGGAGGATGGAGTTCACGACGCTATAGCCGTTGCCCCACACCTCGGGCGTCCACACCGAAAGAATGCCGACCACGAGACCGCCGAGCGCGAGCCGCACGGGCAGCGGCGCGTTAATGCGGCCAAAGCCCTTTTTCGCGGTGGCCATCATCATGAGGAACTGCGGGGCGAGCGCGCCGCACAGGAGGCCGAGCCCCACGAAGAGCAGCACCTCGACGCCCGTCACCGGCGGGAACACGGGCATCTCGTACGGCGGCTTGTAGCCCGCGAACTCGCGCATGGTGATGTTGGCGACGACCGAGGAGACCACGATCGGCCCGAAGCTTTCCATGACGATGGAGCCGAGCACGATTTCGGTCACGAAGAAGGCGCCGGCGATGGGCGCGTTGTACGCCGAGGTGATACCGGCCGCTGCGCCGCACGCGACGAGCAGGCGCAGCCGCGGCGGATCGAAGTGGACCCAGCGGCCGATCAGCGAAGCGGCGAGGGCGGCGAGCTGCAGCATCGGGCCTTCACGGCCGATCGAGCCGCCGCTCGCGATCGTGAAGAGCGACGAGAGGCTGCGCCAGATGCTCGTGCCGACGGGCATGACGCCGTCGCCGATCGCCACCGCCTCGATGTAGTCGGCGTGCATCGCCTTGCCGCTGCTGCCAGGCGCCTTGCGCCGCGCGAGCAGCAGCAGGCATCCCGCGATGAAGCCGCCGGCGGCCGGCATCCAGATGCGCCGGTGCCACGGCAGGTGGCGCGCCATCTCGACAAGGCTGCCTTCGCTGCCCGTGAAAAGCATTTGCACGTGCGCGATGCCCTCGCGAAAGATCACGGTCGCAAACGCGCCCGCCACGCCGACGATGACCGACCAGATCAGCATCGTATGGGCGTCGGACAGGCGAAAGAGATCGCGGGCGCGGGTGCGCAGTTTCAGCAGGAATGACAGCACGGCGGGCGGGTCAGGTTACGGGTGAAAGAAAGCCGCGCGTGCGCAGTGCGCGACGTGCGGCGGGAAGCATAACGGGTGCGCGGCGACAAGTGCGCGCCGCGTGCATGAAACCGGGCGGCGGCGGATGCCTTCCACGGCCCGCGCGCATTCAGCGCACGGCCCGGTCGAGTTCGGGGTAGTGCCGGAAGATGCCCGTTTCGTTGAACGGCAGCCGCCGCTCCGAGTCGAGATAGGCGGCGATATGCGGGCGTTTGGCCACGGCGTCGCGCAACGCGACGACCTGCGGATAGTGATCCCCGAAGTGCTTCGTCGCCTTTGGAAACGCGTAGCGCAGGCCCTCGACGATCTGAAACATCGACAGATCGACATAGCTGAGCGCGTTGCCCACCATGTGGCGCGGGCCGTCCGGATTCTGCGCGAGCACGCGTTCGAAATAGCTCATGAATTTCGGAATGCGATGCGCGATGAAATCCGCCGAGCGCGCCTTCGCGGCATCCTTCTGGTCCTCGTAGTAGAGCCCGCTGGCGATCGGATGATGGGTGTCGTGCGCTTCGGTCACGAGGTCCGCGATCGTCAGCTGCAGGCCGTTCGCAACGATGCGCAAGCCCTCGTCGCGCGGCGCGAGCTTGAGCTTCGGGCCGAGATAGAAAAGGATATTGGCGGTTTGCGGCACGATCAGGTCGCCGTCCTTGAGGAAGGGCGGGGCGTAAGGCGGATACGGCTCGTCGCTCTCCAGTTCGCCCATCATCGCGCCGATGCCGTGGCCGTCCTTCTTCTCGCCGCGCGCCACGTCCACGTAGGGCGCCTGCGCTTCTTCCAGCGCGAGCCGCACGAATTCGCCCCGGCCCTGCAGACCGTCCCAGTAATAGAGCTCGTATGCCATCGGTCGTCCCCTTGCGTTCATGGCCGTGCTCGCCACGGCCTGCGCGGCCGCTGCCCACGCAACCGGCAGCAACGCACAGTATCGCTCGCAACGCCCGCGCCTGGTTCGCGCGTGGCGTGCGCGCGCGAGATGGCGCAAGGGCGCCATGCGCAGAAACGCAAAAAGCCCCGCCGCAGGCGGGGCCGGTGGCCGGGAGCACCGGCGCACAGGGGATCGGGTCGGGGCGCGCGGCCCTCGGGCGCCGGGTCATCCGAACAGGCGCTGCACACCCCAGGTGATCGCGAGACCGCCGCCGACCAGCCAGAGGTAGATGATGAAACCGGCGGTCAGTGCCCGCGGGCCGGCCTGGCGGATTTGCGAGACACGCGTCTCGATGCCGAGCGCGGTCATCGCCATGGTGAGCGCGAAGGTGTCGAGCGTGTTGACCGCGTGGGTGGCCGTTTCGGGCAGCACGTGGAGCGAATTGACGATCACGAGCGCGAGGAAGCCGAGCGCGAACCAGGGCACCGCGAGCTTGCGCGCGCCGCCGTGGCTGGCGTGGCCGTCGGCCATTGCCTTGCTGCGCGCCGCGCGGTTGAGCCACACGCCGAGCACGAGCAGCACCGGCACGAGCAGCATCACGCGCGTCATCTTGACGATGGTGGCGATGTGCGTGGCCTCCGGGCTTACGTTGCTCGCCGCGCCCACCACCTGCGCGACCTCGTGGATCGTGCCGCCGAAGAAGAGCCCGGCGCCGAGCGTATCGAGATGCAGCCAGCCCGCGCGGAACAGCACCGGGTAGAGGAACATCGAAAGCGTGCCGAACAGCACCACGCTGCCCACGGCCATGGCGCTCTTGTGCGGCTTCGATTGCAGCGTGGATTCGAAGGCGAGCACGGCCGCCGCGCCGCAGATCGCGCTGCCGGCCGCCGTGAGAATGGCGGTGTCGCGGTCGAGCTTGAGGAGCTTCATGCCGACCCAGGTGCCGATCACGAGCGTGCTCACGACGATCACGACCGATTCGACGAGCCCCGGCACGCCGACCTGGGCGATTTCCTGCAGGCTCACGCGCAGTCCGAAGAACGCCACGGCAATGCGCAGCAGCTTGCGCGCGGAGAAGTTCACACCGGCGGCCCAGCTTTCGGGCATGCCGTCGCGCAGCGCATTGCCGTAGATCGCCCCCGCGACGATGCCGACGATCAGCGGGCTCATGCCGAGCCCGGCGATGGCGGGCAGCGACGCGACGCTGGTGACGGCGGCCGCGAACAGCGCGACGAACAGGACGCCGTTGAGCTGCCCGCGGGTGGACGGCGATGATGCGTGCGCAAGACTGGGTGTAGACATGACGGCCTCTCTACCGGGCAATCCGGTCGAAAAATGGGGTAGCGAACAGGTCGCTATCGAATGGCCTAATCCTAATTTAGATATATCGATATGAAAAATCGTGATTTGTGACGTAATATATAGGACAACACGATGGTTTTCCACGATGACCCCGGAACAACTGATAACTTTCGCTGCCGTCGCCGAGCATCTCAATATCAGTCGAGCTGCGCTGGCACTGCATTTGTCGCAACCGGCCGTCTCGGGCCAGTTGCGGCTGCTGCAGGAGGAGATCGGCGAGCCGCTGTACCAGCGCGACGGCCGCGGGGTTCGCCTCACGCCCACGGGCGAGCAGCTTGCGGGCTACGCAGTGCGCCTGCGCGACACCTGGCGCGACGCCCTCAGCTACCGCGACGCGTTGCGCGGCCTCGAGCGCGGTACGCTGCGCATCGGCGCGACCACCACGCCCGCGAGCTACCGGCTGCCGTATCTGGTGGCGCAGTTCCACGGCTCCTATCCGCAGGTCAAGCTCGAAACGTCGAGCGGAAATTCGACGGACGTCGTGGGCATGCTCGGCGCGGTCGATATCGCGCTGATCGAGGGGCCGGTGGGCGAGCAGTTGCCGCCGGATACCGCTGTGCATGCCTGGCACGAGGACGAAATCGTCGCGATCGTGCCGCGCTCGCATACGCTGGCGTCGCAGCTCGACGCGCAAGGGGAGACGGCCGCTCCGATGCCGGCCATCACGGTGGAAGCGCTCGCGCAGTGGCCGCTGGTCCTGCGCGAGGATGGCTCGGGCGTGCGCCAGGTGGTCGAGCGCGCGTTCGCTCGCGCCGGCGTGCCCATGCGGGTGGCGCTGGAGATCGCGGGCGTGGAGGGCGTGAAGGAGGCAGTGCGGGCCGGTATGGGCATCGGCTTCGTCTCGGCGATGTCGATGCATCACGAGAACGGCGCCTTGCGGCAGATCCGCCTTGGGCCCGAGCCGCTTGCGCGGCGCTTCTCGATCCTGGTGCCGCACGCGGGCGCGGCTTCGCGCGTTGCGCAGCGCTTCCTGGAACTGTGTCTCGCCGATGTTCCGGGCGTCTGAGCCCTCTGACCCAGGGCAATCCAGAATGGCGGCCTGAGCGGCTAACGCGCACTATCCGCCCTAATCAACCGGCGCGCAGGCGCTTTTTTTCGGGCTGGATTTGGAACCGGTTCCAAGAAATGCGAAGTGTGCGACGGCAGGCAACAGGAAGACGGCAATGGCGGAAGTAGCAATCGTGGCGAGCGCGTTCGGCGCGCAGGCAATCTGCCGTGACGGTCACGCGGCGTGGAGCCGGCCGGCGCGGCGCGCGGGCGCGCAGGCGTTCGAGGTGCGGCGCGAGCTGATGCACGATGCCGACGCGCAGCCCGAAGCGCTGCGCGCGCTCGGAACGGCGCTTGCGGACGAGGGTTTGTGGCGCGTGTGGTCCACCCCGGACACGCTGTATGGCGAGGATGGCGCGCTCGACGAGGCGGCACTATGCGGCGCAGTCGCCGCGGGACGGGCACTCGGTGCGCGTTTCGTGAAGCTGCAGCTGGGCGGTTTCGCAGGTGACGCCAGCGCGGCGCGCCTCGCGCGCCTGCTCGAAGCACTGGGCGCACGTACCGGCGACACCGTTGCCGCGAGCACCGGCCCGCGCGTCGTCGTCGAGAACGGCCAGCTCGAGCAGGGCGGCAAGCTCGACCAGTTCATCGGCCTCTTCAACGCGCTGCGCGACGGCGGCGCGCCGGGTGTGATCGGCATGACCTTCGACATCGGCAACTGGCAATGGCCGGGCGAGCCGCCGCTGCTCGCCGCCGCCGCGCTCGCGCCGTACGTCGAATACATCCATTGCAAGGCCGTGGTGGGCGAGGGCGCGCGCCGCTTCGCCGTCGCGCCGGACGACGACGACACGCTGTGCCGCGCCGCGCTCGCGCTGCTGCCGACCCACGTGCCGCGCGGCATCGAATTTCCGTTCGATCCGGCGCGCGTGCACGCAGACGCCGCGCATTACGTCGAATGGCTCGCGGCTGCTTGAGCGCCGCGCGAAGCCTCGAAACCGCGCACCAGACTCCATACGATTCATCAGGAACGCATCTCATGACCGAAGCACTCGATGTCATCACCTACGGCGAAGCGATGGCGATGTTCGTCGCCGCGGAGCCGGGTCCGCTCGCCCAGGTCGCGCATTTCACGAAGCGCGCGGCGGGTGCGGAGCTCAATGTCGCGACCGGCCTCGCGCGCCTCGGTTTCAAGGTCGGTTGGATGAGCCGCGTGGGGGCCGACTCGTTCGGCCAGTTCGTGCGCGACGTGCTCACGCACGAAGGCATCGACGCGCGTTGCGTGAGCACCGACACGCGCTTTCCGACCGGCTTCCAGCTCAAGTCGAGGAACGACGACGGCAGCGATCCCGCTGTCGAGTATTTCCGCCGCGGCTCGGCGGCGAGCAAGCTCTCGGCTCGCGACTATCAGGCCGACTATGTGCTCGGCGCGCGCCATCTGCACCTGAGCGGCGTGGCGCCCGCCATCTCTTCCTCGTCGCGCGAACTGGCGTTCAAGCTGGCCCACGAGATGCGCGCCGCGGGCCGCACGATCTCGTTCGACCCAAATCTGCGCCCCACGCTCTGGGGCTCGCAAGCCGAAATGGTGGGCACGCTCAACGAACTCGCGAGCTTCGCCGACTGGGTGCTGCCCGGCGTCGGTGAAGGCCGCGTGCTGACGGGCTCGGACGACCCGGAAGCCATCGCGCAGTTCTATCTTGCGCGCGGCGCACGCGGCGTGATCGTGAAGCTCGGCGCAGAGGGCGCGTACTACGCCACGGCCGAAGGCGAGCAGGGCCGCGTCGCGGCGCAGCGCGTGGAGCGCGTGGTCGATACCGTGGGTGCCGGCGACGGCTTCGCGGTGGGCGTGGTGAGCGCGCTGCTCGAAGGGCGTGAGCTTGCGGCGGCCGTGGCTCGCGGCAACCGCATCGGCGCGCTGGCCGTCCAGGTGATCGGCGACTCGGAAGGGTTGCCCACGCGCGCGCAGCTCGATGCGCTCGAAGCGGCGCAAACGCAGGCAGCCGCATAGCGGAACAGGCGGCGCAACGCCAAGTGCGGCGCGCCAAACGACATGAGACCAGAGGGCGGCACTGTCAGGTACCGAGCCCCATTCAACTGGAGACACCGATGACCTCAACCTCGCTCGCACCGCGCCGCTGGTGGGCAATCATGCCGATCGTGTTCATCACGTACAGCCTCGCCTATCTCGACCGCGCCAACTACGGCTTCGCCTCGGCGGCCGGCATCAACCGCGATCTCGGCATCAGCCCGGGGCTTTCGTCGCTGATCGGCGCGCTGTTCTTCCTCGGCTACTTCTTCTTCCAGCTGCCGGGCGCCGTGTATGCGGAGCGCCGCAGCGTGCGCACGCTCGTGTTCGCGAGCCTCGTGCTGTGGGGCGGCTGCGCCGCACTCACGGGCGTCGTCACGAACATTCCGTCGCTGATGGCGATCCGTTTCGTGCTCGGCGTGGTCGAGGCGGCCGTGATGCCGGCCATGCTCATCTTCATCAGCAACTGGTTCACGAAGAAGGAGCGCTCGCGCGCCAACACGTTCCTGATCCTCGGCAATCCGGTCACGGTGCTGTGGATGTCGGTCGTCTCGGGCTATCTCGTCCATGCCTTCGGCTGGCGCCACATGTTCATCGCCGAGGGCGTGCCGGCTGTCGTGTGGGCCGTGTGCTGGTGGCTGCTCGTGCGCGACAAGCCCGCGCAGGTCGACTGGCTCTCCGACGACGAAAAGCGCGCGCTCGACGCCGCGATGCGCGCCGAGCAGGCCGCCATCAAGCCGGTGCGCAACTATGCCGAGGCGTTCCGCACGCCTGCCGTGATGCTGCTCTCGGCGCAGTACTTCTGCTGGAGCATCGGCGTGTACGGTTTCGTGCTGTGGCTGCCCTCGATCGTGAAGAACGGCTCGGCGCTCGGCATGGTCGAAACGGGCTGGCTTTCCGCCGTGCCGTATCTCGCGGCGACCATCGCGATGCTCGCCGCCTCGTGGGCGTCGGACAAGCTCGACAATCGCCGCGCCTTCGTGTGGCCGTTCCTGCTGGTCGGCGCGCTGGCCTTCGCGCTCTCCTACGCGCTCGGCTCGACGCACTTCTGGATCTCCTACGCGCTGCTCGTGGTGGCGGGCGCGGCGATGTACGCGCCGTATGGCCCGTTCTTCGCGATCGTGCCGGAACTGCTGCCGAAGAACGTGGCCGGCGGCGCGATGGCGCTGATCAACAGCATGGGCGCGCTCGGCTCGTTCGTCGGCTCCTATGTGGTCGGGTATCTGAATGGCGCGACGGGCTCGCCTGCGGCATCCTATGCGTTCATGAGCGCGGCGCTGCTCGTTTCGGTGGGCCTCACGCTCGCCGTCAAGCCGCAGCGCGCCGCCGCCCGTGCTTATGCATCGCCGGCTCACGGAAAATAACCTCTCTTTTCTAGCGCACTTATGAAGCCGAAAATCGTTGTCTACAAAGCCTTGCCCGCCGACGTCGCCGACTATCTGCGCGAGCACGCCGAACTCGTCGACGTCGATGCCGACCAGCCCGGCGCACTCGCCGCCGCGCTAAAGGACGCCGACGGCGCGATCGGCGCGAGCGTGAAGATCACAGCGGCGATGCTGGACGGTTCGCGCGTGAAGGCGCTCTCCACGATCTCCGTGGGCTACGACCAGTTCGACGTGGCCGATCTCACGAAGCGCGGCATCGTGCTCGCCCACACGCCCGACGTGCTGACCGAATCGACGGCCGATACCGTCTTCTCGCTGATCCTCGCGAGCGCGCGCCGCGTGGTCGAACTGGCCGACTGGGTCAAGGCGGGCCACTGGAAGGGCAGCATCGGCCCGGCGCAATTCGGCGTGGACGTGCAGGGCAAGACGCTCGGCATCGTGGGGCTCGGGCGCATCGGCGGCGCCGTGGCGCGCCGTGCCGCGCTCGGCTTCAACATGAAGGTGCTGTACACGAACCGCAGTCGGAACGAAGCGGCCGAGCGCAACTATGGCGCGCGCCGTGTCGAATTCGACGAACTGCTCGCCAGCGCGGACTTCGTGTGCCTGCAGGTGCCGCTCACCGACGCCACGCGCCATCTGATCGGCGCGGAACAGTTGAAGAAGATGAAGAAGGGCGCGATTCTCATCAACGCCTCGCGCGGCGCGACCGTCGACGAAAACGCGCTGATCGCGGCGCTCGAAGCGGGCACGATCCACGGCGCGGGCCTCGACGTATTCGAGCGCGAGCCGATCGATCCCGCGTCGCCGCTGCTGCGCATGCCGAACGTGGTGGCGCTGCCGCACATCGGCTCGGCCACGCACGAGACGCGTCACGCGATGGCGCGCTGCGCGGCGGAGAACCTCGTCGCGGCGCTCGCCGGCACGCTTAACGTGAACGTCGTCAACCGCGAGGTGCTCGCGCGATGAGCATGGCTGCGGGCGGCGCGGATCGAGAGCGCGACGTCGGTACGACGGAAACGGGCGCTGCGGCCACGGCGCCGCGCCGCGCGACCATCAGCGACGTGGCGCGTGAAGCCGGCACCGGCAAGACCAGCATCTCGCGCTATCTGAACGGCGAGCTGGGCGTGCTTTCGCCCGACCTGCGCGCGCGCATCGAGGCGGCGATCGAGCGGCTCGACTATCGCCCCAACCAGATGGCGCGCGGGCTCAAGCGCGGCCGCAACCGTCTGCTCGGCCTGCTGATCGCCGATCTCGCCAATCCCTATTCGGTGGAGATTCTGCAGGGCGTGGAGGAGGCGTGCCACGCGCTCGGCTACATGCCGCTCATCTGCCACGCGGCGAACGAGATCGACATGGAGCGGCGCTACCTGCAACTGCTCACCACGTATCGCGTGGAAGGCGTGATCGTCAACGCACTCGGCGTGCGCGAATCGATGTTGAAACCCGTGGGCAGCGGCGGCATTCCGGCGGTGCTGATCGATCGTACCGTCGACGGCCTCGATGCGGACATGGTCGGCCTCGACAACGCGGCGGCCGTGCGTCTCGGCACCGAGCATCTGCTTGCGCGCGGCTACGACGACATCGTGTTCGTCGTGCAGCCGTTCGAGCAGGTGAGTTCGCGGCGCGAGCGCGAAGCGGCGTTTCGCGAGTCGATGCAGACGACGCAGGGCGCGGCGCGCGGCCTCACGCACGTGCTCGATCTCCACGACGAAGCCGCCGTGCAAGCCGCGCTCGCGGCGCTCGACACTCACGTGGAACACGCGCTCGAGCGCGGTGCGCGGTGCGCGCTGTTCGCGGCCAACGCGCCGGTGGCGCTGCGCCTCGCCTTGCATCTGAAGGCGGCCCTCGGCGCGCAGTGGCCGCAGCGCGTGGCGCTCGCCGCCATCGACGATCCGGAGTGGGCCGAGCTTGCCGGCATTACGACGATCCGCCAGCCGACGCGCGAGATCGGCTATCGCGCGGTGGAGTTTCTGCACGAGCGCATCGAAGGCGCGGCGCCCAAGGCACGCGCTGCGGCGTTCGAGGGCGAACTGGTGGTGAGGGCTTCGACGCAGGGGTGACGACGGCGCGATTGCGGGCCTCTCGCGCAGCCTGGGCTGCGCGCAGGCGCCGATATCTGCGATCATTCGGGCTGCGGCGCGCGTGCGTGCGTGCCGAACGTCATAAGGAAGCCCATGTCCGTAGCTCCGATCACGCTCGTCTGCCTTTCGCTCGCGACGCTGTTCGTCGCCGCCTTGCCCGTATCACTGTATCGCCGGCTGCGTGTGCCGTTCGCGCTCGACTGGCGCGATACGATCACGGGCGTTGCCATCTTCGCGTTGTTCGCGACTGTGATCGAGCGCGCCGTCAACGACTACCTGCTGCACGGCAACGCCGCCGTCGCGCCGGTGCTTTCGAATCCCGTGTTCTTCGTACTGTACGGGGCGCTCGCCGCGGGCGTGTGCGAGGAGGTCGGGCGCTATATCGCCATGCGCGTCATCGCGCGCCGCGGCGCGGCCAAGCCCAACGCACCCGCTGACGGCGCGGCGTTCGGCTACGGCATCGGCCATGCGGGTGCGGAGGCGTGGTTCGTCGGCGTGCTCGTGCAGCTGCAATGGATCGTGTTCGCGGTGCTCGCGAATCGCGGCGATCTCGACGAGCATCTGTCCAATCTCACGATGGACTCGGTCTTGCGCGTCCATCTGATTCTCGCTAGCCTTTCGCCGCTGTTCGCGGGCGTTTTCGCGCTCGAGCGCACGGCCGCGTTCGTGTTCCAGATCGGCTTGTCGGTGCTGATGTGGCGCGGCGTGCGCGCGGGATGGAAGGGGATTTTGCCGCTCGCGATCCTCGTGCACGCGCTCATCGACGTGCCCGCCGCGATATACCAGGCGCATCTCGTGCCGCTCGTGGCCGTGGACGGTTTGTATGTGGTGGCGGCCGTGGTGGTCGCCGTCGTGCTTTTCAGGACGTGCCGCCTGCAGCGGCGCGTCGCGCGCGCGGCATGAGTGCGCGCGTCTTACTTCTTTTTTCTGGCGTCAATGGAAGCCTATCTGTTTGAATGCGCGAGCCCCGAATTCGACGAGCTCGCCCGCGTGATCGCCGACATCTTTCCCGAGCAGACGCGCTTTGCCGAAGAGCCGACTGAAAACGGCGTGCCGCAACTGGTCGTGCACTGGGTGGCGATGCGCTTCGGCTCGAAGGCGCGCCGCATGGTGCTCACGGTGGCAATCGCGCCCGCCGCGCTCGCGCGCTATCGCGCCTTGCCGCCGCGGCTGCGCGGTCGCAGCTTCGCGGTGTTGCGCGCCTATATGGAGGCGACGATCGAATCGCTCGAGGAGCAGCACGCGAAGGGCGAAGACGTGCCGCGCGAGGTGACGATCGCGCTGGACGAAGAGTTTGCGTAAAGCGCTTGCTTGAAGCGCGCTTGCTTGAAGCGACGGGCGCGGCGCGCCCGTTCGGCATTGCGCTGGGACTTAGTCGGCGAGCTTGTAGACCTTGGCGAAACGTGCGGCCTGCACGACGCCATAGTCGCCGGGCGCGTATTGCATGACCCAGTCGCCGGCTACGCCGCTGAGCCGGTCGCCGCCGGCCGAACGCACGAGCGTGAACGGCTCGTCCATGCGCCTTGCGAGCACCACGACCTGGTGGTTGCGATACGCGCCTGCATCGCCGTGGGCAAGGGTGTCGCTCGCCGGCAGGTACTTCGCATCGAACCGGTCGCGCGAGACGACCCAGCGATCGCCGGTCGAACCAGTGATGATCGCGTCGCCGGGCGCGTAGCGGTTCGGGCCTTCGAGGCTCATTAGCTCGCCGGCTACGGCTGCGAACTCGACGCTCACGGTCTCGTCCTTGACGACGCGCTGTGCGGCGGGGTCGACACGCAGGTCGAGTTGGGTCAGTTCAATCATGGCGGCAGCAGCGGACGGGCTTCACAAAAAACGGCTTTCGAAGAAGCGACGGCCGGGCAGTTTCGCCCGGCCGTCGCGCGGTCCGCAAGGGTACCCTGGATCGGGCCGTCGCGCACGCATGGGAGCGCGACCCGATTCGCGGGTGCGCCTTCCTCCGTCTTACTGCGCGGCCGGCGTGCTGGCCGCTTCGGTGTCGCTGGCTGCGGCGCCTGCGGACGGCTTCGCCTTGCCCTTGTGCTTCGGATGCCCCGGCTTGCCCGACGGGCCGTGCTCATTGCCGTGGCGGAAGGCCTGATCGGCGAGCTTCTTCTGTTCCGGCGAGAGGCTCGTGTAGAGCGGCTCGAACGCCGAGACGAGCTTCTGCATGTCGTCCGCGTGCGCCTGGGCGATCTGCGCGTACTGCTTCATGTCGTCGAGCGCGTTGCGCGAGCTTTCGCTCTCCGCACGCTGCTTGAAGAGATTCGACATGGTCTCGCCGTTGCTGCGCATGGTGTCGGCGAACGTCTTCCATTGCGGCTCTTGCTCGGGCGTGATCTTGAGCTGCGTGTGCAGCCACGTGATGCGCTCCTCGACGCGCTGCTGATGCTGCGCGGCGCGCACGTCGGCGCTCGACGCGGCCGCGGCGGTTGCCGAGGCGGCCGGCGCGGCGCTTTGCGCGAACGCTCCGCTCATCGAGAGCGAGGCGGCAAGGATGACGAAAGCTTTCTTCATTGTGACTCCTTGAATCATTTCGTAGCGGGTAGCATGGCCAGAATGGCTGCAGGCGTTATTAGTACCACGTTCTCGCTTCATGACGCCCCGGCTGCGACACTTGCTTACAAACGAAACGCGTGGAAATACCCGTCGGGCATGACTTGCGCGACGCGAGCGCCGCCCGGCGTGCTCACCCGCGCGCGATAATGACGCCGTTCAGACTTCCCATCCAGACCGCCCCCCGATGAGACCTCCGCGCCTCGATCAACTCGACGACCTCGACCGCAGCCTCGTCGCGCTGCTGCAGGAAAACGCGCGCGAAAGCGTCGCGAATCTCGCACGGCGCCTGGGCGTCGCGCGCACCACGGTGCTGGCGCGCATCGAGCGGCTCGAACGCACCCAGGTGATCGCCGGCTACGGCGTGCGCCTCGGCCAGGACGTGCTCGACGCGAGCCTGCAGGCGTGGGTCGGGCTCATCATCGCGCCACGCCACGGGCCCGATGTGCAAAAGCGCCTCGGCAAGATGCCCGAAGTGCAGCTGCTGTGCGCGGTGAGCGGCGAGTACGACTACGTGGCGTGGCTGCGCGCCGATTCGCCCGACCGCCTCAACGACCTGCTCGACCAGATTGGCGGCATACCCGGCGTGGAGCGCACGACCACGTCGATCGTGCTCGCGCGCAAGGTCGATCGCGGCTCGGTAACGGGCTGAAACTCGGGCCGAGCCGCGGGCCGGACGGCGAGGTATTCGCCGTCGAAAATGAATGGTTTCGTCATTTCGACGAAACTGATCGTCATAATGACGAAAATGGCGGTCGAAACGCATCGTTTTGCGTCTATGAACCGTATTCGTCTCTCCCTAGACTGTGTTTGAGCGGGCGCTGCCCATCCCCAAGCATAGAAAACCAAAGGAGATGACCCATGAAAGTTGCGATTGCAGGCGCCGGCCTGATCGGCCACACCATTGCCCACATGCTGCGCGAGAGCGGCGACTACGAAGTCGCGGCGTTCGATCGCGATGCGAAGGCGCTCGAGCCGCTTGCGGCGCAGGGCATCCCCACCGCGCGTGTCGATTCCGGCGACGCGGCCGCGCTGCGCGGCGCGCTGGATGGCTACGACGTGCTCATCAATGCGCTGCCGTATTATCTCGCGGTGAACGTCGCCTCGGCAGCGAAGGGCGCGGGCGTCCATTACTTCGACCTGACCGAGGACGTGCGCGCGACCCACGCGATCCGCGCACTGGCCGACGGCGCCGATCATGTCTTCATGCCGCAATGTGGTCTCGCGCCCGGCTTCATCGGCATTGCGGCGCATGCGCTCGCGAGCCGCTTCACCGAGATCCGCGACGTCAAGATGCGCGTGGGCGCGCTGCCGCAGTTCCCCACCAACGCGCTCAAGTACAACCTCACGTGGAGCGTGGACGGTCTCATCAACGAGTATTGCCAGCCGTGCGAAGCGATCCGCGAAGGCCGCACGCAGTGGGTGCAGCCGCTCGAAGGTCTCGAGCATTTCTCGCTCGACGGCGTGGAGTATGAGGCCTTCAACACCTCGGGCGGCCTGGGCACGCTCTGCGAGACGCTTTCCGGCAAGGTCGAGTCGCTCGACTACAAGTCGGTGCGCTATCCAGGTCATCGCGCGCTCATGCAGTTCCTGCTCGAAGACCTGCGCCTTTCCAGCGACCGCGACACGCTCAAGTCCATCATGCGCCGCTCGGTGCCTGCCACGGAGCAGGACGTCGTGCTCATCTTCATGACGGTGACCGGCATGCGCGACGGCAAGCTCGTGCAGGAAGTGTTCACGCGCAAGATCTTCGCGAAGACGGTGTGCGGCGTGCCCATGAGCGCGATCCAGATCACCACCGCCGGCGCCATGTGCGCGGTGCTCGACCTGTTCCGCGAAAAGCGTCTGCCGCAAGCCGGGTTCGTGCGTCAGGAGCAGGTGTCGCTCCAGCAATTCCTCGCGAACCGCTTCGGTCAGGTGTACGAAGGCGCGACGCTCGACAGCCGCGCGAAGGTGGCGGCCTGAAATCTCAGGTCGATGCCGTTGCCGACACGATGCGCTCAAGCAAGGCGTCGTAGTCGGCCGCGGCGGGCGCGCTGTTGTCGAAGAGCAGCAGGCCGTCGAGTTGCGCACCCGTCGGCATGAAGCGCCGCTGCCGGTATTCGTCCCAGTGAGCGAGCTTGTAGGCGTCGATCGGATGGGCGCGCGCGACGATGCGCGCGTGCGCCGTTTCCTCGCTCGTATGCACCCACACCACGGTGAGCCCCACCTCCTGACCGACGCCGAGCCACGCGCGGTCGAACAGCTTGCGCTCGCGCACCTCGCGCGATAGCGGGCCGACCACGAGCGCGCTCACGCCAAGCTCGAGGTTTTCGCGGGCGGTGTCGATGAGCCCCCGGTACTCGGGTTGGCGAAAATGCTGCAGGAAGAGTGGGCTGTCGCGATCGTTCGGGTCGTGCGTGAGCGCGCCCATTGCGGCGGCGCTATAGCTGCCGTAGAGCGTGTCCTTGTCGAGCAGGCAGAACGGCTCGCCGGTCTCGCGGGCGAGCGGGGCGAACAGGCGTTTGGCAAGCGACGTCTTGCCGGCGCCGGCGTGGCCGCAGAAGAACACCAGACTCGTCACGGGCGGTGTGCCTCGCCATGTGGTGTGCCGGCGCCTGCCGAAGGGACGTTATCCGGGCCGGTCCGCTCCGGTCCGTGTCCGTTCAGGAATTTGCCGTTGGCGTCGAGCCACATCACGTTGATGATGCCAAAGCCGAGCGCAACGCCGATGCCGAGGATCCACGCGAAGTACCACATGGCCGTTGCCTCCTCTTGATGCCGGTTGCGAGCGCTGCCGCGCATTCCCCAAAGCATATAACAACGATGATCGGTCTGGCGCCCGTGCGGATATGATGGGCGCGAACCAGCAGCCAGAGGTCAGAAGAGGGGAAAGCGCCCATGCCGCCTTTGCCGTCGCGCAGGTCGATTGCGAGTCTCGCCGCCGCCATCACGGTGGTCGCCGCGTTCGCACTCGGCGGCTGTGCCGAGGAGCAGCCGCAGCCCATGCCGTTCAAGCCCGTGCCGGCCGAACGCATCCTGAAGCCTGGCTACACCGCGCCGGGCGAGGGCCTCGTGGCCGTGGACGTGCGCCGCGAGCGCACCCGCAACGTCATCGTCAAATTCCGCGACGCGCCCGTCTACCTCGACGGTGAGCCCGTGACCGACCTCATGGACGGCGAGCACGTCACGTTCTACCTCACGCCGGGCGTGCACCGCATCGCCGTGACGACCCAGTTCGATCCCGTGATCGAATTGCGCTTTCTCGTGGATCCGCGCTACACCAACCGCGCGAGCGTCACCTTCGACAAGGATCACCACATCGGCATCCGCCGCGTCGCGCAGTAGGCCAGCCGCCGTTCGCCACGACCGTTGCGCGCGGGCACGGGCAGTGCTCCCAAACGCCAGTCAGGCGCCGTCAGGCGGGCGCGCGCCGCTCGGGCACCCCGTCCAGACGCCGCCGGTCGACGGAACCCCTTACACTTGGCAACCGGTGCAACTCGAAGCGGCGCGGGCGCGACCCGCCGCGCGGAAGAAAAGGAACATGCTAATCAACTGCGTCGCGTATCAAGGCGGCAAGAAACTGGCAGACGTCACGGTCGAAGCCATCAGCGACTATCTGGCGAAGCCCGAGTGTTTCGTCTGGGTCGCGCTCAAGGATCCCGACGCCGGCGAAATGGCGGCGATGAAGGAGGAGTTCGGCCTGCATGCGCTCGCCATCGAAGACGTGATGAACGGCAACCAGCGGCCGAAGATCGAAGAATACGGCGACACGGTCTTCAGCGTGCTCCACACGCTCGAACTCGACGACGACGGCGAAGTCATCATAGGCCAGGTGAACGTATTCGCCGGCCCCAATTTCGTGCTCTCGGTTCGCCACCGCGCGCAGCAGGGTTTCACCGACGTTCGCGCGCGCTGCGAGCGCGAACCCGAATTGCTGCGCGAAGGCTCCGGGTTCGTGCTCTACGCGCTGATGGACAGCGTGGTCGACCGCTACGCGCCCGTGCTCGAAACGCTCTCCAGCGAGATCGAGGAACTGGAGGACCGCATCTTCGACAAGCACGACCTCGCGGGCTCGCGCGCGATCATCGAGGATCTCTACTCGCTCAAGCGCCGTCTCGTGATCCTCGCGCATCACGTCACGCCGCTCGTGGATGCCGTCGGCAAACTCGTGGGCGGGCGCATTCCGCAGATCTGCGTGGGCATGCAGGCGTACTACCGCGACGTGTACGACCATCTCGTGCGCGTGTCCAACATGATCGACGCACGCCGCGAAATGATCGTCACGGCCATCCAGGTGAACCTCGGCATGATCTCGCTCGCGGAGAACGAGGTGACCAAGCGGCTCGGTTCGTTTGCCGCGCTGTTTGCCGTGCCGACGATGATCGCGGGTATCTACGGCATGAACTTCGAGCATATTCCGGAGCTGCATTTCAGGTTTGGCTACCAGATCTGCCTCGCGGCCATGCTCGTGCTCGATATCTTCCTGTTTTTCCTGTTTCGTCGTATCAACTGGCTCTGAAGCGGGCTCTGAGTCGCGGCGGGCGTTGTTGCGCCGCCGCATGGCCGCCAGCGACGCTAGCGACAGAGCGAAGTTGACATCGTTCAGCGCCTGCGCCGAGAATGGGCCGGCAGAAAACGTTTGCGCATAACCAGAAAGCAGGGCCCAGCCGGGCCCGACAAACCGGAGACTTCCAGACATGAACTCCCGCATTCGCCGCCGCATCCTTCTCGCCGCCAGCGCGCTCGCCACGACCGCCGTGACAGGCGCCTTGCCGCTCGCGGCCCGCGCCCAGGCGCCTCACAAGCCGAAGGTCGCGCTCATCATGAAGTCGCTCGCCAACGAGTTCTTCCTCACCATGGAGACCGGCGCGAAGGACTATCAAAAGCACAACGCCGACCAGTTCGATCTCATCACCAACGGCATCAAGAACGAGACCGACACCGCCGCGCAAATCCAGATCGTCGAGCAGATGATCGTCTCGAAGGTCGACGCCATCGTGCTCGCGCCCGCCGACTCCAAGGCGCTCGTGCCCGTCGTGAAGAAGGCGGTGGACGCGGGCATCATCGTCGTGAACATCGACAACAAGCTCGATGCCGACGTGCTCAAGTCCAAGGATCTGAACGTGCCGTTCGTCGGCCCGGACAACCGCAAGGGCGCCCGCCTCGTGGGCGACTACCTGGCCAGGCGCCTGAAGTCGGGCGACCCGGTGGGCATCGTCGAGGGCGTGTCCACCACGACCAACGCGCAGCAGCGTACCGCGGGCTTCAAGGACGCAATGGACGCCGTGGGCGCGAAGATCGTCTCGACGCAGTCGGGCGAATGGGAGATCGACAAGGGCAACGCCGTCGCCTCCGCCATGCTCAATGAATACCCGGACATCAAGGCGCTGCTGTGTGGCAACGACAACATGGCGATCGGCGCCGTGTCGGCCGTGCGCGCGGCGGGCAAGCAGGGCAAGGTGTACGTGGTCGGCTACGACAACATCGCCGCCATCAAGCCCATGCTCAAGGACGGCCGCGTACTCGCCACCGCCGACCAGTTCGCGGCGAAACAGGCCGTGTTCGGCATCGACACGGCCTTGAAGGCGCTCAAGGAGCACAAGAAGCAGTCGGAGCTGTCGGGCATCGTCGAAACGCCCGTGGTGCTCGTCACGAAGTGAAGCGCTGCCGGCAGGCGCCACGCCGTGGCGCGGCGGTATTTGCGTGCGCAACGCAATAAGCGCTCAAGAATCTCGCTGCGCAGCCGTTATTTGTACCGGGATGGCCGCATGGGCGGCCGTCTTCCGCTGGGCGGCGTATCGCTGCCCAGCGCGCCGTTCGAGGCGCGCTCTACCGGAGCGTGCGGCGGCGGTGCGGACCCGCGGTATCCGGGCGGCGCGACTCACCGGTTGAACCCGGCGGCGCGGCTCGCGACTACAGGATCGTGATGGAAGCAAATGTCCCCGACGTAGCGTCGCCTGCGCCCGCCGTGCTTACGGTGACGGGCGTCGGCAAGACCTACGAGCAGCCGGTGCTCGCCGACGTCAGCCTCGCGCTGCACGCCGGCGAAGTGCTTGCGCTCACGGGGGAAAACGGCGCCGGCAAGAGCACGCTCTCGAAGATCGTGAGCGGCCTCACGGCGCCGAGCGCGGGCAGCATGAAGCTGATGGGCCAGCCCTACGCCCCGGCGAGCCGCCGCGAAGCCGAGGCGCTCGGCGTGCGCATGGTCATGCAGGAGCTGAACCTGCTGCCCACGCTGAGCGTTGCGGAGAACCTGTTTCTGGACCGCCTGCCGCAGTCGGGGCCGCTGCGGTTCGGCTGGATCGATCGCAGGCGGCTGCGCGACGACGCGCGGGCCGCGATGGCGCAGGTCGGGCTCGAGGCGATCGACCCCGACACGCCGGTCGGGGAGCTGGGTATCGGGCATCAGCAGCTCGTGGAGATCGCGCGCAACCTGATCGGCAGCGCCGCCGGTGTCGGTGGTGCCGATGGCGGCGACATGCGCGTGCTGATCCTCGACGAGCCGACGGCCATGCTCACGGCCCGCGAGGTCGAGCTGCTGTTCGAGCAGATCGCGCGGCTGAAGGCGCGCGGCGTGGCGATCGTCTACATCTCGCACCGGCTCGAAGAACTCGAGCGCATCGCGCAGCGCGTCGCGGTGCTGCGCGACGGCAAGCTCGTGCGGGTCGATGCCATGGCCAACCTCACGCCCGCGCGCATCGTCGCGCTGATGGTGGGACGCGAGCTTGGCGAGCGCATCGATCTGGGGCAGCGGCGCATCGGCGCGCCGCTCCTGAAGGTGGACGGACTCACGCGCGCGAAGGCCGTGCGCGACGTGTCGTTCGAAGTGCGCGCCGGCGAGATTTTCGGCGTGTCGGGGCTGATCGGCGCGGGCAGGACGGAGCTGATGCGGCTCATCTACGGCGCCGACCGCATGGAGCGCGGCACGGTGGCGGTGGCGCCCACGCCGGGCGCGGCGCCGCAGCCGGTGCAGATCGCCTCGCCCGCCGACGCGGTTCGGCTTGGCATCGCGCTCATCACCGAGGACCGCAAGGGCGAAGGGTTGCTGCTGCCGCAGCCGCTCGCGGCGAACGTGACGCTCGGCAACGTGGGCGCGGTATCGCGCTATGGCGTGGTGGACGCGGCGCGCGAGACCACGCTGGCGCGCACGCAGATCGACGCGCTGCGAATCCGCGCGTCCGGACCCGCGCAGCCGGTGGGCGAGCTGTCGGGCGGCAACCAGCAGAAGGTGGTGATCGGCCGCTGGCTCGCCCGCGACATCACGCAGTCGATGCGCGTCGTGCTGTTCGACGAGCCCACGCGCGGCATCGACGTCGGCGCGAAGTTCGACATCTACGCGCTGATGGGCGCGCTCGCGCGCGAAGGCCGGGCGCTCGTGGTGGTGTCGAGCGACCTGCGCGAGCTGATGCTGATCTGCGACCGCATCGGCGTGATGTCGGCGGGCAAGATGACGGCCATCTACGGTCGCGACGAGTGGAGCCAGGACAAGCTGCTGGCGGCCGCGTTCGCGGGGCTGCGCGCCGAGGATGCGCTGGTCGCGAACGCGTGCGATCTGCCGGAGATGGGCGAGGTGCCGCCGCACCTGGAAACGCGCAAGCCGCAGGAACGCAACGACGACCCACGAGGGAGCGCTTCATGACGAACGATCCGTTGCGCGGGCAACCGTCGCCGCCGGGCGACGAAAGCGGTGGGCGTACCCGTTCGGCCGAAATCGCGCCGGCCGCGGCGCCCGGGCCGGCGCCGCATGCCATGCAGGCGAGCGGCAAGCCCGTGGGGACGCGCTTTGGCTTTTCGAACTATCTGGGCCTCGCGCTCGCGCTGATCGCGATGATCGTGTTGTTCTCGCTGCTGAGTTCGCACTTCCTCACGTACGATACGTTCAGCACCATCGCGAACCAGATTCCCGATCTCGTGGTGATGGCCGTGGGCATGACCTTCGTGCTGATCATCGCGGGCATCGATCTTTCGGTGGGCTCGGTGCTCGCGCTCGGCGCTTCGGTGGTGAGCGTGGCGTCGCTCAAGTGGGGCTGGGGCGCGCTGCCGGCGGCGCTGCTCGGCCTCGTCGCCGCGGCGGCCACCGGCACGCTCACGGGCGCGGTGACGGTGGGCTGGCGCATCCCGTCGTTCATCGTCTCGCTCGGCGTGCTCGAAGCGGCGCGCGGGCTGGCGTACCAGATGACGAATTCGCGCACGGCGTATATCGGCGACGCGTTCGACTTTCTCTCGAACCCGATCGCATTCGGCATCTCACCGGCGTTCCTGATCGCGGTGGCGGTGATGGTGATCGCGCAGCTCACGCTGACGCGCACGGTGTTCGGACGGTATCTGATTGGTATCGGTACCAACGAGGAAGCGGTGCGCCTGGCGGGCGTCGATCCGCGGCCGTACAAGGTGATCGTGTTCGCGCTGATGGGCGCGTTTTCGGGGCTCGCGGCGCTGTTCCAGATTTCGCGCCTCGAAGCCGCCGATCCGAACGCCGGCGTGGGGCTGGAATTGCAGGTGATCGCGGCCGTGGTGATCGGCGGCACGAGCCTGATGGGCGGGCGCGGCTCGGTCATCAGCACGTTCTTCGGCGTGCTGATCATCTCGGTGCTGGCCGCGGGGCTCGCGCAGATCGGCGCGAACGAGCCCACCAAGCGCATCATCACCGGCGCGGTGATCGTCGTGGCGGTCGTGCTCGACACGTACCGCAGCAGGCGAAGTCGTAGAGGCAGCAGGGCATAACAATTTTTCGAGGGCGCGGTCCGCAATGCAGCGCGGGCCGGCGGAAATGACCGGGGAAGCGACGCCAGACCAAACCAACAACGGGCGCGCAGAGAGCCGGCAGCAACAGGGCAGCAAAAAAGCAGGAGCAACATAAATATGGCGACGATCAAGGATGTGGCCGCCGTGGCGGGGGTATCTTTCACGACGGTGTCGCATGTGGTGAACAATTCGCGTCCGGTGTCGGCGGACGTGCGGGCCAAGGTCGAGCGTGCGATCCGCGACCTGAACTACGTGCCGTCGGCGGTGGCGCGCTCGCTCAAGGCGCGTGCGACGGCGACCGTGGGTCTGCTCGTGCCGAACGGCACCAACCCGTATTTCGCGGAGCTTGCGCGCGGGGTCGAGGACGCCTGCGCGCGCAAGGGCTACTGCGTGTTCTTCTGCAACTCCGACGACGACCCGGCCAAGCAGCGTAGCTACCTGCGCGTGCTGCAGGAAAAGCGCATCGACGGCCTCATCGTCGCCTCGGCCGGTGACGACGCGGTGCTGGCCTCGACGCTTGCCGATACGCGCGAGCCGATCGTCGTCATCGACCGCAACATCGAGGGGCTCGACGCCGATCTCGTGCAGATCGACCACGAGCGCGGCGCCTGGCTCGCCACGCGGCATCTGCTCGAACTCGGGCACTCGCGCATTGGCTGCATCACCGGGCCGGTGACGACCGCGGTGAGCGCGATGCGCATGCACGGCTTCCTGCGCGCCATGTCCGAGCGCGGCGTGGAGATCGCGCCGGGGGCGATCGTCGAAAGCGACTTTTCCGGCGCGGGCGGTTACCGCGCGGCGGCGCAACTGTTCGACAGCGTGCGGCCGACCGCGATCTTCGCCGGCAACGACATGATGGGCATCGGCGCCTTGCGCGCGGCCGCCGAGCGCGGCTTGCGCGTGCCGGGCGATTGCTCGATCATCGGCTTCGACGATATCGAGCTGGGCAACTTCACCTGGCCCGCGCTCTCGACGGTCGGCCAGCCGGCGCGTGCGCTCGGCGACATGGCGGCGCTCACGCTGATCGAGCGCATCGCGAACGCGCGCGAGGAAGGCGCGAGGGCGCGGCGCCGCGTCATGCCGCCTGCGCTGTTCGCGCGCGAATCGACGGGGCCCTGGGTCGGTGCCGAGGAGTACGCGCCGCTCGCGGCCTGAGGCAGGGTGGCTGTGGCGAAGGCGCAAGCCATCGAGGAGGCATCGTGACGACTGACGCAGCAAAGCCGACCGACGCGCGCGCTCGCGTGGCCGTGGTCGGCAGTCTGAACATGGATCTCGTCGCGCGTGCGCCGCGCTTGCCGGCTCCCGGCGAGACGCTCGCGGGCCATGCGTTTGCGCAGGTGGCCGGCGGCAAGGGCGGCAACCAGGCGGTGGCCGCGGCGCGCCTGGGCGCTCAGGTGGCGATGGTCGGCCGGGTCGGCGCCGACAGCAACGGCGAGGTATTGCGCGCGGGGCTGATGGCAGAAGGGATCGACTGTGGCGCGCTCGAAACCTCGCCTGGCGCGCCGACCGGCGTGGCGTTGATCATCGTCGACGACGCGAGCCAGAATGCCATCGTCATCGTGGCCGGCAGCAACGGCGAACTCACGCCCGAAACGATTGCGCGCCATGAAGCCGTGCTCGCGCAGGCCGATGTCGTGGTCTGCCAGCTCGAAACGCCCACCGTCGCCGTGGCAGCCGCGCTCGCCGCCGCACGGCGCCTGGGCAAGATCACCATCCTCAATCCAGCGCCCGCTACGGGGCCGCTGCCCGCGCAGTGGCTCCCGCTGATCGACTATCTCGTGCCGAACGAACTGGAGGCCGCCGCGCTCACCGGCTTGCCCGCGAGCACGCCCGAGGAGGCGGCGCGCGCGGCGTCGGCGCTGCGTGAAGCGGGCGCACGCAACGTGCTGGTGACGCTCGGGGCGCAGGGGGTATGCGCGCTGCTCGACGGCGCCGCGGCCGTCCATCTGCCCGCGCCACGCGTCAATGCGGTGGACACGACGGCGGCCGGCGACACCTTCATCGGCGGACTGGCCGCGCGCCTGGCTGCCGGTGCGCCTGCGCTCGAAGCCATCGCTTTCGCATTGCGCGCGGCGTCGGTTTCCGTCACGCGCGCGGGCGCTCAACCTTCCATTCCCACGCTCGCCGAACTCGCGGGCTGAGCGTATCCGCACGTCTCGCTGCCATACAAGCCATGGCCGGCCGCGGCATGGCTTATTCACCCCGCGCATGAATGCAGTCCGTTAATACTTCATACCATATACACATTTCAAGACCATGAAAACCTGTGCCGTAAACGCCTGTTAGAGCGACAACTCAATGTCGGGCGCTGGCCCGACCACACCACAAGCGTTGGGGGAGTCATGGGCAAGGGCATCAGTATCAAGGCGCGCATCGGCATCACGATGGGCTTTCTGGCGGCGTTGATCGTCGCGATCAGTGCGGTCGGGCTGCTGGGTCTCACGCGTTCGAACGACGCGTATCGCGAGACCTTCACCGACCAGATGCCGAGTTCACACGCGGTCAACCTGGCCGAGATCTACGCGGCGCGCGAGCGTCTCGCGCTCGACCGGGCCGCCTTCGAACTGGGTACATCCGACGCCGCCGCAACGATCGACCGTGCACATATGCTGCGCGGCGTGTCGGACGACTTCTGGAAGAAGTACATGGCCTTGCCGCACGACGGCGAGGAAGCGCGCCTCGCCCAGGATGTCGGGGCCCGGCGCGAGGCCCTGCACCAGATCGCGGACCAATTCATGACGACCGTCCAGTCGGGCGACCAGGCGAAGGTCGTGGCGGGCGCCAAGGCGCTCAAGGAAGCCTACGACGGGCTCTCGAAGGCCGACGCCGTGCTCGACAAATTCCAGATGACGCAAGCGCAGCAGGGCTTCGACGACGCCCAGGCCGCGTTCTCGGAACTGCGCATCGCGTGCATCGCGGCGCTGCTCGTGGGCATCGGCGCGGCCGCCTATTCGTTCTTCTCGCTGCGCCGCGCCATTGCGGAGCCGCTCGGCGAAGCGCTCGGCGCTTTCCATGCGATCGCCGCCGGCGATCTGCGCCGGCCCGTGGTCGTGCGCCGCAACGACGAGATGGGCGAACTGCTGGGCGGCGTCGCGCAGATGCAGCGCAGCCTCACCGAAACGGTGCGTTCGGTACGCTCGGGCACCGAATCGATCGCCACGGCCACGCGCGAGATCGCCGCGGGCAACCTCGACCTCTCGTCGCGCACCGAAGAACAGGCTTCGGCGCTCCAGCAGACCGCCTCGAGCATGGAACAGCTCACCGGCACCGTGAAGCAGAATGCCGACAACGCCCGCCAGGCCAGCGCGCTCGCCGCCAACGCCTCGGAAATCGCCAACAAGGGCAGCTCGGTCGTCAGTCAGGTGGTCGGCACGATGGGCGACATCAACGACAGCTCCGCGAAGATTGCCGACATCATCACGATCATCGAGGGCATCGCGTTCCAGACCAACATCCTCGCGCTCAATGCGGCCGTCGAAGCGGCGCGCGCGGGCGAGGAGGGGCGCGGCTTCGCCGTGGTCGCGGGCGAGGTGCGCAGCCTCGCGCAGCGCTCGTCGGCGGCGGCCAAGGAGATCAAGGGGCTCATCGACACCTCGGTCGAGCGCGTGCAGGCGGGGTCGGCGCTGGTCGACGAGGCGGGCCGCACGATGACCGAGATCATCGCCGCGGTGCAGCGCGTGACCGACATCATGGGCGAGATCGCGGCGGCTTCGCAGGAGCAGTCGGGCGGCATCGACCAGGTCGCGCGCGCGGTCACGCAGATGGATGAGGTGACCCAGCAGAACGCGGCGCTCGTCGAGGAGGCCGCCGCCGCGGCGCAGTCGCTCGAGGACCAGGCGGGACGCCTGCGCGAGGCCGTCGCGGTGTTCAACCTGGATGACGCGGCGGGACGGGCGGCACCGGTGCCGCCCGTGCGGGCAGCTGCCAGGACGGCTGCCGTCCCGCGGGCTGTCACGCGCCCGGCAGCGGCCACCGGGGCTGCTGCGCCCGCGGCGAGGCGCGCGCCGCGCAGCACTCCGGCTCCCGCCTCCGCCCAGCCGGCCGCACGGCCCGCCGCGGCCCCGAGCGTGCCGGTGAGCGCGGTGGCGTCGGGCGCCGGTTCGAGCGGCGACTGGGAAACCTTCTGAGACTCCTCTGACCCGCCGCGCGGACCGTCCGCGCGCGAGTGCCAGCCGCTGCGCCGCAGCGGCTTTTTTTACGCCTTTGACCCCGTTGTGCGGCCCCGCCGTGCGCCATACGAGCGCCGTTACGGTACATTGTCAGCCGTGTCATCTGCGGGGCCCGGTCGGCGCGCTACACTGCGGCGCCCAGCGGTGCCCGCGAGCGGCATGGCGTCGTGCTGGACGGTTCAGCCCGCGCCGATGCCTGAGCGCGGCCCGTACGGGGTGGCGCCGCAAGGGGCAGGACCCGCGCCGCAGGGGCAAGGGAGGGCGCACCGCGCCAGGCAGGACGGATTGCGCCGGCATCGAGCGCCGGCGCCGCATGACAGCACAAACAAGGAACCCGACATGACGCATGACGATCTCACGCAACGCCTCGTGAATGCGCGCCGGCATCATCATCTGATCGAAACGCTGGAACCTGAGCGCGTGCCGCCGGACGCGGCCACGGCTTACGCGATCCAGCAGGCGGTGCTCGCCGGGCTCGAAACGACCACGGGCGGCTGGAAGGTGGGCGCGCGCGCCCCGGGCGGCCCCGCCTCGGGCGCGCCGATCCCGGCGCCGCTCGTGCACGCCTCGCCGGCGCGCTTCGAGCGCCGCCAGTTCTTCCGCGTGCTCGTGGAACTGGAGATCGCCTTTCGTTTTTCGGAACCGATCGTCCCGCGCGCCGAAGCCTATGCGCGCGACGAGGTGCTCGCGCGCGTCGGCCAGATCCTGCCGGCCATCGAGATCGTCGATAGCCGTTTCGCGCAATGGCCCAACGTCGCGCCGCTCGCCCAGCTCGCCGATGCACAGAACAATGGCGCACTCGTGACCGGTCATGCGCTGCCGTACCCGGCGCTTGCCCGCGTGCTCGATTTCGTCGCGCCGGAGCTCGAACTGACGTTCGACGGCGCCTCGCTCGTGCCGGAGGCGCCGGGCAACCCCGCTGGCGATCCGCGCGAACTGCTGGTCTGGTTCGTCAATCATTGCGCCGCCATGGGCATCACGATCGAGCCCGAATGGACCATTACGACCGGCACTTATGTCGGTGCGCACCGCATCGATACACCGGGCCTCCTGCACGGCCACATCGACGGGCTGGGGGAAGTCGAAGTCGAGTTCGTCTAGGTCGCCCAGGGGCGCATCGCGCATCATGTAACTGTCGCACCTGTCATATTTGCTCTCACGAACGGCCGCCGCGCGCATTGCGCGGCGGCTTTATTTTTTTGTGCGCGCTATGTGGCTCATGGGTGTAAACCTGGCAACCTGTCACGGGTGTCATCTCCATCGCGCGTCGTTCGATCGGAGCGGGAAAACCACTACTGCCGACAGGGCCTGGCAGCGTCGGTTGGCATCCGCGCAGGAATGCGCGGCAGGTCACCGACGATGGCGAAATCGACGCGTAAAACGGGAAAAAAATCGCATTGACGCGTGCTCACAACATTGGCGTGGCAGTGCGCAATGCGAGCGCGCTCTGCGGGCTCGCGAACAAATCGTAACGAATGGGTGTGCACCGGCGCTGCACTGGTGCGTTGGATGAAGAGGCGCTGCGTATGCCGTAGCGCCGGTCAGGCCGGATGACAAGGCGAAAAGCCGGTCGAACACCAGGTAAAAAGCGGCTTGCTGCGAATGCCCGGCCCGACGTAATTGGCCAACACGCAGGCACAGCATTTGGGAAGGAGCGTGACCCCGGTCTGAAATTTGCACCAGTGGGGAAGATCATTGTAAGTCGTTGTCTGGCGCCCTCCAAGCGCTCAATAATGCTTAGCTTTAGAGGGCACATCAGGCGCGATTTAACGGTGCGAAAAATTTCAAAAGGGTTTAGGATGAATTTGAGCGATGTCGTTTCCGAATAGCGCGCCGCGCACGACATCGGTCGCAGATCTCGGCGAGGAGGTAGCATGGATATCTACAGCAGCTTCGCGACCCGCTTCGAAAAAACGCGAGAGGAGGAGTTCTCGCTCGAGGAGTATCTCGCGCTCTGCAAGGAAGATCCCAATGCGTACGCCACGGCTGGCGAACGCATGCTGACGGCAATCGGCGAACCCGAACAGATCGACACCCGCAACGATCCGCGTCTGTCGCGCATCTTTGCGAACAAGGTCATCAAGGTGTATCCCGCATTCCGCGAGTTCTATGGCATGGAAGACGTGATCGAGCAGGTCGTCGCGTATTTCCGCCATGCGGCGCAAGGACTCGAAGAGAAGAAGCAGATTCTCTATCTGCTCGGTCCGGTGGGCGGCGGCAAGTCCTCCATCGCCGAGCGTCTGAAGCAGCTGATGGAGCGCGTGCCGTTCTACTCGATCAAGGGCTCGCCCGTGAACGAGTCTCCGCTCGGGTTGTTCGACTACGACGAAGACGGTCCGATACTCGAAGAGCAATACGGCATCCCGCGCCGTTACCTGCGCAGCATCCTGAGCCCGTGGGCGGTGAAGCGCCTGCACGAGTACAACGGCGACATCCGCAAGTTCCGCGTGGTGCGCCGCTTCCCCTCCATCCTGCGCCAGATCGGCATCGCGAAGACCGAGCCTGGCGACGAGAACAATCAGGACATCTCGTCGCTCGTCGGCAAGGTGGACATCCGCAAGCTCGAGCAATACGCCCAGGACGACGCCGACGCATACAGCTACTCGGGCGGCCTGTGTCTCGCGAATCAGGGCCTGCTCGAATTCGTCGAAATGTTCAAGGCGCCGATCAAGGTGCTGCATCCGCTGCTCACGGCCACCCAGGAAGGCAACTTCAAGGGCACCGAAGGATTCGGGGCGATTCCGTTCAACGGCATCATCCTCGCGCACTCGAACGAGTCGGAGTGGAAGGCGTTCCGCAACAACCGTAACAACGAGGCACTGCTCGATCGTATCTTCGTGGTGAAGGTGCCGTACTGCCTGCGCTACTCGGAAGAGATGAAGATCTACGAGAAGCTGTTGCGCAATTCGTCGCTGGCCGAGGCCGTGTGCGCCCCGGGCACGCTGAAGATGATGGCGCAAATGTCGGTGCTCACGCGCCTGCAGGAGCCGGAGAACTCCAGCCTCTTCTCGAAGATGCAGGTGTACGACGGCGAAAACCTCAAGGACACCGATCCAAAAGCGAAGTCGTACCAGGAATATCGCGACTTCGCGGGCGTGGACGAAGGGATGAACGGGGTCTCGACGCGCTTCGCGTTCAAGATTCTTTCGCGCGTGTTCAACTTCGACTCGACCGAAGTGGCCGCGAATCCGGTGCATCTCATGTATGTGCTCGAACAGCAGATCGAGCGCGAGCAGTTCCCGCCGGAAACCGAGCAGAAGTATCTGTCGTTCGTGAAGGACGTGCTGGCCTCGCGTTACGCGGAGTTCATCGGCAAGGAGATCCAGACCGCTTACCTCGAGTCGTATTCCGAATACGGGCAGAACATCTTCGACCGCTATGTCACCTACGCCGACTTCTGGATTCAGGACCAGGAGTTCCGCGATCACGATACGGGCGAAAGCTTCGATCGCGCGGCGTTGAATGCCGAGCTCGAAAAGATCGAGAAGCCCGCGGGCATCAGCAATCCGAAGGACTTCCGCAACGAGATCGTGAACTTCGTGCTGCGCGCGCGTGCGGCCAACGCCGGCAAAAATCCGGCCTGGATCAGCTACGAGAAGCTGCGCGTGGTGATCGAAAAGAAAATGTTTTCGAACACGGAAGAACTTTTGCCGGTCATCTCGTTCAATGCGAAAGGATCGGCGGAAGAGCAGCGCAAGCACGAAGACTTCGTCAACCGCATGGTGGCGAAGGGCTATACGCCGAAGCAGGTCCGGTTGCTGTGCGACTGGTATCTGCGGGTGCGCAAGTCGTCGTGAACGTAGAGGCTTTATCGTCCGGTCGCGCTGCCGCAGCTTTGCGGCGGCGCCAGCGGACCCCCGGCGGGGCGCAGGCGGCGTGGCCATGAGCGGGTGAACGCGGCACGCACGATGGCAGACGCGGCAATGAACACTGCGCACCTCGCCCATTCGAAACTGGAGCGGGAGACTGGATGTGCTTCATCAAATCATCGACCGCAGGCTAGCCGGAAAGAACAAGAGCATTGCTAACCGCGAGCGCTTTTTGCGCCGCGTGAAGAACTATATTCGTCACGCCGTTTCGGAAGCGGTGCGTGACCGCAGCATCAGGGACATACAGAGCAACCAGAGCATCACCATTCCGCGCAAGGACATCGCGGAGCCGTCGTTCCGGCACGGCCCCGGCGGCAAGCGCGAAATGGTTCACCCAGGCAACGAGGACTACATTCGCGGCGACCGCATTCCGCGCCCACAGGGCGGCGGGGGCGGTGGCGGCAGCCAGGCGAGCAACGAGGGCGAAGGTCAGGACGACTTCGTGTTCGAACTCTCCCGCGAAGAATTCATGCAGTACTTCTTCGACGACCTCGAACTGCCGCGCCTCGTCAAAACCCATCTCATGGCCGTGCCGACGTGGAAGAGCATCCGCGCGGGCTGGGCGGCCGAAGGCACGCCGAACAACATCGACGTCGTGAGATCGCTGCGCAGCGCGCTCGGCCGTCGCATCGCGCTCGGTGCGCCGCTCGTCAACGAACTGCACGAACTCGAGGAGCAGCTCGAAGCGCTCAAGGCCGACCCGGCCGACCGGCGCGAAGAAATCGCGCTGCTCGAAGAGCAGATTCATCATTTGCGCGGGCGCATCTGGCGCATTCCGTTCATCGACCCGTTCGATCTGCGTTACGTGAATCGCGTGAAGCAGCCGCAACCGTCGAGCCAGGCCGTGATGTTCTGCCTGATGGACGTGTCGGGCTCGATGGACGAGCAGCGCAAGGACTTGTCCAAGCGCTTCTTCATCCTGCTGTACCTGTTCCTCAAGCGCAATTACGAAAAGATCGAGGTGGTCTTCATTCGCCACCACACGCGCGCCGAGGAAGTGGACGAGGACACCTTCTTTCATTCCACCGAAAGCGGCGGCACGGTCGTGTCGAGCGCGCTGGAGCTGATGAAAAAAGTGATCGAGGACCGTTATTCGCCAAGCGACTGGAACATCTACGGCGCACAGGCTTCGGACGGCGACAATTGGACTGACGATTCGCCCAAATGCCGCAAGATTCTCGCGGATGACATACTGCCGCAGGTGCGCTATTTTGCGTATATTCAGGTGACGCCGGAGGAGCAGAACCTCTGGCTCGAATACGCGCAGCTCGCACTCACCGAACCGCATCTGGCGATGAAGAAAGTCGACACCGCGGCGGACATCTACCCGGTGTTCCGGGAGCTTTTCGAAAAGCAGGTGGAGCACTCATGACGACACGCCACCTGCACAATGAGGCGCGCGGCTACCAGCCGGAGCGCCGGAAGACGAGCGGCCACGAAAAAGGGCATCATGGCGAACACGGTGACGAGCGCAAGCCCGGCCACCACGAAGACGCCGAAGCGCCCGGACATGCCGCCGGGGCTGCTCGCCACAAGGAGCATGGGCTCGCCCAGCAAAGGGAAGTGCAAATGAACGTAGCCGACAAACGGCCGTTGCCGTGCCCCTCCGACTGGACCTTCGAACTCATCGAGGAGTACGACACTCATATCTCGCATGTTGCAGAGCAATACGAACTGGATGTCTATCCGATCCAGCTCGAACTGATCAGCGCCGAGCAGATGATGGACGCCTATGCGTCCGTCGGCATGCCGGTGAACTATCGCCACTGGTCGTTCGGCAAGCACTTTCTCTCCACCGAAAAGAGCTATCGCCGCGGCCAGATGGGTCTCGCCTACGAGATCGTCATCAACTCCAACCCCTGCATCGCGTATCTCATGGAAGAGAACACCATGACGATGCAGGCGCTCGTGATCGCGCACGCCGCGTACGGGCACAACTCGTTCTTCAAGGGCAACTATCTGTTCCGTCTCTGGACGGACGCGCACGCGATCATCGACTACCTCGTCTATGCGAAGAATTACATCGCCGAATGCGAGGAACGCTATGGTCTCGACCGCGTGGAAGAGTTGCTCGACTCGTGCCACGCGCTCATGAATTACGGCGTGGACCGCTACAAACGCCCGCAAAAGCTCTCGCTCGAACGCGAGGCCGCATTGCGCCGGGAACGAGAGGCTTATCTGCAGTCGCAGGTCAATGAGCTGTGGCGCACGCTGCCCAAGCAGCAAATGCCCGTCGCCGAGGAGATCGACGAGCGCTTTCCGCCGGAGCCACAGGAAAACCTGCTGTATTTCGCCGAAAAGAACTCGCCGCTGCTCGAGCCGTGGGAGCGCGAAGTCATCCGTATCGTGCGCAAGATCGGGCAATACTTCTACCCGCAGCGGCAAACCCAGGTCATGAACGAAGGCTGGGCCACGTTCTGGCATTACACGCTGCTCAACACGCTTTATACGCAGGGCAAGCTCGAAGACGGCTTCATGATGGAGTTCCTGCATTCGCACAGCAACGTGATCTATCAGCCGCCGGTGACGAAGCCGTATTACAGCGGCATCAATCCGTATGCGCTCGGCTTTTCGATGATGAGCGACATTCGCCGCATCTGCGAAAGCCCCACGGAGGAGGACCGCAAGTGGTTCCCCGAGCTGGCCGGCAGTCCGTGGCTCAAGGCGTTGCACTACGCCATGCGCAACTTCAAGGATGAGAGCTTCGTGGCGCAATACCTGTCGCCGCATCTGATCCGCGAAATGCGGCTCTTCTCGGTGCTCGACGACGACATGCGCGACGCCCTCGAAGTCTCGGCGATCCACGACGAAAGCGGCTACCAGTACGTGCGCCAGGCGCTCTCGCGTCAGTACGACATGCATCATCGCGAGCCGAATATCCAGGTGTGGTCGGTGAACACGCGCGGCGATCGCAGTCTCACGCTGCGTCACTTCATGAGCGACAATCGTCACCTTTCGGGCGATACCGACGAAGTGCTGCGCCACATGGCGCGCCTCTGGCAATTCGACGTGTTCCTCGAAAGCGTGGACGAGAACGGCACGGTCCGAAAACGCTACGAATGCCGTTATGTGCCGCCGCCGATTCGCGTATAGCCATCGCGCTGCGAAACGCGGTTGAGCGTATCCGTCATGAGGCCAGCCCGCGGGCTGGCCTCTTTCATTGATGCCTGTGCAACGACGCTGCAATCGAACACGTACCGGAACGCCCATGCGCGCTAACATACTGCGCCAGTGAACCTGCAGCTAAAAAAACACCGCCCGCAGAGGCGGATTTCGAAAGGATGGCGTAATGGCGTTTGAACTGTTTCGCGGCGTGCGGCCGCTGTCTCGCGCGTCTGCATTGCGCGATGCGCTCGCCGGTGTGCAGCTTGCCTCGATGAACGTGCCGCAACTGCTCGGCTACGCGCGCATCGCGGGCATGCCTGCCGTAACCGGTCTGTACACGGGCTTTCTGCCGCTCGTTGCGTTCGCACTCTTTGGCGCGTCGCGTCATCTCGTGGTTGCCGCCGATTCCGCCACGGCCACCATTTTCGCGAGCCGTCTCACGACCATGGCGGCGCCCTCGAGTGCCGAATATGTCGCGCTCGCAGGCATGACCGCCTTGCTCACGGCCGTGATGTTGTTGATTGCGCGCCTGTTTCGTCTCGGCTTTCTCGCGGATTTTCTCTCGCGCACCGTCCTCGCCGGTTTTCTCACGGGCGTGGGCGTGCAGGTGGGGGTGGCGATGCTCGGCGACATGCTTGGCATGACTGTCGATTCACGCCGCACGGTCCTGCAGATCAAGCAGATCGTCACCCAACTGGGCGCGGTTCACTGGCCGACGCTTGCCATCGCTGTCGTCGTCGTGGCCGCGATCCTGGTCTTCAAGACGTTGCGGCCGCGCTGGCCGGTGCCGCTCGTCGCCGTGGCGGGGAGCATCGCCGCGAGCGCCATGCTGAACTTCGCGGGCCACGGCATTGCGGTGATCGGCCCGGTGCAGGGCGGCTTGCCGCGCCTGAGCTTTCCCGCGGTGGGCTGGTTCCAGATGATCGATCTGCTGCAGGTGGCGGCGTCGTGCTTCGTCATCATCGTCGCCCAGAGCGCGGCCACGAGCCGCGCGTTTGCCGAACGTTACGGCGAGCGCACCGACGAGGACACCAATCTCCTCGGCCTCGCGGCAGCCAACGCGGCGGCTTCGATGAGCGGCGCGTTCGTCGTGAACGGCAGCCTCACGCAGACCGCCATGGCCGACCAGGCCGGTGCGCGCAGCCAGTTCGCGCAACTCGTGTTCGCGGGCGTCGTGCTCGTGGTGCTGCTGTTCTTCAGCCGCCTGCTGCAATACCTGCCGCATTGCGTGCTGGCCGCAATCGTCTTCACGATTGCCGTGGGGCTCGTCAACATTCGCCAGCTGATCGACATTCGCCGCGAAAGTCCCGGTGAATTCCGGCTCGCGGTGACGACGGCGCTCGCCGTCGTCGTGATCGGCGTGGAGAACGGTATCCTCATCGCAATCGGCCTGTCGTTGCTGCGGCACGTGCGCCATAGCTACCGACCGCACACCATGGTGCTCGTGCCGAACGAGGAGGGGCACTGGCTGCCCGAACCCGCGCAGGCGGGCCAACTCACGGCGCCGGGGCTGATCGTCTATCGGTTCGGTGCTGACCTGTTCTATGCGAACGACCACCTGTTCGTCGACGAACTGCGCATGTTGATCGATCGGGCGCCGTCGCCCGTGCACTGCGTGGTCGTGGATGCGGGGGCGATTACCGATCTCGATTATTCCGCGGGGCGCGCCGTGATCGACCTCTGTGCGGAACTCGCGGAGCGCGGCGTGAAGGTGATTTTCGGGCGCGTGAACCGCTATCTGCTTGCGGACATGGATCGGCACGGCATCACGGCCGTGGTGGGCCGTGCGAATATCTTCCCGACGCTGCACGAAGCGCTCGCGGCGGTGCGTCCCGAGCTGGAGTCGCGCTCGGATGCGTGAGGCCCGTGTAGCCATGCTACAAGCCAAAGGGCCATGTAGTGCGGAAAACGTGTGAAGCAGCTACATAAAAACGTCCAGAAAAACCCCGATTGCCCGCCGGAATTCGCCGCTGCTATTGTGCGCCTCAAGCGCTGTGGAAGCGCTTCCACTTCAACCCGATCCGGCTACCCAGAACGCCGGTGACTTCCGCGCAGGAGGCTTCGTGACTCAGGACACCGCATTGCCGCATTCCGCCGCCGCAGTTGCCGACGATCCGTTCACTCCGCCCGCCAGCTCCGCACTGTGGCGCAGCGACTTTCTCCTGGGCGCGGCCACGGCTTCGTATCAGATCGAAGGCGCGATTCACGAGGACGGCCGCCTGCCGTCGATCTGGGACACCTTCAGCGCCACGCCGGGCAAGGTGCTCGCGGGCGACACGGGCGCCGTGGCCTGCGACCACTATCACCGTTGGGAGGCCGATCTCGACCTGCTCGAGAGCCTGAACTTCGAGGCCTATCGCTTTTCGATCGCGTGGCCGCGCGTGATGGACGAGAAGGGCCGGCCCAATGCCCAAGGCATCGCCTTCTACAAGCGCTTGCTGGAGCGCCTGCGGGAGAAGGGCGTGCGTACCTTTGCCACGCTCTACCACTGGGACCTGCCGCAGCATCTGGAAGATCGCGGCGGCTGGCTCAATCGCGACACCGCTTATCGCTTCGCCGACTACGCGGACCTCATGAGCCGCGAACTGTCCGGCCTCGTCGACGCATGGATGACGCTCAACGAGCCGTGGTGCTCGGCGTACCTCGGCTACGGCAACGGCCATCACGCGCCGGGCCTCGCAAACGGCCGCTACGCCACCCAGGCCATGCATCATCTGCTGCTGGGACACGGCCTCGCCACCGGCGTGCTGCGTGCGAACGATCCGGGCTCGACCAAGGGCATCGTCGCCAACGTGGGGCGCGGCACGCCCGACTCGTCGTCGCCGGAAGATGTGCGCGCCGCGCGCCGCTTCGAAGTGCAGCACAACGCGTGGATTCTCGATCCGCTGCTCAAGGGCGCGTATCCCGACGAACTCTTCGAGCTGTGGCCGGGCACCGAGCCGCTCGTGCTCGAAGGCGACATGAAGACGATCTCGGCGCCGCTCGATTTTCTCGGCATCAACTACTATTTCCGCACCAACGTGAAGAGCGACGGTGCGCACGGCTTCGTCGAAGTGCCGCTGAAGGACGTCGAGCGCACGCAGATGGGGTGGGAGGTTCACCCCGACGGTCTGCGCGACCTGCTGATCGGTTTTGGCCGCACCTACGAGAACCTGCCGCCGATCTATATCACCGAGAACGGCATGGCTTCGGACGACCGCGTGCGCGACGGCGAGGTCAACGACACGCAGCGCATCTCGTTCCTCAAGCGCCATCTCGCCGCGGTGGACGCCGCGATCAAGGCTGGCGTGGATGTACGCGGCTATTTCGTCTGGTCGCTGCTCGACAACTTCGAATGGGCGTTCGGCTATGAGCGGCGCTTTGGCGTCGTGCATGTCGATTACGACACGCAGGTTCGCACGCCCAAGCGCAGCGCGGAACTCATCGCGCATTTCATCGCGCAGCGGCGCGCGCTCGATGGCGCTTGATGGCACATCGAGGGCACTTGACAGGGTTACCGAGCAAGGGCAACAACTAGCGTGACAACCACGGCAGCGCATGCGACGCTCGGGCATGCCGTACGACGCGCCGTGGCCGACGAAACTTCCAACCCACAAGCTTTTGCAGACCAACCCGGAGCAACCGGAGCCCTGCATGGGCCCGACGCCGGTGCCGAACGCACTGACGCCAGGCGACAGCTGAAGCGCCAACTCCGGATCGACAGGAGACGCAATGAAGCACAACGCACCCGTTCTGCGCGGCATCGTCGCCGCTCTCGCGCTGGCCGGCGCGCTCGCGGCGCACGCCGCGGAGCCGCTCAAGGCCAACGTGATTCACTGGTGGACGTCGGGCGGCGAGTCGGCCGCGATCAAGCAGTTCGCGCTTGCCTACGATCAGGCGGGCGGCAAGTGGGTGGACAACGCGATCGCCGGTGGGGACCAGGCGCGCGCGACGGCAATCAACCGCATCGTGGGCGGCGATCCGCCCACCGCTGCGCAGTTCAATACGTCCAAGCAGTTTCACGATCTCATCGACCAGGGACTCCTGAACAATGTCGATGCGGTCGCAACGAAAGAGAACTGGAGCGCCATCTTCCCTGAATCGATTCTCACGGCGATCAAGGTCAAAGGGCATTACTATGCCGCGCCCGTGAACATCCACATGCAGGACTGGTTCTTCTATTCGAAGCCCGCGTTCGCCAAGGCCGGGATCACGAGCGAACCGCAGAATTTCGATCAACTCTTCGCCGATCTCGACAAGCTCAAGTCGGCCGGGCTGATTCCGCTCGCACTAGGTGGCCAGGCATGGCAGGAGAAGATCACCTTCGACGCCATCTTCGCCGACATGGACCGCGATCTCTACATGAAGGTGTACCGCGACCGCGACGCGAACGCCGTGAATTCGCCCGCGTTCCGCAACGTGCTCACGACCTTCAAGCGGCTGCATAATTACGTGGATCCGGGCTCGCCTGGCCGCAACTGGAACGACGCCACGGCGCTCGTGATTTCCGGCAAGGCGGGCATGCAGATCATGGGCGACTGGGCCAAGGGCGAGTTTTCGGCCGCGAACCAGGTGGCGGGCAAGGACTTCGGATGCTTCCCCGGTTTCCCGAAGTCGCCGTACATGATCGCCGGCGACGTGTTCGTGTTCCCGAAGACCGACAACCCCGAGCAGCTCAAGGCGCAGCAGCTGCTCGCCACGGTGATGACGTCGCCTGCCGCGCAGGTCGCGTTCAACCAGAAGAAGGGCTCGATTCCGATTCGCCCCGACGTGGACACCTCGGGCTTCGACATCTGCGCGAAGGAGGGCATGACGATCATGAAGGACAAGTCGCGGCAACTGCCGAATCCGGAAATGCTGATTCCGCCTGATGTCCAGGGCGCGCTGCAGGACGTCATCACGAACTTCTGGAACAAGAACCAGTCGGCCGAAGACGCGCAGAAAGCCTTTGCCACGGCAATCCAGAGCTGAGCGCAACCATGTACGCCGCCAAGCTGCACCCGGCCAAACGCCAGACGGGGCAAGCGCGCAGCGCGCGCCCCGCGCGGCGGCGGCTCTCGCTCGCCGCCTGGATCGCGCTCGCGCCGATGGCGGCGACGGTCCTGTTCGCGTATCTCGGCACCATGCTGTGGACGGCGCGCGTCTCGCTCAGCCTCTCGCGCTCGCTGCCCACCAACACCTTCGCGGGCGTGACGCAGTACGTGCGGCTCTTCCAGAACGACCGCTGGATCCTGTCGCTGCAGAATCTCGTGATCTACGGCGCGTGCTTCATCGCGGCGTGCCTCGTGATCGGGCTGCTGCTCGCGATCTTCATCGACCAGCGCGTCGTGGCGGAAGGCGCGCTGCGCACGGTGTTTCTCTATCCCTATGCGATGTCGTTCGTCGCCACGGGCCTCGTCTGGCAGTGGATCCTCAACCCCGAACTCGGCGTGCAGGCCGTACTGCGGCACTTGGGCTTCGAGCACGCGCGCTTCGACTGGATCGTCACGCAGCGCTTCGCGATCTACACGCTCGTGATCGCCACGGTGTGGCAGGCCTCGGGCCTCGTGATGGCGCTGATGCTCGCGGGCCTGCGCGGCATCGACGACGAGATATGGAAGGCCGCGCGCCTCGACGGCATTCCGCGCTGGCGCGTGTACGCGAGCATCGTCGTGCCGATGCTCAAGACCTCGCTTTCCACGGCATTCGTGCTGCTCTTCGTGATGGTCGTGAAGCTCTACGACGCCGTGGTCGCGATGACCCAGGGCGGCCCCGGCACCGCGAGCGAGGTGCCCGCGAAATTCATCATGGATTACCTGTTCAATCGCGCGAACATCGGGCTCGCTTCGGCAGCGTCGATCGTGCTGCTCGCTACCGTCCTCGCGATTCTTGCGCCATTCTTCTACGCGCGCAGCCGCGCGGCGCTCAAAGGAGACCGGGCATGAGCACGCCTTTGGCCGATTCGCTGCGTCCCGCGCCCGCTTCCGCGCGTGCGGCGCAAAAGCGGCGCAAGCCGCGCAGCCGCTTCACGCCCGCGCGGCTCGGCGTGTATGCATTTCTGTTCACGGCGGCGCTGTTCTTCCTGCTGCCGCTCTATGTGATGCTGGTGACTTCGGTGAAGCCGATGACCGAGATCCGCCTTGGCCATCTACTCGCGCTGCCGGTGCATTTCACGCTCGCGCCGTGGCGCGACGCGTGGTCCTCCGCGTGCACGGGACTCGACTGCGGCGGCATTCGCGTGGGGTTCTGGAATTCGGTGCGCATCGTCGTGCCGAGCACGGTCATCTCCATTGCCGTAGGCGCCGTGAATGGCTACGCGCTGTCGTTCTGGCGGCCGCGCGGCGCAGGCGTGCTGTTCGGCATTCTGCTCGCGGGCGCGTTCATTCCCGTGCAGGTGATGGTGTACCCGCTCGTGCGCGTGCTGGCCTTCGTGCATCTGTTCAGCTCGCTGCCGGGCATCGTCGTGATACACACGATCTTCGGCATGCCGGTCATGACACTCCTGTTCCGCAACTACTATGCGTCGTTGCCGCAGGAGCTGTTCAAGGCCGCGCGCATCGACGGCGGCGGGTTCTGGCGCATCTTCGTGCAGCTCATGCTGCCGATGTCGGTGCCGATCATCGTCGTGGCGATCATCATGCAGGTCACCGGCATCTGGAACGACTACGTTCTTGGCCTCGTGTTCGCGGGCACGAAAAACCTGCCGATGACGGTGCAGCTGAACAACATCATCAACACGACGACCGGCGAGCGTATCTACAACGTCAACATGGCCGCGACGATCCTCACGTCGGCCGTGCCGCTCGCGATCTACTTCATTTCGGGGCGCTGGTTCGTGCGCGGCATCGCCTCGGGCGCGGTGAAAGGCTAGGAGCAGGCCATGGGCAATCTCACGAACGTTTCCGTACGCAACCTGCGCATCGACCTCGGCGCGAACACGGTGATCGACGAACTCGATCTCGATGTGCGCGCAGGCGAGTTCGTCGTGCTGCTCGGGCCATCGGGCTGCGGCAAATCCACCTTGCTGCACAGCATCGCGGGCCTCGTCGACGTGACCGACGGCAGCATCGAGATCGGCGGCGAGGACATGACATGGGCCGACCCGAAGGATCGGGGCGTCGCGCTCGTGTTCCAGTCGTACGCGCTCTATCCGACCATGAACGTGGAGCGCAATCTCTCGTTCGCACTGCGGATCAATGGCACACCGAAGGCGGAAATCGACCGCCGCGTGAAGCGCGCCGCCGACATGCTGCAGCTCGGGCCGCTGCTTGCGCGCAAACCCGCGCAGCTCTCGGGCGGCCAGCGCCAGCGCGTGGCGATCGGGCGCGCACTCGTGCGCGAGGCGGACGTGTTCCTGTTCGACGAGCCGCTCTCCAACCTCGACGCCAAGCTGCGCACCGAATTGCGCCGCGAACTGAAGCAGCTGCACCAGCAACTCGGCGCGACGATGATCTACGTGACGCACGACCAGGTCGAGGCGATGACGCTCGCCACGCGCATGGCGGTGATGAAGGGCGGGGCGATCCAGCAGTTCGGCACGCCGGCCGAAGTCTACGCGCGCCCCGAAAACCTGTTCGTCGCGACCTTCCTCGGCGCGCCGCCGATGAACCTGCTGCGTGGCCGGCTCGAAGCCGACGAAGGCCGGCTGCGCTTTCGCGGGCCGGGCCTCGACGTGGATGTGTCGGCTTACGCGTTCAAGGGCACGCCGGATCCGACGCGCCCCTGCGTGCTCGGCGTGCGTCCGGAAGACGTGCGCGCAGGTGGCGCAGTGCGCCCGCACGAAGCGTCGTGGGAAGGCCGCTTGACGCTCGTGGAGCCCATAGGCAATCATCGTGTCCTGTGGATCGAGCATCAGGGAGGGCAGATCGCGTCGATCGATCAGGACAAGACGCCGCTGGCGAGTGGGGCGGCGGTGCCGTTCTCCATCGACGGTGCGCATGTTTCGCTGTTCGACGAAGAAACCGGCGCACGCATTTGAAGCATACAACCGATAAAGACAGAGAGACCAGGAACGTGGCGACCCTGAAAGACGTGGCGGCGCTGGCCGGCGTGGGCCTTTCGACGGCTTCGCGGGCGATATCGGGCAACGGTCCGGTGTCGGCGGAGGCGGCCGCGCGTGTGCAGGCCGCGATCGAGCAGCTCAATTTCCGGCCTTCGTCCATCGGCCGCGCGATGGCCACGAAGTCGCTCGGCATCATCGGTATCTTCGTGCCGACGTTTTTCGGCTCGTACTACGGCACCATCCTGAAGGAAACCGATACGCAGCTGCGCGCCGTACGGCGCCATGTGGTGGTGGCCACCGGTTGCGGCGAAGCTTCGCCGCGCGAGCAGGCGATCGAGGCCGTGCGCTTCCTGATCGGCCGCGATTGCGACGGCGTGGTTGTCATCAGCCACGACCTGTACGACGACGACCTGCAGATGCTGCACGCCATGCACCCGCGCATGGCCTTCCTGAACCGCTCATTCGATCAGTTACCCGAAGCATCGTTTTGCGCCGATCACTTTCACGGCGGCGAGATGGCTGCCCGCACGCTCATTGAGCATGGCCATCGCGAGCTTGCGGTGATCGGCGGCCCGTCCACGTCGTCGGACAATGCGGCGCGTCTGCATGGATTTTTCGCCGAGCTGGCGCGTCACGGCATCGAGCGCCGGACCGTGCCGCATATCGTCTCGGACTTTTCGCCCGAAGGCGGCTATGTGGCGGCCGGGACGCTTCTCGAACGCAAACACCGCTTCACCGGGCTGTTCTGCGCGAACGATACGATGGCCATGAGTGCGCTCGCGCGCCTGCAGCAGGCAGGCTTGCGCGTGCCCCACGACGTTTCGGTGATCGGCTACGACGACGATTATTCGGCGGCCTACATGGCGCCGGCGCTGACCTCGGTGCACATTCCCACCGCGGAGCTCACGCGCAATGCGGTGCGCTGGCTCATCAACCAGTGCTACGGCACGCAGTGGCCGATCGAGCGCACGTTCCCCGTGAGCGTGACGATGCGCGATTCGGTGGTACGGGCGAAGTAAAGCGCGCGTCGCGTGCATCGAGCAACGGCGGTGGAGGCGAAGGTGAGGGTGGGGAGCCACACCCGTGAGGCGGCAAGTCGCGTAAAATCGAACGCATTCCCAATCCCCACGTTTTCCATTCATGCCCGCGCAAGACCCGGCTGGTACGGTCAAGAAAGAAGAAGGCGTCGCTGTCATCGACCGCGCGTGTGCCATCCTGTTCGCGTTTCGACCGGGAGACAGCGCGCTCACGCTCGCCGAACTCGCGGCGCGCACGGGGCTCTATAAAAGCACGTTGCTGCGGCTGGCCGGCGCTCTGATTCAGCATCGCCTGCTGCTGCGCCTCGACGACGGCCGCTACCAGCTCGGCCCCGCCACGTTCGCGCTGGGCGCGCTCTATCAGCGTAGCCTCAACATGGGCGACATTCTGCTGCCGCTCATGCGCGAACTGGCCGCTGCGAGCGGGGAGAGCGTTTCGTTCTACGTGCGCGACAACGCGGTGCGCGTGTGCCTGCATCGCGTCGATTCGCATCATGTGGTGCGCCATCATGTGCGTGAGGGCGACGTGCTGCCGCTCGAAAGCGGATCTGGCGGCCGCGCGCTGCTGGCATTCGGCGGCGAGCCGGGCGAGCCGTTCGAGACCATTCGCCACGACTTCTACTGCATCTCGATCGGCGAGCGCGACCGCGAAACCGCCGGCGTTTCCATGCCCGTGTTCGGCGTTCACGATACCTTGCGTGGCGTGCTCACGCTCGCCGGGCCGAGTTCGCGTATCGACGCGGCGTTCGTCGAGCGCCATCTCGACGCGTTGTTCGAATGCGCGATACGCGCTACCGACGCGCTCGGCGGCGACTCGCGCGCACTGCGCGCCGCGCAGCGTGCGCACGCCAGGACGCCTGAGGCCACGGGCGGCTAGCGCAAACACTTCGGACGCTAGACGCCGTTTTGCACGCGCTCGCTTTCACGGCGCGTTGATCAGGACTGCTCCAGATGTCGCTCCGGCGCGCCGGTATAGGCATACGGAATCTGGCGCGGCATGGGCCCTTTGTTACGCTCGCCGCGTCCGCGCTGCTCCCACGCATGCGCGAGGATGCCCACGGCACGCGAGAGGCAGAACACGCCGCGCGCCAGTTCGGGCGCAAAGCCCAGTTCGGCGTAGATGACAGCGGTTACGCCGTCGATGTTCATCGGCACGGGCCGGTCCTTGCGCTTTTTCAGCAAGGCTTCGATGCCTCGCGCAATTGCGGCATAGCGGCCCTTGATGGTGCCGGACGCCACACGGGCATCGACGAGCGCGAGCAGCCGTCCGGCGCGCGGATCGACCGGATGAAAGCGATGGCCGAAGCCCGGCAGATACTTGCCGTGATGGGCGATGAACTCGTCTACGCCGGCTTCGACTGCCGCTTCGAATGGGGCGCCAGCCACGATGCGCGCGGCGATGTCGGCATAGAGTTCGACCGCCTGCTGGCCGGCGCCGCCGTGCACGTCGTCGAGTGCGTTGAGCGCCGAGGCCATTGCGCCGTTGATCGGCAAGCCGCAGCTCGTTGCCATGCGCGAGATCGCGATCGAAGGCGCATGTGGCCCGTGATCGACCGAGGCCACGAGCGCCGCTTCGAGCAGCGTGGCCTCTTCGTCGCCGGGCAGTTCGCCGCGCAGCATCAGCCAGATCATCTGCGGGAAACTCACGTTGCCGATCAGCTCCTGGATCGGATAGCCGCGCACCTTGATGGAGCCCGGGTGGATGTCGATGATCGAGGTGCTCCAGTAGTCGGCGCAAAGGGCGGCGAGGTCGGGCGTGGTCGTGTTCGTGGTCGGCATGGTCAGATCACTCCGTCATGGTGGAGGGCGTCGATTTGGGCGGCTTCGTAACCGAGTTGTGCGAGCGTTTCGCGCGTGTGGGCGCCGAGGGTCGGGGCGGGCGTGGCGGGCGCGGCGTCGGCATCGGCGAGCCGCAGGCCCGCGCGCGTCACGCGTTGCGCGGCTTCGCCCTGTGCCGGTTCGAACTCGCGGATGAAGCGCCGTTCGGCCAGATGCGGATGCGCGAGGATTTCGGGCACCGAGAGCACACGGCCCACGGGCACGCCGCGCTCGAGCAGGCGCGTTTCCCAGTTCGCCGCGCTGTCCGCGGCGAGCGCGGCTTCGATCTCGGCTTTGAGCGCTTCGCGGTACTGCTTGCGCGAATGGCGCGCGGCAAAACGCTCGTCGCGCGGCAGGTCGGGGCGGCCGATCACCTCGCACAGGCTTTCGAACTGGCGCGTTTCGTTTGCCGCGATATTGAGCAGGCCCGCGCCGGTGCGGAAGGTGCCTGAGGGTGCGGCCGTGAAATTCTCGTTGCCCATCGGCGCGGGCTCGACCCCGGCGTTCAGGTAGTTCGACACGACCCAGCCCATGGTCGCGAGCGTGGCTTCGAGCATCGAAACGTCGAGACGCCGCCCGCGGCCGCTCGTGCGCGCGTCGACGAGCGCCGCGCAAACACCGAACGCGGCGGTGAGACCGCCCACCGTATCGGAGACGGGATAGCCTACGCGCAGCGGCGCGCTGTGCGCGTCGCCCGTCACGCTCATCACGCCGGACATGCCCTGAATGATCTGGTCGTACGCCGGGCGGCGCGACAGCTCGCCTTCGTCGCCGAAACCGGAAATCGCACAGTAGACCAGCGCTGGATTCACTTTGGATAACTGATCGTAGCCGAGTTCGAGGCGGTCCATCACGCCGGGGCGGAAGTTTTCGACGAGGACGTCGGCGTGGCGTACCAGATCGAGCAGAATGGCCTTGCCGCGCGGGTCTTTCAGGTTCAGCGTGATCGAGCGCTTGCCCGCATTCACGGCCACGAACGACGCGCCCATATTGCGCGCCGCGGCGTCCTTGTCGGCCCCGAGGCGCCGAGCAAGATCGCCGCCTTCAGGATGCTCGACCTTGGTGACTTCGGCGCCGAAGAGCGCGAGTTGATAGGCGCAGAACGGACCCGCGAGCACATTCGACAGATCCAGGACGCGCACGCCGGCTAACGGGAGCATGGTGACAGCCTCGTATTGAATAAATTAGCGGGAGATGTCGTCGAGCGCGCGATTCTTCGTGCGCGGCCCGAAGATGCCGATGGCCGCCATCACCACGATCATCGCGCCCGTGATCAGCGCGAAAACGCCCGGCACACCGAAGTGGCGCAGGGCGAACGCGATCATGAAACCCGAGAACATAGCGGAGAGGCGCGACATCGAATAAACGAAGCCAACGGCGGTGGCGCGCATGCGCGTGGGGAACAACTCGACCTGGTACGCGTGATAGCCAACCGAGAGCAGCGTGCCGCCCAGTGTGATGAGCACGCCGAGGAACATGAGCATGCCGGCCGAGGTTTGCATGGCGAACAGCGTGCCGCAGACGGCGATGGCGAGCGCGGAGAGCACGACGAGCGTCTTGCGCTCGATGCGGTCGGCAATCGCCATGCCGAGCAGGGGGCCGAACGGATTCGACGCGGCGATCACGAACGAGTAGAGCAGGCTGTGCGTGACCGTGACGCCCTTGGAAATGAGCAGCGTCGGCACCCACGACGCGAAGCCGTAGAAGCCAATGGCCTGAAACAGGTTGAAGACGAGCAGGGTGATCGTGCGGCGACGGTAAGGCGGCTGCCAGATCTCGGCGAAGCGCGCCTTGGCGAGCGTTTGCGTGCTGGCCGATTCGACGACAGGCGCGGGCAGCACGCGCCCGTGCTGCGCCTCGATCTTCGCTTCGAGCCTTGCGAGAATGCGCGCGGCTTCCTCTGTGCGGCCGCGCTGCGCGAGCCAGCGCGCGCTCTCGGGCACGCGGCGACGGATCGCCCAGGCGATGAGCGCGCCGAACGCGCCGAACATGACGACCCAGCGCCAGCCGTCGAAGCCGAGCGGCGCACGCGGCACGAACCACCATGCGAGCAAGGCGACAGCCGGCACGGCCGTGTACTGCACCAGATGCACGAACGCGAATGCGCGGCCGCGCATGTGCTTGGGCACGAGTTCGCTCACGTAGGTGTCGATGGTGACGAGTTCGACGCCCACGCCAATGCCCGCGATGAGGCGCCACAGGTTGATGCCGGGCGCGCTCGTCTGCAGCGCCATGATGCAGGTCGCAACCGAATACCAGAGCAGGGAGGCGGTGAACAGCGTGCGGCGGCCATAGCGGTCGGCAAGCCTGGTCAGGCAGAACGTGCCGATGAAGAGCCCCGCGAACGACGCCGCCACGAAGGCGCCGAGACCCGAGAAGCCGAAGAACGAAGCCGTGGTGGTCGAGTAGAGGCCGCTTTTCACGAGGCCCGGCCCGACATAGGCCGTGAAGAACAAATCGTAGAACTCGAACCAGCCGCCCAGCGAAAGCAGGAGCACGAGCGTCCAGATGGTGCGCGTGGCCGGCAGACGGTCAATGCGCGCGTTGATCTCGGCCGCACTGACGGGCGCGGCGGCGTGGTCCCGGAGCGACGCGTGTGTCGCTCCGATTGGCAAGCTGGACATCGGAATCTCCTGAACGCTTCGTTGGTGTGTTTCGTTCTATCTGCTAGAACATCGTTCTAAAAATATGGCTCGATAGTACTGCGAGGCGGTGAGCCAACCGACCAGGGCTTTTACTGAGTGGGACGTGCAGGGTGCGCCTCACAGAGCGCCACTGGGCATGCCGAGTGCTACAACGCCGTCGTTTTATTCGGATGCTCAGTCAGGAGACGTCTTGAAAAAGAAAGTCTTTTCCGGAGGCGTTCCTGCCGCGCTCGCCTTGTCGCTCTGCGCCGCTATCGCGCTCTCCGGCTGTGCGCATCCGCAGAGCGAGGGGTACACGCAGGCGCAATCGAAAGTGCCATCGCCGCTCACCGATCTCGACAACGGCGAGGGAACCGCCGCCGCGAACGCGCCGCAACCCGCCGTCGATCCGCAGGCGCTCGACGCGCTCAATGCCATGGGCGCTTATCTGCGCACGTTGCGCCGGTTCGAGGTCAACGCGGACACGTCGACCGACGTCGTGCTCGACAACGGCCAGAACGCCGCGCTGCTGCGTCATACGGTGCTCGAGGTCAAGCGGCCCGACCGGCTACGCGCCGAGATCACGGGCAACGGCAACGTGCGTGGACTGGTCTATGACGGCCGCGAGTTCATGACCTTCAACGAACAGAAGGGCTTTTACACGCGCAATGACGCGCCACCGACGCTCGATGGCCTCGTACGCGAACTTGCGAATAGCTGGCGTATCGAAGCGCCGCTCGCGGAGCTTTTCTACTGGGGCAACGGCAAGGACGACAACGCGGCGATTACGGCGGCGCAGGTGCTCGGCGTCGAGACGGTCGATACGCGCTGGTGCACGCATTACGCGTTTCAGCAGCGTGGCGCCGACTGGGAGATGTGGATCGAACAGGGACGGCGGCCGCTGCCGTGCCATTTGGTCGTCACGGATACGACCCAGTCTTCGAGGCCGCGCCATGAAGTGACATACCACTGGAATCTGTCGCCATGGTTCGTCGCATCGACATTCGCGTTGCATCCGAAACCCGGTGCGAAGCGAATCGAACTGGAGCCGGCTGCTGTCGTGAGGGCTTCGTTCGAGGAGGTTCAGTGACCGGCCGGCGCTGAGAATCGGTCCCGATGATTGCGGCCTATCGGGACCGGGGTACCGACGGGCGGGAAGACTTGCCTGGTGGCGCCGCCCGTGGATTTTTTGTATTTAACATAAGATAAATTATCGCAGTTTTTATGATGTTCGCAAACATCCGTATCGACCGCATCACATCTCGACAATCACCTTCAGCGCCTGCGTGCTGGCCGCCTGCGAAAACGTCTCATACGCCTTGGGCATGTCTTCGAACGAAAACCGGTGCGTGATCAGCCGGTTCGGATCGATCCGTCCGGCGCGCACGGTCTTGAGCAGCATGGGCGTGCTCACTGTGTCGACGAGACGCGTCGTGATCGCCACGTTGCGATCCCAGAGCTTGTCGAGGAAAAGCGAAGCCGGCACGCCGTGCACACCGATGTTCGCAATCACGCCGCCCGGCGCCACGATCTGCTGGCACAGTTCGAACGTCGCAGGCACGCCAACGGCCTCCATCGCGCAATCGACGCCCACGCCATCCGTGAGCTTCATTACCGCATCGACGGCGTCGCCCGCGCGCGGATCGATGCACGCCGTCGCGCCGAATTTCTTCGCGCATTCCAGACGGTTGGGGTCCATATCGATCATGATGATCTGCGCGGGCGAATAAAACTGCGCAGTCAGGAGCGCGGCCAGCCCGATTGGCCCGGAGCCGACGATGGCCACCGTGCTGCCGGGTTCGACCTTGCCGTTGAGCACGCCGCATTCGAAACCCGTCGGCAGGATGTCCGAGAGCATCACGAGCGCGGCCTCGTCGAGGCCGTCGGGAATCCGGTACAGGCTCGTTTGCGCGTGCGGCGTACGCACGTATTCGGCCTGCGTGCCGTCGATGCGATTGCCGAGTATCCAGCCGCCCGTCTTGCAGTGCGAATACATGCCGCGCCGGCAGTACTCGCACTGTCCGCAGCTCGAGATGCACGAGACGAGCACGTGATCTCCGACTTTCAGCGTCGAGACGCCGCTGCCGATCTCGTGGACGACGCCCACGCCTTCGTGGCCGAGAATGCGGCCCGGCTCGCAACTCCGCACGTCGCCCTTGAGAATGTGGAGATCGGTGCCGCAGATCGTCGTCTTCGAGATCTTGACGACGGCGTCGCCGGGTCCCTGCAAGGCGGGCATTGGCCGCGTTTCGAGTGCGAACTTGCCCGGACCGTTGTAAACCAGTGCTTTCATGGTTCCTCCATCGACAACCGGAAATGTGCCGGCTCGCCGGGCGCCCTCCTTTCGGTCAGCGGGCGCGCGGCGAGTCCGTCTTCCCCCGCAAGGTTTGCTTATTTCGATACGCGGTGAGCCGCCGAGAATGGATCCGAAATATCGACGACTTCGCCCTTCCATTCATGATCGTAGTCCAAGGTCCGACGGCTACGAAGTGATGGTGTGGAGGTTCATGCGTTAAGCATGAGATTTCTTGCACTCGCTCAAATACTAGAACAGATGGCGGATGCCGACCTGCACGCCGAATTCGCTCTGACCGGGTCCCGGCGTCAGGAACGAACCCGTCGTAATGCTGGCGCCCGCCATCTTGAACTGCGCGGTGCCGTAGTTCTTCAGTTCGGAAATCGTGCCGTATAGCCGGGTCCCCTTCGAAAGATCGTAGTTGACGATCGCCCCATATTGCAGGGCGTCGTTGTCGAGATGCGTGCTGTCCTTGGTGTAGGCGGCGCCGGCGCCCACGCTCAAGAACGGCGTGAAGCGGTAGTCGGCCGAAAGCGAATACGTGCTGTGCCAGTCGCCTGCTGTATTGCCAACCGGCCCGACTGTCGGGTCGTATTTGCCTGCCGGGTTGCTGAGCGCATTGCCGGTGGTCGCGGAAATGACGTCGTTGGCGCGGAAATAGCCGACATAGATGCGCCCCCACCCGTAGTCGAGATTGCCGCCCGCCATGAATTCCTGCACACGGTTGGAGGCTGTCGCATTCGCCGCGTTCAAATAGGCAAGCGCGAGATAAACCGGGCCCTGGGTGGTCTGCACGCCGGCCTGATACACGGCATTGCCCGCGAGCGTGCCCGGCTGGCCGCCCACCGAATAATGCAGTTCGACCTGGGTCCCCACGAACTTCGGCGAAATCCACGCAATGTCGTTGTCGACGCGTGCCAGCCAGTTCGCAAAGTTGTTGTAGCCCGAGGCGTAGGTCGCCGCGCTGAAGGCGTCCATATTGCCGCTCCAGGCGAACATCGGCGTGTTCTGGCGGCCGAAGCGCACCTCGCCGAAGCCGCCGCCCACACCGACCCACGCCTGGCGATCGAAGAACCGGTAGCTGTTCTGCAGCTTGCCCGTACCCGGATCGAAGCCGCTCTCCAGCGCGAAGTTCACGCGGTATCCGCCGCCTATGTCCTCCGTGCCGCGCAAGCCCCACCGGCTCGTCATCAAGCCGTTATTGCCGAGCACGGCGAGCGACGTGGTCTTGCCGTCGACTTTCGTGTTCTGGTAGCCGGCGAACACGTCGAGCACGCCGTAGAGCGTCACCGACGATTGCGCCATTGCCGGCGTGCTGGCGACGACTGCCGCAGCGATCACCGACAAGCTAAGGAATCCTCTATTTAACGACATCGTCACTTTCCCCTGTTGTTGACTTCTTGATAGATTGGTCCTGACGCTGAAGGCGTCAGCTTGTGCGGTCGGTCGCGAGCATGCGCTTCACCACGAGGGCGAGCGGCACAGTGAAGCAAAAGTGCGACATGAAACCGCCGATGATGACGACCGGGTCGTAGTAATTGGGATGGTTGTCTGACGCGATGCTGATCGCCACATGCATGACGATCCAGGCCAGGATCGCGTAAAAGAGCGCGACGAACGTGGCCTCGTAGCCGCGGCGGCGGAAATACGGCCAGATCGCGGCGAACAGTACGCCCCACGCAATGGCGAAGAAGAAATGGATGGCAGTGCCGAGGAAATACGCCCAGATGCCGAGCGAGTCCTGTACGCCCTTGCCGAACACGAGGCCGGTCGCGTTGCGGGGAATGCCCGCAAGCGGCATGAGATGCTGGGCGCCGACCCAGATGAGCGCCTCGTAAATCCAGATGATCACCGCGCCCGTCAAGCCGCCGGCTATGCCGGCGCGCAAGATTGCGCCGAGCGTCGGCTTGCCGTCGATAGCCGCTCTCGTCCCTTGATACCCACCCTCACCCACGCTTGCATTGCCGCTCATCGCCGTCTCCTCCTGTCGTACTGCACGAAATGTTTTTCGCCAAGATAGAAACGGGGCTTCCGGAAAACTACATCGGGTTAACGGCAGGCAAGAGGCGCTCCGCGGACAAGAAAGCGCGCGCAACGCAAGACCGTGACTCGCGGTGAGCCGCGCAGCGCCAAGCGGGACAAGGCTGGGCGCGATTCATCGTTGCACGGCGGGAGGCCGGCAGACCGGCTTGCAGACCCGGTCGCCGATAAGAGAAATCGATACGGCGGAAACGACTTCGCAACGCCAGGTCTGCAAACGCAATGCAACTGCCGCTACTCACCTCCCCCCTTTTACTCGAAGCAGGAGGCGCAGCAGCACGGGCAGCACCAGCAGCACGAGCGGCATCTGCACGATCAAGCCCGAGATGATCGCGACGGCGAGCGGTTGCTGCATCGCGGAACCCTGGCCGAGCGCGAAGGCGAGCGGCAGCAGCGCGAGAATGGCTGCGATGGTCGTCATCGCGATCGGCCGCAGGCGATTGCGGCCCGCGGCCTGCAACGCCTCCTCGAGCGGCACGCCTTCGTCGCGTACGAGCCCCTGGAACTCGGAAACGTAGAAGATCGCGACCTCCGTCACGATGCCGACGATCATCGTCATGCCCATCATCGCGGAGATGTTGAGTTCGATGCCCGTCGCCCACAGCCCGATGAAAACGGCGCCGGTGGCGAGCAGCGGCATCGCCATCACCGCGAGCGCTACACGAAAGCGCTCATAGAGGAACAGCAGCAAGCCGAACACCAGCGCTACGGCCGCGCCGAACACCGCGAGCAGCCCCTTGAAGGCGATCTGCTGTTGCTGGTACAAGCCGCCCAGTTCGTAGTAGACGCCCGTTGGCAGGAGCGCGGGATCGGCAAGCGCGCGCTGCACGTCGGCAATGGTCGAGCCGAGGTCGCGCCCGTCGATGCGTGCCGTCACCGCCACCATGCGCTTGAGGTTGTCGCGACTGATCTCGGGTTGCCCGCTTACGTGCACCGGGTCGGCAACGCGTGCGAGCGCGAACACGTGCCCGTCCGCCGCACGCAACGGCAGGCGCGCGAGTTCGGTGTCCGTCATTTGCAGCGCGCCTTGCGCACGCACGCGCACGCCGACCGTCTTCGGGCCGTTCTGGAACTGCGTGGCCACGTTGCCGTCCAGCAGGTCCGAGACCTGCTGCGCGACTGCCTGCGGGTCCATGCCTTCGGCAGCCGCGGCGTCGGGCCGGATGCGCAGATCGATGGCGTCGCCGGCAGGATTGATGCCGTCGTTGACGTCGACGATGCCGCTAATCTTGCCGATGCGTGCGGCCACACGTTGGGCGGTCGTATCGAGCACATGAGCGTCGTCCGAGTAGATCTTGATCTGCACGGGCTGCGGAACCGCCGTGAGGTCGCCGATCAGGTCCTCCATCAACTGCGCCAGCTCGACGCTCACACCGGGCACGTTTGTTTCGATCTGCGAACGGATCTCCTCCATCACCGTGTCGATGGGTTCGCGGCTGCCCGACTTCAGGCGCACGAAGAAGTCCCCCTTGTTCGGCTCGTTCAGGTCGCCGCCGAGTCCGGCGCCGGTGCGGCGGGAATATGTCGCCACATTCGGGTTCGCGCGAATGATCGCTTCGATCTGTTGCATCAGGCGATCGGTTTCGGTGATCGACGTGCCCGGCTGCGTGTGATAGTCGAGCACGAAACCGCCCTCGTCCATCGACGGCATGAAGCCGCTGCCGACCCGCGTGAACGCGAGCGCCGAAAGCAGCGCCAGCGGAACGACGAGCGCGAGCACCCACAGGGGCCGCGCGCTCACGCGCGAGACGAGCCGCGCGTAGGCACGGTTCAGCCATGCAGCGAAACGCGTTTCGCGATGCTCCTCGGCATCCTTCGCCGTGAGCCAGCGATCGCAGAGAATCGGGATGGCGAGCCACGTGACGAGGAACGAAATAAAGAGCGCGCTCGCCATCGTCACCGAAAGCGCCTTGAAGAACGCGCCGGTTACGCCCGAGAGAAACGCCAGCGGCACGAAGATGATGAGCGTTGCCGCCGAAGAGCCGGCGAGCGGCCGTGTAAATTCGAGCGCCGCGCTCATCACGCGGCCATGAAACGCATGCGCGCCCGCTTCGCGCATCCGCCGCGCGATGTGCTCGATCATCACGATGGCATCGTCGATCACGAGGCCCACCGCCGCCGCCATCCCGCCGAGCGTCATGATGTTGAAGCCCATGCCGAACACGTCGAGCAGCAGAATGGTCGCCGCCATCACGATAGGCACGAGCGCCACGGCGATGAGCGTGATCTTCGTGTTGCGCAGAAATACGAAGAGCGTGAGCGCCGCGAGCACCACGCCAATCATGATGGCATCGCGTACGCTGGTGGCCGAGGCGATCACGAGCTCGCTCTGGTCGTACCAGTTCGAGAGCGTCACGCCGTGCGGCATCTGCGGGCCGAAGTCCTTGAGGCGCGCACGAATCGCCTGCGCCATCGCCACACTGTTCGCGCCGGGCTGCTGGTAGACGTTGATCAGCACCGCATCCTGGCCGTCGGCGGTCACGCGGATCCATTGCGGCACGGTCCCCTGGGTGACGGTGGCCACATCGCGCAGGCGGATCTGCGTCGCGCCAGCGGACGACACGACCACGTTTTTCAGCGTATCGAGCCCGCTGAAAGCCGAATTCGCCACGACGAGAAAGAGCTTGTCGTGGTCCTCGATGCGCCCGGTGGCCATCAGCACGTTGCCCGCGCCGATCGCGCGCGAGATATCGGCGACCGAAAGCTTGTACGTCGCGAGGCGCGCGGGATCGACGGCCACTTCGAGCTCGTCGCGCGCCCCACCCGTCACGTCAACGCGCGCCACGCCCGCCACGGAGGAAAGCAGCGGACGCAACTGGAACTGGGCGAGATCGTAGAGCTGCGAGAGCGACAGGCGCGACGACGTCAGGCTGTACGCGAGCACCGGAAACACCGTGGGGTCCATCCGGCGCACCTGCATGCTGGTGCCGGGCGGCAGCGTCGCGAGAATCTCGGCAATGGCCGACTGCGCCTGCAACGTGGCTTGCGCCATGTCCGTACCCCAGTCGAAATTCAGCGAGATTTCCGCTGAGCCCCGACTCGTGCGGGATTCCACGTCGCGCACGTTCGGCACGCGCCGCAACGCTTCCTCCACCGGCATAGTGACGAGCGTCGCCATCTGTTCGGCCGGACGGTCGCCCGCGTCGAGCGAAATCACGGCGCGCGGAAAGGACACGTTCGGAAAGAGCGAGATCGGCAGGCGCAGCGCGGTGAGCGCACCGGCAAGCGCGGCAAGCGCGATCACGAACAGCAGCGAACGACGGTGGCGCTGCATCCACTGGCTGAACGTCATCGCGCGCCGCCTTGCGCCACGCGCACGGCCATGCCGTCTTCGAGTTCGTAGTTGCCGACGACGACGAGCGGCCGCGAGGCGTCGAGCGCGCCATCCACGCCGTACGTATCGCCATGCTCGACTTTCACCTGCACATCGACGCGGTGCGCCTTGTTGGTCGGCGCGACCTGAAACACATAGCTGCCCTTCGCGTCCCGCAGCACCGCGGCGCGCGGCACGTTCCACCACGTGCCGGCCTGCGTATCGATGTCGGCCCGCACGCGCGTTCCCGGCAGGAACGCGGCGCCCGCGAGCGGCACGTTCGCACTCACGTTCACGAGCTGGCTCTGCGCGTCGATGGCTGCGCCGACGAGCACGATGCGCCCTTGCGCCCGCTGCGAACCGAGCGAGGCGGACAGCGGGCGCAGCACGACACGATCGCCGGCGCGCAGCGTGAGCGCGTCGGCGGGTTCGACGCCCAGCGAAATGTTCGCGGCATTGCCCGCGGCGCCATTGGATGCAACGAGCTGGGCGAGTGCCGTGCCCGCCTGGATCCGGTCGCCCGGCACCGCGGCAAGCTGCGCGATGACGCCGGCCACTGGCGCCGCGATCGTTTTCGAACCCGGCGCAATACCCGTCGCTTGTTGCGCGGCGAGCGCCTGCTGTGCGTCATCCAGCGCTTTTTGCGCCGCGGCGAGCTGCGATTGCGTGGCGAGACCGTCGTGAAAGAGCGAGCCGGTGCGAGCGAGTTCGCCACGCGCGAGCGTCGCTGCGCTTTGCGCTTGCGTATAGGCGATCACGGCGTTGGGATCGGCTTGCACGACGAATAGCGCAGCGCCCTGCGCAACGGTCTGGCCGGGCTGCACGAGCACGCGCGTGACGCGTGCGAGATACGGCAGGCTGATGGTCGTGGCGTTCGAGGCCGCAGACGCGACCGCGCCATACGCGACGACGGTTTGGGCGACCGGCTGGCGCTTCACGTGCACGACCTGCACGGCCGCGGATGGCGCCGGCGGGCCGCCCGAAGCGCCGGCGTCATCCGCGCGCGCTGCATGCGGCGCGAAAAGCGCTGCGCCGGCGGCGAGCGCGGCCGCTGCGCCAACTGCGCAGACGGCGACACGCGTACGCGTGCCGGAAAGAAAGCGGTGCTCAGTCATGGAGATCAACGTGCAACGAGGGTATTGGTGGGCGCGCTTTCAGCAGTGGCGCCTCGCGCGGGCGGAGTCTGATCAGGATCGGGAATCGCGCTGCCGAGCAGCGCCTGGAGGCCAATGCGTTGCTCCGCTAGCGCCTCGCGCGCGGTGGCGGCATCGATGCGGCGCGCGAGCGCCGTGCTTTGCGCGTCGACGTACTGGCCGAGCACGATGTTGCGCGCCGCGTAGGCGTCGCGCGCCTGCGCGGCGGCACGCTCGAGCGCCGGCAGCGCGGCGTCATCCTGATCGAGTTGATGCGCGGCAATCGCGCTGTCGGCTCGCAGGTGGGCGATATCGGCGTAAGCCGCGTTCAGGCGTGTCTGGTATTCGTCCGCGAGACGCCGCCGCGTGGCCTGCTCGATGGCGATATTGCCGCGATTGCGGTTGAAGACCGGCAGCGTGAGGTTGATCGCGAAGCCGCTCGTGTAGATTTCCGAAGTGTCGCGCTGCCGCGTAAAGCCCACCGAAAGACTGGGGAACTGGTTGAGGATCGCGGCGCGGTACTTCTGCTCCTGCGCCTCGTAGCCGGCCTGCAGCGCGATCAGATCGGGACGGCGCTGCGCCAGCTTCGCAACGGCAGCGTCGAGCGTACCATCGGGCATCGGCGTGACTGCCGTGTCGCCTGTGAGCGCAAGCGTCGTGTCGGGCGCGAGGCCGAGCAGCGCATTGAGGTCATGGTGCGTCTGCTCGCGCGCGTGCTGCATGTCGGTGTATGGCTTGCGGGCGTCTTCGTACGCGGTGAGCGACGCGGTGACGCTGTCTGCTGTCACGTTGTGCTCGTTTGCCGCTTGGGCGGTGCGTTCGTAACGCGTGCGGGCGAGCGCCGTCTGCTGCTCGAGCAGCGGCAACACCTCATCCTGAAAGCGCGCTCTCACGTACAGCTGCTTCGCCTGCGCCACGACCTGCCACTCCTGCCAGAGCAGACCGAGATCGGTCTTGCGAACCGTGGCGTTGGCGGACTTCGTGTTCGCGCCACGCGTGACAATCGCCATCACGTCCATGCTCAGGCCGTAGCTGAACGCGCGCGACAACCCAGCGGCGCCGGGATAGTCGCTGGAGATACTCACCTGGGGATCCGGCAGGAGTCCTGCTGAAAACGCCTGCGCGTGCGCAATGCCGAGATCGTCTCGCGCAAGTTTCAGGTCGGGATTATTGGCGACTGCCAGCATCGCGACGTCTTCGATGTCCAAGCCATTCGACGGATCGAAGCGATGTGCCGCAAGCTCGGGCAACGGCATTTTCGCGGGATCGATCTGCACCCGTGCGAGCGCATCCTGCGTGGTCAACGAAGGACCCGTAGCCAGTGGCTGCGCCTGGTAGCTTGCGCAACCGGCAAGCAGTGAGGTGCCCGATGCAACGGCGACGAGCGTGGCGCGCGCGCGATTCGGTCTGTAGAAGCGAAAGACGCGCGGAACCATCGCGCGAGACTGCGTGCTGGACAAAATGGACTCCTCAAGCCAATCCCGCGCAGCATGAATGCGCGAGCATGGGCCTGAACGCAAACACCACGCGTTGGTGGCGTTGCGGCAGGCATGCTGCGCATTCTGCAGGGTTAACGCTTATGCAATCCTTAAGCAGGCGTTTGCATCCGGTCTCTACGGCCGCTTTGCCGTCAGATAGGCGATGCGCTCAGCGCCGAGTTGCGCTCCGCTTTCGAAAATCGCCCGCATTCTGACCTCCAGATACGCGCGCTCATCGCGGGTAAGTTCCTTTTCGAAGACCTCTTCCAGGCTGGGCGCCAACGGGTGGGGCGAGGTACGAAGAAACGTTTCCCAAGGCAGGCTGTCCTCTGTTCGCACTTCGATGTGCAATTCCAGATGAATGTCGGTGAAGCCCGCATCGATCGCGAAGCGCACGAGGTCCCGTTCACCATAGTTCGTGATAGGCAGCGAGCGCGCCTTCTCCTCCGTGTCGGGGAACTGCGCTGCCCGGCACCGGAGCAGCAAGGGAAAGAAGGGATCATCCGTGTTGAACGCACGGGAATCGACGAGTTGCTTGAGCAGGCAAACCTCGAGCGCCTCGTCACGCAAAATCGGCTCGGCGATGGCGAAGCGGCCACCCGGTTTGAGGATGCGGTAAATCTCTCGCATTGCCGCGGGCTTGTCTGCCACATACGCCAGCACCGCGCGCATCGTGGCGGCATCGACTGCTTCGTTCGCGATGCCTGCCAGATTCTCGGCGCTGCCGTGTATGAATGCGCACTGCCCGCTCACACCCAGGCTTCGGGCCCGCTCTTCCGTGTGCCGCAGCAGCGGCGCCGAAATATCGGTCATGAGCACCCCGAGCGCGGCGCCGGCCCGTTCAATCGCGCGAAACCCGACGAGACCATCACCCGTCCCGATGTCGGCCAATGTCATGCCGGGGCGCAGGCGAACGGAATCCAGCACGCGGTCCGCGTACTTTGTGATCTCGGCACGGACATTGTGCTCATGGGTCCGATCGTTGCCATGACGCTGCCGGAGGATCCACGTGGACCAGTCGTCGTGAATTACGTCGTTCGTGAGGGGCAACACAATGGATTTCCAGGAAAACTTGAAAGATTCGCGGGATGGTAGCGTTGAATTCTGATGAACTCCTTATCTAAACGGTATTCCCGACCCGGACCCTATTTTCGCGATACCAAAGGTACGCCTGTTAAGCTGAATAAAAGTTGCTTTCATTCCAGAACATGTTTTCAACGAGATCCATGGGTGGAAGCGCCACGGCACGGGGCATCAAGGAATCCCGCATCTGATCAGCTTTTAAACCAGTCGTCGGGCGATTATGAATGGCGCTGGCACAAATCGAACCGCAGCTTATGCAAGCCTTAAGTTGATTTGCTTTCCGAAAATAAATACTTCTTAAGTATCTGGAAGGTACTCCGATAAATCGGGCGCAGTTCCCGGTTTTTTCTCTCTTTATTGGAGACCTTCTGATGACAATCCAGGCAGTTTCTAGCCAACCCGCCGTTGCAACCGCAGCGAATACCGGCGCGCAGAACCAGCAGGCGACTGCCGCTACGCAACCTGCCAGCAAGACGCAGGCGCAGTCCAGTACGACGACGACCCAGGCTTCGACGCCGTCGGCTTCCTATGCCGTCACGATCAGCAATGCCGCACGCGCCGCATTGGCCGAAGCCACCGAAACGTCGGTGCAGACCTCGCAGGAAGCCAACCGCGGAGATCGACAGGCTCAACGCCTGCTTGCGAAGGAGCAGGCCAATAAACTGGGGTAAGGCGCAAGGCGTGCGATAGCAGTCGTCAAACGCCGGTTTCGCACGCCCTACCTCTGGATTCGCTTGCACGTTGCGCGAAAACCGCGACGTGCAAGCTAACAGATTTCCGCAAGACCGCTCGACGTGCTCCAGGTGTACATCAAACCGCACAGGTAAGATAACTTTTCTTATCGTAATAGAGTGTTTTTAATAACAAACTCTCCACTCTAAAAACGCGCCGCAGGCGGCCATCACGTCGGCTCGGGTATGCCCTCACATCCACGGCGCGACTTGCGCGCCGTGTCTCGAACGCCACTGAGACTCATCTTCAGCGACAATATGTGGGAGCGTCCTCGCGCGCTGCTCAAGGAAACGAGCGCGCAGACGCTTTCGGACATCGAGCTTTGCGAGTAACGAGGCAGGAGGTTTTATGCAGTCGCGGGATCACTGGAATCGCGTCTACACGACAAAGACGCCGACCCACGTAAGCTGGTTTCAGGAGCATGCGCTCCAGTCGGTGGCGCTCATTCGTCAGGCGGGTCTGTCGAAGGATGCGGCCATCATCGACGTGGGCGGCGGCGCGTCGACGCTGGTCGACGACCTCGTGGCGGACGACTATCGCAACGTCACGGTGCTGGACCTTTCCGACGCCGCGCTCGCCGCCGCTCGCATGCGCCTCGCAACGCGAGTGGGCGAACGCGCAAACCGCGTTTCGTGGATCGTGGGCGACATCACGCAAATCGAATTGCCGGTGCAGGCTTACGACGTCTGGCACGACCGCGCCGTGTTTCATTTCCTGACGAGCCACGAAGACCGGGAAGCTTATGTGAACGCCGTGCTGCGTGCCGTAAAACCGGGCGGCATCGTGATCGTGGCGACCTTTGCCGAGGACGGCCCCGACCATTGCAGCGGGCTACCCGTCATGCGCTATAGCGCCGATGCGTTGCACGCCGAATTTGGCGCGCCCTTCACGCTGCTCAAACAGGAACGCGAGGAGCATCACACGCCGGGTGGCGCCACGCAGAAGTTCATCTACTGCATGTGCCGTAAAGAGACTTCGTGAACGGGTTTGTGGGTGATGCGCGCCGTTTCAGGGTGCGAACGCGAGTGCCGCGTCTTCCGGTAGATTTTCGAGCGCGCGACTGCCATCGCGCAGCGCTTCGCTCTCGCCGTTGAAGGTCGTTTCGCTGTATGCGATGAGCTTGAAGCCGCTACCCGCGCTGCGAGGGATGGTGATACCCCAATGCCACCCTCCTTCCTGTTCGAAGACGTGCAGCTTCAGAGATGCATGCAAAGTGTTTGATCGATTCGTCATGTCACGCCCTCCTTTGCGAAAGCGTCGAGGCAGCCGGCAGACACTGGTCAGTGTAGGCATCATTTTGTTGCGGCGCAATAAATATCGACGTTGAGGTGCGATGCTACGGGATCGGGCGTCGTCATCGGGCAACAAAGGGAAACAGGCGGCAACGAGAAGCAACAAGCGGAAACAAAAGTAAACAGGCGTGCGGCAGCGCAGCGTCGTGCAGCAGTGATGCGCGTCACTTGCTCGGCCCCCAAATGGACGTGGGCGGGCGGGCTGCATTCACGCTATCCTGCGCGCGATCCACGAAAGTTTGCGCTCCCCATTTCCCTTTGCGCCCCGAAGCATGACCGACCGCACCGAAGCCCTCCCCGACAGCACGCCCGAGGCCGCATCCAATAGCGCGCGATCAGCGCTGTGCTATCCCTACCCGGAACCGCCCGCGCCCGGCTTGACCCTCGAGATCGCGCCGGGCGTGCGCTGGCTGCGTATGCCGCTGCCCTGGGCGCTCGATCACATCAACGCATGGCTCATCGACGACGCCGAAGGTTGCGCCGTTGTCGATACGGGCGCCCGCACCGATGCGGCCACGGCTGTGTGGCGCGCGATCTTCCCGCAGGGCGGCGAGGCACGCACGGCGCCCCGCGTGACACGCGTGCTGGTCACGCACATGCACCCCGATCATGTGGGCATGGCCGGGTGGCTCACGCGCGCGTTCGACTGCCGGCTCTGGATGACGCGCGCCGAGTACTTCAACTGCCGCGTGGCCGCCGCCGACACCGGCCGCGAAGCGCCCGCCGACGCGCTCGACTTCTATCGCCGCGCGGGCTGGAGCGAGTCCGCCATCGATGTCTATCGCGCGCGCTTCGGCCGCTTCGGCCAGCATATCCACGCGCTGCCGGAAAGCTTCCGGCGCCTGCAGGACGGCGAGGTCGTACGCATCGGCGCGCACGACTGGCGCGTGATCGTCGGCATGGGGCATTCGCCGGAACATGCGTGCTTTTACTGCCCGGCGCTGAAGCTGTTCATTTCGGGCGACCAGGTGCTGCCACGCATCTCGTCGAACGTTTCGGTCTATCCAATCGAGCCCGACGCGGACCCGATGGCGCAGTGGTACGCCTCGTTCGACAAGCTGCAACGCGAAGTGCCCGACGACGTGCTCGTGCTTCCCTCGCATAACGACTGCTTTTACGGGCTGCACGCGCGCATCGAGCGTTTGCGCCAGGGGCAGGACAAAAGCCTCGCGCGCCTGCGCGCCACGCTCGCCGAAGCGCGCCGCGCCGTGGATGTGTTCGGTGCGCTGTTCGCGCGGCGCATCGGCGAAGACGATCTCGGGCAGATGAGTCTCGCAACCGGCGAGAGCCTCGCGTGCCTGAACTACCTGATGTATCGCGGCGAAGTGAAACGCGAACTGCGCGACGACGGCATGTACTGGTATTCGCGGACGTAAAAAATGGCAGGGAGGGCGCACCACGCCCCGCCTGCCACAAGCCGCATCGACGGCATGCACCGGAAAACCCGGAATGTCGTCGCCCGCTGCTTACATGTTCGGATAGTTCGGGCCGCCGCCACCTTCAGGCGTGACCCATACGATGTTCTGCGTCGGGTCCTTGATATCGCAGGTCTTGCAGTGCACGCAGTTCTGCGCGTTGATCTGCAGACGATGGGCGTCCTGCTCGTCCTTCACGAACTCGTAGACGCCTGCGGGACAGAAGCGCGCCTCGGGGCCTGCATACGTCGCGAGGTTGATGCCGACCGGCACCGTCATGTCCTTGAGCGTGAGATGCGCCGGCTGGTTCTCTTCGTGGTTCGTGTTCGAGATGAACACCGAAGACAGACGATCGAACGTGAGCTTGCCGTCGGGTTTTGGATACTCGATCGGCTTGCACTGCGAAGCCGGTTTCAGCATCTCGTGGTCGCGATGCTGGTGATGCAGCGTCCAGGGCACATTGCCGCCGAGCAGCTTCTGCTCGATGCCCACCATCAGCGTGCCCAGGTACAGGCCCTTGCTCATCCACTGCTTGAAGTTGCGCGCCTTGTACAGCTCCGTGTGGAGCCACGACTGCTTGAACGCTTCCGGGTAGGCCGCGAGTTCATCGCTCTGTCGGCCCGCCTGCACGGCTTCGAATGCGGCGTCCGCAGCCAGCATGCCGGTCTTGATCGCCGCGTGGCTGCCCTTGATGCGCGAGGCGTTCAGAAAGCCTGCGTCGTCGCCCACCAGCGCACCGCCCGGGAACACGAGCTTGGGCAGCGACATCAGGCCGCCGGCCGTGATCGCGCGCGCACCATACGAGACGCGCTTGCCGCCTTCCAGATACTTGCGGATTTCCGGGTGCGTCTTGTAACGCTGGAACTCCTCGAACGGCGAGAGGTACGGATTCTGATACGCAAGACCCACGACAAAGCCCACCATCACCTGGTTGTTGTCGGTGTGGTACAGGAACGAGCCGCCATAGGTGTCGCTTTCCAGCGGCCAGCCGGCGGTGTGGATCACGAGGCCGGGCTGGTGCTTCGAGGGATCGATCTCCCACAGTTCCTTGATGCCGATGCCGTAGACCTGCGGATCCGAATCCTTGCCGAGCTTGAACTTCTCGTTCAGCTGACGGCCCAGATGCCCGCGGCAGCCTTCGCAGAACAGCGTGTACTTCGCGTGCAGCTCCATGCCGAGCTGGAAGTTCTCGGTGGGCTCGCCGTCCTTGCCGACCCCCATGTTGCCGGTGGCGACGCCCTTGACCGACCCGTCGTCGTTGTAGAGCACTTCGGCAGCCGGAAAGCCGGGGAAGATTTCCACGCCCAGCGCCTCGGCCTGCTGGCCCAGCCAGCGCGTGACGTTGGCGAGGCTGATGACGTAGTTGCCGTGGTTCTTGAAGTTGTCGGGCAGCGCCCAGTTCGGCACAGCCTTAGCCCCCGTTTCGGAAAGAAAAAGGAACTTGTCCTCGGTCACGGGCACGTTCAGCGGTGCGCCTTGCTCTTTCCAGTCCGGCATCAGCTCGTTCAGGGCGCGCGGATCCATGACCGCGCCCGAGAGGATATGCGCCCCGATTTCCGAGCCTTTCTCCAGCACGCAGACGCCGATTTCAGTGCCTTTTTCCGCGGCCAGCTGCTTCAGGCGGATCGCCGCGGACAGCCCGGCGGGACCGCCACCGACGATCACCACGTCGTATTCCATCGACTCGCGTGGGCCGTACTGTGCAATCAGATCAATCGACGACATATCCTCTTCCTTCTTTGCTAACTAGGCGTTCCGGGTCGCCCGATCAAAACTGCACTTCGCTCAGCGCGAGCACGCCCGCGTCGCCCTTTGCGGCCACGATCGACGTCTCGAGGCCGCCTGCCTGCGCGAGAATGTGCTCGGCGTAGAACTGCGCGATCGCGATCTTCGCGCCGTAAAACTCGGCATCGTTCGCGTGTTCGCGTTGCGCGACGAGCAGCGCGCGCGCCATTTGCCAGCCGCACAGCACGATGCCCGCGAGCTTCAGATACGGCACGCTGCCCGCGAACACCGCGTTCGGGTCGCGCTTGACGTTCGCAACCACGTAGTCGACGACATTCGCCAGTGCACGCGCGCCCTTTTCCAGCTGCTCGCGCATCGATGCCGCCGCCGCGCCGCCCGCCTGGCCGAGTTCCTCGGCAGTCCGGGCGATCTCGCCGAGCAGGGCCTTCGCCACCGCGCCGCCGTCGCGCACCGTCTTGCGGCCCACCAGGTCGTTCGCCTGGATCGCCGTGGTGCCTTCGTAGATGGCGAGAATGCGCGCGTCGCGGTAGTACTGGGCCGCGCCCGTTTCCTCGATGAAGCCCATGCCGCCATGCACCTGGACGCCGAGGCTCGTCACGTCGTTGACCATTTCGGTGCTCCAGCCCTTCACGATCGGCACGAGGAATTCGTAGATCGCGAGATTGCGCGCGCGCACTTCCGGGTCGGCGTGGTAGTGAGCATGGTCGCTATAGGCGGCGGCGACATAGGCGAGCGCTCGTGCGCCCTCGGTCATCGCACGCATCGAGGCGAGCATGCGGCGCACGTCCGGATGATGGATGATGGTCGCCGACTGCTTGAGCGAGCCGTCCACGGGGCGGCTCTGCACACGCTCCTTCGCGTACGCCACGGCCTTCTGGTACGCGCTCTCGGCCACGCCCACGCCCTGCATGCCCACACCGAAGCGCGCGGCGTTCATCATGATGAACATGTATTCGAGGCCGCGATTCTCCTCGCCCACGAGGTAGCCGATCGCGCCGCCGTGATCGCCGTACTGGAGCACGGCCGTCGGGCTCGCCTTGATGCCGAGCTTGTGTTCGATCGAGACGCAATGCACGTCGTTGCGCGCGCCGAGCGAGCCGTCTTCGTTGACGAGGAACTTCGGCACGACGAACAACGAAATGCCTTTCACGCCTTCGGGCGCGTTGGGCGTGCGCGCCAGCACGAGGTGAACGATGTTCTCCGCCATGTCGTGCTCACCCCACGTGATGAAGATCTTCGTGCCGAAGACCTTGTACGTGCCGTCGCCCTGCGGTTCGGCGCGCGAGCGCACCAGTGCGAGGTCGGAGCCGGCCTGCGGCTCGGTCAGGTTCATCGTGCCGGTCCAGTCGCCGGAGATGAGCTTCGGCACGTAGCGCGCCTTCAGCTCGTCGCTGCCCGCGGTGAGCAGCGCCTCGATCGCGCCGTCGGTGAGCAGCGGGCACAGCGCGAACGAGAGGTTCGCCGCGTTGAGCATTTCGATGCAAGGCGTCGCAATCAGCTTGGGCAGCGCCTGGCCGCCGAATTCGGACGGATGCTGCAGACCCTGCCAGCCGCCCTCGACGTACTGGCGGAACGCCCCGGCGAAGCCAGGCGTCGCCGTGACCTCGCCGTCGCGCCAGCTGCTGGGCGCGCGGTCGCCTTCCACGTTCAGCGGCGCGATGACTTCGCCGGAGAGCTTCGCGCACTCGTCGAGCACGGCCTGCGCAGTGTCGAAACCGGCGTCTTCGAAACCCGGCAGGGTTGCGACGGCGCCGATGCCGGCCAGCTCTTTCAGCACGAACAGCATGTCCTTGACGGGGGCGTTGTAGCTCATGATCGGTCCTTCCAGTACTCAGGGGTCGAAATGGATGCGCCGCCGGGCCAGGGTTACCTGGATGGCCACCTTGCGGCAGTACAGGACGGATCGTAGCGTCAATGGGTCGCGAAACCACTGTCCAAACCGGACCACATGGTGACAATTCTGGCCACGCTGTCGGCGGCCGCGCCCACCCGTCGTGGGTGGACATCGCCACTTTGTGCCGGGCTGCGCTCAGCCGGGCTGCGCTCAGCCAGGCGACGCTCAGGCGCTCAGCCGCGGCGGCGGTAGGTGCCGGGCGTGCTGCCCGTCCAGTGGCGAAAGGCGCGGTGAAAGGCGCTGGGGTCATCGAAACCCAGATCGCCGCCGATGGCCGCGATCGTGTCCTGGGTGTCGGTGAGGCGCTGGATCGCCACGTCGCGGCGCAGTTCGTCCTTGAGCGCCTGGAAGGTGGTCTCCTCCGCGGCGAGGCGCCGGCACAGCGTGCGCACCGAACAGTGCAGGCTGTCGGCCGCCGCTTCGATGGTCGGCAGATCGGGCAGTTGCGCGGCCAGGTACTGGCGCACGTTGTGGCTCACGAGCTGCTCGCTGAAGGTCTCGAAGATCCAGTCGCCCGGCGAGCGCGCGAGAAACGCGCGCAGGTTGCGCTTGCTCTGCCGGATCGGCATGTCGAGATAGGCCGCGCTGAAGCGCATCAGCGTGGCCTCGCAGCCAAAGCGCACGGGCCCCGAGAAGAAGTAACGATGATCGAGCGCGTGCGGCGGCTGCGCGCAGGCGAAATCGACTTGCAGGAGCGGAATGCGCTGGCCGATCAGCCAGGAGCACACGCCATGCGCGAGCTTGAGCGTCAGCTCCTGGCCGAGCGGCCCGATCGCGCCATACGCCGGATTGGCGCGTAATGCCACCTGGGCCACGAGCCCCTGGCGGCGCGACTCGAGCCGGAAATCGTCGAGCACGATGTGGAAGAACTGGTCGAAGCGATGCAGGGCCGTTTCGAGGTTGCGCGCATCGAGCAGGCTCAGGCAGAGAAACTTGAGCGTGCCGCTGCGCAGCGGCCGGCTGAAGATGCCGGGCATCTCGTCGTCGAGTTCGATGGCGAGCGTCTGGTAGAGCGTGGAGAACTGCTCTTCCGTCACGCGGCCACCCGGCTTGGCGAGCAGCTCCAGCGCGATGCCCGCCTCGTTGAGATAGCGGCGGATCACGGCGGGCTCGGCGCCCGCGCCGGCCAGAAAGCCGTTGACGAGCGAGATGGGAACGGTGGCGCTAGGCGATGGCATGCGTTGACGATGGAAGGCCGCGTAAACGGACAGACATCGGCGTCGGTCCGCGCGCCATTTTAAATCGGCGCGGCCAGAATCACGCTGCCCCGCCCCTCGTCCGCGCAAACGCCGCAAACCACGCGAGGCTTTCCGGGTTGGCCATGGTGTCCGGATTGGCCACCTTCTCGAGCGGTTGGCCCAGCAGAAGCCGCTTGATCGGCACCTCCATCTTCTTGCCCGAGAGCGTGCGCGGAACGGCGTGAACCTGATGGATCTCGTCGGGCACATGGCGCGCCGAGAGCGCCTCGCGCACGCGCGCGCGAATGCGCTGCGCGAGCGCGTCGCTCAGCTCGACACCGGGGCGCAGCACCACGAAGAGCGGCATCGACGAGTTGCGCCCCAGATACTCCAGATCGACCACGAGGCTGTCGAGCACCTCGGGCACCGACTCCACCGCGCGATACAGCTCGCTCGTGCCCATGCGGATGCCGTGGCGGTTGATGGTGGCGTCCGAGCGGCCGTAGATGACTGCGCCGCCGCGCGGCGTGATGCGCAGCCAGTCGCCGTGGCGCCAGATGCCAGGAAACATGTCGAAGTAGCTTTCGCGGTAGCGCCGGTTCGCTTCGTCGCGCCAGAAGTAAAGCGGCATCGAGGGCATGGGCGCGGTGCACACGAGTTCGCCAACTTCGTCGATGCGCGCGTGCCCGGCTTCGTCGAATGCCTCGACGCGCGCGCCGAGGCAGCGGCACTGCATTTCGCCGAGATAGACCGGCAAGGTCGGCACACCGGCGAGGAAGCAGCCCGCGAAGTCGGTGCCGCCCGAAATCGCGTCGATCCAGACGGGCCCCACCTGCTCGAGTATCCACGCATACGCTTCGGGCGGCAGCGGCGAGCCGGTCGAGCCAACTGCGCGCAGGCGCGAGAGATCGGCGGCCGCTCGCGGCTCGACCCCGGCCTTCAGGCACCCCTGGAAATACGCCGCCCCCGCGCCGAAGAACGTCACGCCATTCTCGCCCACGAAGCGCCACAGCGCCTGCGCGTCGGGATAGGTGGGGTTGCCGTCGTAGAGGCAGAGCGTCGCGCCCGCGAGCAGGCCGCCTACCTGGCAGTTCCACATGATCCAGTTCGTGCTGGCGTACCAGTGGAACCGGTCGCCAGGGTTCAGGTCGAGATGCAGCGCGGTGAGCTTCACGTGCTCCACCACGATGCCGCCGTGCGAATGCACGATGGCCTTGGGCATGCCCGTCGTGCCCGACGAATAGACGATCCACAACGGATGATCGAACGGCACGGGTTCGATCTGCAGCGGGACGTTGCCAGCGATGGCGTCGCGCCATGCCGTGGCCTGCGGGTACGCCCTGGCGTCGACGTCCGGGTCGAGCTGCGGAACCAACAAGAGGTGCGCCACGCCCGGCAACTCGCGCAGCAGATGGTGAATCAACTCGCGCCGGTCGTGCGGCTTGCCGCCGTAGCGATAGCCGTCCACGGCGAACAGCACCTTCGGTTCGATCTGCCGGAAGCGGTCGAGCACCGCGAGCGGCCCCATGTCCGGCGAGCATACCGACCAGATCGCGCCCACGCTCGCCGTGGCGAGAAATGCCACGACGGTTTCGGGCGTGTTCGGCATGAAGGCCGCCACGCGGTCGCCGCGCGCAACGCCCATGCACCGCAGCGTGGCCGCGCAAGCCGCGACCTGGCGGCGCAGCTCCGCCCAGCTCAATTCGCGCGTGCGCCCGGCCATCGGGCCGCTCTCGCTGCGCGAAACGATCGCAGGCCACGCGTCGTTCGCGAGCTGGAAGGCCCGCTCGACGTAGTTCAATTCGACACCCGGAAACCAGCGTGCACCGGGCATTGCCGCATCGGCGAGCGCCACGCCGCGCGCCGCGCGCGAGGGAATCTGCGCCCAGTCCCACAGCGCGCACCAGAAAGCGTCGACGTCCTCGACGGACCAGCGCCATAGCGCGTCGTAGTCGTCGAACGCGAGACCGCGCGTCTCGCCGAGCCACGTCATGAACCGGGTGATGCGCGCTGATTCGACCTGCTGCGGTGCCGGCGTCCAGGCCGGGGTGAATACGGGAGCGGTTTCGTTCATCGGTTTGCGTGGGCTCGTGCGGGTTCGTGCGAGCTAATGGTGCCGGAGCCGGTGCGCCTCGAACAATTCAGGGAAACCAGTGGAAGGTTTTCAACCGCATTGGCTGACGACGATGTCCGTTAACGTCGTGCGCAATAACATGTCACGCCGTGATTATTTCCAGTATTTCGAATAAAAGTGGTAATTGAACAGTTACGCGTGATCAATATTTTGCTCCCCGATTTAATCTAAGATAAGTCGAAATTTACATGCCGGGTTGTCCTGCACAAATAGATCTAATCGCTAATTTACCTTGCACTGCGCAACGCCTTTTTTACCGGGAAAATCCGGCATACCGGCCTGTTCCGTACGCAATTGGCATAAGGCCCGTCATAAAACTGCAATCCACTGGCGCCTTTAATTTGGCTAATTCCCGCCGGTTTGCCTCTCCCTATCGGACCAAGGTCTTATTGTCATTTTGCGCGCCCCCTATCAGATTGAGCGCGTAGCGGCACGGGTTCCGCTCTCGCGGCATGCAGTCCGCGCTGCAGATTCAGGCACAAGCATGTTGATGGGCTCGCGCGCAGCGCGAGATCTGCAACCCAGCCGGCTCGTCCAGGAGATCGCGCATGTCCGAATCGACGTCTTCGTCCCACCCCGCTGCCAAGCCCGATAGCGCCGCCACCCCGGCCTCTGCCAACAAGCTGCGCCTCGGCGCGCTCACCGCCCTCGTCGTGGGCTCGATGGTGGGCGGTGGTATCTTCTCCCTGCCGCAAAACATGGCGGCCAGCGCCGACGCCGGTGCGGTGCTGATCGGCTGGGCGATCACCGCGGTCGGCATGCTCATGCTGGCGTTCGTGTTCCAGTCGCTGGCTATCCGCAAGCCCGAACTCGACGGCGGGGTCTACGCCTTCGCGAAAGCCGGCTTCGGCGACTACATGGGCTTCGGCTCGGCCTGGGGCTACTGGATCAGCGCGTGGCTCGGCAACGTCGGCTACTTCGTTCTCCTGTTCAGTACGCTCGGCTACTTCTTCCCGGTGTTCGGCGAGGGCAACACGCCGATCTCCATCATCTGCGCCTCGGTGCTGCTCTGGGCCCTGCACTTTCTCGTGCTGCGGGGCATCAAGGAAGCCGCAATCGTCAACCAGATCACCACGGTCGCGAAGCTGGTGCCGCTGTGCCTCTTTATCATCATCTGCGCGTTTGCGTTCCGCTCCAGCATCTTCACGGCCGATTTCTGGGGACAAATGAATCCCAAGCTCGGCAGCGTGACGAACCAGGTGCGCGGCATGATGCTCGTGACCGTGTGGGTGTTCATCGGCATCGAAGGCGCGAGCATTTTCTCCGCGCGCGCGGAAAAGCGCAGCGATGTCGGCAAGGCCACGGTCATCGGTTTCGTCGGCGTGCTGCTCCTGCTCGTGCTCGTCAACGTGCTGTCGCTCGGTGTGCTCACGCAGCCCAGGCTCGCGGCCCTGCAGAACCCCTCGATGGCGGGCGTGCTCGAAAACGTGGTCGGCCACTGGGGTGCGATTCTGATCAGCGTGGGGCTCGTCGTGTCGCTCGCGGGCGCGCTGCTCTCGTGGGTGCTGCTGTGCGCCGAAATCATCTTTTCGGCCGCGCGCGACCACACGATGCCAAACTTCCTGCGCAAGGAAAACGCGAAGCACGTGCCGGCCAACGCGCTGTGGCTCACGAACGGCATGGTGCAGATCTTCCTCGTCATCACGCTGTTCTCGAAGGGCACCTATCTCTCGCTCATCTATCTCGCGACCTCGATGATCCTGCTGCCCTACTTCTGGTCGGCAGCCTACGCATTCCTGCTCGCGCTGCGCGGCGAAACGTATGAGGCCGACAGCGGCGAGCGCAACAAGGACCTCGTCATCGCGGGCATCGCCGTGCTCTATGCGGTCTGGCTCATTTATGCCGGCGGCCTCAAATACGTGCTGCTCTCTGCGTTGCTCTATGCGCCGGGCATCGTGCTGTTCGCACGCGCAAAACGCGAGGTCGGCCAGCCCGTGTTCACCAACATCGAGAAGTTCGTTTTCGCCGCTGTGCTGATTGGCGCATTGCTGGCGGCTTTCGGCCTGTACAAGGGCTTTCTCACCCTCTGATTCGAGGAGTCTCATGATGAGTACGGACACTGTCGCCTTCGGCGTCAATTCCGAGGCAGGCAAGCTGCGCAAGGTCATGGTATGCGCGCCGGGTCTCGCGCATCAACGCCTCACCCCCAGCAACTGCGACGAGCTGCTTTACGACGACGTGATCTGGGTCAGCCAGGCAAAGCGCGACCACTTCGACTTCGTGACGAAGATGCGCGAGCGCGGCGTGGACGTCCTCGAAATGCACAATCTGCTCACCGAAACGGTGCAACACCCCGAAGCGCTCAAGTACATCCTCGATCGCAAGGTTCGCCCCGAGACCGTGGGCGTGTCGCTGGCCGGCGAGGTGCGCAGCTGGCTCGAAGGGCTCGAGCCGCGCAAGACCGCGGAATTCCTCATTGGCGGCGTGGTTGCCGAAGATATTCCGGATACCGAACAAAGCAAGATCCTCAAAGAGTTTCGCCGCTATCTGGGCTATTCGAGCTTCGTGCTCGCGCCGCTGCCCAACAGCACCTTCACGCGCGACACGACCTGCTGGATCTACGGCGGCGTAACGCTGAACCCGATGTACTGGCCCGCGCGCCGGCAGGAAACGCTGCTCACCACGGCCATCTACCGCTATCACCCCGAGTTCGCGGGCAAGGACTTCCAGGTGTGGTACGGCGACCCCGACGAGGACCATGGCGCGGCCACGCTCGAAGGCGGCGACGTGATGCCGATCGGCAACGGCGTCGTGCTGATCGGCATGGGCGAGCGCACGAGCCGCCAGGCGATCGGCCGTCTCGCGCAGAACATCTTCGCCAAGGGCGGTGCCAAGCGCATCGTTGTGGCGGGCCTGCCCAAGTCGCGCGCGGCCATGCACCTCGACACGGTGTTCAGCTTCTGCGACCGCGACCTCGTGACGATCTTCCCCGAAGTGGTCAACGAGATCGTGCCGTTCTCGGTTCGCCCCGACGACAAGAGCCCGTCGAAGCTCGACCTGCGCCGCGAGGAAAAGCCCTTCGTGGACGTCGTGGCCGAAGCGATGGGCTTGAAGAGCCTGCGCATCGTCGAGACCGGCGGCAACGCGTTCGCGGCCGAGCGCGAGCAATGGGACGACGGCAACAACGTGGTGTGCGTCGAGCCCGGCGTCGTGATCGGCTACGACCGCAACACCTATACGAATACGCTGCTGCGCAAGGCCGGCGTGGAGGTCATCACGATCACGGCGAGCGAACTGGGCCGCGGGCGCGGCGGCGGCCACTGCATGACTTGCCCGATCGTGCGCGACGCCGTCGAACTCTGAGCGTCGCCCGCTTAACCGCATTCCCACTGCATTCGCAACGGAGAAATGACATGGCTTTCAACCTGCGCAACCGCAGCCTGCTAAGTCTGATGCACCACAGCACCCGCGAGCTGCGTTACCTGCTCGACCTCTCGCGCGACCTCAAGCGCGCCAAGTACACGGGGACCGAGCAGCAGCACCTCAAGGGCGTCAACATTGCACTGATCTTCGAAAAGACCTCCACGCGCACGCGCTGCGCATTCGAAGTCGCGGCCTATGACCAGGGCGCGAACGTCACCTACATCGACCCGAACTCCTCGCAGATCGGCCACAAGGAAAGCATGAAGGACACGGCGCGCGTGCTGGGCCGCATGTACGACGCGATCGAGTATCGCGGCTTCAAGCAGGATATCGTCGAGGAACTCGCGAAGTTCGCGGGCGTGCCGGTGTTCAATGGCCTCACCGACGAATACCACCCCACGCAGATGCTCGCCGACGTGCTCACCATGCGCGAGCATTCGGACAAGCCGCTCACGCAGATCAGCTACGCGTATCTGGGCGACGCCCGCAACAACATGGGCAACTCGCTGCTGCTGATTGGCGCGAAGCTCGGCATGGACGTGCGCATTGCCGCGCCGAAGTCGCTTTGGCCGCACGACGATCTCGTGGCGGACTGCAAGAAGTTCGCCGAGGAAAGCGGCGCGCGCATCCTGCTGACCGAGGACCCCAAGGCCGCCGTCAAGGACGTGGATTTCGTGCACACCGACGTGTGGGTCTCGATGGGCGAGCCCATGGAAGCGTGGGGCGAACGCATCAAGGCGCTGCTGCCCTATCAGGTGAACATGCCCCTCATGAAGGCGAGCGGCACGCCGCATACGCGCTTCATGCATTGCCTGCCCGCCTTCCACAACAGCGAGACGGTGATCGGCAAGCAGATCGCCGACAAGTATCCGGAGCTCAAGGGCGGCGTCGAAGTGACGGAGGAAGTGTTCGAGTCGCCGCTGAATCTGGCCTTCGAGCAGGCGGAAAACCGCATGCACACGATCAAGGCGATTCTCGTTTCGACGCTCGCCGACATTTGAGCCGCATCGCTCGACGGTGCGCGTGCGCCGCGCGGCCGGGTTGCAAACCCGGCAACGCGGTGCATGCGCCCCGCTTCACCGACACGCATCACCTTGGGAGTCAGACATGCGAATCGTGATTGCGCTTGGCGGCAACGCGCTGCTGCGTCGCGGCGAGCCGATGACGGCGGAAAACCAGCGCGAGAACGTGCGCCTCGCGGCCACCCAGATCGCGCAGATCGCGCAGGGCAACGAACTGGTGATCGCCCACGGCAACGGGCCGCAGGTCGGCCTGCTCGCGCTGCAGGGCGAGGCCTACAAGGACGTGCCCGGCTACCCGCTCGACGTGCTCGGCGCGCAGACCGAGGGCATGATCGGCTACATGATCGAGCAGGAACTCGGCAATCTCCTGCCGTACGAGGTGCCGTTCGCGACCATCCTCACCCAGGTCGAAGTGGACGCGAACGATCCGGCGTTCCAGCATCCGAGCAAGCCGATCGGCCCGGTCTACACGAAGGAGCAGGCGGAGACGCTCGCCGCCGAGCGCGGCTGGGCCATCGCCCCGGACGGCGACAAGTTCCGCCGTGTCGTGGCGAGCCCGCGGCCGAAGCACATCTTCGAGATCCGCCCCGTGAAATGGCTGCTCGAGCGCGGCACGATCGTGATTTGCGCGGGCGGCGGCGGCATTCCGACGCTCTACGGCGAAGGCCACAAGCTGGGCGGCGTGGAGGCCGTGATCGACAAGGATCTGTGCTCCGCCCTGCTCGCGCAGGAGCTGGAGGCCGACATGCTCATCATCGCCACCGACGTGAACGCCGCGTACGTCGACTGGAGCAAGCCGTCGCAAAAGGCGATTGCGAGCGCGCATCCCGAGGAGCTGGAGAAGATGGGGTTCGCGGCCGGGTCGATGGGACCGAAGGTCATGGCGGCCGCGGAGTTCGCGCGCAACACCGGCAAGGATGCGGTAATCGGCGCGCTGGCCGATATCGTGGCGATCACCCAGGGCAAGGCGGGCACGCGCCTGAGCACGCAGCGGCCGGGCCTGATCTTCTATTGAGGCCGGCCTGTTCGGCCCGAGAACGGCCGCCTCGAAACGGCGCCTGAAAATGCAGGGCGCGCACCGCAGCTGGCGTAGCCGCGGTGCGCGCCCTGTTGTGTCTTTGCGCGGCGCCTATTCCTCGCGTGCCGGCGGCATGACCTGGGCGCTGATGGTGTGCTCGCGCCAGAACAGGTTGTTAATGCGGCCCTGCAGCCTGCGCAGCCCCTCCTCGCTCGCGGCGTGGAAGGTGAGCAGCGCGCCGGGACGGCCCGCGCCCTCGATGCGCTGAATCGCGTCGTACGGCGGAAAACCGTAGCGCTCCAGAAACTCGTTGATTTCGGCGTCCGTGACGTGTTCGTCGATATTACCCAGCAGCAGCTCGGCCATGGTCTAACCCCTCTTGAGCGTTCAATCGTGATGATAGTGTGGTTTGATCCGGCGCGACGACAAGCTGCGCCGGATCGGACGCGATGCCGCTCAGTACTTCTCCTGCACGTAGCGGTAAGGATAGTCCGGGTCGCGGTAGCCTTGTGGCTTCTGGCGCTCGGGCAGCGTGACCTTATCGCGCGGCAGCGTTTTATACGGAATGGCGTTCAGAATATGGCTGATGACGTTCAGGCGCGCGCGTTTCTTGTCATCGGATCGGACAACGAACCATGGGGATTCCGGCGTATCCGTCATGTCGAACATCTCGTCGCGCGCGCGTGAATAGTCGTACCAGCGGCTATACGACAGGAGGTCCATGGGCGAAAGCTTCCAGATCTTGCGCGGATCGTTGATGCGCCCTTCGAGGCGCCGGGTCTGCTCTTTCGGGCTCACTTCGAGCCAGAACTTGATGAGGATCGTGCCCGAGTCGATGATGGCGCGCTCGATGAGCGGCACGCCGCGCAGGAATTCCGTGGCCTGTTCCGGTGTGCAAAAGCCCATCACGCGCTCGACGCCCGCACGGTTGTACCAGCTGCGGTCGAACACCACGATTTCGCCCGCGGCGGGCAGCAGCGGCAGGTAGCGCTGGAAGTACATTTGCGACTTCTCGCGCTCCGTGGGCGCGGGCAGCGCGAATACGCGAAACACGCGCGGGCTCACGCGTTCGGTGAGCGCCTTGATCGTGCCGCCCTTGCCTGCGCCGTCGCGGCCTTCGAACAGGATGCATACCCTGAGGCGCTTCTGGACGACCCACTCCTGCAAGCGAACGAGTTCACCATGCAGGCGCTCGAGTTCCTTTTGATAGGCCTTTTCGCTGAGTTTTTCTGCCGGCTCGGCTGCGCTCGCGGCCTTGACTTCCTCTTTCTTCGCCATTGAATCGCTCCCCGCTTCAGACGCCTCACACGAGGCATCCATCCACTATGGGGCGCGGACGAGGGGCGCGCAATAAGACTTTAGACTCAGGCACTGACCGTCTTGACCTCCGGCAATCACACTTGCGTACGAGCGCGTCATTCGTGAGCGTAGTTGAACTCGGGCATGGCCTTCAGCTGGTCCTTGTCGGCCGGCAGCACGATCTGTTTGCTGTCGATGCGCAAGTCGTTGAACGGCACGGCCACGAGATGCTTGCCCAGACCGAGGAAGCCGCCCACGGAGAGAATCGCGAAGGCACCCTGGTTAGGCGACTCGAGCACGATGTCGTCGATCGCGCCGATCTTGCTGCCGCTATTGTCGTAGACGTCGGAGCCCACGAGCTTCGAGGCGCGAAAGCCGGTGCCCGACTGCACCGTCGCCATGCGCTGCACGGCGATCGATTGCGGCGCGCCCTGGGCGAACGCGGCAGACGGCACGCCCAGCGCACAGCCGAACGTGCACCCGAACGCGACGACGAGCGCAGAGGCGCGACGGCAAACCAGCTCGCGCAGTTTCAGCGGCAAATTCAGCGGGCGATTCGATGGTGTCGTCATGGTATCCCCCTCTCCCTTGTGCGAATGCACGGCGAATACCGCGTGAATGCAAGCGCTGTGCCCGGCGCGTCGCTCACGCCTGCGCGAGCCAGTGCTCGATCAGCGGCCCACGTTCGCCGTAGAGGGGATCGCTCGCGGGATACGGCAGCGCCTGCATCGCGCGCAACTCCGCCGACGTGAGCGCGTCGCGGCGGATGTCCCACTGCTGCCCGCGCGGATAGCCGCCCGCCACGCGGAAGCCGCCGGCCAGCGATAGCAGGCAATGACCGGTGCCGGCCGGCAGCAGCAGCGCGTCGCCGGCATGCACGCGCAGCACGCGCCCGCCCGGGCCGCCGAGAATCAGTTCGGCCGTGCCGGCGAACACGCCCAGCACCTCGTGCGCCGTGGAGTGGAAATGGTGATAGTCGAAGACGCCGTCGAGCCATTGCACCGGCCAGCCGTTCGCCTCGAAGCGTTCGTTGAACGCGCGTGCCAGGTCCTGTGCACCCGGCGCCAGCGCGCGCCGATAGACGATGACGGGAAGCCGGGCGTTGTTCGGCACCCAGCCGTGCGCGGCCAGGCGGAAAGTTTCGACGCCACTAGCGCGTTGGGCCGGGCGGCTTTCGCGCAGATGGCGCGGCAAATGAAAAGCGCGATTTTCGTGCATCGTCTTACTCCCTCGCATCGCTGCCGCCCGCCGCGGCCGACGCGCTCGCCGCGCGGTTTGTCGTTGCTTTTGCCGCGCCCTTTACCGGTTGTTTCGCGTGATGCGGTTTGCGTTTCGAGGAATGCGTCGTTCGCGTGGCCTGTGCGCCTTTGCTGGCGGGCACGCCCTGTTCGACGCCCTGGGTGGGCGCCGGATACACGCCATTGGCCTTCGCCCCGCTCGACTCCGTGGCGGGCGCCGTGGTCGGCCGATCCGCGCCGGTATTGTCCTGCGCGAGCGCGCCGCCCGCCGCTGCTCCTTCCAGGACGAGGGCCAGCGCGAGCGCGCCGGCCATGAAACCCTTCGTCGATGGGGCGTGCCTGGTCATCGGTCCTCCTTCGGTACGTTGCGAGCCCGGATGCGAGGACCTCGCAGCGTCGAAGCGAGTTGCCCGCGCAGGTCCCTGCTTGACAAGCAGCAACCCGCGTACCGGCCCGGGCAGGCCCCGTTGTCTCGCGGGGCACGGCGTTTGCGCCCAGCCGGGCAAATCGATTCGCGCGAAAGCGAGGCCGAGGTGCTGCGGCGCCCCATCTGGCGCACGCTTCGCCTATCCCGGAGAGGTCTATGCGTTCGAATTTCCTGCCCGCCGCTCGTGTTCGCCGCGGTCCCGAGGCTCATCTGCCGACCGAGGAGCCCGACAATCCACATCGTCCGCCGCCTCCTCCGGTGCCGGACACCGAGCCGCCGCCCGTGCCGGAAGGCGATCCGCCGCCTGAATCGCCACCGGAGCGCCTGGGCTAGCGCCAGCGCCCTCGCGCCGCCATGGATGCGGCAGCGCTTCAGCCGGCCGCCTGCAAGCGGCGCAACAGGCCCGCCTTCACCTCGGGCCATTCGTCCTCGATGATGCTAAAGCGCACGGAGTCGCGCTTGCGGCCGTCCGGCATGATGCGTTCGCGCCGCACCACCCCCTCTTCTTTTGCGCCGTGCCGCAGGATCGCCGCGCGCGACTTCGCGTTGAGTACGTCGGTCGTGAACTGCACGCGCACGCAGCCGAGCGTTTCGAAGGCGTAGCCCAGCATCAGGAACTTCGCCTCCGTGTTCACGATGGAGCGCTGCGCCGACGCCGCGAGCCACGTGGAGCCGATCTCCAGCTTGCGGTTCTCCCGGTCGACCTTCCAGAAGCGCGTGCTGCCCACCACGCGATCGCTCTCGCGCAGGCGGATCGTGAACGGGATCACGGTGCCGGCGCGCACGCCATCGAGCGCCCTCGCGATCCAGGCGTCGACGGTCGCGGGCTCGGGCACCACCGTCACCTTGAGGTTCCAGAGTTCGCCGTCCGCCGCCGCGGCGACGAGGCGCGGCGCGTCCTGCGCGCGCAACGGGTGCAGCGCGACCGTGCTGCCGTTCAGCGTGGGCAGGTCGTGCGGCGCGGGGGTGGCATCGGCGGCGGTTCGGGATGCGGGGCCGGGCATGTCGGTCATGGCAGGAATCGATGGAATGTGGCAGTGCGTGGAGGCAACGCGCCGGGCCGCTTTGGGGCAAAACGCTCACGCATTCTAGCGCCGGGCTGGCGCCGGCGGCGGCGCGCCTGCCGTTACAATCGGGCCGGCGCCCACGCCGTGCAAGCCCGATGGCGCCGCCCGTCCCCAATTTTTCGCATCGCATCATGGCCCGCATCGAGCTCCACTTTCCCGAACACCAGTTCTACTACTCGACGCACCTCACGGTGCGCGTCACCGACATCAATTCGGCCAATCACCTCGCCAACGATTCGATGATCTCGATGATTTCCGAGGCGCGCGCGCGTTTTCTGTTCGACGCGGGCATCGAAGACATGAAGGACGCGCACACGAGCATCATCGTCACCGACCTCGCCACGACCTATCGCGCCGAAGCCTACGCGCGCGACGCGCTGTGCTTCGAGGTGGGCATCATGGATTTCAACAAGTACGGCGGCGACATTATCTTCCGTATCACGCGGCCCGCCGATGGCGCGCTCATCGCCATGGCGAAATCGGGCTTCGTGTTCTTCGACTACGAAGCGAAAAAGGTCGTGCCGATGCCGCAGGCCTTCCGTGACAAGTTTCCGCAGGTCAATACGCTCGCCTGAGTCCGGGTGCGCTCAGCGCGGCTGGAACATGATGAGCGCCATGCCGGCGAGCGTGAAGCCGATGCCGGCCCAGTCCCAGGGGCTCGGCCGGATCGCCTCGACGGCCCAGAGCCAGAGAATCGCCACGCAGACATAGACGCCGCCGTAGGCCGCATAGGTGCGCCCGGCGGCCGTGGGGTGCAGCGTGAGCAGCCACGCGAAGAGCGCGAGCGAGGCCGCGGCGGGCACGAGGAGCCACGCGCTCGCGCCTTCGCGCAGCCAGCGGTAAGGCAGATAGCAGCCGATGATCTCGGCGAGCGCGGTCACGACGAAAAGCACAAACGTCTTCATGGGCGGCGGCTGGTGGCAGGGGCGCCCATGGTAACGCAAGCGGCGAGGCCGCCTGCGTGTTGTTCTCAACGTGCCCCTCAGTCGCCCTCAGTTGCCTTCAGGTAGCCTCAGGGCCGCTCGCCGCGGGCCAGCCGCGCTTCGATCTCGTTCACCACGGGCAGCAGATCGGCGACGCTGTCGATCACGTAGTGCGCGCCCGCCGCGCGCAGGCGTTCCGCGGCCGCGGCACGGCGGCGCGCGAATTCTTCGGGCGCGAGCGCGCGGACTTCTTCTTCGGTCAGGCCGAACGCGTTGCCGCTCACCGCGACACCCACCGCCCACGTCCCGCCGTTGATGCCCTCTTCGATGCCGACTTCGGTATCGTCCACCTTGATCGCGTCGCGCGCGAGCCACACGCCGAGCTGCGGCAGCGTGCGGTAGATCATGTACGGCGAAGGCCGGCCCTCGGGCGTGTCGCCCGTGCAAACGATGCTGTCCGGATCGAAACCCTGAGCCTTCGCGCCCGGCACGATCTGGTCGATGATTTCGCGCGTGTAGCCCGTGGTCGAGCCGATCCGTACGCCGTCGGCGCGCAGCGCGGCGGTCACGGCGGCGACGCCCGGAATCACGTCGCTGTACTGCGCGGCCACGGCGACGTTCTTCGGCACGAAGACGTCGTACACGGCGTCGATATCGGCTTCGCCCGGCGCGTGGCCGTAGCGCGTTTCCCATGCCGCCGCGACGCGCGGCAGCGCCATCAGCGCCGCGATGTGCGGACGCTTGGCCATGCCCATCGGCCCGCGCGCCTCGTCGATCGTGATCGGCACGCCGAATTGCTCGAAGGTCTCGACGAAGGCGCCCATTGGCGCGCGCGAGCCGTAGTCGACCACGGTGCCGGCCCAGTCGAAAATTACTGCCTTGACGTGTTTCATTGCATGCGTCCTGCTAAAAAATCGATGATGGGGAGTCTTGACGGTATGCGCGCATCAAGCGGCGAGCGCTTCGCGTGCGCCGAGGTCGACCGGCGCGGGCGCGGCACTTGCCACGCCGAGCGTGCGCAGCGCTTCGCCGCACGCGGCCACGACGCGGCGCATGACGGTCTCGTCGAGCGCGCCGATGCAGCCGATGCGGAAGCTCTCCACGCTCGTCAGCTTGCCCGGATAGATGATGAAACCCTGCGACTTCATCAGTTCGTAGAAGCGCGTGAAGTCGAATGCGGGATCGGCCGGCGAAAAGAACGTGACGATGATGGGCGAGCGCCAGGCTTCGGTCAGCAGCGGCTCGAAACCGAGCTCGCGCATGCCCTCGACGAGCACGTCGCGGTTGCGCGCATAGCGCGCGAGGCGCCCTGGCCGGCCGCCTTCGAGCGCGTGCAGGCGCAGCGCCTCGATGAACGCGGCCACCGCGTGCGTGGGCGGCGTGAAGCGCCACTGGCCGGTGCGGTTCATGACGTCCCACTGGTCGTAGATATCGAGCGCGAGCGAGTGGCTCACGCCCTTCGCGTCGTTCAGAACTGCTTTTTTCGCGATCACGAAGCCGAAGCCCGGCACGCCCTCGATGCACTTGTTGGCCGAGGAGACGAACGCGTCGCAAGGCAGCGTGCGCACGTCGAGCGGCACCGCGCCGAACGCGCTCATCGAGTCGACCAGCAGGCGCCGCCCCTGGCGGGCCGTCACGGCCGCGATCGCTTCGATCGGGTTCAGAATGCCCGAGCTGGTCTCGCAATGGACGACGACGACATGTGTGATGTCCGGGTTCGCGATCAGCAGCTGTTCGACGTCTTCTGCGCGCGGCGGCAGGTAGTCGCCGGTGTCGTGCACGGTGTGCTGGCGGCCCAGGTAGCGCAGCGTCGTGGCGATGCGCTTGCCATACGCGCCGTTGGCGAGCACGAGCGCGTGGCCGTCGCGCGGCACGAAGCTGCCGAGCATCGCCTCGACGCAATAGCTGCCGCTGCCCTGCAACGGCACGCAGTCGTATTCACCCTGCTCGTCGCCCGCGATCTGAAGCAGCGCGGCGCGCAATTGCGCGGTCATGGCACGGAAGTCGGCGTCCCACGAGCCCCAGTCGCGCTGCATCGCGGCCTTGGTCGAGGCCGCGGTAGTCAGCGGTCCGGGGGTCAGGAGATACGGCTCGGCGGGGGTGGTCATGCGGGCTCCAGTGGGCGTCGGGACTGTCGATCCCGACACGTTAACGCAGTGCTCGCCATCGGTAAAATCGATATAATCGATGCCAATATAAGTTTAACTTATCCCCTGTTTTATTCCCTGTCGCCGGAGCGCTTCGACATGCAATACGCGCAGTTGCGGGCTTTTCACGCGGTCGCCGAACACGGCGGGTTCTCACGCGCCGCGCAGGCGCTCTCCCTCACGCAGCCGGCCGTGTCGGACCATGTGCGGCGGCTCGAACAGGATTTCGGGGTCAAACTCTTCGAGCGCGGGCCTCGCGGTGTGGAACTCACCGAACTCGGGCGACGACTCTTCGCGGTGACGCGTCAGATGATGGGGTGTGAGCGCGACGCGCGGCGGCTGCTCGAAGCGGCAGGCGCGCTCGAATCGGGCGAACTCGCGCTCGCCGCCGACGCGCCCGACCTCGCCATCAAGCTGATCGGCGCGTTCAGGCGGCGCTATCCGGGGGTGGTGATCAAGCTGTCGATCGCGAACGCGACCGAATGCATGCGCCGCGTCCTCGCGAGCGAAGCCGACGCCGCCATCACGGCCGCGCGTCAGGTGCACAGCCGGCTGCAGGCCCGCGTGCTGCGCGAGGAACCGCTGGTCGCGGTCGTGCCCGCCGAGAGCCCCGCCGCGAAAAAGCGCCGCATGACTTACGAGGAGCTCGTGCGCGAGCCCATGGTGTTTCGCGAAACGCATTCGGTCACGCAGCAGTTGCTCGAAGCCGAACTCGTGCGTAAAGGACTGCAGGTCCAGCCCGTGCTCTACGTGGATGGCCGTGAGGCCTTGCAAACGGCGATTGCGCAGGGCGTGGGCGCGGGCGTGATCGCGCATGCGGAATTCGGCGAGTCGCGGCGCATTCGCATGCTGCCGCTCGTGGACTGCCAGGTGCGCATGGTCGAATCGCTCACGCGCCTCGCCGACACGTCCTCGTCGAATCTGCTCGACGCGCTCTTCGCCACCCCGCTCGATTGAGCGCCCGGAGGGCCGTCAGGACACCACGATGGCGGTGCCGACGGCATGGAGCAGATCGCGCAGCGTTTCGGCCTGCTCCATGCGCGCGCCGTGACGCAGGTGAATGCGCAGCGACCGGCCCGCGATGCCGTCGACCGGGCGCGCGAGCCACAGTTCGACGGCGAGGCCGAGGCCGTCGGGCGCATCGGGCACGACCGGTTCGACGACGCGCGGCTTGAAGGAGGCGGATTCGGACATGGCGAGACCTCGTAGGTGGCGGGATCGACTTCATCGTAGCGAGGCGACACGCGCGCGCCAAACGAGAAATCCGCGTATTGAAATGAGCGCCGCGCCGCATTGGATCGCGCGTGCGGTGGCATGCACGCCCCGCTCGCGCCGCGCGGCGCTTCGTGGAAGCCGGCGGGGTGCCTTTTTACCAGCAGCGCGTGGCTGCGAGTGGCAAACTGAACGCATCGTTGCGCAGCCATTGGCCTGTTTGCCTGCAACGAGACGGGAGGACCTCTTCATGGAACGCCCCTTTACCGATCGCCGCGAGGCGGGCCGTTTGCTCGCCGGCCCGCTCACGGCCTATGCGGGCAGACGCGACGTCATCGTGCTCGCGCTCCCGCGCGGCGGCGTGCCGGTAGCCTACGAAGTCGCGAAGGCGCTGCAGGTGCCGCTCGATGTCCTGCCCGTGTGCAAGCTCGGCCTGCCCTGGCAGCCGGAACTCGCCATGGGCGCGCTGTCGTCGAACGGCGCGCAGTACGTGGACAGCGCGCTGGTGCGCAGCGCCGGCGTGAGCGAGGCCCAGTTGCAGAGCGCCATGGCGCTTGCACGCATCGAGCTTGGCCGGCGCGAGGCGCGCTATCGCGGCGAGCGTGCGCCGCTCGCGGTGGCGGGCCGCGTGGCGGTCATCGTCGACGACGGCATGGCCACGGGCGCGTCGCTCAAGGCAGCGGCGCTCGCGCTCGCCACGCTCGGCCCCGCACGCATCGTCGCGGCGCTGCCCGTCGCGCCCGCGGGCTCGCAGGACCGGCTCGGCGGGACCGTGGACGAATTCGTCTGTGCGCGCACGCCCGAGGCGTTCTACAGCGTCGGCCAGTTCTATCTGGACTTCGATCAGGTCAGCGACGACACCGTGCGCGAACTGCTGACTCAAGCGGCGGCTGACGACGCGAACGGCGAGGCACCGGTCTAGGGCGCGCCGGTCGTGCCGCCGCTGTCACAACGGCCGCCCTCGCGCCCTATCGCACCGGATTCGATGCCGCTTCGCCCACCACCGTTTGCCAGGGCCGCACGCGCCAATGCTTCACGAGCCCCGAGAGCACATACGGGTCGGCGCGCGCGAACGCCTCGGCCGCGGCCGGACTGTCGCCCTGGAATAGCAGCAGCGCGTTGTCGACGGGATCGGCTATCGCCCCCGCTAGCAGCAACTCGCCGCGTTCGACGGCGGCCCATGCCAGTTGCAGATGCGCGCTGCGGTGTTCGGGGCGGCGTTCGAGGTAGTCGTCTGCGAGTTCGTACATCAAGAGGTAATGCATGCGCGTTCTCCGTGTCGTTGCGGCCGCGCCGGACGGGGTCGACGGCCGATAGCGAACATTGTGCAGCAGCGCGCGCGTCAACCGAACACATCGCTGCGTCGTTTTAATGGCGGCTTTGCCATAATGGCGGCGCGCGCAAGGCGCACCAGCTATGCACGGCGGGCCGCACGTCAACTGAGAACGTCCAAAGTCAAGGGAGTGAACGATGAAGATGCAATCCGTCATTGCTGCAATCGTGCTGGGCGGCGTGCTGGCCGCGCCGGCGTTCGCACAGACCGCCGCACCCGCTTCCGCACCGGCGGCGAACAGCCAGCAGAACAAGATGAAGGCCTGCAACGCCCAGGCCGGCGACAAGAAAGGCGACGACCGCAAGGCATTCATGAAGCAGTGCCTTTCGGCTGCCGGCGCCCCCGCTCCGACCATGACCCAGCAAGAGCGCATGAAGGCGTGCAACACCCAGGCCGGCGACAAGAAGGGCGACGACCGCAAGGCATTCATGAAGACCTGCCTCTCGACGAAGAGCTGAGCGAAGCGGGTCCGGGCAGCCTCCCGCACCCTTTTGCAGCCGCAAGATCCGCGCGCCGCAGCCAACGCTGCGGCGCGTTTTTTTGTGCGCCGGTTTTGTGCGCTGCAGCGGTTTCTCGATCTGCGCGCGCCCGGGTCGTCGGTTGTGCGAATCATCGTCGACGCAGGCGAAATCGTGCCGGTTTGCGCGGATTTGCGTCATCGCCCGCATTCGGCCGCGCCGTTTTTCTCCTATGATGGCTGCAGCGGCGGCCCCTCCCCGCGCAATCACCCATTAGCCATCGGGCTGCCGCGTTGACGTTGATGCCGATGGCATCGAACGGAGGCGCAGATGGCATGGAGACACAAGAACCGCTGGTTTCGCCGCTGGCTCATGGTGATCACCTTCTGGCTCGTGCCGGTGATGATCGTCGTGGTGCGCGAGGTTCAGGACGAGATGGCGTATAACCGCGCGGATCTGCAGCGCGCGCTGACCTCCTGGACCTTCACCGACGCCGAGCGCGACGCCGGCGCCCCGCTGCGCTGCCACGGCACGCCCGAATCCGCGCGTGCGGCCGGCTGCCCCGCCGGGGTGCTCGCGGCGAACGCGCAGCGCCACCAGGAAGCGCGCGACGAATACGCCGTGCGGCGCACGACGCTCGCGGGCTACCTGTGGCACGCGTTCGTCGGTTACTGGGTCGTGCCCGCTGCGGTGCTGCTCGCGCTCGGCGTGCTGATCGGCGGCGTGAAGCGCGCCCTGCGGCGGCCCACGGCCAAGCCCGTGCCGGAGCGCTAGCGCGTTTCGTGCATGCCCCAGCGCACAGCGCTTGTGCTGCGCAGCCTCAAAGAGCGAGTCGGGACGTTCGGGTATAACGACGGGACGCCGTGACATCGCGGCGCCCGGCAACTAGAACGGAGAACAAGATGAATGCATCTCGCATGCTTTTGAAGGCTTCTGTCGCAATCGCCGTCGGCGTCGCGGCATTCTCGGGCTGCACCACCACCGGCAGCCAGGCACCCAGCGCCGCGACCAACGCGTCGCGCGCCGACTCGATCAACTCCGACGTCGACGCCACCCTGTCGCGCCTCTATCAGACCGTGCCGGGCTCGCGCGAGCTGGTCGGCAAGGCCCGCGGCATTCTCGTGTTTCCGCGCGTGATCCAGGCTGGCATCGGCGTCGGCGGCGAACACGGCGACGGCGCACTGCGCGTGGGCGGCAGCACGGTCGGCTTCTACAGCACGTCGTCGGCTTCGGTCGGCGCAACGCTCGGCGTGCAGTCGAAGTCCGTCATCTATCTCTTCATGACCGAAGACGCGCTGGCGAAATTCCGCAATTCGAGCGGCTGGTCGGCAGGCGGCGACGCATCGGTCGCGCTCGTGAAGGTCGGCGCGAACGGCTCGATCGACACCACCACGGCCACCAAGCCCGTGCAGGTCTTCGTGCTCACCAACAGCGGGCTGATCGGCGACCTCTCGCTCGGCGGCACGAAGATCACGAAACTCGACCTCTAGGCGCACCGCGAACGTCCGCGTGCTCAGCTCGCGGACGTATCGATCACCTTGAAGCGCGAGCGCTTGTTCGCGCGAATCACCGCCTCGTACGCCTGCACGTACTCCTGCGCCATGCGGTGCGAGGTGAAACGCTCTTCGAAGCGGCGCCGCACGCCGGCGCGCGGAACGCGCGCGATGCGATTGACCGCCGCCACGGCGCCGATTTCGTCCTCGACGATAAAGCCCGTCACGCCCTCTTCCACCACCTCCGGCACCGCGCCGCGATTGAACGCGATCACGGGCGTGCCGCACGCCATCGCCTCGATCATCACGAGGCCGAACGGCTCCGGCCAGTCGATCGGGAACAGCAGCGCATGGGCGCCGGAGAGGAATTCGGCCTTCTGGCCGTCGTTGATCTCGCCCACGTACTCGACGTGCGGCAGCGCAAGCAACGGCTTGATGTCGCGCTCGAAATACTCGCGGTCGGCTTCGTCGACCTTCGCGGCGATGCGGATGGGCAGCCCGCAGCGCCCGGCAATCCGTATCGCCGTGTCGACGCGTTTTTCCGGCGAAATGCGGCCGAGAAACGCCAGATAGCGCGGCTCGACGGGCTGCGGCGTGTAAAGCGTCTCGGGCAGGCCGTGGTAGACCGTACGCAGCCAGCGCGCCTGCGGCATCGGCTGGCGCTGTGCATTCGAGATCGAGATCACGGGCGCGGTGTTGAACGTATCGAAGACCGGCTGCTGCTCGGGCAGGTCGAGACGGCCGTGCAGCGTCGTCACGAACGGCGTTTCCTGGCGCTTGAACACCGAAAACGAGTAGTAGTCCATATGGAAATGCAACACGTCGAACTGGTCGGCCTGGCGGCGCACCATTTCCATCAGCAGCATGTGCGGTGCAATGCGGTCGCGGATGCCGGGGTCGAGCCGCAGCGCACGGGGCCACACGGGCTCGAGCTTCGCGCTCGTGAGCGAATCGCCGCTCGCGAACAGCGTGACGTCGTGCCCGAGTTCGACCAGCGCTTCGGTGATATACGACACGGCGCGCTCGGTGCCGCCATAGAGCTTCGGCGGGACCGATTCGGTCAGTGGGGCGATCTGCGCAATTCTCATCGTGTGTCTCCAGGAAACGGGGCCGCGTTGCCCGTTCTTGCGGTGCCGGTCATTCTAAGCCAGGTCCGGGCGGCCATCGGCGACGCAGCAGTTGTCCCATTATTCGGCAAGCCGGGCGCGCGCGCCGCCAGTCTTTCAATTTCTATACGGTGTTACATGCCGAAACAACCCTGCGTTTGCCCTACCGGCCTACCTGGCGGGCCATTTCCAGGCCGGCACGTCGAGCGTGTCGGGATCGGCGAACCCGGTTGCGCCGAGGCGCCGTTCGAGCACGACCGACTGGCTGCCGGCCTCGCGCTCCAGCGCCGCCACGAGCCGCACCGCGTGCGAGACGACGATGACCTGCGAGTGCCGCGACGCCCGTGCGATGAGCCGCGCGAGCGATGGCAGCAGGTCCGGATGCAGGCTCGTCTCGGGTTCGTCGAGCACCAGCAGGCCGGGCGGCCGCGGGCTCAGCAGCGCGGCCGCGAGCAGCAGGTAGCGCAAGGTGCCGTCCGACAGTTCCGCGCCGCGCAGCGGCCGCAATAGCCCTTCCTGGCGCAGCGCCACCTCGAAGCGTCCTTCGTGATTCACGATTTCGACGCGCGCGCCCGGAAAGGCGTCGCCGATGGCAGTATCGAGCGCCTCGCCGTCGCCGATCTCGCGGATCGTCTGCAGCGCGGCGGCGAGGTTCGCGCCGTCGTCGGCGAGCACCGGCGAATGCGTGCCGATCTGCACCTGGCGCGCGCTCGCGTGCTCGTCGGTGCGGAAGTGGTCGTAGAAACGCCACGAGCGAATCTGCTCGCGCACGGCGATCATTTCGGGCGCGCTGCGCGGGTCGGCGTACTCCGTCATCATGCTGTCGAAGCTCGCCACGGGCTGTGCGAGCGTCGTCCACTCGCCCGCGGCGTCGCGAATGCGGATCATCGGCCCCTGGCGGTCCACGAGCAACGCCGAGGGCCGCAGGATCGGCCCGCTCCAGATGCATTCGCGCTTGATCACCGGGTCGAGCGAAAACTGCGAAGTGGACGAAGGCAGCGGCAATCCCAGATCGATTGCATAGCCGAACGCGTCGCCCGCGAAGCCAAGGCGCAGGCTCACCGCATCCTTGCGCACCGTGCCTTGCACCGCGTGTTCCCCTGCGGCGACGGCGCGCGAGAAGCGCTCAGGGCCCGCCCACAGCGTGGATTGCAGGCCGCCCTCGCGCGCCAGCGACGGAATCACGCCGCCACGCGCCGTGAGCGCGAGCAGACGCAACGCGCGATAGAGATTGGACTTGCCACTGCCGTTCGGACCGGTCACGACGTTGAGCGCACCGAGCGGCACGATGAGCTCGCGCAGCGAGCGGTAGTTGGCGATGGCGAGCGTAGTCAGCATGGAAGTGCGCGGGGTGGCATGGCAGTCGCGTGGCGGGTGCCTCGATCAGCCACGCATCATACGCAATCGTGCCGGTGCGCGAACCGCCTGTGCCCCGTATCGGTCAGCGCGGCTGGGGCACCGCCGCGAGGTCGCGCAGGAAGGTGTCTCGCCACACGCCGAGATCGTTGCGTCTGAGCGCCTCCATGTTGGTCTGGTAGCGCGCCTGACGCTCGTCGAGCGGCATCGAGAGCGCGCGTTCCAGCGCTTCCGACATGCCGGTCGCATCGTGAGGATTCACGAGCAATGCGCCCGTGAGTTCGGCCGCCGCGCCCGCGAAGATCGACAGCACGAGCACGCCCGGATCGTTGGGATTCTGCGCGGCCACATACTCCTTGGCGACGAGATTCATGCCGTCGTGCAGCGGCGTCACATAGCCGATCTGCGACTCGCGAAACAGCGACATCAGTTTCCAGCGGTCGTACTGTTGGCTCAGATAACGGATCGGCGTGTAATCGAGCCCCGAGTAGCGGCCGTTGATGCGCCCGGCTTCGCGCTCCAGCTCCTCGCGTATGACCTTGTAGCTCGCGACATCCGAGCGTGTCGGCGGCGCGATCTGCACGAGCGTGACCTTGCCGCGCCATTCGGGCGACGTTTCCAGCAACTGCTCGAACGCATGGAAACGCTCGACGAGACCCTTCGAATAGTCGAGCCGGTCCACGCTCATGATGAGCTTGCGCCCTTCCAGACTTTGCTTGAGGTCGAGCACGTGCTGGCGGCTTTCGTAGCGCGCGGCCTGCTCGGCGATCTCGTCCGGAAACACGCCGATGCGGTAGACCCCCGTGCGAAGCTTGCGGCCATACGCCTCGACTTCGCCATGCTCCGGATTCTCTGCGCGCTCGCGAACCTTGCCGCGCGCCTCGCGCGCGATGTAGTCGTGAAACGCCTGCTGGTCGTTCTGCGTCTGAAAGCCCAGCAGGTCGTAACAGCACAGCGACCTGACGAGTTCGTCGTGCGGCGGAATGGTCTGCAGCACCTGCGGCGAAGGAAACGGAATATGCAGGAAGAAGCCGATGCGGTTGCGCACGCCTTCCGAGCGCAGCGCCTCGGCGAACGGAATCAGGTGGTAGTCGTGGACCCAGATGTTGTCGTCCGGGTGGATCAGCTTCATGAGCTTGTGCGCGAGCCACGCGTTCACGCGGCGATAGCCCGCGTATTCGTCGCGCTCGTAGCGCGCGAGGTCGTTGCGGTAGTGGAAGACCGGCCAGAGCGTAGCGTTCGAGAATCCGCGGTAGTACTGATCGTAGTCCTTGCGCGTGAGGCCGACGGTCGCAAAGGTGACGTGGCCTTCTTCGACGAGCGTCGGCCCCGCGTTCGCCACCGTCTCGCTCACCACGTCGCCGCTCCAGCCGAACCACACGCCGCCCGCGTCCTTCAGCGCACCGAATACGCCGACCGCGAGGCCGCCTGCCGAGCCCTTGGTCTCCGTCGGCGTCGCCACGCGGTTCGAGACGACTATCAGTCTGCCCATCTTGCTGTTCCTCCTCCTTTCTCTTTCGACCGCTAGCAGCGGTTATCAACCATTGTCGCGGCGGCTTTCAGTCTCAGGCTCGCGGGCGCCGGTGGCTCCCGCTGTCTCCGCTCCTTTCGCCGCTTCGACCGCTTTGGCGTCCGTCGCCGCGTCCGGGCGCGCCGGGCGGTGCGTCTCCAGCTCCTCGCCGTGCCCCGGCACGCGCGTGCCCGTCACGGGATCCGCCTCAGTATGGGCCGCCGTGCTCGCCGCCGCCTGCGGCGCCGGGCGGCGCACGAAGGACGGCAGTTCCCCGGTGCTGCTTTCGAGCTCCGCCGACACCTCGGCGCGCGCGCGGGGCAGGAACTGCGGATAGTGCTCGTTGACGAAATCGAGCAGTCCTTCGCGCACGCGGCAGCGCAAATCGAAGTTCAGGCCGGAGTCGCGCGAACTCACCAGCACGCGCACCTGCATCGCGCGCTCGTTGGCGTCGGTGACCTGTAAAACCTGCACGCGGCGGTCCCATTCGGGCGCACCGTCGACGATGCGCGCGAGCGCCTCGCGCAGCGGCGCGAGCGGCATGCGGTAGTCGAGCCACAGGAACACCGTGCCGATGATCTGCGAGCTGCTGCGCGTCCAGTTCGCGAACGGATTCTCGATGAACCACTGCAGCGGCACGATGAGCCGCCGCTGGTCCCAGATCCGCACCGAAACATAGGTGCCGGTAATTTCCTCGATGCGCCCCCACTCGCCCTGGATCACGACCACGTCGTCGAGCCGGATCGGCTGCGAGAGCGCGATCTGCAAACCGGCAATCAGATTCCCTAGCACGGGGCGTGCCGCGATACCGGCAACGAGACCGGCAACCCCGGCCGATGCCAGCAGGCTCGCGCCGATCTGCCTCACGTTGGGGAAGGTCATGAGCGCCGCGCCCACGCCCACGATGATGATGAGCACCATCACCGTGCGCGCGAGCACGCGGGCCTGGGTGTGGATGCGGCGGGCCTGCAGGTTGTCGGCGATGTCGAGCGGATGGGCAGCGATGATGGCTTCGCCGATCGCCGCCGCGCAGCGCACCGAAAGCCAGGTGATCGCCGCGATCAGCGCGAACGCGCACAGCTCGCGCAGACCGCTGATATGCCGGAGTGAATCAGGCGCCTGCCACCAGACGAATTCGATCGCGAGGATCGCGAGCACGGCGAGCGCCGGTTTGCGGATATAACGCAGGAACACGCTGACCCGCGGATACGGGCGCGCGACGCGCAGCAAGACGCGTCCGCCGACCCAGTGCAGGCCGAACGCGAAAACGAGCGCGAGCGCGCTCACGAGCAACGTGCCGAGCCAGTCCTGCAACGGCGCGTCGGTGAAACGGGAGAGATCGTCGAGTGTCGGCATCTGCGGCCAGTTCCTCCTGAGCATCCTGAGCAAAGGGCGACTCTTGGAAACGGCACGGGCGCAGGCCCGCGGACGGCCACGGCGAGGATGACAGCTGGCCTCGCTGCGGCCTCGATGATGATCGGCGCGGCGGTGATCGGTGCCGCGCCGTGTTTGTAGCTATGTCTACCTACCCACTACGGGTTACGACTCGAACCTGCCGGCTTCAACTGCCGTTGCCGGTCTTGCAGGGAAACGCCTTGCCGAGCCCGAGCGAAATGGCGGTACTGGCGTTGTAGCCGGCCACGTTCGGGTTGTCGGCGATGTACTTGCGCACCGCGTCGGTGAGTTGCGCCGAGCGCGCATCGGGCGGCAGGCAGAAGTATTGACCCACGCGCGGCCCGGTAGTGCCGCCGATGGCGTCGATGGTGTTGAAGATGCCGTCCGCGGCACCTTCGATATAGGCAGCGCACGCGCTGCGCGAAGCCACATCGGTCTTCGTGCAGAGCCGGTTGAGGTCGCTTGCCGTGAATGCGAAAGCGGAGAGCGGCAACGCCATCGCGCCCGCACAGATCAGAACCCGCAGCATGGTTCTCCTTGAGTTGTCGTGGGGAGCGGCGCATCGAGCGCCGCCGGGCGGCCGCGTTGGTCCAGTGCGGCCGTCTTTATCCCCATTATTTTGCACTGTTTTGCGGCGCTGCCGGGCTCGCCGTGGAGAGGCCAGCCTGGGTCATGCGCGCCGTGAGGTCCTTGATCGCGTCCGGCGCCTTGTACTGGCGCGCGAAATCGAGCGCCGTCATGCCGATCTGGTTCTTCGCGCCAAGCGTCGCGCCGTGCTCGAGCAGCATCTGGAGCGTCGTGAGATGGTCGCCGCGCGCGGCCATCATGAGCGGCGTCGTGCCGTTCGGCGACAGCGCGTTGACGTCGGCCGAATAGCCGATCAGCAGCTTCGCGACATCGTCGTTGCCGTTCGCGGCGGCGTAGTGCAGCGGCGTCCAGCCCTTCTTGTTGACCTCGGCGCCCTTGGTGATGAGCAGCTTCACGAAGTCCACGTCGCCGTTGAGCGAGGCGAGCATCAGTGCGTTTTCGCCTGCGCGGTCTTCGGCGGCGATGTTCGTCTTCGGGTTGTCGAGCAACAGCGCCCCGACCTTGTCGGACTTCTCGCGCGCGGCCAGCACGAGGAGCGGCATGCCCTGGTCGTCGGTGGCGTTCGGGTCCATGCCTTGAGCGAGCGCCTTTTGCACGCCCTTGTCGTCGTCGAACTTGACGCTCTTGATGAGCGAGTCGATCGGAGCGGCATGCGCCGCGGCGCCGAACAGCGTGGCGGCGACGCCGAGCACGAGCGCTGCGGCGGTACGGCGAACAGGGTTGGCGGCGTGCGAAAGCGGTTTCGAGTTCATGTCAAGCCTTAACGTTATCTGCTATCTCGTTGATATTTAACACCATTGACAGCATGCGGTTCGCGATTCAGGCCTGCGGCTGGATCTTGAAGAGCCGGAAAAAATTCTGCGTGGTGACAGCGCCAAGTTCGGCGTCCGGCAATCCGCGTTGCTGCGCAATGAATCTTCCGACATGGCTCACGTACGCAGGTTCATTGGGTTTGCCACGAAATGGCACGGGCGCGAGGTATGGCGAATCGGTTTCGATCAAAAGGCGCTCGATCGGCACGCGGCGCGACACTTCCTGCACGTCGGTCGCACTCTTGAACGTCACGATGCCCGAAAGCGAGATGTAAAAATTCTGCGCGAGCGCGCGCTCGGCAATCGCCCACGGCTCCGTGAAGCAATGCATCACGCCGCCCGGTTCGCCCGCGCGCTCTTCTTCCATGATGCGCAGGGTGTCGTCCGAAGCGGCTCGCGTATGGACGATGAGCGGCTTGCCCGTGGCGTGCGCCGCGCGAATGTGCGTGCGAAAGCGCTCGCGCTGCCATTCCATGTCGGCGATCGTGCGCTCGCCCAGGCGAAAGTAATCGAGCCCCGTTTCGCCGATCGCCACCACTTTCGGGTGCCCGGCCAGCTCGACCAGCTCGGCCACCGTCGGCTCGCGCATGTGCTCGTGATCGGGATGCACACCGACCGACGCGTAGACGTTCTCGTAACGGCTCGCGATGTCGAGCACCGAAGGCAGCGTCTCGAGGTCCACCGACACGCACAGCGCGTGCGTGACGGCGTTCGCGCGCATGTTCTCGAGCACCTGCGGGAGGCGGTCGCCGAGGCCCTCAAAGTTGATGTGGCAATGTGAATCGACAAACATGGGTGATCCTGCGATGGAAGATTCGGGCCTGATCGGGTACGTCAGCGCCCGTCAGGCGAACAGTTCACGATAGCCGAGAAAGAGTTCTTCGAACACGAGGCGCGCATTCAGCGGATGGTTTTCCACGGCGCGCTGACGCGTGACCGTCTTCAGGTAGCGCGCCAGCGCCGCGGCGTCGAGCTTCGCGGCGCAGCGCGCGAGGCCGCCGGCGGCCTGCGGAAAGTAGCGCGGGCGGCCCGCCGTACGTTCGGCGAGCAGATCGTAGACCCAGCGCTGCAGCCAGCCGAGCACGAGCGGCACCGGCAGCTTCTGCAGCGTCTCGCCGCACGCAAAGGCGTCGCAGGCGGGGCCTGCCGCGAGCTGGGTCAGAGTCCAGTCGCGCAGCGTGCGGTTTTCGTCGTGCGCGAGCGCGAGCGCCGCGAGGGGCGCGCCGCCGGCTTCGGCGAGCAGCGCCGGCGCGTCGGCCACGCCCTGCTGCGCAAGCCAGGCCGCGGCGGCTGCGGGCGCGGGCGTGCCCATGGGCCACTGGCGGCAACGGCTGATGATGGTCGGCAGCAGGCGGTCGATGCGCGCCGACACCACGAGGAACACCATGCCCGCGGGCGGCTCTTCGAGCGTCTTGAGCAGCGCGTTCGCGGCGGCGACGTTGAGCGCCTCGGCCGGATACAGCACGACCACGCGCAGGCCGCCGCGATGCGAGCCCACGCCCGTGAAGTCGAGCAGCGCCCGCACCTGCTCGATGCGGATTTCCTTGCTCGGCGCGCGGCCCTTCTTGCCCTCTTCGCCGTCGGCCTTGTCAGCCTTGTCGGCTTTGGCGTCATCGTCGCCCGCCGGGCCGATTTCGCCCGCCAATGCCTCGGGCACGACGATGCGGTAGTCCGGATGATTGCCCTGGACGAACCAGTTGCAGGCCGCACAGGCGCCGCACGGCTCGCCATTGGCCTGCGGCGCTTCGCAGAGCAGCCCCTTCGCCAGATGCTGCGCGAACTGGAGCTTGCCGATGCCCGCCTGGCCATGCAGCAGGAGCGCATGCGGCCAGTGGCTGCGCAGTTGCTGCAGGCGTTGCCAGTCGTCGGTTTGCCAGGGATAGATCATCTTCGGAATCAATCGGTTAGGCGATCTTTAGTAGAATTCACAAGAAGATCGCACAGCCCTATAAGAGCGCCAAATATCGCCTTGAAATCAAAGCGCTGCGATCACATGCTCGAGTTTTTTGCGAATCGCGTCGATGCCTTGCGACGAATCGACGATCGCAAAACGATACGGCGCCTCTTCCGCGCGGCGCAGGTACTCGGTGCGTGTGCGCTTGAAGAACGCGTCGGATTCGCTTTCGAAGCGATCGGGTTCGCGCGCCGCCCCGCGCCGCTCGCTCGCCGTGTCGGGCGGCAGGTCGAACAGCACCGTGAGGTCCGGCTGGAACCCGCCCTGCACCCAGCGCTCCAGCGTTTCGAGCTTGTCGCGCGGCAGCCCGCGGCCGCCGCCCTGGTAGGCGAAGGTGGCGTCGCTGAAACGGTCGGACAGCACCCAGTCGCCGCGCGCGAGCGCGGGCTCGATCACCTTGGCGAGGTGCTCGCGGCGCGCCGCGAACATCAGGAGCGCCTCGGTTTCGAGGTCCATCGGCTGATGCAGCACGAGTTCCCGGATCGACTCGCCCAGCGGCGTGCCGCCGGGTTCGCGCGTCATGACGACCGTACGGCCCGTCGGCGCGAGTTTCTGGGCGAGCTGATCGCAAAACCATGCGAGATGCGTGGTCTTGCCCGCGCCGTCGATGCCCTCGAACGTGATGAATCGGCCCCGCGCCATTTAATTTCCCCGGATGTATTTGTCGACGGCCTTGTTGTGGTCGACAAGATTGTCAGAAAAGACGCTGCTGCCGTCGCCGCGCGCCACGAAGTACAGCGCAGCCGTCGATGCCGGATTGAGCGCCGCCTGGATCGCCGCGACGCCGGGCAGCGCAATGGGCGTTGGCGGCAACCCGAGGCGCAGGTAGGTATTGTAAAGAGTGTCCGACTGCAGATCGCGCTTGCGCAGATGCCCCGCGTAGGTGTCGCCCAGACCGTAGATCACGGCCGGATCGGTCTGCAGCGGCATGCCCACTTTCAGGCGGTTCGAGAACACGGCCGCCACGAGCGCGCGGTCGGCGGCGCGGCCCGTCTCCTTTTCGACGAGCGACGCGAGCGTCAACGCCTCGTAGGGCGACTTCAGCGGCAAGCCGGGCGCACGCGCGCTCCAGGCTTCGTTCAGACGCGTCTGCATCAGGTGGTACGCACGGCGATAGACGTCGAGATCGCTCGAGCCCTTGTCGAACAGATAGGTGTCGGGGAAAAACAACCCTTCGCCGCTGCCGTTCGGCGCGGGCGGTGCGCCGATCGCGGCGAGCAGCTCGGCGTCGCTCATGCCGGCCGTGTCGTGGCGCAGCGCGGGGTTCGCGTCGAGTTCGGCGCGCATGTGCTTGAAGGTCCAGCCTTCGATGATGGTGGCGACGGACTCGTTCACGTCGCCGAGCGCCATCTTTTGCAGCACCTCATAGGGCGTGATGCCCGCCTTGAATTCGTAATTGCCCGATTTGAGCTGGCTCTGCAAGCCGAGCACGCGCGTCATGAGCACGAAGAGTTGCGTCTGCACGGGCACGCCGCCGCGCCGCAATTGCAGCGTGACGCTGCGCACGGTGCTGTGCGGCTTGATGGTGACGTCGAGCTGTGGGGCGGCCAGTTCGAGCGGCGTGGTGGCCCAGCGCCATACGCCGCCTGCCGCGGCGGCGCCAATCACGACTAACGCGGCGCCGGCAACAAGGCATTTCTTCAGAAGGGACATGGAAACACGACTCAGGGGGACCTCATATAATAACTGCTTGCCCTCGCTAAAGTCAGGATTGACTGTTCCCCGAATCCATGAATTCACCGCTCGATCCCGCTTCCACGCTTGCCGTTCCTGAATCCACGGCCGACTTCGACGCCGTTCTGAAAGGCGGCGCCTACGCGATCCTGCCGCAGTTCGGCGTGATCGACGCCAATGGCGACGACGCCGCGACCTTCCTGCACAGCCAGCTCACCAACGACGTCCAGCATCTCGACGTGGCCGGCGCGCGCCTCGCAGGCTACTGCTCGCCCAAGGGCCGTCTGCTCGCCTCGTTCCTGACCTGGAAGACCGGCGACACGATCCGTCTCCTGATCTCGAAGGACGTGCAGGCGCCGGTGCAAAAACGCCTGTCGATGTTCGTGCTGCGTGCCAAGGCCAGGCTCACCGACGACAGCGACAAGCTGCTCGTGGTGGGGCTCGCTGGTGACGTGCGTGGGGCGCTCGCGAGCGTGTTCGACGCGCTGCCCGACGGCGTGCACGTGAAGGTCGACGACCCCGCAGGCACGCTGATTCGCGTGCCCGACGCGGCCGGCGTGCTGCGTTATCTGTGGGTCGGCCCGAAGGAAGCGGTGCAGGAGCGCCTCACGAAGCTCGACGGTACGCTTAAGCGCGTGTCGCCGGCGGTGTGGGACTGGCTCGACATTCGTGCGGGCGAGCCGCGCATCACGCAGGCCGTGAGCGAACAGTTCGTGCCGCAGATGGTCAACTACGACGTGCTGGGCGGCGTGAACTTCCGCAAGGGCTGCTACCCTGGCCAGGAAATCGTCGCGCGCAGCCAGTATCGCGGCACGATCAAGCGCCGCACCGCGCTCGCCAATGTAGCCGCGAGTCTGGATGCCGCGCATGCGGGCGCCGAGCTTTTTCATTCGGACGACCCGAGCCAGCCGTGCGGCATGGTCGTGAACGCCGCGGCCGCGCCCGAGGGCGGTGTCGATCTGCTCGCCGAGATCAAGCTGGCCGCGCTCGAAACGGGCAGCGTGCATCTCGGCGCCGCCGACGGCCCCGCGCTGCGCGTGCTGCCGCTGCCGTACGCGTTGCCGGCCGAAATTTGACGCTGCGCACCGCGTCCATCGCACGTGAGGCGCCCGGCGCCTCGCGTTGCGTGGGCGCGGCCCCCGACCCGACCCTGCAAGGGCCAGTTCCATGTGCCTGATCGTGTTCGACTGGCGTCCACGCGCGAGCGCCGGCACACTTTTCACGCTCGCGGCCAACCGCGACGAGTTCCTGCGCCGCACCGCCGACCCGCTGCACTGGTGGAACGCCTCGGACGACGTCACGTCGCCGGGCAGTTCGGCCACGGGCGTGCTGGCGGGCCGCGATCTCGTCGGCGGCGGCACGTGGCTTGGCATGGCGCGCAGTGGCCGCTTCGCCGCGCTCACGAACTATCGCGCGCCGAACGACATGCGCCCCGACGCGCCCACGCGCGGCACGCTCGTCTCGCGCTGGCTCACCGGCGCGCAAGGTCTGCCCGATACACCGCTCGGCTATCTCGACGAGATCGCGCGCTCGGGCGATCTCTATAACGGCTTCAACCTGATCGTCGGCGACTGGACGCGGCGCGAACTGGCGTGGTACTGCAATCGCGCAGACCGTGCGCCGGCCTTGCTGCCCGAAGGCACACACGGCATTTCCAATGCCGTGCTCGACACGCCGTGGCCCAAGCTCGTGCGCAAGCGCGCGGAACTCGCGCAGCTCGCGACGGGTGACGCGCAAATCCCCCTCGCGCGGCTCGTGGACATGATGCGCGACCCGCAGGTCGCGCCCGACCGCGACTTGCCCGCCACCGGCATTTCGCTGGAACGCGAACGCGCGCTTTCTGCGGCATTCATCGAAACGCCCGACTACGGGACGCGCGGCACCACGGCGCTGCGCGTCACGCTGCGCGGCACCCTGCTGGATGTGGAAGCGCTGGAGCGCAGCGACGACGACGGCGCGCATCGCGTCGTCCGCCCGGGCGCCTTCGAGCGCCACGAGACCTACACCGTCGAACGAGGCTGAGCGCGTTTCAGTCGCCCGTGCGGAACGCCACGCGCAGCGCATGGGCGGCCTGCTGCTGCGCGCGCCTCGCCTCGTCGATGAATGCGCCCATCTTGATGAACTCGTGAATCATGCCGTCGTAACGCACGAGCGTGACGTCGTTGCCGGCTTCGCGCAGCTTTTGCGCGTAGGCCTCGCCTTCGTCCACGAGCGGATCGAATTCGGCAACGCCGATCCACGCGGGCGCGACGCCGCGAAAATCCGGCTCGCCGCGCGTGCCGTCGAGCGGCGCGAAGCGCCAGTCGTCGCGGTCCGAGTCATGGCGCACGTAGTGATCGAAGAACCACTGGATCGTCGGCGCGGTCAGCAAATGGCCATCGGCAAGCCGCTGGTGCGATTCGCTCTGCTGATGTGCGCTCACCGCCGGATAGAACAGCAGCTGCAGCACCGGCGCGATACCCGCGTCGCGCGCCAGCACCGCGCAGACCGTGGCGAGCGTGCCGCCCGCACTGTCGCCGCCCACTGCGAAGCGCGAGGCGTCGAGCGCGTGTTCGGCCGCGTGCGCGTGGAGCCACGCATAGGCGTCGAAGGCGTCATGCACCGCGGTCGGGAAGCGATGTTCGGGCGCGAGCCGGTAATCCACGGAAAACACGGCGCAGCGCGCGTCGCGGGCGAACATGCGGCACAGCGCATCGTGCGTGTCGACGCTGCCGATCGTGAAGCCGCCGCCGTGATAGTAGACCAGCACGGGCAGCGGTTCCGCCCAGTGCGGCTCGACCGGCAGATAAAGGCGCGCGCGGATCGTCGCGCCGTCATGCATCGGCACCTGCAGGTCTTCCACGCCATGCATCGGCGCAGACGGGATTTCGAGCACCGACGCACTCTTTTCGTATTCGGCGCGCGCCGCCTGCGCCGTCTGCTCGTGGTAGGGCGCGCGGCCCGTGCGGGCCACCATGTCGAGCACGAGTGCGATCTTCGCGGTGAGTGGCATGGCACGGACCCCGTGCGCCGCGTTTATTGCGGCGCTTTCTTGACTTCAGGTTTGAGCGAGAACGGATCGGTCGGGTTGCGCAATGTTTCGATATCCTCATGACGCAGCTTCACCGAAGGAAGAATCTGCGGATGCGTGAGGATATAGAAGCGCCCTTCCCGCACAGCGTCGAACGTTGCCTTCGCGACGTCGTCGGGCGTGAGCTTGCCGGAACGCACCGCGCGCTGCAACTGCAGATCGGCGGCTTGCTGCGAGCGTGTGGGCGGCACTTCATTGCGCAGATCGTCGGGGCGGCTGCGCTCGGCGTTGGCAATGCCGGTCGACACGAACGCCGGGCAGAGCAGCGAGCAGCTCACCTTGTCGGTCACGTTCTTCAGGTCGTGATAGAGCGTTTCGGTGAGCGAGACCACGGCATGCTTGGACGCGTTGTACACGCCCATGGCGGGCGGCGAAAGCAGCCCCGCCACCGAAGCCGTGTTGACGATATGCGCGCGCTCGCCCTGGGCGAGCATGGCTGGCGTGAAGCTGCGCACGCCATTGGCCACGCCCATCACGTTCACGCCGAACACCCAGTCCCAGTCCTTCGCGCTGCTTTCCCACACGAAGCCGCCGGTGCCGACGCCCGCGTTGTTGAACAGCAGATGAACCTTGCCATAGGTGTCGAGCGCGGCCTTCGCGAGGGCGTCGACCTGCGCGGCATCGCGCACGTCGGTGCGCACGCCGATGGCCTGTGCGCCGCCTTCGCGCAATGCGTTGACGGTTTCGTCGAGCAGCGCCTGATCGACATCGGCGAGCACGAGCTTCATGCCGAGCGCGGCGGCCTGCTGCGCGAACGCGCGGCCAAAGCCGCTTGCCGCGCCCGTGATGACGGCCACGCGGCCGTCGAACTCAAACGGTTCGGTCATTGTGAATCCTGCGGTGAAGGTTGCGGTGAATGCTGCGCACGGAAAAGCGAAGCGCCCTTTCCGGGCGCTTGCATTCACATTCAGATAGTTAGATCAGCTTGACGAGCTGCTTGCCGAAGTTCTGGCCTTTGAGCATGCCGAGGAACGCACTGGGCGCGTTCTCGAGCCCGTCGGCCACGGTCTCGCGATACGCGAGCTGCTGCTTCGCGACCAGCGTGCCCAGTTCAGCGAGCGCCTGCGGCCACACTTCCATGTGCTCGCTCACGATGAAGCCCTGCACCAGCAGGCGCTGCGTGAGCAGCAGTTGCGGATACTTGAGCGGCATCGGCTCGCCGTCGTAGCCGGCGATCATCCCGCACAGCGCGATGCGGCCGAACGCGTTCATGCGCGCGAGCGTAGCGTCGAGCACCGCGCCGCCGACGTTCTCGAAGTAGCCGTCCACGCCGTCCGGCGTCGCGGCCTTGAGGTCCTGATAGAGATTGCCGGCCTTGTAATCGACGCATGCGTCGAAGCCGAGCGTCTCCACGACATAGCGGCATTTGTCCGCGCCGCCTGCGATACCCACCGCGCGGCAACCTGCGCGCTTCGCAAGCTGGCCGACCACGCTGCCCACCGCGCCGCTCGCCGCGCTCACGACGACGGTTTGCCCCGCCTTCGGCTCGATGATGCGATTCAGGCCGTACCACGCGGTGACGCCAGGCATGCCCACCGGCCCGAGGTACGCGGAAAGCGGCACATGCGTCGTATCGACGACATGCAGGTCGCTGCCGTTCGAGGTGCCGAACTCCTGCCAGCCGAACATGCCCACCACTTTATCGCCGACCTTGAACTTCGGGTTGCGCGACTCGACCACCTCGCCCACCGTGCCGCCGATCATCACCGAGTCGAGCGGCTGCGGCGCCGCGTACGACTTGCTGTCGTTCATGCGCCCGCGCATGTACGGATCGAGCGAGAGATAGTGGTTGCGCACGCGCAGCTGACCCTCTTCGAGCGGTGCGAGCGGCGTTTTGACGAGGCGGAAGTTATCGACGCTCGCGGCGCCTTCCGGGCGCGAAGCGAGCAGGATCTGGCGATTGGTCTGGGTCATGGCGTCCGTGTTGCTTCGTTGGGCGCGGCGAGGCGTTGCACGCCTGCCGCGCGAGAGAACAGCAACCGGGTGCGCACGAGCAAAGCCCTCGCACGCGCCCGATTGCGCGTTTAACCGTCGCTCGGGCCCGGCCGCGCGCTGGGGTCGCTGCGCAGACGCTGACGCGTCACGTCGCGGCCCACCGCAAGCCGGCGCATGTACTTGAAGGTGCCGAGCGCCTTGGCGACGAAATGGCCTTCGCTGTCGCGAATCTCGCCTTCGCAATAGGCCATCGTGGTGGAACGGTGCAGCACGCGGCCCGTGGCGCGCAACTCGCCGCGCCCCGGCTGCATGAAGTTCACTTTCATTTCGACGGTGACGACGCCCACGCCGTCGGCGGCGACGCTGCGCGCCGCCATGGCGAGCGCGATATCGGCGAGCGTCATCGTGACGCCGCCGTGCGCGACGTCCCACGTATTCAGATGCCGCTCGGCGAGCGGCAGCACGACTTCGCTCGCGCCGTCACGCGCGCTCACGAGTTGCGCGCCGAGATGCTCGACGAAGGGACTCTCGATGATCGTGAGCGACGGTTGCGCTGGTTGTGCGTCTTCGCCTTTTGGCGCGCCGCCGCTCTGGGACTGATCTGCGGTACCGGTCATGATGCGCTTCAGACCACGTAATCCACGCACTGACGCGACTCGACCACGAGCTTCGCGAACTGCTTCACGACGAGATGCTCGGGGTGGTCCTGATAGCCGTCGAGTGCGGCCTGATCGGCGAAGTCGGAGACGAGCACGAGGTCGAATGTGGAAGCGAGGCCCGGCGCGGCCACACCGACTTCGAGGTGCAGCGTGCCCGGCACGAGATCGCGGCAGCCTTCGAGCAGCGCCTTGAACTTCACGACGTTCTCGGCACGCGTCGCGCCTTCGGCCGACTCCTTGAGCTTCCACATCACGATATGACGAATCACGAACTCACCTCTTTCAATCTGCATGGGAACAGGCGCCGCACCGTGCGCGCGCCGACAGCCGTCATGATACCCGCAGCGGCTCGGGCGCGAGGGCGGCCCGGCGCGCGTAGAGCCGCGGGAAAGCGATGAAAACGTGAGTGCGGCAGCAGGCATGTCCACTGCCGCGCCCTGGCGTCAGACGACTTCGAAGAGGCCGGCAGCGCCCTGCCCGCCGCCGATGCACATCGTCACCACGACGAACTTCGCGCCGCGGCGCTTGCCTTCGATGAGCGCGTGGCCCGTGAGGCGCGCGCCCGACACGCCATACGGGTGACCGACGGCGATCGCGCCGCCGTTCACGTTCAGGCGGTCGGCGGGAATGCCGAGCTTGTCGCGGCAATACAGCACCTGCACCGCGAACGCTTCGTTCAGCTCCCACAGGCCGATGTCCTCGACCTTCAGGCCCGTCTGCTTGAGCAGCTTGGGCACGGCGAACACGGGACCGATGCCCATCTCGTCCGGCTCGCAGCCCGCCACGGCGAAGCCGCGGAAGATGCCGAGCGGCTGCAGGCCTTCGCGCTCCGCGACTTTCGCGTTCATCACGACGCAGGCGCTCGCACCGTCCGAGAACTGGCTCGCATTGCCGGCCGTGATCACGCCGCCCGGCATCGCCGTGCGGATCTTCGCAACGCCTTCGAGCGTGGTGTCGGCGCGAATGCCTTCGTCGGCGGCGATCGTCACTTCCTTCGTGACGAGTTGCCCCGTGGCCTTGTCGGCCACCCCGGCGAGCACCGTCATCGGCACGATTTCGTCGTTGAAGAGACCGGCTGCCTGCGCGGCCGCCGCGCGCAGCTGCGACTGCACGCCGTATTCGTCCTGGCGATCCTTCGAGATTTCATAGCGCTTCGCGACGTTCTCGGCCGTTTGCAGCATGCTCCAGTAGATTTCGGGCTTGTGCTGGTTGAGCCAGCCTTCGGCCACCATGTGGCGGTTCATCTCGTTCTGCACGCACGAGATCGATTCCACACCGCCCGCGACGAACACGTCGCCTTCGCCCGCGATCACGCGTTGCGCTGCAAGCGCGATCGTCTGGAGTCCGGACGAACAGAAGCGGTTCACCGTCATGCCCGGCACGCTCACGGGCAGCCCCGCGCGCAGCGCGATCTGGCGCGCGATATTCGCGCCCGTGGCGCCTTCGGGGTTCGCGCAGCCCATGATCACGTCTTCCACGCGCGCGGGGTCGATCTTCGCGCGCTCGACGGCGGCTTGCGTCACGTGCCCGCCGAGCGTGGCGCCGTGCGTCATGTTGAAGGCGCCCTTCCAGGATTTGGCGAGGCCCGTGCGGGCGGTCGATACGATTACGGCGTCAGTCATGCGATGTCTCCCACTACGAAGATTGAATCCAGAGGATGTCTTTGATTGGACGTTCAGGCGGACAGTGCCAGCACCTCGGCCGATTGCGCGCGCTTCACGCCGGCGGCCAGCAACTGCTGCCACGCGGCGGCCAGCGAGCCGTTCAGGTCGATGGCGCGCGAGGCGTCTTCGATCAGCACGGTTTCGAAGCCCGCGGCGCGCGCGTCGAGCGCGGACCACCCCACGCAATAGTCGGTCGCGAGGCCGCAGCAGTACACGCGCTTCACGCCCACGTCGCGCAGATAGCCCGCGAGGCCGGTGGGCGTCTTGCGGTCGGCTTCGAGAAATGCGGAATAGCTGTCCACGTCGGCGTGATGGCCCTTGCGGATCACCGCGCGCGCATGCGGCACGTCCAGGTCGCGATGCAGCGCCGCGCCTTCGGTGCCCTGCACGCAGTGCACGGGCCACAGCACCTGCTCGCCGTAGGGCAGCGCCGTCGTCTCGAACGGCGCGCGTCCCGCATGATTGGCCGCAAACGAAATGTGCTGCGCCGGGTGCCAGTCCTGCGTGAGCACCACGTGGCTGAAGCCCTGCGCGAGCCGGTTCGCGACCGGCACGACTTCATCGCCACGCGCGACGGCAAGCGCGCCGCCGGGCATGAAGTCGTATTGCAGGTCGATCAGCAGGAGCACGTCGTCTGCGCTTCTCATGATGTTCGTCCGCCTGTTCGTCCGCTGTTGCGTCCGTAAGTGATGCTTAGTTGAACGTACCGCCACTGTCAGCCAGCTCGACGATCGAAGGCGCAACTTCCCACGCCTCGCCATTGCGCTGCTGCGCATAGCGGCGAATCGCGCGCTCGACGTTGTAGAGGCCGACCGTGTCGGCGTACAGCATCGGGCCGCCGCGCCACAGCGGGAAGCCGTAGCCCGTGAGATAGACCATATCGATGTCCGACGCCTTCGAAGCGATGCCCTCTTCGAGAATCTTCGCGCCTTCGTTGACGAGCGAGAACACGAGACGCTCGACGATTTCGTCGTCGCTGATCTTGCGGCGTTCCACACCCGCTTCCTTCGAGTACGCCACGATCATCTCGTCGACGAGTTTCGACGGCAGCGCGTTGCGCTCGCCCGCCTTGTAGTCGTACCAGCCCGCGCCGGTCTTCTGCCCGAAGCGGCCGGTCTCGCACAGACGGTCGGCGATCTTCGAGTACTTCATGTCCGGGTGTTCCTGATAACGGCGCTTGCGAATGGCCCAGCCGATATCGTTGCCGGCCAGATCGCTCATGCGGAACGGGCCCATCGCGAAGCCGAACTTCTCGATCGCCCGGTCCACCTGCGCGGGCAGCGCGCCTTCTTCGAGCATGTAGAGCGCCTGACGCACGTACTGCTCGATCATGCGGTTGCCGATGAAGCCGTCGCACACGCCCGACACCACGGCCGTCTTGCGGATCTTCTTCGCGACCTGCATGACAGTGGCGAGCACGTCCTTGGCCGTTTCCTTGCCGCGTACGACTTCGAGCAGCTTCATCACGTTGGCAGGACTAAAGAAGTGCAGACCCACCACGTCCTGCGGACGCTTCGTGAACGCCGCGATCTTGTCGACGTCGAGCGTCGAGGTGTTCGAGGCGAGGATCGCGCCCGCCTTGGCGACTTCGTCGAGGCGCTTGAACACCTGCTCCTTCACGCCGAGCTCTTCGAACACCGCTTCGATGATGAGATCGGCTTGCTTGAGGTCGTCGTAGGAAAGCGTCGGGCTGATGAGGGCCATGCGCGCTTCCAGCTTCTCCTGCGTAAGCTTGCCCTTCTTGACCTGCGCCTCGTAGTTCTTGCGGATCGTGGCGAGGCCGCGGTCGAGCGCTTCCTGCTTCGTTTCCAGCAGCGTGACTGGCACGCCCGCGTTGAGGAAGTTCATCGTGATGCCGCCGCCCATCGTGCCCGCGCCGATCACGGCTACCTTCTGGATGTCGCGCGTGGGCGTGCTCGACGGGACGTCGGGAATCTTGCTCGCGGCACGCTCGCCGAAGAACGCGTGGCGCAGCGCGCGGCTTTCCGGCGTCTGCACGAGTTCGAGGAAGCATTCGCGCTCGAACACGAGGCCCTTGTCGAAGCCCTGCTTCACCCCCGCCGCGATGGCGTCGACGCACTTGACCGGCGCGGGATAGTTCTTCGCCATCGCGCCCACGGTATTGCGCGAGAACTGCAGGAAGCCTTCGGCGTTCGCGTGTTCGATCTTGCGGTTGCGCACGAGCGGATGCGGGCCCGGCTTGTCGGCGGCCTGGCGCGCGAAGGCGATCGCCTCTTCGAGCAGATCGCCTTGCGCCATGGCGTCGAAGAGCCCCGAATTCGCGAGCTTTTCGCTCATCACCGGCGCGCCCGTGACGATCATGTTGAGCGCGGCTTCAAGGCCGATCGCACGCGGCAGACGCTGCGTGCCGCCCGCACCCGGCAGAATGCCGAGCTTCACTTCGGGCAGCGCGATCTGCGCGCCGGCAGCGGCGATCCGGTAGTGCGCGCCGAGCGCCAGTTCGAGGCCGCCGCCCATGGCCACGCTGTGGATCGCGGCGACGACCGGCTTCGCGCTCTTTTCGACTTCCTTGATGACGGTGTGGAGCGTGGGCTCCTGCATCGCCTTGGGCGTGTTGAATTCGGTGATGTCCGCGCCACCCGAGAACGCCTTGCCGGCGCCCGTGATCACGACGGCCGCAACGGCCGGATCGCTCGCGGCGCGCGCGAGACCCTCGACAATGCCTGCGCGGGTCGAATGCCCGAGGCCGTTGACGGGCGGATTATTGAGCGTGATGACGGCGACGCCGTCGCGAGTCGTGTAGTCCACTGCCATTTGCCTGCCTCCATGCTTGCGGGCCGCGATGTGCGTCGTCGGTTTCATTGTCCGACATTCCCGGTCAGCAGGCAGAATACCCAAAAAAGAACGTTCGTTCAATTTTTTGCTGCGCTGCGGACGCCAGGGTTTGTACTGAACGCACGAGTCCGGCGGGTCGGCGGGCAAAAGTCGGAAGAAAAAAACGCAGCCAGATGGCTGCGCCGGAGAACCTTGCGCGGCTGCGCGGGGGCTCGGGGTGGCTTATCCGCGCTTCGCGGCGTCTTGCACCGGATCGAGCGGACAGCCATCCACGGCAAGCGCGGTCGGCAGCACGTAGGCGCGGAACTGTTCGCGCAACTTGAGCTTTTGCAGCTTGCCCGTCGCCGTATGGGGCAATTCGTCGACGAACACGGCGTCGTCGGGCAGCCACCATTTCGCGACCTTGCCTTCGAAGTAAGCGAGCAGTTCTTCACGCGTGATCGCGGCGCCGGGCTTCTTCACCGCGACGATCAGCGGCCGCTCGGTCCAGCGCGGATGCGCGCAGGCAATGCACGCGGCCTCCGCGATGGCCGGATGCGCCACGGCGATGTTTTCCAGCTCGATCGAGCTGATCCACTCGCCGCCCGACTTGATCACGTCCTTGCTGCGGTCGGTGATGTGCAGGAAGCCGTCGGGGTCGATCGTGGCGACGTCGCCCGTGGGGAACCAGCCGTCCACGAGCGGCGAGCCGCTCTCCTGGCGGAAATAACGGTCGATCACCCATGGCCCGCGCACGTGCAGGTCGCCGAACGTCACACCATCCCACGGCAACTCCCGCCCGTCTTCGCCCACGATCTTCATGTCAACGCCGAAAATCACGCGCCCCTGCTTCTCGAGGAGTGCCTGCTGCGCTTCGCGCGGGCGCTCCGACTGCTCCCACTTGAGCCTCGAGAGCGTGCCGAGCGGCGACATCTCCGTCATGCCCCACGCGTGGATGGTCTGCACGCCGTAGTCATCCTCGAAGGCGCGCTGGATCGCCGGCGGACAGGCCGAGCCGCCCACCACCGTGCGCTGCAGCGTGGTAAAACGCACGCCCGCGCTGCGCACATACGCCAGCAAGCCGAGCCAGACCGTGGGCACGCCGGCCGAGGCGGTGACGCCTTCCGTTTCCATGAGTTCGTAGAGCGACTTGCCGTCGAGATCCTTGCCGGGCATCACGAGCTTTGCGCCCGTGAGCGGCGCCGCATGCGGAATGCCCCATGCGTTCACATGGAACATCGGCACGACCGGCAAGATCGCATCGCGTGCGGAAAGCCCCATGGCGTCGGGCAGCGACGCGCCATACGCGTGCAGCACCGACGAACGATGCGTGTAGAGCGCGCCTTTCGGGTTGCCCGTGGTGCCGGACGTGTAGCAAAGGTTCGAGGCGCTGCGCTCGTCGAGTTCGGGCCACGCGTAGCTGCCATCCTGCGCGGCGAGCAGCGTTTCGTAGCCGAGCACTTCCGTGCGCATGGCCGGCCGGTGCGATTCGTCGCACAGCGCGATCCAGCCGCGCACGTTCGGGCATTGCGGCGCGAGCGTGTCGACGAGCGCGGCGAACGTGATGTCGAACAGCACGTAGCGGTCGTCGGCGTGATTGACGATCCAGGCGATCTGCTCGGGAAAGAGCCGCGGATTGATGGTGTGGCACACGGCGCCGAAGCCGGTCACGCCGAAATAGGCTTCGAGATGCCGGTAGCCGTTCCAGGCCAGCGTGCCGACGCGCTCGCCGGGCGCCACGCCCAGCGCCATCAGCGCCTGGGCAAGCTGCTTCGAGCGCGTCTCGCACTCGCGGTACGTGTAACGATGAATATCGCCCTCGACGCGGCGCGAGACGATCTGCGCGCTGCCATGATGGCGCGCCGCATGCGCAATCAACGACGGGAGCGTGAGCGGCACATCCATCATCTGTCCCAGCAGCGGCGCACTCATCGGTGGCGGTCTCCTCGCGTTGGATCGGCGTTCGGTGTCGTTGTCTTTGGCGTATCGGCCTGGCGCGCCGGCAAGCTTCGAACGCGCCCCAGCACGCCGGCGGGTGCGGACTTACAATATCGACTATTCAACAGGCCCTCAATATGTCGTTTTCACCAGGCACTCCCGACTCCCAAGGCGGCTCGTCCGCTACGCACCCGCCCGCCACCGGTCCGCTCGCCGACTTCGAACGCGCACTGATCGTGCCGCGCGACGACGCCTTCGCCGCGCTCGGCGCACGCTTTTACACGCGGCTGCCCGGCGCGCCGCTGCCTGCGCCTTACGTCGTCGGCTTCTCGAAGGCCATGGCCGCGCAACTCGGGCTCGATGCATCCGCCGTTGCCGACCCTGCGTTCGCCGGGTTCTTCAGCGGAAATTTCACGCGCGAGCGCTCGCCTTCGGCCATGTCGTACGCAACGGTCTACTCCGGCCACCAGTTCGGCGTATGGGCGGGCCAACTCGGCGACGGCCGCGCGCTCACGCTCGGCGAGGTCGAGCACGAGGGCAGGCGCAACGAGGTTCAGCTCAAAGGCGCGGGCCGCACGCCCTACTCGCGCATGGGCGACGGCCGCGCGGTGTTGCGCTCGTCGATCCGCGAATTCCTGTGCTCGGAAGCCATGCGTCATCTCGGCATTCCGACCACGCGCGCCCTCACGGTGACCGGCTCCGACCAGCCCGTGCGCCGCGAAGAGATGGAAACGGCGGCGGTCGTCACGCGCGTGTCGCCGAGCTTCGTACGCTTCGGCCACTTCGAGCATTTCTATTCTCACGACGACGTGGACGCGCTGCGCGCGCTCGCCGACCACGTGATCGCGCGCTTCTATCCGCAACTGCGCGAAGCCGACGACCCGTACCTCGCCCTGCTCGACGAAGCGGTGCGCAGCACGGCGGCGCTGATGGTCGAGTGGCAGGCCGTGGGCTTCTGCCACGGCGTGATGAATACCGACAACATGTCGATCCTCGGCCTCACGATCGACTACGGTCCGTTCGGCTTCATGGACGGCTTCGACGCCAACCACATCTGCAATCACTCGGATTCGCAGGGCCGCTACGCGTACCGCATGCAGCCGCAGATCGGGTACTGGAATCTCTTCTGCCTCGCGCAGGCGCTCGTGCCGCTGTTCGGCGCGCACTACGACATCGCCGACGACAAGAAGCGCGGCGAGCGCGTGGTGGCCGACGCGCAAGGCGTGCTCGAACGCTTCAAGGGGCACTTCGCGCCCGCGCTCGAAGCGCGCATGCGCGCAAAGCTCGGCCTCGAACACGCGCGCGAAGGCGACGACGCGCTCGCGAACAAGCTGTTCGAAATCATGCATGCCAACCGTGCCGATTTCACGCTCACGTATCGCCATCTCGCGCTCGTTTCGAAGCATGACGCGAGCGGCGACACGTCGGTGCGCGATCTCTTTCTCGATCGCGCCGCCTTCGACGCGTGGGCCGCCGACTACCGCGCGCGCCTCGCGCACGAAACACGCGACGACGCCGCGCGCGCGGAGGCAATGAACCGCACCAATCCGAAATACGTGCTGCGCAATCACCTCGCGCAAACGGCGATCGAGCGCGCCGCGCAAAAAGACTTCAGCGAAGTCGAGCGGCTCGCGAAGGTGCTGGAGCGGCCATTCGACGAGCAGCCCGAAAACGCGTCGTACGCGGGGCTGCCGCCCGACTGGGCGAGTTCGCTCGAAGTCAGTTGCTCTTCGTGAGCGCGCCCCCATCTACGTGATCCTTGTTTCCCACCCGACAGGAACCCGACATGAGCCAGGAAGACCACAACTCCCCCTCCTACCCCGGCTACCAGTCCGACGAGCAATGGCGCGAGCAGCTTGACGAAGGCCAGTACCAGGTCACGCGCCATGCCGCCACCGAGCGCGCCTTCACGGGCAAATACTGGGATCATTTCGATCGCGGCGTGTATGACTGTGTGTGTTGCGGCACGCCGCTGTTCGAGTCCGACACGAAATTCGACGCGGGCTGCGGCTGGCCGAGCTACTTCCGCCCGATCAATGGCGAGGTGATCGAAGAGAAAACCGATCGCACGCACGGCATGCTGCGCATCGAAGTGCGCTGCAAGAACTGCGGCGCGCACTTAGGCCACGTGTTCGAGGATGGTCCGGCCCCGACGGGCCTTCGGTATTGCATCAATTCGGCTGCGCTACAATTCGAGCCCAAGTGAACGCTGGCAAGGCAGCCCCACGCCCCGCGCGGGGCGCCGCTGGGTAAAACCGGGCCTTGAAAGCGTCGCGCCCTCTTTTGTTGGGCTCAATTCGTCAACTCTCAGGCCGATAATGAAATTCCTGTTTGATCTGTTCCCGATCATCCTCTTTTTCGTCGCCTTCAAGCTGTGGGGCATCTTTACGGCTACGGCCGTGGCGATTGGAGCTACGCTCGTGCAGATCGCGTGGGTCGCATTCCGTCACCGCAAGGTCGACCCGATGCTGTGGCTTTCGCTCGGCATCGTCGTCGTGTTCGGCGGCGCCACGCTGATGCTGCACGACGAAACCTTCATCAAGTGGAAACCCACCGTGCTCTACTGGGCGTTCTCGGTCGTGCTGCTCGTTTCGCAGGTGGCATTCGGCAAGAACCTCATCGAAGCGATGATGGGCAAGCAGATCACCCTGCCGCAGCGCATCTGGACGCAACTGAACTTCGTCTGGTCGATTTTCTTCGCGCTGCTCGGCATTCTCAATCTCTTCGTGGCGTTCCACTTCTCCACCGACGCGTGGGTCGACTTCAAGCTGTTCGGCGCGACCGGCATCCTCGTGGTGTTCATCGTCGGCCAGAGCCTGTGGCTTTCGCGTTACATGAAGGAAGAAGAATGAGCGACGTCTTTCTCAACGCCAGCCCCGCCGAGCGCATGACGCTGATCGAAACTCGCCTCACCGCGGCACTCGCCCCCGTTTCCATCGAGGTGCGCGACGACAGCGCGCAACACGCCGGACACGCCGGCGCCGCTGCCGGCGGTCACTATCATGTCACGATCGTTGCGGGCGCATTCGCGGGGAAAGCCCGCGTGGCAAGGCATCGCATGGTGTATGATGCGCTGGCCGAGGCCATGCAGCGCGGCATCCACGCCCTCGCGATCACGGCGCTCACGCCCGAAGAAGCCGCGGCGCTGCCCCGCTAGCCCACGTTAGATTTCGTTTTTTTGTTCGCCATTTTGGTTCGCCCCGTTAGGACTTTCCGATGACCTTGAAGAAGACCCATCTCTGGGTGTTGCTGGCTGCGTGCGCGGCGGCTCCCGCCTTTGCGCAGAACATCGCCGTCGTGAACGGCACGCCGATTCCCAAAGCGCGCGCCGATGCGCTGGTCCAGCAGCTTGTCCAACAAGGCCAGCAGGATTCGCCGCAACTGCAAATGGCGGTGCGCGAGGAACTCGTGAATCGCGAAATCCTCATGCAGGAAGCCATTCGCGAGGGCATTCCGAACAACCCGGACGTGAAGGCGCAAATCGCCGTGGCCCAGCAGACCGTCGTGCTGCGCGCGCTGATTCAGAACTTCGTGAAGAACAACCAGCCGAGCGACGCCGAAGTCAAGGCGCGCTACGACCAGTTGACCAAGGATGCGGGCGGCAGCGAATACCACCTGCACCACATCCTCGTGGACAACGAGCAGCAGGCCAAGGACCTGATCGCGAAAATCAAGGCCGGCGCCAGCTTCGAAGACCTCGCGAAGCAGTACTCGAAGGACCCGGGCTCGGCCAAGAACGGCGGCGACCTCGACTGGTCCGATCCGAAGGCCTACGTGCCGGAGTTCGCGACGGCGGCCACGCATCTGCAGAAAGGCCAGATGACCGATACGCCGGTGCACACGCAGTTCGGCTGGCACATCATCCGCGTGGACGACATCCGCCCGGTCACGCCGCCGCCGCTCGAACAGGTGCGCCCGCAGATCGTCCAGCAGATCCAGCAGGAAAAGCTGCAGGCGTTCGAAGAGAATCTGCGCAAGCAAGCGAAGATTCAGTAAGGCTGCATGGCGGCGCATTTGCCGCTTTAGGTACTGCAAAAAGGTACTGCAAAAAACCCCGCGACCTGCAAAGGCGCGGGGTTTTTGTTTGCGGCTATGCGTTGAGCTCGTAGCTCGTGCTGCGCCCGCCCCCCTCCGCCTTGCGCAGCACGCCGCGCGTCAGCAGGTCGTTGATGTCGCGTAACGCCGTATCGGACGAGCATTTGGCAATCGCCGCCCACTTGCCGCTCGTGAGCTTGCCGTCGAAGCCGTCGAGCAGGCGGTTCAGGAGCTTGACCTGGCGCTCGTTGAACGGCGTCGTGGCCCACTCGCGCCAGAAGCGCGCCTTGGCGAGCACGGCGTCCAGCGTGATTTGCGCCTGATCGACCGCGCGATGCAGCGCGTCGAAGAACCAGGCGAGCCACAGCGTGACGTCCAGCGAGCCGCGCTGCGTGCGCTCCAGAATGTCGTAATAGCCCTTGCGCTCCCGCTGAATCTGCGCGGAGAGGCTGTAAAAGCGCTGCGCGCTGCCGTCCGCACGCGCGAGCAGCAGGTCGCCGATGGCTCTTGCCACGCGGCCGTTGCCGTCGTCGAACGGGTGCAGCGTGACGAACCACAGGTGACCGAGGGCCGCCTTGATCAGCGGCGGCTCTTGCGCCGGACCGTTGAGCCAGTCGAGAAAGCGCCGCGTTTGGGCTTCCAGCCGGTTCGCAGGCGGCGCCTCGAAATGCACGCGTTGACGGCCGATCGGCCCCGAGATCACCTGCATGGGCCCGCTCGCATCGTCGCGCCATGCCCCGACGTTGATGCGCGACAGGCCCGCGTAGCCCGTAGGAAAAAGCGCAGCGTGCCAGCCGAACAGGCGCTCGCGCGTGACCGGCGCGCGGCTGTTGGTGGTCGCGTCGAGCACCATCTCCACCACGCCTTCCACGTGGCGGTCCACCGGCGCGAGCGCCCCGATGTCCACGCCCATGCGGCGCGCGATCGACGAACGCACCGAGGCGACGTCGAGTTGCTCGCCCTCGATCTCGCTGGTCTTGAGCACGTCCTCCGTCAGGGCCGCGAGGCTCGCCTGATCGCGCAGCGCGAGACCGACATCGGCCAGCCTGCCCACCAGCAGGCCCTGGGCACGGCTGACCTCGGCCATGGGCTCGGCGAGCGCTGCCAGATCGAAGCGCCACTGAGGCCAGTCGCCGGCTTGCCAGATGTAGGTGTATTCGCCGCTATTCATGCGGCGATTATGAGCCGTATTCGCCGCAGGCGCAAATTAATCACCGCAAAATGTGCGGCGATTAACGTCGCTATTCACCGCAAGACGGCGCCGGGCGGCGCCCAAAAGGAAAAACCCCGGCCCGCACTCGTCATCGAGGCATGACCGGGGTTTTCCACCAGAGCGAGTTGCCCTGCCCTGGCGTCAACCGTCCGCGAAGTTCGCGAGGCGCGTTAGCCCACCCACTTGCGCGCGTTCTGGAACGCACGCATCCACGGGCTCGCCTCGCCCCAGGCTTCGGGGTGCCAGCTCATCGTCACCGTGCGCTGCACGCGCTCGGTGTGCGGCATCAGCACCGTGAAGCGGCCATCGGGCGTCGTGACCGAGGTGATGCCTTGCGGCGAGCCGTTCGGATTGAACGGATAGGCCTCGGTCGCCTGGGCGCGATGGTCGACATAGCGCATCGCCACCGCGACCTTCGAGATGTCGCCCTGCTGCGAGAAGTCCGCGAAACCTTCGCCATGCGCGACCGCCACCGGAATGCGCGAGCCTTCCATGCCGTTGAAGAAGATCGACGGCGAGCCCTGCACTTCCACCAGCGAGAAGCGCGCTTCGAACTGCTCCGACTTGTTGCGCGTGAACTTCGGCCAGGCTTCGGCGCCCGGGATCATCGAGGCGAGGCTCGACATCATCTGGCAGCCGTTGCAGATACCGAGCGCAAACGTGTCCTGACGCGCGAAGAACGCCGCGAACATGTCCGCGAGCTTCGCGTTGAAGCGGATCGTCTTGGCCCAGCCTTCGCCCGCGCCCAGCACGTCGCCGTACGAGAAGCCGCCGCAGGCCACCGCACCCGCGAAGTCGGCGAGCGTGGCGCGGCCTTCGAGCAGGTCGCTCATGTGGACGTCGTGTGCGTCGAAGCCGGCGCGGTCGAACGCATACGCGGTTTCGAGGTGCGAGTTCACGCCCTGTTCGCGCAGGATCGCCACACGCGGACGGGCACCCTTGCCGATGAACGGCGCAGCGATGTCCTCGGCCGGATCGAACGTGAGATGCGGCTGCATGCCCGGATCGGCGGCGTCGAGCAGCGCGTCGTATTCGGAATCGGCGCACGCGGGGTTGTCGCGCAGACGCGCGATGCGCCAGCTCACTTCGCCCCACACGCGTTGCAGCTCCGCACGCGGCGCTTCGTAGATACGCTTCGCGTCACGGTAGATTTCGATCGAGTCGCGATTGTTCAGCGTGCCGATCACGTGCGAGCACACCGAGAGGCCATGCTGACGCAGCACGCCCATCACGACGTCGCGCTGCTGTGCCGGCACCTGGATCACGGCGCCCAGTTCTTCGGAGAAGAGCGCGCGCAGCGTGCGGTCTTCGCGGCGGCCGCTCGTCTGCTTCGCCCAGTCCTTGGCGTCGCCGTAATCGGACTCGTGCTCGTTGTCGAGCGTGAGCATGTCCACGTTCAGCGACACGCCCGTGTGGCCCGCGAAGGCCATTTCGCAGACCGTCGCCCACAGGCCGCCGTCCGAGCGGTCGTGGTACGCGAGCAGTTGCTCGTTCGCGCTCAGTTGCTGGATGGCCGTGAAGAACTGCTTGAGGTCTTCGGCGCTGTCCACGTCGGGCACCGCGTCGCCGACCTGCTGCGTGACCTGCGCGAAGATGCTGCCGCCCATGCGGTTCTTGCCGCGGCCCAGATCGATCGCGATCAGCACCGACTCGCCCGCCTCGTCGACGCGGCGCAGTTGCGGCGTGAGGTGGCGGCGCACGTCGTCGACCGGCGCGAACGCCGAGATGATCAGCGAAACCGGCGCGACCACTTCCTTCGCCACGCCTGCCTCGTTCCACTTCGTGCGCATGGAGAGCGAATCCTTGCCCACCGGAATGCCGATGCCCAGCGCCGGGCACAACTCCATGCCGATCGCCTTCACGGTGTCGTAGAGCGCGGCGTCCTCGCCCGGTGCGCCGCACGCGGCCATCCAGTTCGCGGAGAGCTTGAGCTTGTCGAGCGACAGAATCGGCGCGCTGGCGATGTTGGTGATCGCCTCGCCCACGGCCATGCGGCCCGATGCGGGCGCATCGATCACGGCGAGCGGCGTGCGCTCGGCCATCGTCATCGCTTCGCCCTTGTAGCCCGCGTAGTCGAGCGCGGTGATCGCGCAGTCGGCCACCGGCACCTGCCACGGGCCGACCATCTGGTCGCGCACCGTCGTGCCGCCCACCGAGCGGTCGCCGATGGTGATGAGGAACGACTTGCTGCCCACGGTCGGGTGGCGCAGCACGCTCTTCGCGACTTCGTCGAGCGAGACGCCCGTGACTTCGACCGGCGCGAGCGGCACGCTCGCGTGCTCGACGTCGCGGTGCATGCGCGGCGGCTTGCCGAGCAGGATGTCCATCGGCATGTCGACGGGCTGGTGGCCGCCGTTGGCCGCGAGCGCCTGCTCGTCGGTGTCGATGAGCTTCAGGTCGCGCGCGTCGGTCGCGACGCCCACGACCGCGAACGGGCAGCGCTCACGCTCGCAGATCGCCTGGAACTCCGCCAGATCGGCGGGCGCGATCGCGAGAACGTAGCGTTCCTGCGATTCGTTCGACCAGATTTCGCGCGGCGAGAGGCCCGACTCTTCGAGCTGCACCTTGCGCAGTTCGAAGCGCGCGCCCTTGTCGGCGCCGTCGACGAGTTCCGGGAAGGCGTTCGAAAGGCCGCCCGCGCCCACGTCGTGAATGCTCAGGATCGGGTTGCGCTCGCCCAGCTGCCAGCACGAATTGATGACTTCCTGCGCGCGACGTTCGATTTCCGGGTTGCCGCGCTGAACCGAGTCGAAGTCGAGTTCGGCGGTGTTGGTGCCGGTGGCCATTGAGCTGGCCGCGCCGCCGCCCATGCCGATGCGCATGCCCGGGCCGCCGATCTGGATCAGCAGCGTGCCGGCCGGCAGGTCGTGCTTGTGCGTGTGCTGCGCGCTGATGTTGCCGAGGCCGCCCGCGATCATGATCGGCTTGTGATAGCCGCGCACGGTGCCCGCCACGTTCTGCTCGTAGGTGCGGAAATAGCCGCCGAGGTTCGGGCGGCCGAATTCGTTGTTGAACGCGGCGCCGCCGAGCGGGCCGTCGATCATGATCTGCAGCGGCGATGCGATGCGGTCCGGGCGGCCGTAGGCGCCCTGCGTGTCGGCGGGATTGCGCAGCGCGACCGGCACGGCCGCGTCGCGGGCGTCTTCCCATGCTTCGCGCGCATCGGGCAGGTCGAGGTTCGAAACCGTGAAGCCCGTGAGGCCGGCCTTCGGACGCGCGCCGCGGCCCGTCGCGCCTTCGTCGCGGATTTCGCCGCCCGAGCCCGTGGCCGCGCCCGCGAACGGCGAGATCGCCGTGGGGTGGTTGTGCGTCTCCACCTTCATCAGCGTGTGCGTGAGTTCGGTGTGGCGGCCATATTGCTCGCCCGGCGTGCCGTCGGCGTGGTTCTTGCGCGGGAACCAGCGCTCCGCGACCGCGCCTTCCATGATCGACGAGTTGTCCGAGTAGGCAACGATCGTGCCCTGCGGGCTGATCTTCTCGGTGTTGCGGATCATCGCGAAGAGCGACATATCCTGATCCTGGCCGTCGATCGTCCAGCTCGCGTTGAAGATCTTGTGGCGGCAGTGCTCGCTGTTGGCCTGCGCGAACATCATCAGCTCGACGTCGGTCGGGTTGCGCTCGAGCTTCTTGAAGTTGTCGACGAGGTAGTCGATTTCATCGTCGGCGAGCGCGAGGCCCAGTTCGCCGTTGGCCGTTTCCAGCGCCGCACGGCCGTGGCCGAGCACGTCGACCGTCTGCATCGGGCGGGCCGGCAGTTCGTCGAACAGATGCAGCGCTGCGTCGCGCGAAGGCGCCACGCTTTCCGTCATGCGGTCGTGCAGCGCCGCGGCAACAGCGGCATGCGCCTCTTCCGACAGCGTCTTCTTGCCGCCGAGCAGGCCCGACTTGAGCACCACGGTGTATTCGACGCCGCGTTCGATGCGGCGCACCTGCTCGAGGCCGCAATGGTGCGCGATGTCCGTGGCCTTGCTCGCCCACGGCGACACCGTGCCGAAGCGCGGCACGACGAGGAACGTGAGCGCGCTGCCGCGCTCCTGCGGGGCCGCGAACGGCGCGCCGTAGTGCATCAGCGCTTCGATCTTCGCGCTGTCGTCGGCGGAGAGCTGCGCGGCCGAATTGACGAAGTGCAGATACTGGCCGTGCACGCCGACGATATTGGCGTCGATACGCTGAAGCGTCTCGAGCAGGCGGGTCTGACGGAAGTCGGAAAGGGCCGAAGCGCCGGGGAAACACGAGAAGTGGGCCATGGACTGGGGCGTTGCGTCGAGGTTGCGTCAGAGTTGCGTCGCGGCTTCGCCTCGCGCGAAACACGTCGCAAGGTGGCGATGCGTCGCGCGGGGGATGGCGACGGTCAGGCGAAGGGAGACCGCGATTATAACCCGGAAGGCCTGTCCTGACCGCCCCGCCGGCCACGCGCAACGCGTGTGGCAAGCCGGCCTCGCGCATGGCGATGCTCACGCTTTCGCTGCTATGATTGCGCGTTTCGTCTGATCGGCGCACCCGGGCATGGCTTCGGCGCGCCGCACGCCCCACCTTCGGCAGGACGCCCTCACCCGAGCGAGCGCCACCTGCCTGCAGATCGTATCGTCATGGATGTCATCGTCATCGGCGGCGGAATCGCCGGCATCGCTACCGCCTGGCAGCTGCGCGCGGCCGGGCATCGCGTCTGCGTAATCGAACGCCACGCCACCGTTGCGCAAGGCGCGACCTACGGGCATAGCGGCATTGCGCTGCCCACGCCGCTCGACGTCTGGTTCGGCCCCACCTTCCTGCGCAATGGCCGTCAATCGTCCGGTGGCGTGATCAGCAAGACGGGCTGGCGCGGCCACGCACACGGTTTCGTCAAGCGCCTCGCCACGCTGCACGGCTCCGAGGCGTTCGCCGGGCGCTATGCGCTGCTGCGCCCGCTCATCGATTCGGCGCAAGCGGCGCTCGCCGACATCGACGCGCGCTTCCAGCTCGACTACGAGCAGCGCGACGGCCTGCTCTACCTCGTGCGCGGCAACGACGAATGGTCGCTCACGCAACCGGCCCTCGAGCTGCTGCGCCGCTTCGAGACGCCGCATCACGCGCTGTCGCCCGCGGAATGCGTGGCTTTCGACCATGCCATCCCCGCCGATCCGCCGTTTGCGGGCGGCGTGCGCTTCGAGACCGGCCGGGTGGCCAACTGCCCGCTCTTCGTGAAGCTGCTCAAGCAGGTGCTCGACGCCCAGGGCGGCGTGCAGTTCGAGATGAGCCGCGAGGTCAATGCGATCCGCCTCGAAGACCGGCGCGCGGCCGTGGAGCTCGCGCCGCCTGCGCACGAAGCGGGCCGCTCGCGCGACGTCGAAGTGATCTCGGGCGATGCCGTCGTGGTCGCCGCGGGCGCGCAAACGCCGCGCCTCCTCGCGCCGCTCGGCCTCAAGATGCCGTTCTATCCGCTGCGCATGCACACGCTCAATTCGCCGGTGGCGCACGAGGAATGCGTGCCGCAGACCACGATCGTCGACGCCGGCAAGCGCATCGCCATCGCGCGCATGAATCATCGGCTGCGCATATCGGGCGCCGCCGTGCTGCTGCGCGCGCAGGAAGTCGACGACGCGCTGCCCGAGGCGCTCACCGAAGACGCCCTCGCGCTGCTGGGCGAGGCGTCGCGCGACTGGGCGCCGGGCGCCGCGCGCATTTCGGCCGCGCTTGCCTGGGAGGGCATGAAGCTGCTGTCCGCCGACGGCCTGCCCGCGGTCGGCAACGTGAACCATCCGCGCCTGTACGTCAACGCGGGCCACGGGCCGGCAGGCTGGGCGCTTTCGCTCGGCTCGGCGAGGCTCATCGCCCAGCAGATTTCGAACACGGCGCCCGACCTGCCGGCCGATACCATCAAGGCGCTCTCGCCGGGCCGCGATTGAGCGGTGGGCGGCGTTGCCGCGCCGCCATGCCGGTCACCGCGCTTCTCGGGCGTGCCGTCCGAGGGCGTGCTCGGGTATCGTTGCGATGTCGCCTCTGAGGACCGCATCGTCATGTCGCACGCTCCCCACTCCTCTGGCGCCGGGCAACCGGTGCTCGTCTACCCGCACGATCGTGCGGTCCCGCTGCTTGCCGTCGAACAGCTGCGCAAGGCCGAAGTCGCCGCGCAGTCGGCCCTGCCTGCCCACACGCTGATGGCGCGCGCGGGCGCCGCTGCCGCGCACTTCCTGAGCGAGCAGCTCGCGCATGCGCCCTCGTCGGCGAGCGACAAGCCGGTCTGGTTCGCCGCCGGGCCCGGCAACAATGGCGGCGACGCCCTCGTCGTCGCTACGGAGCTGCATCGCGCGGGCGTCGCCGTGGCGGTCTGCATGCCCGTCGAGGTCAAGCCCGACGACGCGCGCTGGGCGCTCGCGGAGGCGCGTGCGGCGGGCGTGCCCATCGCCGCGTCGGCGCCCGCATCGTTCGACGCCTACGGCTGGCTCGTCGACGGGATGTTCGGCATCGGTCTCGCGCGCGGGCTCGACGGCATGTTCGCCGAGCTCGCGGAAACGCTCTCGGCACGCGCGCGCAGCCACGGCGACGTGCTCGCGCTCGACGTGCCGAGCGGCCTCGACAGCGACACCGGCAACGTGGTCGGCAGCGGCCCGGCGGTGCACGCGACCCATACCGTGACGTTCATCGCCGCCAAGCCCGGCCTGTACACGGGCGTCGGGCGCGACCACGCAGGCGCCGTCGCAGTCGCGCCTATCGGCATCGACACCGAAGACACGCCGGGCGCCGTGCGCCTGAACGCGCCGGCGCTCTTCGCCGCCGCCCTGCCCGCTCGCGACTTCGCCACCCACAAGGGCACGTTCGGCACGCTCGCCGTCGTGGGCGGCGACACGGGCATGTGCGGCGCGCCGATTCTCGCGGCGCGCGCGGCCCTGCTCACCGGCGCGGGCAAGGTTCACGTGGGCTTTCTCGGCAGCGACGCGCCGCCCTACGACGCGCCGCACCCCGAACTCATGCTGCACGCGGCGGCCAGGCTCGCGCTCGATGCGATGGACGCCGTCGCGGCGGGCTGCGGCATGGGCGGCAGCGCGTCGGCGCGCCAGCTCGTGGACGCCATCCTGCGCCTTTCCGCCCCTGTGCTCCTCGATGCCGATGCACTCAATCTCGTCGCGCGCGACGAGGCGCTAGCGGCGCACGTCGCGCAGTCGGCGCCCGCGCGCGGCGCGCCTTGTGTGCTCACGCCGCATCCGCTCGAAGCAGCGCGCCTGCTCGGCTGCGACACCGCCGCGGTGCAGCGCGATCGCCTCGCCGCGGCGCGAGCGCTTGCCGCCCGCTACGCGGCGGTTGCCGTGCTCAAGGGCAGCGGCACCGTGGTCGCCGCGCCCGACGGACGCGTCGCCGTCAATCCCACCGGCAACGCGGGCCTCGCCACGGGCGGCACCGGCGACGTGCTCGGCGGCATGATCGGCGCGCTGCTGGCCCAGCGCGTGCCGCCCTACGAGGCCGCGCTCGCGGGCGTCTACCTGCACGGCCTCGCCGCCGACACACTGTGCGCACAAGGCGACGGCCCCGCGGGCCTCACGGCCGGCGAACTCGCGCCAGCGGTGCGCAAGCTCATGAACCGGCTCTTTTACGCGCCGTCTCATGCCGCCTGAAGCCGCATCCCGCGCGTCCGTTCGCGCGGCACGCGGCTTGCTTCACAACGACGCTCGCGCCACCTCCCGCACCCGGCACAGCCGCAGGCATTACAACGCTGCGCAGTGTCGCGCGAGGCCGCTATACTGATCCTCCGCACGCGCCTTGCACCCAAGGCGGCCCGTGCTTCCCCGCGGCGCGCGAAGCGCGTTCGGCCTGACCGGCGAACCGCACCTGCCGCCCTCCATTCGTGATCCCTCGCTAGACGAACATGACGAATCCGCTCCCCGCCTGGTCCGCGCTACAGACGCATTACGAACAGATCCGCGACGAAAAGCTGCGCGACTGGTTCGCCCCCGCCAACGACCCTGCGCCGACGCGCGCCGAACGCTTCACGTTCGCAGGCGCCGGTCTCGGCGCCGACTTCTCGAAGAACCGCATCACCGACGCCACGCTCAAGCTGCTCGTGCAGCTCGCTCGCGAGGCCGGCGTGGAAGCGCGCCGCGATGCGATGTTCAAGGGCGAAGTCGTCAATCCGACTGAAGGCCGCGCGGCGCTGCACACCGCCTTGCGCGCCACCGAAGCCGACGCCCCGTTCCACGCCCAGATCGCCGCCGAGCGCGCGAAGATGGCGAAGTTCGCCGACGCCGTGCGCAGCGGCGCATGGACCGGGTACACGGGCAAGCGCATCCGCCATGTCGTGAACATCGGCATCGGCGGCTCGGACCTCGGGCCGAAGATGGTCGTGCACGCGCTCGCGCATCTCGAGCTGCCCGAGATCACCTCGCACTTCGTCTCGAACGTCGACGGCGCCGACCTGTGGCGCACGATCGAAAACATCGATCCGGAAGAAACGCTGGCGATCATCGTGTCGAAGACGTTCACGACGCTCGAAACCATGACCAACGCGCTGTCGATGCGCGACTGGTTCGTCAAGCACGGCTGTCCGCAAGGCGAACTCGCGAAGCACTTCGTGGGCGTCTCGGCCAATCCGTCCGAAGTCGTGAAGTTCGGCATCGCCAAAGAGAACGTGTTCGAGATGTGGGACTGGGTGGGCGGCCGCTATTCGCTGTGGTCGGCCGTGGGCCTCTCGATCATGATCGCCATCGGGCCGCAGCAGTTCGACGAACTGCTCGCCGGCGCGCACGACATGGACAAGCACTTCCGCGAAGCGCCGCTGGAAAAGAACCTGCCCGTGCTGCTCGGCATGATCGGCATCTGGTATCGCAACTTCTTCGGCTCGCAGAGCTATCTCGTTGCGCCCTACTCCGAAGCGCTGCACTTCCTGCCTTCGTATCTCCAGCAGCTCGAAATGGAGAGCAACGGCAAGTCGGCGCGCCTCGACGGCAAGTTCGTCGATTACGCGACCTCGGCGATCACCTGGGGCGAGCCCGGCACGAACGGCCAACACGCGTTCTTCCAGATGCTGCACCAGGGCACGACGATCGTGCCGATCGACTTCATCGCCGTGCTCACGCCCGAGCATCCGCTGGCCGACCATCATCCGAAGCTGCTCGCGAACTGCTTTGCGCAGAGCGAGGCGATGATGCTTGGCCGCACCGAGGAAGAAGCGAAGAAGATTGCCGGCGCGGACAAGCCCGAACTCGTGCCGCACATCATGTTCCCCGGCAACCGCCCGACCACCACGTTGCTCGTCGATGCGCTCACGGCCCGCTCGCTCGGCGCGCTCATCGCGCTATACGAGCACAAGGTGCTGGTGCAGGCTTCCGTGTGGGACATCAATCCGTTCGACCAGTGGGGCGTGGAACTCGGCAAGATCCTCGGCAAGGTGGTCGAAGCCGACCTGAACGCCGCAAGCGCCGATGTGAAGCTGCACGATTCGTCCACGGCCGCGCTGATCGCGCGCGCCCGTGCGGCGCTCAAGCGCTAACTCGCGGGGAACCGGCGTGCGCATGCACTGTGCACGCCGTTCACCGGTCAGGCGCTAACGCCCGGCTTCGACATTGTTCGCGTTACGAGAGGATGCCGCGCCATGCGGCGCGTTGGGCACGCGGTGGCCCGCTTCGATCGTGATGATGGCGTCGCAGCGCTGCGCGAGATCGACGTCGTGGGTGACGAGCACGAGCGTCGCGCCGTTGGCGCGATTGAGTTCGAACATCAGGTCGATGACGGCGTGGCCCGTGGCGGCGTCGAGGCTGCCGGTGGGCTCGTCGGCGAACAGCACCGCCGGGCGCGTCACGAACGCGCGGGCGAGCGCCACGCGCTGCTGCTCACCGCCCGAGAGCAGCTTCGGGTAGTGGCCCGTGCGCTCGGCAAGACCCACGCGCTCGAGCAGCGTGCGCGCGCGGGCGAAAGCATCACGCGTCGACATGCCACCCTGCAGTTCGAGCGGCAGCGCGACGTTCTCCAATGCGGTGAGATGCGGCATCAACTGGAACGACTGGAACACGAAGCCCACCGAGCCGTTGCGCAGCGCCGCGCGCTGGTCTTCGGCCATCCCGGTAAGCTCATGGCCGAGCAGGCGCACCGAACCCGCGCTCGCGCTGTCGAGGCCGGCCAGCAGGCCGAGCAGCGTCGACTTGCCGGAACCGGAAGCGCCGACGATCGCCACGCTCCCGCCGGCCTGCACGGTGAGGTCGATGCCGTCGAGGATCGTCAGCTCGCCGGTGGCGTCGGTGACCCGCTTGCTCAAACCCCGTACTTCGATGACTGGATCGCTATTCATTCGCACATGATGACGCACAGGTTAGCCGTGAACCAGAAGCGCGCCGCGCGGCGCGCCACCCTTTCCCGCGCCCGGTCCCGCTTCAGCGCGTTTGCCGCTATCGCCGCCTTGACCGCTGCCGTCTTGCTCGGCGCCTTCTATGGCACGACCGGCACCGCGCTCGCGGCCACGCCCGTCTCCACGGCCAACGCGGCGACGAACCCCGCCGCCACGGCAAAACCGAACATCGTCGTGCTCGGCGACAGCCTTTCCGCCGAATACGGCCTGCCGCGCGATACAGGCTGGGTGGCCCTGCTGCGCCAGCGGCTCACCAGCGAGCGGATCGATTATAACGTTGCGAATGCGAGCATCAGCGGGGACACGACCAGCGGCGGACTCACGCGCCTGCCGCTCGTCATGCAGCGCATCAAGCCCGCGATCGTGATCGTAGAACTGGGCGCCAACGATGCACTGCGCGGCGTACCGCTCACGACGACCGACAGCAATCTGCGCGCCATCGTCACGCAGATCCGCAAGGGCGGCGCGAAACCCGTGCTCATCGGCATGTACGTGCCGCCCAACTACGGGGTCGACTATACGCGGGACTTCCACGCCATCTACGAGCGGCTTGCGAAGGAACTGAGCGTGCCGCTCGTGCCCTTTCTGCTAGCTGGCCTCGCCGACAAGCCCGAACTCTTCCAGGCCGACCAGATCCATCCCACCCAGCAGGCACAGCCTTTGCTGCTCGACAACGTGTGGCCAACGCTCAAGCCGCTGCTCGGCAGCGGCGTGCGGCGCTGAGGCGGCAGCTGGGCAAGCGTGCGGGCGTCCTCACCGGGCACCCTTTCTCAGGGCCCCAACCTTGGCGCGTTCAAGCCGCTCGAGCCTCTCAGCCAGCGTGGCGGCGGGCAACCGCGTCGCGCCATTGGCCACCGCTTGCGTCAGACACGCGAGCCCGCGAAGCTTCGCTGTCTGAATCCGACCGACCCTGACTGGAGGGAAGAAGCGTGAAATATTTACCTCTCATTGTCGTTACGGCAGCACTTGCTGCCTGCGCCAATCAGCCAATGCCGAGCGGAGCGCAGTCCGTCGGCACGAGCCAGCAACCGCCTGCAACGGTTGCGCAATGCATCGCACAAAAATGGTCCGACAAGTCGCAGCAGCAAGTCATCTCGCAGTCCGTGCTCGCCAACGGCCAGGCTGTCGACGTCTACGTCCCTGGCCAGCAGCCGCCTAACGGCGCAGCGGCAACGGTACGCCCGGCGTGGAGCGCCAGCGCGAAGACGTGGGTCGGCTTCCGCTCCGGCGGCGGCGCCGGTGGAGACGCCACCAGCGACATCAGCGCCTGCCTCTGATTTCGTGCTCGCCAGAACGCAAAAGCCCCGCAGTGTTTCGCGGGGCTTTTTTTGTGCCGGCTCTCGACGCCGGCAGGCTGATGCGGGTCGGGCTTACTGGGCGCCGTCGCCGTCGCCCGACTGGCTGGCCGAACTGAGCGAGCCGTAGAGCTTCACCTTCGCGCGCTCGCGCAGCGCGTCGAGGTACGCCTGCACCTGCGACTGGCCGTCCACCTGGGCCAGCTGCTGCTGCGCGGCGGCCAGGCGCGGGCCTTCTGCGGCCGGACCGTTGGTCACGCTGTTCACGCGGTAGATCGCGTAGCCGTCGTTGCCGAGGTCCACGCCCACGTAAGCGGGCAGCTTCTGCGAATCGGCCTTGAAGACGGCGGACAGCGCGCTGGGCGGCAACCCCTGGGCGTCGTTGCGCGACACCTTGAGCGCCGACGAGAAGCCGTCGGTCGACTTCGACTTCTGCAGCTCCGCGAGCTTCGCCTCGCCGTCCTTGTGCGCCATGTCGGCGGCCTGCTGCGCGACCACCTTCTGGCGCACCGCATCCTTGACCGCGGCGAACGCGGGCACGGCGGCCGGCTGGTAGTTCGTCACGTGAGCCGAAATCAGCGTGTTGTTGCCGACGTCGATCGCCTGGGTGTTGTTGTGCTGGTTCACCGAGTCGCTCGCGAATACGGCGGCGAGAAATTTCTGGTTGTTCAGCGGGCTATCCGGCGGCAGCGCGGCATTCGGCTTCGGCGTGACCGTGGCCGTCTGGATCGTCAGCTTGTACTTGTCCGCGGCCGGCTGCAGGCTCTTGGCCTGCTCGTAGACCACCGACGTGAAACCATCGCTCGCGTCGGCGAGCAGCTTCGCGGCTTGCTGCGCCTTCACGTCGTTCGTGATCTGCGCCTTCACGTCGTCGAACGGCTTCGTGACCGCCGGCTTCAGGTCCGTGACCTTGACGATGTGATAGCCGAAGTCCGACTGGATCACGTCGCTGATCTCGTCCTTCTTGAGCTTGAAGACCGCAGCGTCGAACGTCTGGCCGCCCGCGATCATGCCGGGGCCGAAGTAGCCGAGGTCGCCGCCCTTCGAGGCCGAACCCGGGTCCTGCGACTCCTTCTGCGCGATCTGCGCGAACTGATCCGGATGCGCCTTCACTTCGGCGAGGATCGATTCGGCCTTCTGCTTCGCGGCGTTGCGCACGTCGGCGCTCGCGTCCTTCGGCACCGTGATCAGGATGTGGCTCGCACGCACTTCTTCCTGCGTGCGATAGTGCGCGATGTTGTCGTCGTAGTACTTCTTGAGATCGGCGTCACTCGGCTGCACGCCGGCGGCAACCGTCGCCGCCGAGAGCACGAGGTACTGGATCTGCGCCGTGGCCGGCGTGGCGAAAGCGTTCTTGTTCGCGTCGTAGTACGCCTGCAGTTGCGCGTCGGTCGGCTGCACCTTCGGCGCATAGTCGCTCGCGTGGAACGCGAGGCCCTGCACTTCGCGCTGCTGCTCCGAAAGGCCCGTGAGCTGCTGCGCGAGCGCCTTCGGCGTGAACGCGCTGCTGATGATCGACGCCGGCAGCTGCTGCATGGAGAGGCTATAGCGCACGCGCTCGTCGTACTGCTCGGGCGTCATGCCCTGCATGGCGAGCAGTTGTTTGTACTGGTCGAGATTGATCGAGCCGCCGGGATTCTTGAGCGACGAGATCACCGGGTCGGCGAGCAGCGCGCGACGCACGGCGTCGTCCGAGGCGGTGAGATGCAGGCGCTGCGTTTCGTCCACGAGCACGCGCTGCTGGATCAGACCGTCGAGGATGTCCTTGCGGTGCTGGGGCGTGTCGAACATGCTCGCGTCGAATTGGGCGCCGAGGACCTGGCGGGCCTGGTCGAGCTGCTGGCGCGCGGCGTTGTCGTACTCGGCACGCGTGATTTTGTGCCCGTTGACGCTTGCGACGTTCGCGCTTTCATCGAAGAAGCCGCGGAAACCTTGAATACCGACGAAGCCCAGCCCTGGCAAGACGACCAGGAGCAGCATGAACATCATCAGGCGTTTGTGATTGCGGAAAAAGTCGAGCATGCGTGACCAGACGTTGATGGCGCCAAAAAATGGAACGCCCGATATTACAACAGCGGCCAACAAAAAAGGCGAACCGGAGTTCGCCTTCTTGTCGAGATATCCTTGGCGGAGCGGACGGGACTCGAACCCGCGACCCCCGGCGTGACAGGCCGGTATTCTAACCAACTGAACTACCGCTCCGTGCGGGTGCGCTACGTACCGGAACCGAAGCTGTGGTGGGTGCTGAGAGGCTCGAACTCCCGACCTACGCCTTGTAAGGGCGCCGCTCTACCAACTGAGCTAAGCACCCAGCTTCATGCTTTCCTGCGCTGCTTCCAGTGCTGCGACTTCTGCTGCGCCACCCATCAGGTAGCGAGCCCGCTAGTTTAGCGCATCCTTCAGCGCTTTGCCAGGCCTAAATTTGGGCACCTTCGCCGCCTTGATCTTGATCGCGTCGCCGGTCCGCGGATTGCGGCCCGTGCGCGCCGTGCGCTTGCCGACGGCGAACGTGCCGAAGCCGACGAGCGTAACCGAGCCGCCCTTCTTGAGCGTCCCTTTGACGCCGCCGATCACGGCGTCGAGTGCGCGTCCCGCAGCCGCCTTCGAAATGTCGGCTTGTTGCGCAATATGGTCAATCAGTTCCGTTTTATTCATTCCAGCCCCCGAGAATGTGTTTGGGTAAACGTAAGAAAGAAGGTCAACTTATTGGATAGACGTCCCCGCCATAGCGCGGGGCCCGCCCATTTAACGGGGCCGATAGTGCCGTGTCAAGCGGGGTTGAGCCTGATTCGGCGCGGGATTCGAGGGATTAGTCGAGGGAGTATTCGAACAAGTGGGAAATGGCGGAAAAGACCGCTGGTTGTCATCACAACGTCAAGAATCGTGACGCAAATAAAAAGCCCGCGGAGCATGCCGCGGGCTTTCTGGGGTCCAACGCGCCGCGCAGGAGCGCGGCTTGTTGAAGGGGTACTGAAGGTGTACCGAAGGCTTAGTGCTTGACGACTTCCGTCGCGGCGGCATCCTTCGATTCGGCCACGGGCGCCTTGGCATCCTCGGCCTTCACTTCTTCTTCCGGCAGCGGCTGCGGCACACGTTCGAGCGCGAGTTCGAGCACCTTGTCGATCCAGCGGACCGGCACGATTTCGATCGAGTTCTTCACGTTGTCCGGAATCTCGGTGAGATCCTTGACGTTCTCTTCCGGGATCAGCACGAGCTTGATGCCGCCGCGATGCGCCGCGAGCAGCTTCTCCTTCAGCCCGCCGATCGGCAGCACTTCGCCGCGCAGCGTGATCTCGCCCGTCATCGCCACATCGGCGCGCACCGGAATACCCGTGAGCACCGACACCAGCGCCGTCGTCATCGCACCGCCTGCGGACGGACCGTCCTTCGGCGTTGCGCCTTCCGGCACGTGGATGTGGATGTCCTGCTTCTCGAACGCTTCGTCCTTGATGCCGAGACGACGCGAACGCGAACGCACCACCGAGCGTGCCGCTTCGACCGATTCCTTCATGACGTCGCCGAGCGAACCCGTGCGGATCACGTTGCCCTTGCCGGGCATGACCGCCGCTTCGATCGTCAGCAGATCGCCGCCGACTTCCGTCCACGCGAGGCCCGTGACCTGGCCGATCTGGTTTTCCTTCGCGGCCAGACCGAAGTCGTACTTGCGCACGCCGAGGAAGGTGTCGAGGTTGGCGCTGTCCACCGTGACGGCCTTGTCGGCCTTCTTCAGCAGCAGCATCTTCACGACCTTGCGGCAGATCTTCGACACTTCGCGCTCGAGCGAACGCACGCCCGCTTCACGCGTGTAGTAGCGAATGATGTCGCGGATCGCGCCTTCGGTCACCTCGATCTCGCCCGGCTTCAGCCCGTTGTTCTTCTTCTGCTTCGGCAGCAGATAACGCTGGGCGATGCTGACCTTCTCGTCTTCCGTGTAACCCGACAGGCGGATGACTTCCATCCGGTCGAGCAGCGGCGGCGGGATGTTCAGCGAGTTCGACGTGGCGACGAACATCACATCGGAGAGGTCGAAATCGACTTCGATGTAGTGGTCGGCGAACGTGTGGTTCTGTTCCGGATCGAGCACTTCGAGCAGCGCCGACGACGGATCGCCGCGGAAATCCATGCCCATCTTGTCGACTTCGTCGAGCAGGAAGAGCGGATTGCGCACGCCGACCTTGGCCAGGCTCTGCAGGATCTTGCCCGGCATCGACCCGATGTACGTACGACGGTGGCCGCGGATCTCGGCTTCGTCACGCACGCCGCCCAGCGCCATGCGCACGAACTTGCGGTTCGTTGCGCGCGCAATCGACTGCCCGAGCGAGGTCTTGCCGACGCCCGGAGGCCCGACGAGGCACAGGATCGGCGCCTTGACCTTGTCCACGCGCTGTTGCACCGCGAGATACTCGAGAATGCGTTCCTTCACCTTCTCGAGACCGAAGTGGTCTTCGTCGAGCACGGCTTCGGCGTTCGAGAGGTCGTTGTTGACCTTGCTCTTCTTGCGCCACGGCAGGCCGATCAGCGTGTCGATGTAGTTGCGCACGACGGTGGCTTCCGCCGACATCGGCGACATCAGCTTGAGCTTCTTGAGCTCGGCGTCGGCCTTCTTCTTGGCTTCCTTGGGCATGCGCGCGGCCGTGATGCGCTTCTCGAGTTCTTCGAGATCCGCACCCTCTTCGCCTTCACCCAGTTCCTTCTGGATGGCCTTGACCTGCTCGTTCAGGTAGTACTCGCGCTGGCTCTTTTCCATCTGGCGCTTCACGCGGCCGCGAATGCGCTTTTCCACCTGGAGAATGTCGATTTCGGCTTCGAGTTGCGCGAGCAGGTGCTCCAGACGCTCCACGACCGGGAACATCTCGAGGATGTGCTGCTTCTGGTCAAGCTTGAGCGGCAGATGCGCGGCGATGGTGTCGGCAAGACGACCGGCCTCGTCGATGCCTGACAGCGACGTCAGGATCTCCGGCGGGATCTTCTTGTTGAGCTTCACGTACTGGTCGAACTGCGAGACGATCGCGCGGCGCAGCGCTTCGGTTTCTGCGCTGTCGGCGTGGTCCGGTTCGAGCGGCATCACTTCGCACGAGAACTGCGTTTCCTGCTCTTCGATGGAAAGCGTCTTCGCGCGCTGCAGCCCTTCCACGAGCACCTTCACGGTGCCGTCGGGCAGCTTGAGCATTTGCAGGATGTTGGCGACACACCCTACTTCGTACATGTCTTTTTCGGTCGGCTCATCCTTCGCGGCGGTCTTCTGCGCGACGAGCATGATGTGCTTGCCGCCTTCCATAGCCGCTTCGAGGGCCTTGATCGATTTCGGTCGGCCCACGAAAAGGGGAATCACCATATGCGGGAAGACTACGACGTCTCGCAGCGGCAGCAGCGGGAGCGTGGTGCGTTCCGGCGGGAGGAGTTGGGTTCCTGACATTTCATTTCCCCATGAGTGGAATCAATTGTTCGGTAATTGAGGCCTGAGATACCGATTGCAAGCCTCGCGCGTGTGGGAAAAGTTCAGTGACTCCAAAATAGTGCGCCATCGACCACAAGATTAAACGAAAAAGCCGTTCATCCCATTGTATGAACGGCCCTTTTCCGGAACTCTTTAGCCGATCACCACCATCAGTTCGACCCTGCAACCTTCGGTGCGTCTTCGTAGATCAGCAGCGGTTTGCCGTCGCCGTCGATCACGTTGTCGTCGATGATGACCTTGCTCACGCCCTTCATGGCCGGCAGCTCGTACATCACGTCGAGCAATGCCTGTTCCAGGATCGAGCGCAGGCCACGAGCCCCCGTCTTGCGGCGGATCGCCTTGCGGGCGACGGCCTGCAGCGCAGCCGGGCGAATTTCCAGCTCCACGCGCTCCATGTTGAAGAGCTTGTGATACTGCTTGACGAGCGCATTCTTCGGCTCGACCAGAATCTTCATGAGCGCGGCTTCGTCGAGCTTGCCGAGCGTGGCGACCACGGGCAGACGGCCGATCAGTTCGGGGATCAGGCCGAACTTGATCAGGTCTTCCGGTTCCGTTTCGCGCAGCACTTCGCCGGTGTCGCGCTCCTGCTTGCTCTTCACGCTCGCGCCGAAGCCGATGCCGGTCTTTTCCGTGCGGTCGGTGATGACCTTTTCCAGACCGTCGAACGCGCCGCCGCAAATGAACAGGATATTGGTCGTGTCGACCTGGATGAAATCCTGGTTCGGATGCTTGCGGCCGCCCTGCGGCGGCACCGAAGCCATCGTGCCCTCGACGAGCTTGAGCAGCGCCTGCTGCACGCCCTCGCCGGAGACGTCGCGCGTGATCGACGGGTTGTCCGACTTGCGGCTGATCTTGTCGATTTCGTCGATATAGACGATGCCGCGCTGGGCCTTGTCGACCTCGTAATTGCAGTTCTGCAGCAGCTTCTGAATGATGTTCTCGACGTCTTCGCCCACGTAACCGGCTTCGGTCAGCGTGGTGGCGTCGGCGATCACGAACGGCACGTTCAGAAGGCGCGCGAGCGTCTGCGCGAGCAGCGTCTTGCCCGAGCCCGTGGGCCCGATCAGCAGGATGTTGCTCTTGGAGAGTTCGACGTCGTCCTTCTTGTCGAGGTGCTTCAGACGCTTGTAGTGGTTGTACACCGCCACTGCGAGGATCTTCTTCGCGCGTTCCTGCCCGATCACGTACTGGTCGAGGATGTCGCGGATCTCCTGCGGGCTCGGCAGGTCCGAGCGCGACAGCGCCGCGTCGACGCCCGCACCGGCGGCCTCGTCGCGAATGATCTCGTTGCACAAGTCGATGCATTCATCGCAGATGAATACCGACGGACCAGCGATGAGCTTTTTCACCTCATGCTGGCTCTTGCCGCAGAACGAGCAATACAACAGCTTCTCGCTGTTAGAACCTTTCTTGTCCGCCATGGATAAATGAGCCTCCGGACACTCTGTTACATGATACGCCGTTTCCCCCGGCGAGGCCGGAGGGTGCGTGAACCGCTTGCTGTGACGGCGTTGGGGGCCGCAGGCCGCGAAGCGCGTTTGCCGATTATTTCACAAGGTCTGCGCGGCGTCGGCTATCCCCTTTTGTACGGGGGCCGAGTGTTCCTTTGCGTTGCCTCTGTCACGGCTTGCGCGCACTTCGCAGGGTCGGACGCGCAAAACCGCTCGCGCAGATCAAGGACGCTTGTGCAGGACCTGGTCGACGAGACCGTAGGCCTGGGCGTCGTCACCCGACATGAAGTTGTCGCGATCGGTGTCGCGCGCAATGCGCTCGACCGGCTGACCCGTATGGTGCGCGAGCAACTGGTTCAGGCGCTCCTTCAGGTACAGGATTTCACGAGCCTGGATTTCGATGTCCGACGCCTGGCCGCGCGCGCCGCCGAGCGGCTGGTGAATCATCACGCGCGAATTCGGCAGCGCAAAACGCTTGCCCCTGGCGCCCGACGCCAGCAGGAACGCGCCCATGCTGGCCGCGAGGCCCATGCAAAGGGTCGAAACGTCCGGCTTGATGAACTGCATCGTGTCGTAAATCGCCATGCCGGCCGACACCGAGCCGCCCGGGCTGTTGATGTACAGGCTGATGTCCTTGTCCGGGTTTTCGCTTTCGAGGAACAGCAGCTGGGCGACCACGAGGTTGGCCGTCTGGTCGTTCACTTCGCCGACCAGGAACACCACGCGCTCCTTGAGCAGGCGCGAGTAGATGTCGTAGGAACGTTCGCCTCGGCCGCTCGTTTCGACGACGATCGGCACGAGGCCGAGCGCCTGCGGGTCGAAGTCCCGCGACGAGTGGGAGGTCAACGTATCCAGCGATTGAGCGCGAATGGTCATGCGGTGCATCCTTGTCTGGAAAAGTTCTTCTATATACCCGTATGGCGACGGACCCCGGCTAAATCAACCACACGGACAGCATGGCTAAAATCCGCGGATACAAAAACGGCGTGCTGGCCGTCGGTCGCTCCGACAGCCGGCACGCCGTAGCGGGCAGATTTAAGCCTGCGCCGTCGCGCTTGCCAGTTCTTCGAAGCTAACCTGCTTGTCCGTCACCTTGGCCTTGCCGAGCACGAAGTCGACGACGTTCGATTCGACGACATAGGCTTCCATTTCGGCCAGACGCTGCTGGTTGGAATAATACCAGCGCACGACCTCCTTCGGGTCTTCGTAGCTTTTCGCGAATTCGTCGACTTCAGCACGGATCTGCTCCGGCTTCGCCTCGAGGCTGTTGGCCTTCACGAGTTCGGCGAGCACGAGGCCGAGCTTCACGCGGCGTTCGGCTTGTTCCTTGAACATTTCGGCCGGGATCGGTGCGTCCTTGGCGTTGGGCACGCCACGCTGCGCGAGGTCGGCGCGCGCCATTTCGACGAGGCGTTCCTGATCCTGCTCGACGAGCGCGTTCGGCACGTCGAGTTCGGCGATCTTCAGGAGTGCATCCATCACCTGGTTCTTGACGATCGACTGCGTGCGGCGCTTCGCTTCACGCTCGAGGTTGTCCTTGATTTCGGCGCGCATCTTCACGAGGTCGCCGTCGGCGATGCCGAGCGACTTGGCGAATTCAGCGTCGATTTCCGGCAGGTGCGGCCACTCGATCTGCTGCATCGTGATCGTGAACTTCGCCGTCTTGCCGGCGACGTCCTTGCCGTGGTAGTCCTCGGGGAACGCGAGGTCGAATTCGCGCGACTCGCCCTTCTTCAGGCCGATTGCCGCCTTTTCGAATTCCGGCAGCATGCGGCCTTCGCCCAGCACGAACGCGAAGCCTTCCGCGGTGCCGCCCTGGAACGCGACGTCGTCGATCTTGCCGACGAAGTCGACCGTCACGCGGTCGCCTTCCTTCGCTGCGGTGTCGGCGCCGCCGTCACCGTGCTCGCCGGCTTCGCCGCGAGCGTGGAAGTGCACGCGCTGCTTGCGCAGGATGTCGAGCGTGCGGTCGATTTCCGCTTCGGTGATGGTCGTGGTCGTGCGCTCGATTTCGGCCGTCGCGACGTCGCCGAGCTTCACTTCAGGGTAGACCTCGAAGGTCGCGTCGAACGCGTAGTCGCCTTCAGCGGCTTCCGACTTCGGCGCGAAGCTCGGCTGGCCGGCGACGCGCAGGTTCTCGGCGCGGCTGATGTCGAAGAATTCCTTGCCGACCTTGTCGCTCAGGACTTCGGCCTCGACCTGGCCCGAATACTGCTGCGTGACCATCTTGAGGGGCACCTTGCCCGGACGGAAGCCCGGCATGCGCACGTTCTTCGCGAGTTTGCGGATGCGCGAATCGATTTCTTTCTGCACGGCGTCCTTCGGCAGGGAAATCGTCACGCGGCGTTCGAGCTTGCCGAGGTTTTCAACAACGTTAGCCATGGCTTCAATCGTCCTAAAATTGTTCGAGCGAATCAGTAATCTGTGGTCTTTGCGAGCCGCGGTCCGCCTGGATCCGATGTGGTCCAGCAACCCGCTTTGGAGCTGAACGCAGGCGCCTCGTGCGCCGCTCAACAGCGCCGAAACGGGCGGCTTGCGGTGCGGTTCCGTCAAAAGAGCCAAGTATTTTAGCAAACTATTTCCCGGTCCCACTGGAATTGCCGTTTGAGTGTGCTATGTGGCTGTTTTTGACCCGGTTTTGGCCTGCTTTTGAGCCGCTGCGAGCCTGAAATGCGCTCCGATCCGCGCTATCGCAACGCCGTTATCCGGCCCGCGCGGCGAGGCTGTTAAGCTTACGCTCGCGCCGGACGCCCCGCCGGCCGCAGCCGCTCCCAACACAATTCTTCCAGCAGAGACACCATGCCGAATTCGTCGACTGACGCTCCCGTTATCGTCATTGCTCCTGATTCTTTCAAAGGCTCGCTCAGCGCGGACGGGGTCGCCGCCGCGATTGCCGAGGGCATCCGCCGCGTGCGCGCCGACGCCGACATCCGCATCCGCCCCATGGCCGACGGCGGCGAAGGCACGCTCGACGCGATGCTGTCGATGGGCGGCGAGCGCCGCGTGCTGAACGTGGAAGGCGCAGCGGGGCCGAAGCGCGACGCTGCCGTGGGCCTGCTGCACGACGGCAGCGCGATCGTCGAGACCGCCGAGATCGTCGGCATCACGGACCCCGTGGGCATGGGCGTGCCGGTCGACGCGCGCAGCACGCGCGGCATGGGCGAAGCGATCCGCGCGCTGCTCGACGAAGGTGTGCGGCGCTTTTACGTGGCGCTCGGCGGCAGCAGCACCAACGATGCCGGCGCGGGCCTGCTCGCGGGCCTCGGCCTGCAACTCTTCGACGCCGCCGGCAAACCCCTCGAGCCCACGCCGCAGGCGCTCGCGCAAGTGGCGCGCGTGGACGTTGCCGGGCTCGACGCGCGGCTTGGCGAGGCAACGTTCGTCGGCATGTCGGACGTGGACAATCCGCTCACGGGCGAGCATGGCGCAACCGCCGTGTTCGGCCCGCAAAAAGGCGTGACGCCCGAGCAGGTGGCGCCAATCGACGCGGCGCTCGGCCGTTTCGCCGACCTGCTCGAAGCGGCGCTGGGCCGTCGCGTACGCGACGAAGCCGGTTCCGGTGCGGCCGGCGGCCTGGGTTTCGCGCTGCGCATGCTCGGCGCGAGCTTCGAGCCCGGCGCCGAAGTCGTTGCGCGCACCATCGGTCTGGACGAAGCGCTCGATCGCGCGGACTGGCTCATCACCGGCGAAGGCCGCTCCGACGTCCAGACGCTGCACGGCAAGGCGCCGTTCATTGCCTGCCGCCACGCCGCGGCGCTGGGGGTGCCGGCCACGCTGCTCTCGGGCGCCGTGGACGCCGCCGCCCTGCCGCGGCTCGCGGCGCACTTCAGCGGCTGCTTCTCGCCCGCGCCGGGCCCCATCACGCTCGAAACCGCGATTCGCGACGCGGCACGCCTGCTCGCCAACGAAGCCGAGCAGCTCGCCCGCCTCAAATACGCTGCGCGTACATCCAACTAAGATCCGGGCAGACGAGGCCAGGGCCCGCCGCCCCGGCCTCGTTGCCGGAATCCGCGCGGCAGGATCGCGCCAGACGCATGACCTCTGCGCATCACGCATTCCGCAGTAAGCGATTAATAGATTCGTGCACCGCATCGGATGCGCTGGACAAGGGTTAGGATGCGTTGACCCGCGCGCAAGATGGGGCAACAATCATGGAATCGCGACACGATCGCGCCCTTCCCAAGCGACCAGACCAGGACTCCCATGAAGGCAAGCAAAGCCGGACTCGAACAATTCCTCACCTATCGGCTGCATGTCCTGAACAAACTCTCCGAACGTGGCGCGAGCGAACGCTACCAGGCGAAGCTCGGCATCACACTTCCGGAGGCTCGGCTCATTGCAGCTGTGGGGGCGTTCGGCCCGTTTTCCGTGATGGAGCTTGCGCGTCACGCGAATCTCGACAAGAGCCAGGCAAGCCGTGCAGCCGAGGCGCTGATGCGCCGCGGCCTCATGCAGCGCGACACGAGCGAGGAGGACGGACGCCTCGTGCTCGTTTCGCTCACAACCGACGGACGCGCGCTGTATCGCAAGGTCATGCCCATCGCGCGCAAGTGGAATGTCGACCTCTTCGAGAGCCTCGACGACAAGGAACGCGACGCACTCGCACGTGCGCTCGACAAGGTGATCGAAGCCATGCAGAGCGAACTGTAAGGCAGTCCGAACGAGCAGAGGCAATAAGCCAAACAGATGGCGGGCAGCGTCAAGCCGCCATCGCGAGTGCTTCGCGTAGACCGCGCCCAAGCCGCGCACAAACAAAAAGGCCACGTACCCGAAGGTACATGGCCTTTTTACTTTGGTGCGTGAGGCCGGACTCGAACCGGCACACCCTTGCGGGCGTCAGGACCTAAACCTGGTGCGTCTACCAATTTCGCCACTCACGCGAATTCTTTGCGCTTGTCTTCTTGCGCCCGGCAGGACCGCTGCGAACCACGCGTGCGATACAACCCTGTGCGACATGCCGACTGATCGAGTCCTCGTGAGACGCCGGGCGCGGTGTTGGCCACCTCGCCCGCAATCCAGCCTGCTTTCTGACTGCGCCCGCCGGCAGCGATGCTTCATTATGGGCCGGCTGCGCGCGTCCAGCTAAGCGTCAGAAAGCGCAAGCGCGAGATTCTAACCGATTGACTGGCGCTTGTCTGCATTCCGAAAACAGTGCGCGACGGGGCACGTCACCGCATCGACGCGTGCATCGATCCATGCACCGGCGCGCCCTGCCGGGCCGGCCGAAAGCCGCGCCGATGCTAGAATCGCGGCTCTACCGTCGCGGCGCGCTCTGGCCGCCGCTCGAGCCGCTTCGCCCCACATCTCCGAACGCCGTGAACTTCGACGACTACTGCCTGCAAAAGGCGGCGCCCCCTGGTTCGAGCACTTACTATGCGCTGCGTCAGGCCCGCGCTGCGCGCCAGCCGCTCCTGACCGCCCTCTTCGCGCTGCGCCGCGAGCTCGAGGAAACCGCGAAAGAAACGAGCGATCCCACCGTCGGCCGCACCAAGCTCGCCTGGTGGCAAAAGGAACTGGCTGCGCTCGCCGCGGGCAAACCCGCGCATCCGGTCACCCAGGCGCTCGCCGCGCATCTCGGCGATGCCAGCGCCGTCTATCCCGATCTGCAGGCGCTGCTCGCCGGCTTCGAGATGGACTTCGAGCAGGCGCGTTATCTCGATCTGCCGAATCTGCGCCGCTATATGCAGGGCGTGGGCGGCACGTTCGCGTCGCTCGTCGCGCAACTCAGCGTGCGCACCGACGAGAACCGCCAGGACGTTGCAAGCTGGGCCGCACCGCTTGGCAACGCGCTGATGCTCGCGCAGTTCGTGCCGGAAATCGGCAACGATGCGCGCCATGGCCGCATCTACGTGCCCATCGACGAATTGCAGCGCTACAACGTCACCGCCGCCGATCTCATCAACCGACGCTACAGCGCAGAGTTCACGGAGCTGATGCAGTTCCAGACCTCGCGCGCGCGCGAATCGGTCCAGGCCGCGCTCGACGCGATTCCCGCTTCGGCGCGCCGTGAGCAGCGCACCTTGCGTGCGCTCGCGGCGCTCGCACTTGCGCTGCTCGACGAAGTCGAGCGCGAAGGCTACCAGGTGCTGCATCAGCAGATCGTGCTCACGCCGGTGCGCAAGCTGTGGATCGCCTGGCGCGCCGCGCGGCGCGGTTGAGGGCTCGCGGCCGCGCTACGCGCGCAGCAACGGCAGCGGCTCGAAGCGCTGCTGCAGCACGGCCTGCGCGTCGAGGCCCCACCAGGGGCCTAACACGGTCGCATAGATCTGCCTGAAATCGACGCCCACCGGCAGGTTGCCGTTGCCGTCGAGCCGTGTGAGTTGCGGCGCCTGACCAAAGAGCCCGCCCGCCACGCGCCCGCCCGCGACGAAGTGCGCCGAAGCCGTGCCGTGATCGGTGCCGCGGCTTTGATTCTCGCGCACGCGCCGCCCGAATTCCGCATACGTCACGATGAGCGTGCGGTCCCAACGCCCGAGTTCGACGAGCGCCGAGCGCATCGCCGCCATGCCCGTCGCGAACTGGCGCAGCAGGTCGGCGTGACGCTGCGGCTGGTTCTGATGCGTGTCGAAGCCGTTCAGCGTCAGACGAATCACCGCGACACCGCGCCCCGCCATCGGCGTACCTTGCGGGGTGTCGCTCGAGGCGAGCGCCTGCATGGCCGTTTTGATCGAGGTGCCGAACGCGCCTGGCGGAAACGCCGTCTTCAGCGCGTAATTGCCCGGGCGGGGCCGCAGCGCATCGGCGGCATGCACGATGTCGTTCTCGACGTCGAGGATATGCGCGAGCGCGGGATTGCGCTCCTTGAGCGAGACCGGCGTGACGAGGCGCGACGCCCGCGCGAACTGCGCCGGATTCACGAGCGCGATGGCGCGCGCGCCGTTCGAGATCGGCCCCATCTCGGCGCTGCCGAGCACGAGCGCATCGGCGGCGAAGCCGGGCGGCACCGGCTCGCGTGCGAACGCGCGCGTGAGCCAGCCCTCGCGCAGATATTCGTTGGAGCGCGAAGCCGTGTCCCAGATCTCGATCGATCGAAAGTGCGAAAGATTGGGCTGCGGGTAGCTCACGCCCTGGACGATCGCCAGCTCGTGCGCGCGCCACATCGGCATGAGCGGCGCAAGCGACGGATGCAGCGCCGTGCGCTCGTCCAGCTGGATCGCCTGGGCGCGCGGCACGGCGATCGATTGCCGGTAGCTGTAGTAGAGCGGATCGGCAAACGGCACCACGGTGTTGATGCCGTCGTTGCCGCCCTTCAGCTCGACGAGAATCAGCAGGTTCTCGTAGCCGCTCGCCATGCCCGGATGCATGGGCGCCGTGCCTTGCGCGTGCGCAGCGCGAGGCAGCCATAGCGTCGTACCCGCCACCGCAGCTGCCGTCGCACCGGCTGCAAGAAAGTCGCGTCGCTTCATGGCTTGCCTCGCTCGTCAGTGCGGCGGCGCACATTGCCGCCAGGGATTCGGCTATTCGTATTCATGCTTCACTTCAACTGATACACCGGATCCATCAGCAGTGCCTGGAGATATGAACCCGCACGGCTACCAGCTGCAATCGCATCGACAGGCGCCAGCGGCAGGACTGCATGCTGCATTTGCAGCTGCGCGGACAGGCCGGGCGTGGCATCGGCAGTGAGACCGTAGCGCGAGAGCCAGCCATCCAGATCGAAACGCATACCGCCTTGCAACGCATCACGCCGCATCGCGTTCTGCGCGTTCTGCGGCATGCTTGCCGCGATCTTCGTCGCTGCGGCCTCAGCATGCGGCCGCCCTGCTTCCGTCGCACGAAACAGCTGCTCGACGAACTGCTTGCGCGCGAGCAGCGTCGAGCTGTTGATCCACGACGCTCCGCCGGGCCACCCCTTCACGTTCGGCGGATAGAACAGGTTCTCGCCCAACGCGGCCGCGCGGCGCGCGAACGGCAGCGTATCGCCATAGGCCACATCGAAGCGCCGCATCGTGCCGACGATGAACTCCACCGGCGAACTCACGAGCACGCCCCGATTGCGTTCGTCCCAGAACGCGGGAGTGACGAAGAGCGCGCGAAGCGCAGCGCCGATCTCGTATCCACTTGCGTGAAAACGAGCGGCGACGCTTGCGAGTTGCGCATCGTCGGGCGTTGCGGAGATGAACTCGCGCCATAGTCTGGCCGACACATACCGGGCAGTTTGCGGCTGCGCGAGCAGGATGTCGAGCACCTGGTCACCGTCGAACGGACCGCTGCGACCCAGCACCGTCTTTTCGCCGTCGTCATGCAAGTCGGCGCGCCAGGCGAACGCCTGGGTGTCGGGATCGAGACTCCAACCCGTGTAGGCGCGCGCCGCTTCGGCAACGTCGCGCTGCGAGTACTGCCCTTCGCCCAGCGTGAATAGTTCCATCACTTCGCGCGCGAAATTCTCGTTGGGCCGGCCCTTGCGATTGCTCGCGCCGTCGAGGTAAAGCAGCATCGCGGGGTCCTTCGCGAGCGCGTGCAGCATGCTCGCGAAACTGCCCAGCGCATCGCGCCGCAACAGCGCGTTTTGCGCGGCCATCAACTGCGGCTCGCCGACTTTGTCCTGCCCCGAAGTGAAGTGGTTGTGCCAGAAGAGCGTCATGCGCTCGGTCAGCGGCGAAGGCGTGACGAGCATCTCGCGCAGCCACCATGCGCGCAATTCGTCATAGCGCGTACCGCGCTGGCGCTGCGCCTGCTGGCGTTCCTCGGGGGTCCATGCGCTGCGCTGTGCCCGGCTCGGCGGCACTTCGGCGGTCCACGCGGGCAGCGGCGTGAGCGCCTCGCTGCGCGTGCCGCCGACGAGCCGCGCGACAGCCTGCTCTCGCGTGAGCCCCACATAAGGCTCGACTTCGGTCTCGCGCGGCGCGAACCCCGTGCGCACGAGGAGATGGCGGGCGTCGTCGGCGTCGAGCAGCGCATCCGCGCCGTCGTCGGGCGCCGCTGCGCCGGCGGCGGACTGCGCGTTTGGCTTCGACCGTCTGGAGTCGCTCATGATGAATGGGCGCACGACGAATCCGCCGGCGCGATCATTAAATGTACCGGCTTAACGGCTGTGACGAAACGGATGTTGACGGTGCAATTGCTACGGTATTTTTCAGCGCATTTCGGCGGCGCGAGTGCACGAATGCGCGCTTCGATGCCGATAAAATCATGAAAGGCGCGAGAAAGGCGTGCGCGAGGTGCGCAGAGAAAATTGCGTAAACGTTATCGCGGCACTTTCGCAGCAGAGCCGCATTTACGCGCGCCGCAGTATCAGCGCTTGTACAGTTCGCGCACGGCGTCTTCGATATGCTGGCGCAGGAGGCGCCGCTCATCGGGCGTCATATGGCCGTCGCGGCGACGCTGATCGAGATCGGGGGGAACTGCGGGACGCTGGTTGATGTCCGATGCGGGGCGCGGGATCGTGTCGCTGCGTACGCGCCGCATCGACGGTTTGCCGCCCGGCGAACGAGCGGAGGACTGAGAGTTCTCGTAGCGGTCTGCGGAGGGCTGGGCCCGGGCCGGCACCGACTCCAGTGCAGCCGCCACGCCACCGGCTAGCGCCAGTGCAAGCATGGTGTGGCGCATTGTCGGCCTGACCCCTCCCATCGTTTTGTTCCCTTCTTGACGCGGCAAACGGCTACCTCGAATACATGTGCGAACCCGGCTCGGCGCGGGCATGAATTTTAAAGTCGAATGAAGTATCTACCGAACTGCCGCTTTACGTAAAGAAGTCTATCTGTCGGTGCTTGCGGTCGTGGCACAGCACGGGTAAATTTTGTAACTGACTGTAACCTGATAATTGGTGCAAACTCGCATCAGTATCCAATCGCGCTAAGATGCCAGGCATGGAAACCAAAAACCCGTCCAAAATTCTCGTTGTCGATGACGATCCCCGACTGCGGGACCTGCTGCGCCGCTACCTCGGCGAGCAAGGCTTCAATGTCTATGTGGCCGAAAACGCCCCCGCCATGAACAAGCTGTGGGTGCGCGAGCGTTTCGACCTGCTGGTGCTCGACCTCATGCTGCCAGGCGAAGACGGCCTGTCGATCTGCCGGCGTCTGCGCGGCAGCAACGACCGCACGCCCATCATCATGCTCACCGCCAAGGGCGAGGACGTGGACCGCATCGTCGGCCTCGAAATGGGTGCCGACGACTATCTGCCCAAGCCCTTCAACCCGCGCGAACTCGTCGCACGCATTCACGCGGTGCTGCGCCGCCAGGCGCCGTCCGAACTGCCGGGCGCGCCCTCGGAAACCACCGAAGTGTTCGAGTTCGGTGAATTCGCGTTGAATCTCGCCACGCGCACGCTCACCAAGGCCGGCCAGGAAATTCCGCTCACCACGGGCGAATTCTCGGTGCTCAAGGTGTTCGCGCGTCACCCGCGCCAGCCGCTCTCGCGCGAAAAGCTCATGGAGCTGGCGCGCGGCCGTGAATACGAAGTGTTCGACCGCAGCCTCGACGTGCAGATCTCGCGCCTGCGCAAGCTCATCGAACCTGATCCGGGCAGCCCGCGTTTCATTCAAACGGTCTGGGGCCTCGGCTACGTGTTCATTCCCGACGGCGCCGCCTGATCCTGAATGGTGTCTCGTTGTCTGCACTGCCTCTGTTGAAACGGGAAGGGCCCATGGGGATTGACCGGCGTTTGCTCACGCTCGCGTTCGGCGATCTGTTCTGGCGCACCTTCCTGTTGATCGCCCTTCTCATCGCGGTGAGTCTCGCCGCGTGGTTCCAGAGCTTTCGCGTGATCGAGCGGGAGCCGCGCGCGCAGCGCGTGGCGCTCCAGCTCGTCGCGATCGTCAAGCTCACGCGCACGGCGCTCCTCTACTCCGATCCCGATCTGCGCCGCGCGCTACTGCAGGATCTCGAGAGCAACGAGGGCGTGCGCGTGTACCCGCGCGAAACCACCGACAAATACAAGCTCCAGCCCGACGAGTCGCTCAATCGTCTGATCGAGCACGACATCCGCGGGCGTCTTGGTGACGACACCGTCATCGCGCAGTCCGTGAACGATATTCCGGGCGTGTGGATCAGCTTCAAGATCGACGAAGACGACTACTGGGTCGCGCTCGACCGCGACCAGCTCGACAACGTCACAGGCTTGCAGTGGGTCGGATGGGGTGTCTCTGCGCTTGCGCTATCGCTCTTCGGGGCGGCCTTCATCACGAGTCTCGTGAACCGGCCATTCGCGCGCCTCGCCATGTCGGCGCGCATGCTGGGCTCGGGGCAGCCGCCCGCGCCCTTGCCTGAGCGCGGCATGGGCGTCGCGGCCGAAACGAATCGCTCGTTCAACCAGATGGTGCGCGACCTCGAGCAGCTGGAGGCCGACCGCGCGCTGATGCTCGCGGGCATCTCGCACGATTTGCGCACGCCGCTCGCGCGCCTGCGGCTCGAGACGGAGATGAGTCCATCCGATCAGGCCACCAAGGACGCGATGATCGACGACATCGAGCAGATGGACATGATCATCGGCCGCTTCCTCGATTACGCACGGCCGACCCAGCGCATGCCCGAGCGCGTCGACCTCTCGATCATCGCCGGCGAGATGGCCGCGCGCATGGCGAGCGAAGACGGCGTGCGTCTCATCACGCGGCTCGCGCCTTCGGCCATGATCGAAGCCGACGACACGGACATGCGCCGCGTCGTGGGCAACCTGATCGAAAACGCGCGCAAGTACGGCGCAAGCGAAACCGACGGCATTCCGCACATCATGCTCGAAACGCGCGTCTCGCATTCGCGCGTCGAGCTTTCCGTGGTCGACGAAGGCCCGGGCATTCCCGAGGATCAGCTGCCGCTCGTCACGCGGCCGTTTTACCGCGTCGATACGGCCCGCACGCAGGCCAACGGTACGGGCCTCGGCATGGCCATCGTGCAGCGCCTCGTGGGCCGCTATCGCGGCGCGCTGCGCCTGCGCAACCGGCTGCCGGGCCCCGGCCTCGAGGTGACGATCGAGTTCCCGCTCGCCAAGGGCGCTTGAGCCTCCTCCCCTATTGATCGAGACCCGGCGGCGGCGCACCGTCGCACCACGCGCCGCCCGCACCTGCGACAATGGTTTTCATGGGCACGCCGCCGCCTGTGGCCGAGTCTGGCACCGCGCGCGCGGCGGCAAAGCGGGCCGCCCGGCCCGTCTCTCGTCTGAGGACCTCCGCCATGAAAACCGTCGGCGACAAACTCGAAGCCTTTACCGTCACGGCCGCGAAGCCCGGCTTCAACCATCCCGAAGAAAACGGCGAATCGGCGTTCACCGAGATCACCGAGCAGACCTTCGCCAACAAGTGGAAGGTCATCTACTTCTACCCCAAGGATTTCACGCTCGTGTGCCCCACCGAGATCGTCGCGTTCGCACGGCTCATCAAGGAATTCGATGACCGCGAAACGGTCGTGATGGGCGGCAGCTGCGACAACGAATATGTGAAGCTCGCGTGGCGACGCGAGGACAAGACGCTCGATCGCCTCAATCACTATTCGTTCGGCGACGTGAAAGGCGAACTCATCGATCAGCTCGGCATACGCGACAAGGAAGCGGGCGTGGCGCTGCGCGCGACGTTCATCGTCGATCCCGACAACACGATCCAGCATGTCACGGTGAACAACCTCAACGTCGGGCGCAGCGCCGAGGAAGTGCTGCGCGTGCTCGACGGGTTGCAGACCGGCGAGCTGTGTCCGGACGGCCGCGAAGTCGGCGGCGGGACGCTCTAGGCCTCGCGCCGGCGGGCATCACGTCTGGCTCGCGGCGGCGCGGGTGGGCAGGCGGTTGCGGATCGCCGTTTCGAGCGGCCGCTTCCACTCGAGCACGCGCTTTTCCAGCACCTGCCACGACAGATGCGCGAGCAGCACGGCCAGCGCGAACTGCAGCACGAGCGCGAGGACCGGCTGCGCCAGCCCGGGCACATGGAACCTCGTATAGAGTCCCGGCGCCACGCCGAGGCGCGCCGGCACGAGGTTGTGAAACAGATAGAAGCCGTAGCTGATCGTGCCGAGATACGCCAGCGGCCGCAGTTCCAGCGCCGCGACCAGCACGCTGTCCTGACGGCGCACGAGCCACAGGAACAGCGCGCCGAGCGAGAGCGCGAGCCCGATGTCGAGGCAGCCCGGCAGCATCGTCGCGCTCGTCACGCCTTCGGCGCAGTCCGCGCAATCGGCGCGCGCCAGCGCGAAGCCGGCGATCGCCGCACATGCCCCAACGAACCACAGCGAACTCAACGCCCCCGGGCGCAATGGCACGGGCGCGCCGCCAATCGCCAGTGCGCCGCCGAGCGCCAGCATGGCGAAATTCCACGGCGAGAATGCGTAGATGAGCGGCGCAATCGCCCCTTCCGCATAGAGCGCGAGATGCGCGAACGCAGCCGCCGCGATGACCACCGCGCAGAGCATGAGATGGCGCGAGGCGCGCACGAATAGCAGCGCGAATGGCGCGACGAGATAGAACTGCTGCTCGACCGCCAGGCTCCAGAAGTGCGACACGGTGCCGGGCCAGCCGTCGTGCACCACGCCGATCCAGTAATTGGAGAGGAATACGAAATGCCAGGCGAGCCCGAGATCGACATCGCGCTGATAGAAGCTCGCATGCGCGATGGTGAGCGCCACGAGCAGCAGGTAATACACGGGAAAAATGCGCAGCGTGCGCTTCATGAAAAAGACGTACAGCAGCGCGGCCGTGCGCACGCCGTGCTGCTCGATGCGGACCCGATTGCGATGCAGCTCACCGATGATCAGATAGCCGCTGATCAGAAAGAACAGCCAGACGCCGATCTTGCCCGCGTCGATCGCGTCGACGTGGGCCTTGTGCGAGAGGAAAACGAGCACCACTGCCAGCGCCCGCAGGCCATCGAGGCCTTTCACGCGTCTTTCAACTCCCGCCATCGTCCTCCCCACTTCCGGTTACCCGGTTCAGTATGGGACGAAAAAAACGGAAATTAATCGGCAAGAAAAGCAACGGCGATGATTGCAGCTGCAATCATCGCCGTCAGGTTCGGAGCAGGCACGCGCCCTGCTCGGGCCGTTCAACCCTTCAAAATGAGGGTAGTCACCGCTCACACGCGCAGCAGCAGTACCGCCGCCTGCGCTTCGATCCCTTCGCTGCGGCCGAGATAGCCGAGCTTTTCATTGGTCTTCGCCTTCACGTTGACGCGCTCGACCGGCAGGTTCAGGTCTTCGGCGATCGTCTGGCGCATCGATTCGATGTGCGGCGCGAGCTTGGGCGCCTGCGCGATCACCGTGGTGTCGACGTTCATGAGCGTGAAGCCCGCCTCCTGCACGCGGCGCAGACATTCGCGCAGCAGCACGCGGCTGTTCGCGCCGCAGAACTGCTTGTCGGTGTCGGGGAAATGGCGGCCGATGTCGCCGAGCGCAGCGGCGCCGAACAGCGCGTCGGTGATGGCGTGCAGCAGCACGTCGGCGTCCGAGTGGCCGAGCAGGCCGCGATCGTAGGGGATCGTCACGCCGCCGAGCACGAGCGGGCGGCCGGGCACCAGCGCGTGCACGTCGTAGCCTTGTCCGATTCTGATGTCCATGGTTGGGGTTCCGGGTAAAGGGATTGCGGCGCGCTTACTCTGCGGGCCGGCTGAGGATCGCTTCGGCGAGCGCGAAATCTTCGGGGTACGTCACCTTGAAGTTGCGCAGGCTGCCCTGCACGAGCCGCGGCGCGTGACCGAGCCATTCGATCGCGCTCGCTTCGTCGGTGAGATCGTGGCCGTCCTGCTGCGCGCGCTCGATGGCCGTGCGCAGCATGCCGATGCGGAACATCTGCGGGGTCTGGGCCTGCCAGAGGCCGTCGCGCGATTCGGTGCGCGCGATATGCGCGCCGGGCGCCGCGGGGTCCTTCGGCGCGACGCGCTTGAGCGTGTCGGCCACCGGCAGCGCCATGATGCCGCCCACGGGGTCGTCCGTGAGCGACTCGACGAGCGCGCGGATCAGCGCGGGCGTGATGCCGGGGCGCGCGGCGTCGTGCACGAGCACCCAGTCGTCGTCGGTTGCGCCGAATTCGGCGAGCGCGGCGAGGCCGTTGTAGACCGAAGCCTGCCGCGAGGCGCCGCCGCAGCGGCGCACCGCAAAGCGCAAGCCGCCGAAGCGCCGGGCGTCGAAGTGGTTATCGTCGGGAGAAATCACCACGAGCGTCTGCGAGAATTCGTTGCAGGCGTCAAAAGCGGCAAGCGTATAGTGCAGGAGGTCGCGTCCGGCAACGATTCGATATTGTTTCGGCATGGCCGAGCCCGAACGGCTGCCGGTGCCGGCGCACGGAATCAGGGCAAAGAGGCGTGAAGTCACGGTGTCGCGAGCCGCATGAGTCAAAGTAAAGGACGGATTTTATAATAGGTCCCTTACCCGCACGCCGGACGCCCGCAAAACGGCCATGGAATGCCCGCGCAACCTAAGGAAAAACCGCGCCGAATTCGCTTGAAGACCACAAACCGGCCCCCATATTCCGGCGTTGCACCGTGCCCGAACTGAACTGAACTGGCCACCATACCGACACAAGCGCCGACACAATCGTCGGCCACCCTGTTGCCCATGTCCGATATCGCCGCTTCCTCGCAATCTCCGTCCCCCGTTGCCGTCGTCAAGCCGGGGCAGCGCTACGCGTTCGACGGCACGCACGGCTCGTCCGACGCGCTCCTGATCGCCCGCTACCGCGAGGCCGCGCGCGCCAGCGCCGCCCGTGCGCCGCTGCTGGCCGTGATCTGCGCGAGCGCCGTGGACGCGCAGCGCCTCGCCCAGGAGATTCCGTTCTTCGCGCCCGAGGCGCGTGTACGGCTTCTGCCCGACTGGGAAACGCTGCCGTACGACACGTTCTCGCCGCACCAGGACCTCGTTTCCGAGCGCCTCGCGACGCTGCACGATCTCGGCGAAGGCCGCTGCGACATTCTCATCGTGCCGGCCACCACGGCGCTCTATCGCATGCCGCCCGCCTCGTTTCTCGCGGCCTATACGTTCTCGTTCTCGCAGGGCGAGCGCCTCGACGAAGCGAAGCTCAAGTCGCAGCTCACGCTCGCGGGCTACGAGCACGTGAGCCAGGTGGTGCGCCCGGGCGAATACTGCGTGCGCGGCTCGCTCATCGACCTCTTTCCGATGGGCTCGCCGCTGCCCTACCGCATCGACCTCTTCGACGACCAGGTCGACTCGATCCGCGCGTTCGATCCGGACAGCCAGCGCAGCCTCTATCCCGTGAAGGACGTGCGCCTGCTGCCGGGCCGCGAGTTCCCGTTCGACGAAGCCGCGCGCACGGCGTTTCGCAGCCGCTGGCGCGAGGTGTTCGAGGGCGACCCGAGCCGCGCGACGATCTACAAGGACATGGGCAACGGCGTGCCGTCGGCGGGCATCGAATACTACCTGCCGCTCTTTTTCGAAGAGACGGCGACGCTTTTCCACTATCTGCCGGCAAACGCCCAGCTGGTGTTCTCGGGCGACCTCGACACGTCGATCCGCCGCTTCACGAACGACACGAAGCAGCGCCACAACTTCCTCTCGCACGACCGCGAGCGGCCGATCCTGGAACCGCAGCGCCTGTTCCTGACCGACGAGGACTTCTTCACGTTCGCGAAGCCGTTCGCGCGCCTAGTGCTGCCCGCCACGAGCGCGGGCGGCTGGGCCACGGCGCTGCCGAGCCTCGCGATCGACCGCCACGCCGACGACCCGCTCGCATCGCTGCGCGCGTATCTCGAGACGACGAAGAACCGCGTGCTGTTCGCGGTGGAATCGGCGGGCCGGCGCGAAACCATCGCGCAGCTGCTCGCCGACAACCGTCTGCGCCCTGCGGGCGCGGACAGCTTCGAGGACTGGCTCACCGGCGACGAGCGTTTCGCGATGGGCGTCGCGCCCCTTTCCACGGGCTTTTCGCTGCCGGGCGAGGAACTCGCGGTCATCACCGAGACTGAACTGTACGGCCCGCTCGCGCGACGCGCCGGGCGCCGCCGCCAGGAGCAGGCGAGCAACGTCGATTCGATGGTGCGCGACCTCTCCGAACTGAAAGTGGGCGATCCGGTGGTCCATGCGCAGCACGGCATCGGCCGCTATCACGGCCTGGTGACGATGGACCTCGGCGAAGGCGATACCGAGTTCCTGCACCTCGAATACGCAAACGGCAGCAAGCTCTACGTGCCGGTGTCGCAACTGCACGTGATTTCGCGCTACAGCGGCGCCGATCCCGATAGCGCGCCGCTGCACGCGCTCGGCTCGGGCCAGTGGGAAAAGGCGCGCCGCAAGGCCGCGCAGCAGATCCGCGACACGGCCGCCGAGCTTTTGAACCTCTACGCGCGCCGCGCCGCACGCGAGGGCCACGCGTTCGCGCTCGAACCGCGCGACTACGTCAAGTTCGCGGAGAGTTTCGGCTTCGAGGAAACGCCCGACCAGGCCGCCGCCATCGCCGCCGTGATCGGCGACATGACGAGCGGCAAGCCGATGGACCGTCTCGTGTGCGGCGACGTCGGCTTCGGCAAGACGGAAGTGGCATTGCGCGCGGCGTTCATCGCCGTGATGGGCGGCAAGCAGGTGGCGATTCTCTCGCCCACCACGCTGCTCGCCGAGCAGCACACGCAGACCTTCACGGACCGCTTTTCCGAGTGGCCCGTGCGCATCGCCGAGCTGTCGCGCTTCAAGTCCGCCAAGGAAGTGAGCGGCGCGATCCAGCAGATCAACGACGGCAGCGTCGATATCGTGATCGGCACGCACAAGCTGCTTTCGTCCGATGTTCAGTTCAAGCGCCTCGGGCTCGTCATCATCGACGAGGAGCACCGCTTCGGCGTGCGCCAGAAAGAGGCGCTCAAGGCATTGCGCGCGGAAGTCGACGTGCTCACGCTCACCGCCACGCCGATTCCGCGTACCCTCGGCATGGCGCTCGAAGGCCTGCGCGACTTCTCCGTGATCGCGACCGCGCCGCAAAAGCGCCTCGCCATCAAGACCTTCGTGCGCCGCGAGGAAGACAGCGTGATTCGCGAGGCCATGCTGCGCGAGCTCAAGCGCGGCGGCCAGGTGTACTTCCTGCACAACGAGGTCGAGACCATCGAGAACCGCCGTGCGATGCTCGAAGCGCTCGTGCCGGAAGCGCGCATCGCCGTGGCGCACGGCCAGATGCACGAGCGCGAACTCGAAACCGTGATGCGCGATTTCGTGGCGCAACGCGCGAACGTGCTGCTCTGTACGACGATCATCGAGACGGGCATCGACGTGCCGACGGCGAACACGATCCTCATCCACCGTTCCGACAAGTTCGGTCTCGCGCAGCTGCACCAGTTGCGCGGCCGCGTCGGGCGCTCGCACCACCAGGCGTACGCGTATTTGCTCGTGCACGATCCGCAAGGGCTCACGAAGCAGGCGCAACGCCGGCTCGAAGCCATTCAGCAGATGGAGGAACTCGGTTCGGGCTTCTATCTGGCGATGCACGACCTGGAAATTCGCGGCACGGGCGAGGTGCTCGGCGACAAGCAGTCGGGCGAGATCCAGGAGATCGGCTTCCAGTTGTATACGGACATGCTCAACGATGCGGTGAAGGCGCTGAAAGACGGCCGCGAGCCCGATCTGAACGCGCCGCTCGCGGCAACCACCGAGATCAACCTGCACGCGCCCGCCATCCTGCCCGCCGACTATTGCGGCGACGTGCAGGAGCGCCTGTCGCTCTACAAGCGGCTCGCGAACTGCGAGCACGACGATTCGATCGACGGCATTCAGGAAGAGCTGATCGACCGCTTCGGCAAGATGCCGGCGCAGGCGCATGCGCTGATCGAAACGCACCGCCTGCGTCTGGCGGCCAAGCCGCTCGGCATCACGAAGATCGATGCGGGCGAAGCGGTCATTGGCCTCCAGTTCGTGCCGAATCCGCCCGTGGACGCCATGCGCATCATCGAGATGGTGCAGAAGCACAAGCACATCAAGCTCGCGGGACAGGACAAGCTGCGCATCGAAACGCGCAGCCCCGATCTCGCGGTGCGCGTGGCGACCGTCAAGGAGACCTTGCGCGCGCTCGGTGCGCCCAATCGCGCTAGCGCATCGCGCTGACCGCTGCCACAGCGGCGTCGCGGCACGGGCGATGCTGCGGCGCGGCATCGCCGACTAACGACCGGCAAGCGCAATAGAGCGTTGCGCTTGCCGGCTTCAGGCGCTTTGGCTTGGCGCATTCTTTTTGGGTAAGATGAAGAATACAAGCAAGCTGGAGTCCAACATGTCCCTAGCCGCTGAAACAGCGCAGTCGTCCACGCCTTCCGCCGCCCTTCCCGCCTCGCTCCCCTGGGTCACCCGTCTGGTTTCGATGGATACGGTCAGCCGCCATCCGAATCTCGGCCTGATCGAGACGGTGCGCGACGATCTGCGCGCGCGCGGCATCGAGTCGACACTCACTTACGGCCGCGACGGCAAATGGGCCAACCTGTTCGCCACGATCCCCGCGCACGACGGCGAGACGAACGGCGGCATCGTGCTCTCGGGCCACACCGACGTGGTGCCCGTGGACGGCCAGAAATGGGACAGCGACCCGTTCAAGCCCGAGATTCGCGACGGCGTGCTCTATGGCCGCGGCACCTGTGACATGAAGGGTTTCATCGGCGCGGCGCTCACGCTCCTGCCCGAGATCCAGCAGACGAAACTGGCCAAGCCCCTGCATCTCGCGCTCTCGTTCGACGAGGAAGTGGGCTGCATCGGCGCGCCGCTCATGATCGAAGAACTCGTGAAGCGCGGCGTCAAGCCTGAAGGCTGCATCGTGGGCGAGCCCACCAGCATGCGCCCCATCGTCGCGCACAAGGGCATCAACGCGTACCAGTGCTGCGTGCGCGGCCAGGCCGCCCATTCGTCGCTCACGCCGCGCGGCCTGAACGCGATCGAGTACGCGGCAAGCCTCATCTGCTACATCCGCGACATGGCCGACGAGTTCCGCGCGAACGGTCCGTTCGACGAGCTGTACGACGTGCCGTTCACGACCGCGCAGACGAGCACGATCGAAGGCGGCAACGCCATCAACACAGTGCCGGCCGAATGCCGCTTCGCATTCGAGTTCCGCAATCTGCCGACGCTCGACCCCGACACGATCTTCGCGCGCATCGAGCAGTACGCGCGCGAAACGCTGGTGCCGAAGATGCAGCGCGAGCACGCGGTGGGCGCCATCGAGTTCACGAAGATCGCCGCCGCGCCGGGCCTCGACGCCACAGAGCAGGCCGCGATCACGCAGCTCGTGCGCGCGCTCACGGCCGACCAGGCGCGCCGCAAGGTGGCTTATGGCACCGAGGCGGGCCTGTTCGCCCGCGCGGGCATTCCGAGCGTGGTGTGCGGCCCCGGCGACATCCAGCAGGCGCACAAGCCGAACGAATACGTCTCGCTCGAACAGCTCGCGGCCTGCGAAGGTTTCCTGCACAAGCTCGTGCGCGGCATGTCCGTCGAAGCCCTGGCACGGTAACCACGCCGGACGCGCACCATCATGTCCACCGCCGCGCCGCTGCCCACCAGTCACACGATCGACGGTGAGGCGATCCCCACGCTCGACGAGATCGCCTCGCAGCATTTCGCGCTCGCGCCGTGGGTGCTGCGCACGCCGGTGTTCGACCGCCACGATCTGTCCACGCTCGAAGCGACGCTCGTGAACTTCAAGTTCGAGCTGCTGCAGTCGAGCGGCAGCTTCAAGGTGCGCGGCGCCTTCACGCATCTGCTCGCACTCGACGCCGCGCAGCGCAGCGCCGGCGTCACCTGCGTGTCGGGCGGCAATCACGCCATTGCGGTCGCGTATGCGGCGATGCGCCTCGGCATCAGCGCGAAGGTCGTGCTCTTTCGCACCGCGAGCGCGGCACGCGTCGCGCAGTGCAAGCGCTTCGGCGCGGAAATCGTCGTGGCGGGCAACAGCAGCGAGGCGTTCGAGATCGTGCGCCGCATCGAGACCGACGAGGGACGCTATTTCGTGCATCCCTTCAACGGCTATCGCACGGTGCTCGGCACGGCCACGCTCGGCTACGAATGGGCCACCCAGGCGCCCGATCTCGACGCGGTCGTCGTGCCCATTGGCGGCGGCGGGCTCGCGGCTGGCGTCGCCACCGCGCTGCGGCTGGCGAATCCGCGCGTGCGCGTGTATGGCGTCGAGCCCGAGGGCTCGGACGTGATGGCGCGCAGCTTCGCCGCGAACCACACGGTGCGCCTGACCCACATGCACTCGATCGCCGACTCGCTCATGTCGCCGCATGCCGAGCAATACAGCTACACGCTGTGCCGCCGTCATCTCGAGCGCGTCGTCACGGTCTCCGACGACGCCTTGCGCAGCGCGATGCGCGTGCTCTTCGAGCAGCTCAAGCTCGCCGTGGAGCCCGCTTGCGCCACCGCCACGGCGGGCTTGCTCGGGCCGCTGCGCGACACGCTGCAAGGCAAACGCGTCGGCGTGCTGCTGTGTGGCACCAACACCGACCCGGCGAACTTCCACCAGCAGATCTCGCTCGCGCGCTAACGGCACGCACGCGCGGTGGGCACGCCGCGTGCGTTCGCCGGGACTTCGTCGCCGGTCCCCTGCAAAAGGTCAGGGAATGTCAAATTGCTACCGCGATACGGAGTCGTTCGCTATGATTGCGCCAATACGCCGTATTGACCCCAGCCCCGTGCTGCGCCATTCAGGGAGAGCCCGCTCATGAGCATCGTCCAGGAGTTCAAGGAATTCGCCGTCAAAGGCAACGTGATGGATCTCGCCGTCGGTGTGATCATCGGCGGCGCGTTTTCGAGCATTGTCAACTCGATCGTGAAAGACCTCATCATGCCGGTCATCGGCGTGATCACGGGCGGCCTCGACTTCTCGAACATGTTCGTGCGGCTCGGCCACATTCCGGCCAGCTACAAAGGCAACCCCGAGTCGTACAAGGATCTGCAGACCGCGGGCGTGGCCGTGTTCGGCTATGGCTCGTTCATCACCGCGGTGATCAACTTCGTCATTCTCGCGTTCATCATCTTTTTGATGGTGAAGTTCATCAACAAGCTGCGCCAGCCGCAAGCGGCCGCGCCCGCCGAGCCGCCGCCCACGCCCGAAGACGTGCTGCTGCTGCGCGAGATCCGCGATTCGCTGCAGAACAATCCGCGCTGAGCCCGCACGAGCGCCCGGACAAACGCCCGCGCCGCCGCAAAGCCGCGCGGGCTTTTCTGTGCCCGGATCCGTCAGGAACGAGGCGCGGCGGAATCGGGCTCGGCCGCCGTGCTGCGCGCGGCGGCGGCCTCTTCGATCAGCCGTTCGAGCTGCTCGAAGTTGACGGGCTTCGTGAGATGCGCGGTAAAACCCGCTTCGACGCTGCGGCGCACGTCGTCGTCGGTGCCGAAGCCGGTGAGCGCGATGGCGGGCGCCGTTGATTGCGCACGAAACGCCCGGATGAAGTCGATGCCCGAGCCATCCGGCAGGCCGATGTCGCTCACCACGAGGTCGAAGGCCATGCTGGCCGTGAGCGCGAGCGCGCCGGCCACGCTGCCCGCCACCGCCACCTCGTGGCCGCCCGTGCGCATCAGCTGCGACATGACCTCGGCCGTGTCCTCGTGATCCTCGATCAACAGGATGTTCAGCGCGCCCACCCGGTGCGGCCCGCGCAGCTCGGCGGTCGCGGCCGCCCCCTCGCCGCGCGCCGCAGTCGGCAGCACGATGGTGAAGGTCGCGCCACAATGCGCGCCGGGGCTCCTCGCGCTCACGTTGCCGCCATGCGCCTCGGTCAGCGCACGTGTCACGGCGAGGCCTAGACCGAGCCCGCCGAACTGGCGCGTGAGATTGTGGCTGCCCTGCTCGAAGGCATGAAAAAGCTTGCCGATCTGCTCGGGCGCGATGCCGATGCCCGTATCCTCGACCTCGATCTCCACCTGCATGCGCTCGTCGCGCGTGCGCACGTAGATGTGGCCGCCGTCGGGCGTGAACTTCGCGGCGTTGCGCACGAGGTTCCAGAGCATCTGCTGCAGGCGCGCACGGTCGCCGCGCACGTAGTGCTGCTGCGCGCGCAGATCGACGTGGACGTCCTGCTGCTTGATCTGGATTTCGCTGTGGAAGAGCTCGAGCACGGCCTCGATCACCTCGTGCACGTCGACCGTCTCGAGCGCCAGGCTCAGCTTGCCGTTGGCCACGCGAGTGAGATCGAGCAGATCGTCGATCAGACGCGCCTCGAGTTCGATATTGCGGCGGATCATCAGCACGCCCGCGCGTGCCGCCTCGGGCAGGCCCGGGATCTGCTCCAGCAGACGCGTGCCCGCGAGCACCGGCGTGAGCGGCGTGCGCAGCTCGTGCGAAAGCATGGCGAGGAAGCGGTCTTTCGCGCGGTTGGCTTCTTCGGCGGTCTGTCGCGCGGCCTGCTCCGAGGCGAGCAGGCGCTCGCGCTCCTGGGTCGCTTCGCGCTGCGCGTCGATGTCGGTGCAACTGCCGAACCATTTGTTCACGCCGCCGCGCGGGTCGCGCATCGGAACGATTCGGACATCGAACCATCGATAAATGCCATCGTGGCGGCGAATCCGCAACTCGTGTCGATAATCGGCAGCGCCGCTGCTCACGGCCTTGAGCCAGGTGTGGCGAATTTCCTCGCGATCGTCGGCATGCACGGCGTCGAGCCACGCGAGACCGTGCGACTGGCCCGCGTCGAGGCCCGTGTAGTCGAGCCACTGCTTCGAGACGAAGTCGCAATTGCCGTCGGCGCCGCAGGTGAGCACGAGGTGCGGCAAGGCTTCCGAGAGCGTGCGGTAGTGCTCTTCGCGGTCGCGCAGGAGCAGCGCTTCGTCGGAGGCGCGCTGCAGCGCGACCTGCGAGAGCACACGCGCGACGGCTTCGGGCAGATAGTCGAGATAGTCGCCCGATTTCGGCACCACGTCCGAGACGCCCGCGCGCAACGCGGCGATCACGCGGGATTCGTCGGTGAAGCCGGTCACGAGGATGGCCGGCACGCGCACGTCGTCGGCACGCAGGCGGCGGAAGAAGTCGAGGCCCGTTTCCGCGCCGTCGAGCTGATAGTCGAGCACGAGCACGTCGGGCGTCTGCACGGCGAGCAGCGCGCGCGCCTCCCCGACACCCGTGCAGGTGTCCACGCGTGCCCCGGCGCGCAGCAGCGATTTGCGGGCGAGGCGCAGGATGCCTTCGTCGTCGTCGACGACGAGCACGCGTGCGCCGTCCAGCATCGTGGTTTCCTCAGTCATGCGCGAAGCGTCCCTTCGGGCCCGGGTCCGGTTTGCCGCCGTTCTTCCCGCCGTTCTTCCCGCTGTTCTTCCATTCGATTGCCAATGCGTGATGAGTCCATGCGTGATGCATGCGTAGTGCGTTACTGGGTGCCGGCCGGCCGCGGCTGGACGAAGCGATGTCCCGGCGGCAGCTTGACGACCTGGAGAAAGAAGCCGAGCCGGCGAACGGCCTCGATGAACGCGTCATATTCGACCGGTTTCGTGATGTACACGTTGCAGCCGAGTTCATAGCAGCGTTCGATCTCGCGCGGGTCGTCGGTGGTCGTGAGCACGATCACCGGGACCGACGCCGTGGCAGGCTCCGCTTTCAGGCGCCGCAGCACCTCGAAGCCGTCCACGCGCGGCATGCGCAGGTCGAGCAGCACGACAAAATTGCCGAGCGCGTCGCGTGACGGCCAGTTCGCTTGCGCAGCCGGGTTATCGCCCGGCGTGCCGAAAAAGTAATCAAGCGCTTCCTGGCCGTCGCGAAAGCGCAGAAAGCCGTTCGAGATCCCCGACCGCCGCAGGTTACGCTCGACCAGCGTGGCATGCCCGTCGTCGTCTTCGATCAGCACGATGCTGACCTGTTCCCCGTTCGTCATCTCGACTCTCCTACGTCCTGCATGAACTTTTTAAGGCTTGTTGAAAGCTTGCCGCGCAGCGCGCGCCAGATTACCCGCTATGTGGTACGCAACGGCTGGTCGGGCAGCGCGACGAAGAACGTCGAACCCGCGCCCTCGGTCGATTCGACCCAGACGCGCCCGCCATGCCGCTCCGCAATGCGCCTGGCGAGCACGAGGCCGGTGCCCTGCCCCGGCGATTCGCCGCCGTGCAGCCGCTGAAACGCGCGGAACAGCTTGGGCAGATACGCCTGCGCGATACCAACGCCATTGTCGCGCACAAAATAAGTCCGCGTACGTTCGCCAGGCTCTCCGGCCGCTGATTTTCCTCGGTCTTTTCCCGCGCCATTACCGGCTTCGCCGGCGGATTCGCCGCCGGCCTCCAGCGCGCCGATCTCGACCCTGCCCGGTCGCGCGGGATCGAGATGGTGCAGCGCGTTCTCGATGAGGTTGCCGAAGATCTGCTCGAGCGCCGCCGGATCGCCCCACGCGGGCGGCAACTCGCCCACTTCGATGCGCGCGGCCTTCGCGCGTTCCTCGGCGAGCCCGCCGAGCACGCGCTCGACGACCCGCGCGACGTTGACGCGCTGCCAGCGGTATTCGAGCCGCCCGGCGCGCGAGATGCGCAGCAGCGCGTCGATGATGGCCGCCGCGCGCGCCACCGCCTGACGCAGGAATTTCAGCGATTCGTCGACATCGCCGTCGAGCACTACGGCCATCGTGCGATATTCGTGTTCGGGCAGCCCCGCCGCGTCGACCTGCGCGCGCAAGTCGTCGCACGATACTTGCAACTCCTTCGAAAAACCCTGCAGGTTCACGAGCGGCGAGCGCAAATCATGCGACACGCTGTAGATGAACATCTCGTTGTCCTGACTCTCCTGGCGCAAATGCTCGTTGGCGCTCGCCAGATCCGCGGCGCGCGCCTGCAGCTGTGCCTTCAGCGCGGCCTGCTCGCGATCGGCCACGCGCAGCCGCGCGCTGGTCTGATGGAGCACCGCATCGAGCGCGGCGATTTCATCGCCGCCCGAGAGCGGCGGCGCGAGCGGCGCCCCATCGCCCAGACGCTCGGCGTTCGCGCCGAGCGCGGCGAGGCGCACGCCCACGTTGCGCGCGAACGCCATGGCCGTGAACGCCCAGATCAGCATCGAGCCCACCACGGCGAAAATCAGCGCGTCCTGCTGGCGCTCGCGCGTCTCGCGCAGCATCGCCGCGCGGGCCTCGTCGAGCCGCGTCTCCTCGGCGATGAACTCGCCCAGCACCTCGCGCACCGTTTCGATCTCGGGCGGCATGCCGTTGCCCGCCACGCGCGCGAACGGCGCGCTACGGCCCGTGCGCAACGCATCGGCAATATCACCCGCTTCCTTGCGCCATGCATAGGCGGCGTCGCGCATGCGCTCGACGCGCGCGAGCTGGCGCGGATTGTCGGCGACCATGCGCGCGAGCAGCGTGATGCGGTCGGAGAACTCGGTCCAGACGGCGTGGCGATCGATGAAGGAAGGGTCCTCGAGCACGATGCCGGTGCGCACGCGCGCGGCTTCGCGCAGCAACGGGTCGACGAGACTGTTGGCTTGCCAAAGGATTTGCTGCGTGTTCTCGGCGCGTTTGGCCGCGAGCGCGGCCTTTCCCTGCGTGTCGAACACGACGCCGAGCAGCGCCAGTTCGATGACGCTCGGAATCGCGATCAGCAAGAGCCCCTTGGCGAAGAGTTTCATGTCGGTCTGGTTCGGTGGCGGTCTGGGCGGCGCGCCGTGCTTTTCGCCATGCTTTTTGCAATGCGTTTTGCAAGCTCTCGCGCCGCGTTCGCCCTCGCCATGCCGGTTGGCTGAGGGCGCCGGAGGCAACCGCGGGCACCAGAACCGCAACATTATCTGCGCGATTTTTCAGGATGACAATGTATGTGACACCACACACCTCACGTCGTGGAAAACCCGCTTTTTTGCGGCAATTCGCCACACCGAGCGCACACACAGGTCTATTATTGAGACGGAGACAAGCGAGAGAGCGCCGGGATATCTACATGAGCGCGACGTGCGATCCGGCATGGCGTTTGCGAACGCGATGAGGGTGTTGAAACAGGGGCAGCAAGCCGCGCCGCGCAGGCCGGATCGCTTCAGGCGGTCCGCGCGCCGTTAAAGCGGACCGTCCCCATCTCTATCCTCATGAACACTGCAAATCCGTGTGCTATAAAGGATCGACGTGCGGCGCACCAGTCCGGGAGTGGTCGCATGGGAACGCTGCGTGTACTGCAATCCACCTTTTTCAGGCGAATTTTTATGTCCTTCCCGAAAAAGCGCAAACGCGTCAAGGCAGACGGCGATGAGTCATTTCTCGCCGTGCTGAGCCATTTCAAACCTTTCGGCCAACTGGATACCAAGATCGCGCGTGCGCGCGCGCAGGACGAGCCCGTGCTCTATGCGCATATCCTGCCGGGGCTCGACGTGCTCCTGTGCAGCGTGCGCGGTGCGCAGCCGCCCTATCCGGGCACGAGCGAGTTGCGCAAGCGCTGCATCGAATCGATCGCTCACGCGCTCGAGCAGCCGATCGAAGGCCTCGAGAATGGCGGTTACTGGTACGAGGCGGACGGCTTCGGCTTCCTCGTGTTCGCGAGCCGCGCGCGCGGCCGGGTCCTGCCCGAGTTCGGCGCGGCGCGTCCGACCATGACCACCCGGCGCGTGACGCGCCGCCAGGACGCCGCCGGCGACACGGCGCCGCGTTCGTTGCGCTAGGTCGCGCTTCCGTTGAAGTTCACTGCACACTGCGCCGGGTCGATTGGCCCGGCGCAGTGGTTTTCGCGTCCGCTTGCCGAATCAGCTTCCCTTGTAGAGCGGCTCCTGCCCTTGGGTCGGCTTGCCCGCCGAGGCCGGCGACGGCGCGTTGCGCGTGGCCGGGCCCGCTTTCGCGCCCTTGTCACCTTTATCGCCCTTGCCGGCCTTGTCAGTCGCCGCAGCCGCGCTCGCGCCCGTGCCGGCGCTGCCGAGGTCGGGCCTCGGCAGCGCGTGCATTTTCTGGCCCGGCGGCGGCGCCACGGGATGCTGATGCATCTGTGCGAACAGCGTGTCGCACGGCAGCGGCTTGTTGTTGCTCGGCGCGATGAGCGGAATCAGCGCGGCGAACGGGTTGATCAGCCCGAGCCCGATCATCGCGCCGCCGCGCAGCGCGAGCGCCGTCGCATCCACGCCCACGTGCGGGTTCTTGAAGGTGCCCTTCACGTAGAGCGGCGAGCGCAGCGTGAAAATGCGGAAGCCCTTGGTGTGCGGGTGGACCTTCATGTTCATCGACTCGTCGCGCAGATCGATCGGGCCGTCGATATTGATCACGGCATCGTCGGTGTCGAGCGCGAACACGCGCGGATCGAGCACGCCGTTGGTCGCGACGAAGTCGGCCGCCGCGCAATTGATATTCACGTCGCGCGAGCCGAACAGCTTTTCGTAGACCACGTTGGCCACGTTCAGGCCCGCCGCCTCCATGAGCAGCATACTGATCGTGCCCTGCGTGACGAGCAGCTTCACCTCGCCGTTCGAGGTCGCCGCGAGCGCCGCCGGGGAGTTGCCGGTCGCCGTGAGCGAGGCGTCGCCGTTGATCTCGCCGAGCGCCGACTGCATCGTCTTGAAGTTCGGGAAGAGCTGCTTGAGCTTCAGGTGGCGCGCCTCCAGCGTGCCGCGCGCCTTGAGCGGCGCGCCGCTGCCGTCCAGGTTCAGCCGCGTGCCGAACGTGCCGCCTGCCACGCCGAACTGCAGCGGGTCGAGCACGAGCACGCCGTTGGTCATCACGACGTGCGTGTAGAGGTCCTGAACCGGCAGGCTGCCCTGCTTGATGATGCGCCGGCCCGTGAACTTGACGTCGGCGTCGATCGCGTTCCAGCGGTCGGTGCGGAACTGTTCGACCGGGATCACGCGATCGGCTGGCTGGGGCACGGTATCGCCGCGCTTTTGCTTGCTGGCACGGCTGTCGGCGCCGATGATCGGCGCGAGGTCCGAGAACTGCAGCAGGTTCGAGACCAGCTCGCCGGTCAAAAGCGGCCGTGGCGTGCGTTGCTGGTAGACCACCGTGCCGTTCAGATCGCTGCCGCCCACGCGCCCCGTGAAGTTCTCATAGCGGAACACGCTCGCGCCGCGCCTGAAATTGCCGACGAAGCGGCCGTCGGTGGCATACGGCGGCGTTTCGGGCAGCGTCACGCCGGTTAGGTTGTAAAGGTGCGCCAAGCTTTGCCCCTGCAGCCACAGGCGCAGATCGACGGCGGCCAGATGCATCGGGTCAGTGACCGTGCCGACCAGCGCGATGTGCATGTCGCCCACGCGCACGTCGGCCTGGATCGGGAACGGACGCTTCGCGTCCTGCAGGGCGAGCACACCGCCGAGCTTGCCGTCGCCCGAAAGCGCCGTCTTGCCATAGGTGCCCTTGATCGTCCAGCCGATCGCGTAAAACGGCTGTTTCACGGGCGGCTGCACGGGCGCCGCGCCCGAGCCGACGCCGGCGCCGGCGCCGCTGGCGCTGCTCGCTGCGCTCGCGGCGAGCGCCGGCGAGCCGGCTGCAGGCGCGCTTGTTGCGCCCGACGCGCCCGTGGTTGCGCCGGCAACACTCGCGGGCGCCGGCACGCCCGAAGCCGCCGCGCCGCTCCCCTCGCTGGCCGCGCTGGCGGCCGCCGCCTCCGAAGCCTGCTCCTTGTTGACCTGCTGCGTCAGCCGGTTCGCCCCGGCGCGCCCAATGACCTGCGCGGAGCCCTGGCGCGACGCCGCTTCCTGCTCCTCCATCACCTTGCCGATCGGGATGCCGTGCCCGAGCAGGGTCACCACGATCTTTACGTCGGTTTTCGTCTGCTGGTCGCTCACGGCGATCCTGCCGCTCGAGAACATGATGTCGTGCAGATTGAGCCGCCACGTCGACGGTCCGCTCGAGGCGGGCAGCTTGAAGGTCCAGTTGTTGCGCCCGTCGACGAGGCGCTCGACGTCGATGGACGGATTCACGAGATTGATGGCCGGAATCACGATGTCGTGCGCGAGCAGCGGCAGCACGGCCACCTCGAAATCGATTTCGTCGAGCGTGGCGAACTGCGGGGACTTCGTCCAGTCGGGATTGGCGATCTGGATCTGCGTGGCGGAAAAACGCGGCCAGGGCACCCACGCGCGCCAGCCCGTTTCGCCGGGCGGCCGCTGCCAGCCCACCTTGAGATCGCCTTCGATCGCGAACGGCCGCCCGATGGCCTCGGTGACCTTCTCGTTCACGTAGGGCTTGGCGTGGTTCCAGTCGAACGTCAGGATGAAGACGACGAGGACGGCAATCAACACGACGACAACCGCGACGAGCCATGCGATGATCCTGGCGAGCGTGCGGCCAAGGCGGAAAGGCTTGGGCTGCGGTGACGTCATGCGTACTCCACGTTATGCGTTGTTGTATGGCCTGCCATGTTGCACTACCGCAAGAGCAGTCAGCGTGCCCGGTTGCATCGGCATGACTGCCTCGCACGACCTGTATGCCGGCCCTGTTTGCAATCTTTCGATGCTCGAGCACAACCCAGTTCCCCCACCCCAAGCCGATGGTGCGCCGCTCGTCGAGGCGCACCAGATCGCCCGGCGCGACGCGCAACGCGGCCAGTGGCTGCTGCATCCCACCGATTTCGCCCTGCAGGCGGGCGAGCGCGCCGTGCTGACGGGACCGTCCGGCTCCGGCAAGAGCGTGTTCCTGCGCGCGCTCGCGCTGCTCGATCCGCTCGATGGCGGCGACGTGCGCTGGCATGGCGAAGCGGTCACGCGCGGGCGCATTGTCCACTATCGGCGGCATATTGCGTACCTGCGGCAGCGGCCCGCGCTGCTGGACGGCAGCGTCGAGGACAATCTGCGCTACCCCTACACGCTAGCGGTCTACCGCGACGTGCGATTCGACCCGGCGCGCGCGGGCGCGCTCTTTGCCGCCACCGGCCGTTCCAGCGACTTCCTCGCGCGCGACACTGCCGAGCTGTCGGGCGGCGAAGCGCAGATCGTGGCGCTCGTGCGCGTGCTCCAGCTCGATCCCGAAGCGCTGCTGCTCGACGAGCCGACCGCGTCTCTCGACCCCGAATCGGCGCGCGCCGTCGAAGCGCTCGTCGCCGGCTGGTTCGATGAGGCGCGCACGGCGCGCGCGACGGTCTGGGTCTCGCACGATCCCGCCCAGGCACAGCGCGTGGGCGCGCGGCATCTGACGATGCGCGCGGGGGTGCTCGAACAACCCGCCACGCGCGCGGCATTCATACAGGGAGCCGCACAATGAGCCCGGGCGTGCTGCAGAACCTCGGCATCGGCGACGTCGCCATTGCGGCGCTGCTCGTGTTCGTCAACGGCGCGGTCTCCGTGCTGCTCAAGCTCGACCTCGAACGCAAGCTGGCGTGGGCCGCCGTGCGCACCGTCGTGCAGCTGCTCGCGATCGGCTACGTGCTCGGCTGGGTGTTCGCGTTCAACCGCTGGTACGTCGTGCTGCCGCTCATGGTACTCATGACGCTGATCGCGGGCTTTGCGGGGGCGCAGCGCGGCGCACGCACCTATGGCGGGCAGCGCGCGGACAGCATCGTGTCGATCTGGGTGAGCGCGTGGCTCGTCGCGGCAGTCGGGCTCTTCGTGGTGATCCGCATCCGGCCGTGGTACGAACCGCAATATGCGATTCCGATCCTCGGCATGATTCTCGGCAACACGCTGACGGGGGTGTCGCTCGGCGTGGAGCGCATGATGCAGGAGCTGACCGCGCGGCGCGACCGTGTGGAGAGCGCGCTCGCGCTGGGCGCGACGCGCTGGGAAGCCGCGCAGGCGAGCGCCCGCGAGGCCGTGCGCGCCGGCATGATCCCGACGCTCAACCAGATGGCCGTGGTCGGCGTGGTGAGCCTGCCCGGCATGATGACGGGCCAGGTGCTCGCGGGGCAATCGCCGCTACAGGCCGTGCGCTATCAGATCGTGATCATGTTCCTGATCGCGGCTTCGTCGGCGCTCGGCACGGTGGGCGCGGTGCTGCTCGCGTACCGGCGCCTGTTCTCGCCGCAGCATCGCTTTCTGGTTGCGCGGCTCATCGAGCGCAAGGCACGCGCTTAAGACCTGGGCGCCGTACGCGGCCGGCGTGCGCTTTGCGCCTCGCCGGCCCTCCCGCTCTCAAGGCGCGCCCTAGCGCTGCGCCGAGATCGTGATTTGCGTGCCGTCGCTGAGCTTGAGCGTCTTCGCGGTGCCGTTGGTGGGCATCGTGAGGTGCGCGACCTCGCTATGCGCGACCACGGCGGGGCACGTGATCGACGCGCCGTTGCTCGACACCGACTGCGTGCCGTGCGGCGCCTGGGCGCGGAAGCTCACCTGCACGGTGGCCGTGCCGCTGCTCGCGACGATGGGCGCGAGACGCACCTGGGTCTGCCGGACCATCGCGCCGTTCGCGTCGAGCGGCAGCGAGGCATAGTCCGGGCAGCCTTGCGGCGTCGCCACCGCACCGCCGGGCGGCGTGGTGCGCCAGGTGAAGTCGTCGGTATCGCCCGAGCGCAGTGTGCGGGTCTCCTGGGCGTCGCCGAACGCCTTCGACGCGACCCGCACGGTATAGCGGATCGGTCCGTCGGTTGCGGCCTTCGAGGTGACCGTGATCGGCGTAGCCGCGAATGCCGGCAACGCGAGCGCGCAGGAAGCGGCGAGGACAAACTGGACGAACGCCGCTTGGCGGCGGCGAGTATGGCGGGAGCTGCGGCAAGGCATGCGTCACCTCCTGGCGGGAACGGCCGCGCCCGCAAGCGAAAAGCGGCGTACGCAACGAACGCGGCGAGCCGCGCAACGCCAGGTACGACGCTCCGCGCTCGTGCGGCGGATGGTCTGTTAGCAGTCTAGCGCGCTGCGCGCCGCCTTGCGCCGAGCACATGCATCGAACGGACCAGGTTTTATCCTGCTTGTCATCGCCAGCAATTTGCTTGCCGTGCGACAGCGCGCGGATGGCGCCGGGCGTCGTCTGCATCGCCGACTCGTCGTGCATACACGGCACGCGCAAACCCTCACCTCGCGCCGCTACTTGCCGGCGGTTTCGAGACCCAGCGTCAGCTCCGCCGTCAACGTCTGGCGCACGCGCCCATAGGCCGCCCAGGGATCGGCTTGCTCGATCTGCGCGAGGCGCGCGTCGATCGTCGCGAGCGTCCATTGCGCGCCGCCCGTCGTCGCCTCCAGTTCGTCCCAGCCGATCGGCACGGACACGCCCATGCCCGGCCGCGCCCGCACGCCATACGCGAGCGCCGTGCTCGCGCCGCGCGCATTGCGCAGATAGTCGACGAAGATCTTCTTCTTGCGGTGTTCGGGGCCCATGGTGGCCGTGATCTGCGTGGGCCAGACCGAGGCCAGATGCTGCGCAACCGCTCGGGCGAACGCCTTCGCGTCGTCCCAGCCCGCCTCCGGCGTGAGCGGCACGACGATATGCAGCCCCTTGCCGCCGCTCGTCTTGCAGAACGATTCGAGCCGCAGTTCGGCAAGCAAGGCGCGCGTGGACTGCGCCGCCTCGATCATGCGGTCCCAGCCCAGCGCCGGATCGGGGTCGAGGTCGAACACGACCCGATCGGGCCGCTCGATGTCGTGGACACAGGCGTTCCAGGTATGCAGTTCGATGACGTCCATCTGCGCGGCGCTCACCAGCGCTCGCGCCGTATCGATCGTGAGCAGTGGCGGATGGCCCGGGTCGAGCCCTTCGTGTTCGGTGAGTTCGGGCAGCGGCGCGCGAGCGCGGTGGCGCTGGAAGAACATCTCGCCGCTCAGGCCGCGCGGTGCGCGCACGAGCGACACGGGGCGATCGCGCAGATGCGGCAGGATCCAGCGCGCGGCGCGCTCGTAGTAGCGCACGAGTTCGAGCTTGTGCGTGCCGCTGTCCGCATCGATGACGCGCCTTGCGCTCGTGATGCGTATGCCGTCGATTTCGCTGTCGGCGGAGTCGTCGCGCCGACGCCGGGCGCTACGAGGCAAGCGGTGCACGGACGCGCCAGGCGTGGCCGGTGCGGCGGCGTCCGATGTCGGGGCCCGCTCGCCGCGCGGCGTTCGGGCAGATGTCGTGGTTGGGGCCTTGCGGGCGTCCTGCATACCGGTTCCCCTGGCGCCTTGGCGCACATGACGCGTCGCGCGACGCGAGTCGCGACACGTTCGGTTGACGACACGCGGCGGGCGCCCCCGTCGGATCGCCGCATGAGCTTTCATTGTGCCTCGAATGGCCGCTTTCGTCGCTGCAAGGTGTTCGCAAACGCCCGCCAAAAACGGGGAAGTATCCGCCAGGCGCGCAAGCGCGCCGGATGGCACAGGCGACCGCAACGGTCGGCGGGACGTTACAATGACGGGCTTTGCCGCGCACTGCAGGGTGCATTGCGGGGTCTTGCACGCACACGCGCGACTGCGCCCTTTTTCATCCGATCGATCCGACGACGCCGTGCGTCGGCTTTGCCCGTCCTGCCATGAACCTCGTCATCCAGAGTCCCGCCCCGCTCGACACCGTCCATCACAAGCCGCTCCTCGGCCTCGCCCGCGGCAGCCGCCTCGCGCCGATCGACGCCCATGCGCTGCGCATCGAGAACGCCGAGCCGGCCCAGCGCGCCGATCTCGAGGTCTACTGCGGCACGCATCAACTCGACTATGCGTTCGTCGACGCCGGCCGCGCGCTGGCCGATTTCGGCCTGCTGGCGATGGACATGGACTCGACGCTCATCACGATCGAATGCATCGACGAGATCGCCGACTTCTGCGGCCTGAAGGCCGAGGTCGCGGCGATCACCGAAGCCTCGATGCGCGGCGAGATCAAGGACTTCAACGAGAGCCTCACGCGCCGCGTGGCGCTGCTCGAGGGGCTCGACGCGAGCGCCCTGGAGCGTGTCTACGAGGAACGCCTGCAGCTCTCGCCGGGCGCCGAGCGCATGCTCGCGGGCGCGAAGGCCGCAGGGCTGAAGACGCTGCTCGTTTCCGGCGGCTTCACGTTCTTCACCGAGCGCCTGAAAGCGCGGCTCGGGCTCGACTACACGCGCGCGAACACGCTCGAAATCGTCGACGGCAAGCTCACGGGCCGCGTGACGGGCGAGATCGTCAACGCCGACGTGAAGGCGCGTACGCTCGCCGAAACCTGTGCCGAAATCGGCATCGACCCGCGCCGCGCAATCGCGATGGGCGACGGCTCGAACGACCTCAAGATGATGGGCGCGGCCGGTTTGTCGGTCGCATTCCGAGCGAAGCCCGTGGTGCGAGAGGCCGCGAGCGTCGCGTTCAACTTCGTCGGGCTCGACGGCTTGCTGCGTCTGTTCTGATTCGGCTTTCGCGGCGCTCAGATACGCCAACGGCCGCTCGTGTCCTTGTGGACGCGAGCGGCCGTTGTGGCTTTGTACAGGTTATTCAGGCGTACTTGTTTTTTCCGCGAGCCTCGCGAGCGAGCGCTCGATATCGGCGCGCAGGTCGGCTTCGTCTTCGAGACCGATGTAGAAACGCACCAGCGTGCCGCGATGCGGCCAGCTCGCAGCCGTGCGCATCGAACCGACGTCGTACGGCATTGCCAGGCTATGCGCCCCGCCCCAGCTCCAGCCCAGCGCGAAGAGTTCGAGCGACTCGCAGAACGTGTCGATCTGCGCCGCGCTATAGCGCTCGTCGAACACCACGGAAAAGAGACCGCCCGCGCCCGTGAAGTCGCGCTTGTAGAACTCGTGGCCGGGGCAGTCTTCAAACGCCGGGTGCAGCATCGCCGCGATTTCGGGGCGGGTCTTGAGCCAGCTCGCGAGTCCGAGCGCGGTGCGATCGTGCGCCTCGAAGCGCGCCTTCATGCTCGGCAGCCCGCGCAGCACGAGCGAGCAGTCGTCGACCGAGACGCCGATGCCAAGGCGCATGCGCGCGGCCTTGAGCTTGAGATAGAGATCGCGGTCGGCCGTGATGGTCGCGCCCATCAGCACGTCGCTGCCGCCCGACTGATATTTGGTGAGCGCCTGCACCGAGATGTCGATGCCGTGCTCGAACGGCTTGAACGCGAGGCCCGCCGACCACGTATTGTCGATCGCCGTCACGACGTTGCGCGCGCGCGCCGCCGTCGTGATCGCGCGCACGTCGGGCACTTCCATCGTCACCGAGCCGGGCGCTTCCAGCCAGATCAGCTTCGTGTTCGGCTGGATCAGCTCGGCGATGCCCGCGCCGATCATCGGATCGTAATAGCGCGCCGTCAGGCCGAAATCCCGTGCGAGCCAGTCGCCGTGGTCGCGGTTCGGCGAATAGACGTTATCGGGGATCAGCACGTCGTCGCCCGTCTTCAGCAGACCGAAGTAGACGTTCGAGATGGCCGAGAGACCCGAGGGTTGCAGCAGCGCATGCTCGCCGCCCTCGATCTCGGCGATGCGCTTTTGCAGCATGGCCGAGGTGGGCGTGGCGTGCAGGCCGTAGCGCCATTGCGCGTCGTTGCGCCAGTCGAGCGCGCGCACCGAAGCGAGGTCGGGAAACACCACGGTCGAAGCCCGCGTGACTGGCGCGGCAAACGACTCGAAGCCGGGCGTGAGGTCGTCTTGCGGGTGAACCATGCGCGTCTGCAAGGCGCGGCTGGAGTCGGATTTGGTCATGTCGGAACGAATTCGGATAAAGGCGCGGTGGCGTTGCGGCGCGCGGCTCGCGCAGTGGCGCGTGCGACGCCGCATACCGAAGAGTAACACCCGCGGCGGCGCTTATTGCCCGATGACGAGATTGCTCACGCCGTTCACGGCATGCGCGCCGTTCGGGGTCGACGCGCTCGCACTTGCCGCGCCGGTCGTGACGGCCGGCGCCGAGGCCCCCGCCGCGAGCCGCTTCAGATCGAACGGCACGGGGTGGGAATCGTCCGGGTCCATGCGGTCGCCCGAAAGCGAGCCGTCCTCGGCGAACGTGCCCACCCAGTTGCCGGTGATATGCGTGCCGTCGTTCGAGTCTTCGGCTTCGAGCGTGGCGTCCGCGCGGTCGCCGGCGATCAGGATCACCTCGCCGGTGTCCGTGAACTGGTATTCGCCATGCACGCCGGTCGGATCGTCGTCGCCGGCCTTGGCGCCGAGGCGCATGACGATCTGACGCTGGCCGAGCGTGCCGACGTATTGCGGCAGCTTCGCGAATTCGGGGTTCGGCTTGAGCGTGGATTTGACCGGCGGCGCAGCGCCTGCGTCCTGCGCGCTCGCCGCGAGCGGCAGCGCGAGGACCATGGCCGCGGCGGCCACGGCCACGAGCCAGCCGCGCGCCCGGGTGGCGCGGCCCTGTCGGGCGGCCGCGCGCGGCGGCCGCTGTGCTTGCGTCAATACTTCCATCTGCATCCTTCCTTCACTTGCACAGCGGACTGGCGCGAGCCGCACGTCACGAGTCGGCGTCAAATCCGTTCGAAGATGGCCGCAATGCCCTGGCCGCCGCCGATGCACATCGTCACGAGCGCGTAGCGGCCGCCGATACGCTGCAGTTCATAAAGCGCCTTCACGGTGATGAGCGCACCGGTCGCACCGATCGGATGGCCGAGCGAGATGCCCGAGCCGTTGGGATTGACCCTGGCCGGGTCGAGCCCGAGCTCCTGCGACACCGCACAGGCCTGCGCCGCGAAGGCTTCGTTGGCTTCGATCACGTCGAGGTCGCTGACCTTGAGACCCGCGCGCTCGAGCGCCTTCTGCGTGGCCGGCACGGGGCCGATGCCCATGTACGCCGGATCGACGCCCGCATGCGCGTACGAGACGAGGCGCGCGAGCGGCTTCACGCCGCGCGCGCGGGCAGCGTCCGCGCTCATTAGCAGCACCGCGGCAGCGGCGTCGTTGATGCCCGACGCGTTGCCCGCCGTGACCGTGCCGTTCTCCTTCGCGAACACGGGCTTGAGCTTCGAGAAGTCCTCGAGCGTCGCGCCGTGGCGCACGTGCTCGTCGGCGTCGAACAGCACTTCGCCCTTCTTCGACTTGATCGAGATGGGCAGGATCTGATCCTTGAAGCGGCCTTCGGCGATCGCACGCTCGGCGCGGCGATGGGATTCGAGCGCGAGCGCGTCCTGCGCCTCGCGCGTGATGCCGAACTTCTTCGCGACGTTTTCCGCCGTCACGCCCATGTGGATCGTCTGGAACGGGTCGTGCAGCGCGCCGATCATCATGTCGACGAGCTGCGTGTCGCCCACGCGCTGGCCGAAACGCGCGGCCGGCATCGAGTAAGGCGCACGGCTCATGTTTTCCGCGCCGCCGCCGATCGCGATGTCGGCGTCGCCGAGCAGAATGGTTTGCGCGGCCGAAACGATCGCCTGCAGGCCCGAGCCGCACAGGCGGTTCACGGTCAAGGCCGGCGCGTGCTGGGCAACGCCGCCGTTGATGGCGGCCACGCGCGCAAGATACATGTCCTTCGGTTCGGTGTGCACGACGTTGCCGAACACCACGTGGCCCACCGCGTCGCCTTCCACGTTCGCGCGCGAGAGCACTTCGCGCACCACGCGTGCGCCGAGATCCGTCGGCGAGAAGTCCTTCAGGCTGCCGCCGAAGTCGCCGATTGCCGTGCGCACACCGCTTGCCACCACTACTTCGCGTTCCATGGTCTTGCTCCTCGTCTTCCTGAAGGGATGAATCTTGTTATTGATGCGCTTCGCTTGCGGGCTACCCGGCAAGCAAGCGCTCGACGTCCTCGCGATACGGGATCGGCGCAACCGCGCCAAAACCCAGCGTCGAAAGCGCGGCGGCCGCGTTCGCGTAGCGCGCGGCGGCGAACGGATCGTCGCCGGCCGCGAGCCGCGCGACGAACGCGCCGCCGAAGCAGTCGCCCGCGCCCGTGGCGTCCACCGCCGCGACCACATGGCCCGGCACGACGCGCCGCTCGTCGGGCGTCGCCACATAGGCGCCGTCCTTGCCCAGCTTCAACGCGATCACGCGGGCACCGCGCGCGAGCAGGTAGTCGAGGATCGCGTCGCGATCGTCGAGGCCCGTGAGCACGGCCACGTCGTCCCAGCTGGGCAGGCAGATATCGGTAAGCCGCAGCACCTCGTTCATCACGGCGCGGGCTCGCGCGAGCGGCCACAGCTTCAGGCGCAGGTTGGTGTCGAAGCTCACGCGCACCCCGTTGGCGCGCGCATGCTCGACGGCGGCGAGCGCCGCGTCGCAGGCGCTGTCGCTGATCGCCACGCTGATGCCGGACAGATGCAGCACGCGCGCAGCCGCGATGATGTCGAGCGGCAGATCGCGCGGCGTGTAACGGCTCGCGGCCGAGCCCTTGCGCAGATAGCCGAAGGCATGGCCGGCCGGGCCATGCGAGACGAAGTAGACGCCCGTGGGCGCCATGGCGTCCACCCGCACCGTCGAGGTGTCGACGCCTTCGCGCGTCCACAGGTCGGTCAGGAGGCGTCCGAAATGATCGTCGCCGACGGCCGAGACGAAGCCCGTGCGTGCGCCCTGGCGAGCCGCCGCGATGGCAAAGTTCGAGGTGTCGCCGCCAAAGCCCTGCAAATACTCTGGACGGTCTTTCGACGCCTGGTTGAACTCGACCATGGCCTCGCCATACGCGAGGACTTGCGGGGCGACGCTCGTCATGCCGGTCAGACCTCGCCCCAGAGATCGTGGCCATCCGCGCCGGTGATCTTCACCGACACGAAGTCGCCGACCTTGTAGCGCTTCGACGCCTTGGTCGCCGGCGCGACATACACCACGCCGTCGATCTCGGGCGCGTCCGCCGCGGTGCGGCCAATGCCGCCATCGGCGTTGATCTCGTCGATCAGCACCTTGAGGGTCTTGCCCACCTTGCGCTGGATACGTTTAGCCGAGACCTGCTCCGCCACTTCCATGAAGCGCGCGCGGCGCTCCTCGCGCACTTCGTCGGGCAGCGCGCCGTCGAGTTCGTTCGCCGTTGCGCCTTCGACCGGCGAATAGGCGAAGCAGCCCACGCGGTCGAGTTCGGCCTCGCGGATGAAATCGAGCAGCGTTTCGAACTGCTCTTCGGTCTCGCCGGGGAAGCCGGCGATGAACGTGCTGCGGATCGTGAGATCGGGGCACACTTCGCGCCAGGCCTTCACACGCTCCATGACCTTCTCCGCGTTCGCGGGACGCTTCATGCGCTTGAGCACTTCGGGGTGCGCGTGCTGGAACGGCACATCGAGATACGGCAGCACGTGGCCCTTGAACGGACCTTCGGCCATCATCGGAATGACTTCGTCCACGCTCGGATACGGGTAGACGTAGTGCAGGCGCACCCAGGCGCCATATTGCGCGGCCAGCTCGCCCAGTGCAGCGACGAGGTCGGTCATGCGCGTCTTGATCGGCTTGCCGTTCCAGAAGCCGGTGCGGTACTTCACGTCCACGCCGTAGGCGCTCGTGTCCTGCGAAATGACGAGCAGTTCCTTCACGCCGGACTTGAAGAGGTTTTCCGCTTCGAGCATGACCTCGGCGACCGGGCGCGACACGAGGTCGCCGCGCATCGACGGGATGATGCAGAACGTGCAGCGGTGATTGCAGCCTTCGGAGATCTTCAGGTACGCGTAATGGCGCGGCGTGAGCTTGATGCCCGCAGCCGGCACGAGGTCGACAAACGGATCGTGCGGCTTGGGCAGGTGGCTGTGCACGGCCTGCATGACCTCGCCCACGGCGTGCGGGCCCGTCACGGCGAGCACCTTCGGGTGCACTTCCTCGATCAGGTTCGAGCCGCTCGCACTCGCCTTCTTGCCGAGACAGCCGGTGACGATCACCTTGCCGTTCTCGGAAAGCGCTTCGCCGATGGCGTCGAGACTCTCCTGCACGGCTTCGTCGATGAAGCCGCAGGTGTTGACGACCACGAGATCCGCACCGTCGTAAGACCCCGAGATTTCGTAACCCTCGGCGCGCAGCTGGGTAATGATCTGCTCGGAGTCGACAAGCGCCTTCGGGCAGCCGAGGGAAACCATCCCGACGCGCGGAGCAGGATTGCGGGAGGTCGTTGATTCAACAGGGTTTTTCACGTGTACGTCCGGATGTGGGGCGCAGGGCGAAAGTAGCGCCGCGCGGGGTCAAGCCAATCCGCCATTTTACCCGTTTGGCGTATCGTGCGGCGCAGCATGGTGAGTGCGCCCCGTGGCGCCGGGGTCGGATGGAATATGGACAGAATCAAACTTTGTTCAGCTATTGCTCGCCTGCGAACGGCGCATCCGGATAATTTTCGCCGCGTGCGCACGGAGCACGCTCAAACGCAGCCTGAACCGGTTGTGCGGAGAGAGCGACAACATGAACGAGAAAATGGACCCGTTGCAGGCTGAACGGCTGGACTCGGTGCGCGGGTTGAAAGCGCGCCGGGGCGCCTCGAGTGGCGCGTTGGGCGTCACCGGCCGCAAGCCCACCGCCGCTGCGCTCGCACGTGCGAGCGCCGGCCTCTCGCAGAGCGCGTTCGCGGCACTGCTTGGCGTTTCCACGCGCACGCTGCAGGACTGGGAGCAAGGCCGGCGCCAGCCGACCGGCGCTGCGCAAGCCCTTTTGCGGGTGGCCGTGGCGCACCCTGAAGCCTTGCGCGATCTGCAAAGCGCCTGAGAACACATGAGGACGGCGGCATTGCGCCCGCTGCCTCGCGAAGTGTGGCGCTCGCGCGGCAACGCGCCGCCACGGCGCGCCGGATATGCGAGAGCGCGCCGCGACTTGCCGGCGCGCGCCACCCGCCGTGTGCGCCGCGCCGCTTACTTCTTCTCTTCCTCGCCGCCTTCGGGTGCGCCCTGCGCCGGCGCCGCCGCGCCGCCCGGCGTCGCGGGCTTGAACGGGAAGCTGCTGAACATGTTCTTCGCCTGGTTCTGCATCTGCTCCTGCATCTGCACGAACATGTTCTTCGACTGCTCGATGTAGCTCGTCATCATGCCCTGCATCATCGGCGCCTGCATGTTCATGAACTGCGACCAGACCTCGGGGTTCATCGCGTTGCCTTCGTAGAGGCTCTTCGACTGGTCCGCGAGCTTGTTCTGGATGTCGATGAACGCCTGGATGTTCTTTTCCAGGTAGGTGCCCATCATGCCCTGCATCGCATGACCATAGAAACGGATGATCTGCGACAGCATCGATGACGAGAACATCGGCAGACCGCCGCTTTCCTCTTCGAGAATGATCTGCAGCAGGATGCTGCGCGTCAGATCCTCGTTGGTCTTCGCGTCGATGACCTTGAACTCCTCCTGCTCCAGCACGAGTTGCTTCACGTCCGTCAACGTGATGTACGTGCTCGTCTCCGTGTCGTACAGCCGACGATTCGGATATTTCTTGATGAGACGTTCGGCGGTTTTCTTTGTAGTCGTCATGTGTCGCCCTTGTTAGCGCCAACGCGCGGCGGCCATTGCCGTCGCGCGTTGGTCTAGCCCGGAAACGGCCTGCCCCGGTGAGCAAACAGGCCCGCTGCCGTCCTCGATCCCGGCTTCGCGCGTCCCCTGCAGGCGCGCTGCGCGCGGGATCAGCCCATGTGCAACCCGCCATTCAGCGAGAAGTCAGCACCGGTTGCAAAGCCTGACTCGTCGGACGCGAGCCACGCCACGATCGACGCGATTTCCTCGGGCGCGCCGAGACGGCGCACGGGAATCGTCGCAACGATCTTTTCCAGCACGTCGGGACGGATCGACTTCACCATGTCCGTACCGATATAGCCCGGCGAAACGGTGTTGACCGTCACGCCCTTGGTCGCCACTTCCTGGGCCAGCGCCATCGTGAAGCCGTGAATGCCGGCCTTGGCCGTGGAGTAGTTGGTCTGCCCGAACTGGCCCTTCTGGCCGTTCACTGACGAGATATTGATGATGCGGCCCCAGCCGCGCTCGACCATGCCGTCGATCACCTGCTTCGTGACGTTGAAGAGGCTCGTGAGATTGGTGTCGATCACGGCCGTCCAGTCTTCGCGCGTCATCTTGCGGAAGACCACGTCGCGCGTAATGCCGGCGTTGTTCACGAGCACGTCGATTTCACCGACCTCGGCCTTGACTTTGTCGAACGCCTGGCGCGTCGAATCCCAGTCGCCCACGTTGCCTTCCGAGGCCACGAAGTCGAAACCGAGCGCCTTCTGATCTTCCAGCCACTTCACGCGGCGCGGCGAATGCGGGCCGCAACCGGCGACCACCGTGAAACCTTGCTTGGCGAGGCGCTGGCAAATGCCCGTGCCGATGCCGCCCATCCCGCCCGTTACATACGCAATACGCTCTGACATAAACCACACTCCATTATCGTTTTCCGGCTGCGCCGTTCGACGGCACCGGCCTCGCTCCTTCCCCTGCCTTCGCCTGCACCGCTCGCGGTTTTTGGTCGCCCCGCTGGTCACAAGCGCCGGGACGGACCGCTAGCGGCCCACCCCGGCAGTCAACATCAAGCGCGCTCGAGCGCGAGCGCCACGCCCATGCCGCCGCCGATGCACAGCGAGGCGAGACCCCGCTTCGCATCGCGGCGCTGCATTTCGTGCAGCAGCGTCACGAGAATCCGGCAGCCCGACGC